>JBEKYC010000025.1:0-88518 GCA_049511415.1 Bryobacteraceae bacterium | reverse complement strand
CGGCGACGCGGATGACGAAGAAGAGGCTGGACTCGCCGGAGTGTGCGAGCCGCGTCCGCCGCGTTATCCGCGGCCGCACCGCGCGGTGGCGCAAGACTTCGAGTAAAGTGCCGCCGTACACGACCAAAGAGCTATCCACAAAAACCTGGGCGATTTTGAGCGACTCTTCTCGCAAACGGCTGGGACCATTCCTGGCGCATCCATTTTCAGCGGCCCTGCGATTGCCGAGGAAGGAATGGCTGCCGGCCAGGGCGGAACGGGCGTGCGGAATCGCAGCGAGAAGCGCGCGCTGGTGGAGAAAGGATGCGCGCATGGAATCCTGGCCTACGCGGACGGAGACCGGTGGGATGGCGCCAATACGGCCCGTGAGAAGGGCGGGGAACTGCCGCGAAAAGCTAGACCTTCTCTGCCCGGAATCGATCTAATTCGTCCACGATTCTCCGCCGAACCTCCGCGCGCAAGGCCGGCGCTCCCGCTGAAATCCAGCCATCCACCGAAACGGGCTCCAGAATCTGGAGGTGGATATCCGAAGGCGGCCCAAAAATCCAGGTGTTCCTCGGCAGAGCCGTCCCAGACCCCGCCACCACCAGAGGTAATACCCGGACTCGTTCCTGAATAGCCAGGCGGAATGGGCCATCCTTGAATGGCAGGACCTGCCCATCTCGCGACCGTGTACCCTCGGCGAAGAAGACCACGGAACAGTGCCGGCGCAGGTAGTATGCGGATTGTATCTTCGCTTTGGCACTCTCCCGGCGATCGGATCGCTCAACCGGGATATCACCCGCCATGCGCAGCATCCAGCCCACGACCGGAAGACGGAACAGTTCGGCTTTGGCCAACCATTTCGTATCCACTCGCAAGTGCGCAATCACCGGTATATCCGCCAAAGATTGATGATTACTGACTATGACGTATACCTGGCTCGGGTCAAGGTGTTCGAGGCCGCCAATGTGGATTCGCCACGGGTTGACCTTGGCGAACGCGCGGCCGAGGCGGCGGAACCATCGCCCGGTTCGCCGCCGGCATGGGTCACGGTCAGTCAACCGGATGACTCCCAGCAAGGGAACCCAAAGCAGGACCAGAGCCGCGCTCGCAGTCCAAATCCACAGAGAGCGCAGGACCCGGATCATCTGATTTGAGGATTTTAGCATCCCGGCACGCGTATGGACTGATGCGGCGGAAAAATCGGCGCTGATATGCTTAAATCAATGTCCCGTGCTTTGGCCAAGCGATGGCTTCCTGTAACTCTCGCACTTTTCACGATAACCGGTGGCGTAACCGCTGCGGATTTCCTGTCCACGGGCGTGCGGCTCGATCCTGTTGGGGAGGCCGTAGAATTGGGAAGCATGCCGCTGGGGATGGCCCTGGCGCCTGGTGGCGAAAGAGCCGCTGTGGTCCTCAGCGGTTGGCGCGAGCAGGGGTTGCAGATCGTCGACCTTAAGTCCCACCGTACCTTGCAGACACTCCCGCAGGAAGCGGCGTTCTATGGGATCGCCTTCTCCCGAGACGGAAATGAGATCTACGTGTCCGGCGGCAACGCCGACTCGGTCTATGGCTACGCGTGGAAAAATGGGGTCGCCACATTGGATCGAACAATTGCCCTGGCCCAACACAAGATCGGCGCGCCAGGAACGCGATATCCGGCCGGCATCGCTGTGTCGCGGCGTGGAAATTATCTGTATGTTGCGGAAAATCTGAGTGACACGCTGGCGATCGTCGATGCGGCCAACTCACGCATAGTGGGCAGATTTCCCACCGATCACTATCCTTATGCAGTGGAGGCCGCCTCGAACGATAGAGTTTATGTCTCCGCCTGGGGAGCCGACACCATCTCGATCTTCCAAATACAAGCTGACGGAACGCTCAAGGCCGAGGGTAAGTTGCGGGTCGGTCCACGACCTTCGGCACTGGTTGCGAATGCGTCGGGATCCAGGTTGTTCGTGGCCCTGGCCGCCATGGATCAGGTCGCGGTGGTGGATACACGCAACAAGAAAGTCTTGCGGTATCTGAGCGACGCCGCGCCGGCCGGGCCCTCCGAAGGCAGCACTCCGAATGCTCTGGCCCTTTCCACGGACGAATCGAAACTGTTCGCCGCCGAGGCGGACAACAATGCAATTGCGGTCCTGGATGTCTCCGGAAATCGCGCGCTCCAAGGCCGTATCCCCACCGATTGGTACCCGACGGCTGTCCTGGATACCGGCGGCCAACTGCTGATTCTATCCGGCAAGGGACATGGCAGCCACGCCAATCCCGATGGCCCCACTCCCGGCGAGGGTATCCAGAGACCTTTCGGATATGACCTCGGTCAACTGAACGGCACGCTGCGGATCCTTTCCGGCAAGGTGTCCCCGGAAGAACTGGCGGGATACTCGCGGCGGGTTGCCGAAGCCAACAATTGGAAAGAGCACCGTTCAACCAAAGCCTATCCGCCCTTCAAACACGTGATTTACATCATAAAGGAAAATCGCACCTATGACCAGGTGTTGGGTGACTTGAAGGAAGGTGACGGCGATCCCAGCCTGGTTTTCTTCGGGCAAGCTGTATCGCCGAATCATCACGGCCTGGCGGAACGATTTGGAATATTTGACCACTTCTTCACCAACGCCGAGGTCAGTTCACAAGGTCATATCTGGTCGACGGCCGCCTACGTGACCGATTTCGGAGAGAAAACCATTCCTTCCGCCTATTCCGACAGACGCGAGGGGGTCGACGGCGAAGAAATCGATGAACCGATCCACGGCTTTCTATGGACCCTGGCGCGGAAGAAAGGTATCTGGTTCCGCGATTATGGCGAAATGATGAAGGCCCCCGAAGGCTGGCCGGTCACCCAACGGGAGTTGGGCTCCGACGTGAGTCCGACTTACCCTGTCTTCAACTTGAAGATCCCGGATCAAGCCCGTGCGGACGCCTGGATCGCCGAGCTAAACAAATTCGTCAGCGCAGGCAAGATGCCGGCGCTGGAGGTGATGCATCTGCCGGGTGACCACACCGCCGGTGGACGCGCCGGTTACCCGACGCCGCGGGCTTACATGGCGGATAACGATCTGGCCTTGGGCCGGATCGTGGAAGCGCTTACCAAGTCTCCCTTCTGGCGCGACACGGTTGTCTTCGTGCTGGAGGACGATTCGCAGGCCGGTCCGGACCACGTCGATAGCCACCGTTCCGTGTTCTTTGCGATCTCGGCTTATAACCGCCCCGGAACCATTCACCGATTCTTCAACACGACCGATGTCGTCGCGGCCATTGAGGACATTCTGGGATTAAGCCGTTTGTCCAAGTTCGACTACTTCAGCCGGTCCCTGGCCGATATTTTCGCCGCCACTCCGGATCTGTCGCCGTGGAAGGCGATAGCGGCCCAGTTCGACATGCACGAAATGAATCCACCCAAAACCGCGGCGGCGAGAGCTTCTGAAGGTCTCGATTTCAGCGCCCCGGATCGCGTGAACGACGTGGTATTCAACAACATTCTTTGGAGCATGTTGAAGGGATCGCAACCGTTTCCGGTGGCTCACGCCAAAGCGCCGTTGCACCTTTTTGAAGCTGGAAGGTAGAACGTCTCCTAGCGCACCAGGTTAGTGCGACTTTCATTGAACGCGCTGCGAATCGGATGTAGACTCATGCAGCAGGCGCGTATCTACTTCCCACCGGATGAGAAGGCGGCAAAGCGCTCATTGTGCGATGGCCGTCATGGTGGCGACAGCCTTGGCGCGGACGCCCGCCGAAGTCGTGCCGCACAGCTTCGCGCCTCACCCGCCGCAAGGAGCATATCCCTACGCGGGTGTGATCTGCGAGTCCGCCGGCAATCTACGGGGGACCGCAAAAGTGCCGTCAATTGCGTGCCGCCGGTGTCTCCACGCGGAATATCCCGTACTGCGAATAGTGATGGTGATTCTGCGAAACCACGCCTCGCCAGTTTACCTTCACCGTAACGTCTTCCGGCAGCCAGAAAGTCTGCGGAACGTTTTTGAACCGCACCTCCGCAAAGCGCGACTCAGTCGTCTCGCTTCTCAGATCCGCATCGAAATCGGGCGCCAGCTTCTCTGTTCGCATGCGCACGATCTGATGGCTGGCCGAATCGATCCAGGCCAGTCCCTGCACCAGGATCGTTAACGACCGGATCTCGGTAGTCATCACCTCCTTCACCCGCGCCTTGCCGGGGATCTGGGCGAAACAGATAACGTCCGTTGCGCGGCCATCCACATCCTGCGTCCCGAGATATCGAAATTGGGAATCGGGCAGGTAGGTCGGATGGAAATGAATGATCATGGCGACGAAACCCTTGGTCACAAATCCGCGCTCCACCGGTTGCGGCTCGACCCGCCTGCCGGACGCATTCGTTCGGTATTCATCGAGCCGTATGGTTTCGCCATTACGCGGCAGAGCCAGATAGTTGAACTCTTCTTTCAAGCGCTCGTTCCAACCCATCAGTTCCAGGTCGATCCGCTCGTGAGCCGTAATGTCCGGCAGAGCGTCGAAGAACGATTTCACTTTCTGGCTGGCGCTTGTCAGCACTTCGCTCAGTGCATCCTGGCTGTCGGCCGGCGCCAGGCTTTGCAATTCCGGCATGGCCTTCACGAACTCCGCCGGGGTCCATTCCATCATGGCACTCGATTCTCTCTTCTTCCCGTGCTTGGAAGCCGGCGCGACCTCAGGCGAAACAGAGGCCGCCTGCACCACTTCGGCGCTACCGTTCAGCGCAGCCATCTTCTTGGTTTCGGTATCGCGTACGACTTCGCGAATGCGGTACGTGCCCGGCGCTACGCGAAACCGCGTTTCGCCGTTGATTCCGGTCTGGCGCAATTTCTGCAGCTTCGCGTCCGGCAGGCGGAAATCGAGCGACGATTCCTTGCCCGCCACGTATTTGCCGTCGCGATCGAATAGCGCGGTGTCGAACGTCAGCGTGTTGATGTTACGCTCGCCTTCCTTGCGGAACTGCAAATCCTGGATGTCGACGTGCACGGTCACCCGCAAGTCGGTCGCTTCGGTGCGCGCGGTCACTTTCACGGGAAAGTCCTGGCGTTCTTCCTGCGAAAAGATCACGGCCGCGATTTCGTTTCTGGTGGGCTCCTTCTCCGCCGGTTCCGGATTGGCGAAATACCCGCGGCGCGCCTGAATATCGAAGTGGCCGCCGTTGTTGAGCGCCACTTTTAGCGTGTGGAAACTGCCGTCCAGTTTGACGTCGGATAGCGCGAAGCTGAGGATATAAGAGACTTCGGGCTCCTGCGCGGTGTCGCGAAAGCCGGTATCGAAATCGTTGCTGTTGTGAAAAAAGGCGCCGCCCGTGCCGGCTGCGACGCTGGCCAAAACATCGCGCTGGACGATCAGGCCCTCGTTCTCGATGCGGTCCTTAACGGTTCGCAAGTCGAGCCGGGTGGTCAGGAAATGATCGCGCGCGTCCCTGGTGTAAAGTCCCGCGGCATCGAGCGCATTGACCACCACATTTTGGCGTAGCGCCCGGCCGATCAGCGCATCGACCATCTTGCCGCGCGTGGCAGTGAGGAATCCGGGCGAAACCAGCACCAGGATGCGCTGGCCCGGCATAGCCGCCATGCGGCGCACCACGGCGTCCGCCAGGTCCAGGGTGTGCAGAGACTGCGCGTCCGCCAGATTCCAGATTTGGGCCGCTTGCGCCACCGCCATCCGCCGTTCCGCGTCCCCGCATTCCGGAGTCTCGTTCTGACCCTTGCAGCGGCATTCCCATCCTTCGGCCGCCGCGATCTCGATGACGTCGTTTTGCTGCCGCTGGTCCATCAAATAAGCCTGGTATTCGCTGATGGAAGGACACTGTGTCCCGCTAGGGATCGTGCGCGAGTGCGCCGCAACCTTGAACAGCACTTCATGCAACTTATCACGGTCGGCCGTAAAGTCGATGCCGGTGGCTCCGGACGAAGTCACGATGCCTACGCGGTCATCCGGCCGGAGCGCGCTGGAAATATAACGCCAGGCGGCATTGCGGGTCTGGCCCACCGCGCCCGTATCCAGGTGCAGATCGTCGAAGAAGAGCGTCACGAAGCGTTGCGGGAACGGCGCGGCTGGCGCGGTCGTAATGCTGGACGTGGACGAAGCCGCGGGCGCGGCGGCCGCCGGTTGCCCGCCACTGGTTTCCACAGTGAATCCAGTAAACTCGCGCGGCTTGCCATTGTCCAACAGGCGAAAGTCTTCCCGGTGCAGGCCCGCTACGGGGTGGCCTTGCGCATCGCGCACCACCACGCGCACAGTCACTAAGTTGGTTTCCACGCGAATCTGAAATGGCGGAGCCGATTCGTGTGCGCGTACTTCCGGCTCCGGCGATTGCGCCTGCGATCCCAGCCCGCCGGCCAGGATTAGCGCCGCCGCAAGGCTGAATCCGCTAATCCGGTTCCGCAAGCGCCACCGATGCCTGTTTGTCGGGCGGGCCGCGCTTGATGGGCGCACGCACCGCGGCAGAGGGGTCGTCGTCCGGGCCGGGCCCGCGCCCGCGCAGAAACCGCACCATTCTGTCTATTAGAGACCGCATCCCATGTCACCTCAGCTTTGATTGTACAGCGGTCCGGCGCAGTCTATCCCACGCTGGTGGCCGCCAGCGTCTGCGCGACTAGTTCGCGCGCCTCCTTCTGTATCCGGTGCAAATGTTCCTCGCCCAGGAAGCTCTCGGCATACAGCTTATACACACTTTCCGTGCCCGACGGCCGTGCGGCGAACCAGCCGTTGGCGGTTACGACTTTGAGTCCACCGATAGGCGCCCCGTTGCCCGGCGCCGTTGTGAGCTTTGCCTCGATCTTCTCGCCCGCGAATTCCGACGCGTGCAACTGCTCCGGCGAAAGCCGCAACAACACCGCCTTCTGTTCCGGCGTGGCCGGCGCGTCCACCCGCTCGTAGCACGGCGCGCCAAAGCGTTCGGTCAACTCACGGTAGATTTCTCCGGGATCGCGGCCCGTGCGCGCCAGGATCTCGGCCGCCAGCAGTCCCATAATGATGCCATCTTTGTCGGTGGTCCAGACCGTGCCGTCGCGGCGCAGGAACGAAGCGCCCGCGCTCTCCTCGCCTGCAAAGCCAAACGCGCCGCTTTTCAGTCCCTCCACCATCCATTTGAAGCCTACCGGCACCTCCACCATCTTCCGTCCCAGGCTGGCTGCCACGCGATCGATCATGCTGCTCGATACCAGCGTCTTGCCTACCGCGGCGTCCGCCGGCCATCCCGGCCGGTTCTGAAACAGAAATGAGATGGCGACCGCCAGGTAATGATTGGGATTCAGCAACCCCGCGCTGCGCGTGACCACGCCGTGCCGGTCGTGATCCGTATCACAGCCGAATGCCACATCGAAGCGGTCCTTCAGCGCGATCAGTCCCGCCATCGCGTAGGGCGATGAGCAGTCCATGCGGATCTTGCCGTCCCAATCGACGGACATGAAGCGGAAGGTGGGGTCCACCGTGTCGTTCAATATCGTGAACGGCACGCCATAGTGCTCGCTGATGCGGCCCCAGTACGCCACCCCCGCCCCGCCCAGCGGGTCCACGCCGACGTTCAGTTTGGCGTCGCGGATGGCCTCCATATCGATCACGCTCCCGAGGTCCTTCACATAGGCTGAAACATAATCGTGGCGATGTGTGGTAGCGACTTTCCGCGCACCTTCGTAAGGCATCCGCAAGACCTGGCGCAGACCGCCCTCCATGAGCGCGTTGGCCCGGTCTTCAATCCAGCGCGTGGCGTTGGTATCGGCGGGTCCGCCGTTGGGCGGATTGTATTTGAAGCCCCCGTCGGCGGGCGGATTGTGTGAGGGAGTAATGACGATCCCGTCGGCCCAGCCGTCTTTGCGGCCCCGGTTATACGTGAGAATGGCATGCGACAGCGCGGGCGTTGGTGTGTATCCCCCGCCGCTGTCGATCATCGTGTCCACGCCATTGGCGGCCAGCACTTCGAGCGCGCTGACCCACGCCGGTTCCGAAAGGGCGTGCGTATCCATAGCCAGGTACAGCGGTCCGGAAATGCTCTCCAGCTTGCGATACTCGCAGATGGCCTGCGTGATGGCCAGAATGTGGGCTTCGTTGAATGACAGAGCAAACGATGTCCCGCGGTGGCCGGACGTGCCGAAGGTCACCCGCTGCGCGCGCACGCGCGCATCCGGCACACCCGTGTAATAGGCCGTGATGAGTCTGGGTACGTTCACCAGCATGGAGGGCTGTGCGGGTTTGCCCGCATTCGCGTCGAGTGACATGTTCCCTTATTTTCTCTCCATCGGGTATGCTTTATCATGCCCTCGAATGATTTCCGTCCGGATCTCTGGCTGATTCGCCACGGCGAAACCAAATGGAGCCTCTCGGGAGCGCACACCGGCCGCACGGACATTCCGCTCACTCCGGAAGGCGAGCGGCACGCCGCCGCCATCGGCCGCTTTCTGGCCGACCGGCCTTTCGCCTTGGTGCTCACCAGCCCGCTGTCAAGAGCCCGCGAAACCTGCCGCCTGTCCGGATATGGCGATGTCGCCCAAATCGAGCCGGATCTGTGCGAGTGGGACTACGGCGCATACGAGGGCCACACCAGCGACGAGATCCGCCAGAGCGTCCCGGATTGGACCATCTGGAAGTCGCCCGTGCCGGGAGGCGAAACCATTCAGCAGGTAGCCGCGCGTGCACGGAAGGCAATCGAGCGTGCCAACGCGGTTAACCGTTCGGGGGACGTCGCATTATTCGCACACGGCCACCTGCTGCGCGTCCTGACAGCTTGTTGGCTGGGCCTGGAACCGGATGCCGGCAGTCTGTTCGCGCTCGCAACGGCCACCATCAGCGTGCTCGGCTATGAGCATGATACGCGGGTAATTTCCTGCTGGAATATTTCGCCGGAACTGGCGTGCAAAATGCCAGGCCCCGGGTGATCCGCGGCACACAGGTTAAACCACTACCGTTGCTTCCTTCCGGACCTGGCGGGGTTCGCGGCCGCCTGTCGCACGGAGCCCGAGACCTGACAATCCACTATCGTATCATGCGGACTGACTCCCGGAATGTCGTCCGATGCTAACTTCTTGCAAATCAGCGCAATAGGGTTTGATCGTCCAATTTTTCCAAAGTCCGCCGAGGTCCACGCCCGGTCGGCGAGTCAGCCGCGGCGGTCCGTTGTTCACCACGCCGGCTAAACTTTGTTTGGCTTGTTTTCATCGCTTTAGCGGGAACCACGGCGGCTTCCCGCGGCACACCTCTCTTATTGTGGAGGCGAAAGAGGGAGTTCGGTCCACCTGTTTTTCCGCCAGGAAGACCTGAACATCCTACCTCAAAATCCTACCCGCTCCCTTGGGGGCGTTACTGCTTTTTTGCCGGATTCCCTCTCTTCACAGCTCCGCCGGACTGTGGTGTTTTTCAGCATTCCAGGGTCGCCCAAAAATATTTAAAAAAATCTGCTTCAAAGTACTGGACAATCAGACCTGAAACGGTTATATTAGAACCAATACAGACAGCATCCCTGGCGGCGAGTCCCCTCCCGCCGCCAACCCTCTGAGTGCATGGCCCCGGATACCCAGCCGGGGCCTTAATTTTTGGTCCTCCCATAAAAGAACCGTCCGGCCTGTCTCCGCCCAAAAATTAACTGGACAATAAGATCTTAAAATGATACATTGTAATCAATACAGACAGCATCCCTGGCGGCGAGTCCCCTCCCGCCGCCAACCCTCTGAGTGCATGGCCCCGGCTATCCAGCCGGGGCCTTAATTTTTGGGGAATTACCGTGCCGGTTTAGCCCGCATTTCTCGCCGGCTATTGGCAAAAGCCGTCCTTTTGTGGCGGCGCCCCATAGTAGGCCGCTTCCACTTCCACGCAGCCGTCCAGATGTACCGTGCTTCGCCGTACTGGTAGTAGCGGAAAGGCTCGACGGGCGAGGGCAGCAACGCTGGCTTCTCCTCGAAGAACATCGCGGCCACCTGACGCTTGGTGGCGCCGTGGATGCGTGTGTCGGCCCAGCGCGCTTCCCAATGGTCTAGATGTGTCTGGGCATCCTCGAGTGACCTCACTCCGCGCGCAAGGCTGACGCCGGATCGATGCGCGCCGCGCGCCAGGCCGCTGGCACAGCGGCGATTGCGGCGACCAGGGTTACGAGCAAAACCACCGCGGCGACGGCCAGCGGCTCCCAGGGCCGAACATCGTATAGCACACGGCGGATCCACAGGGCCGCCGCCGCGTAGGCGCACAGACCGAGGCACAGGCCGCTCACCGTCAGCAAGAGCGCATCTCGCGAAAACAGTCCCACCACACGGGCCGGCCGTGCCCCCAAAGCCATCCGCACGCCGATCTCGCGCGTGCGCGATTTTACGGCGTAATCGAGTGCGCCATAAAGTCCGATACTCGCCAGCAGCACGGCTATGGCGCCGAACGCCATCGCGAGCAGCGCCAGCAGACGCTCCTGCCAGAGCGACGCTTCCACCTCCTCGCGCAGCGTCCGCACTTCAATCGCTGGCAACGCCGGGTCGAGCGCATGCAGCATCTCGCGCAGGGGCGCCAGCATCGCCTCCGGCCGTTGCGCCGTGCGCATATGCAGGATGAAACCGGAATCGAATCCATCCACCACAGGACTGTAAACGGTAGGCGGAACTGGTTCCCGGAGGGAGCGGTACTTCGCATCGCTCACCACACCGATGATCTCGTCATCCCCACGGGCAATGCCCCCGGGTCCGGCGAATCCGACGCGGCGGCCTAGGGGGTCTTTACCTGGGAAGAACCGCTTGGCGAATGCCTGGTTGACGATCACCTGGCGCGGCGGGATCTTGCTCCGGTCGAACCAGTTGAACGCGCGGCCGGCGATTAGGCGCATGCCCATGGTTTCGAAGTAGTCCGGCGTCACATCGTTCAGGCTGCTGTTGAGAAAATCGGCCGGACCGATGCGGGATCCTTCGATGCCGAAAGTTGCTTTCACACCGGCGCCGCGCATCAACGCCCGCGAGGCGATGCTGGCGGCACTGACTCCCGGCAACTCCCGCGCTCCCTCCAGCAGCCGCTGGCTCAGCACGCGGCTCTGGTCCGGCGTGTAACCGCTCAGACTCGGATCGATAGTCAGAGTCACCAAATGGTCGCGATCGAAGCCGGGATTCAAGGTGCGCAGGCGCTCGAGCGTGCCGGCCAGCAGGGCTGCGCCCATCAGGATCATGGTGCAGAGAGCCACCTGTGCCGCCACCATCAGGTTGCGGGCCGGCATCCGCCACGTCGCGGTGCGGTTCGATTTCACCGCGCCGATTAAATCGGCGCGCGCGCTGCGCAATGCGGGCGACAGGGCGAATAACACCGAGGTCAGCAGGGTGACGGCCATAGCGAACCCGAGTACCTGCCAGTCAATGTTGATGTGCATGGCCAGCGGTTGTAACACCGCGCCGCGGTCCCGAATCGGAGGCAAGCCGTGGGCCAGCCAAGGCAGGCACGCCAGCGTCAGCAGGATGCCGCCCGCGCCACCCAACAGCGCCAGCAGCAGCCCTTCGGTGAGAAGCTGCCGCAGGATGCGGCCGGCGCTCGCTCCTAATGCCAGGCGGATGCCCATCTCCGGCGCGCGCGCCGCCGAGCGTGCCAGCAACAGTCCGGCCACATTCGCGCATGCCATCAGCAGAAGCAACGCAACACCGGCCATCAAAACTTCCAGACCGTGGGAGAATTGTGCGCGAAGAGTAGAGACCCCATGCGCAATCGACTCCAGACGCAGATGCGAATCCAGAGGGCCTTTGGCCGGCGGCTCTCCCCGTGCCGGCGGGAAGATTTTCTCGACTTCCTCCTGGTACGCCGCGCTCAGCCGCGGATCGAGTTCCGCGTTCGCCCGCGCGAAGGACACGCCGCTCCGCAAGCGCCCGAAGATCTGTGCAAAAATTGGTCGCACCGCGGGACTCATATCGCTTTCGGGCTTGACCAGCAGGCGGTCCACGGCGGCCGGAACACGAATGTCGGGGCTGGTGTCAACCGCCAGGCCGTTGAATCCTTCGGGCGAGACCCCCACAATCGTGAAAGGTTGCCCGCCCAGCGTGATGCGGCGGCCAACGGTCGAAGCATCGCCGGCCAACCTACCGCGCCAGAAGTCGTAGCTGACGACGGCATTCATGGCCCGCGTGCGTTCATCTTCCACGGTCAGCACGCGGCCCAGGCGGGCGACGACGCCTAGTGAGGAGAAGAAATTGGGCGAAATCAGGTGGACCCGCACCCGCTCCGTGGCGCGCCCATTGCTAAACGCGACATCCGCTTCGCCCTGACAGATCACTTCTGAAAAATCCGCGTCCCGTGAGGCCGCCGCGGCGCAGAAACCGTAGGGCAAATTCCATGTGACAAAATCGTTCGGATGGACCTCCACCAGACGCACCAGATTCTCCGGATGCGACACCGGAAGTGGCCGCAGCAACAGCGCGTTGACCACGCTGAAGATCAGCGTATTGGCGCTGATGCCCACGGCCAATAAAAGCACTGCCGTCGCCGTGAATACCGGGCTTCGGGCCAGCAGGCGTGCGCCAAAACGGAGATCGCCGATCGTGTCACGCATACAATTCATATAATCCTATAGTGGACGGCATGGAGTACATGTTCTTCGTGGGAGCATCCGGCGAGAGCATCTGCCTGACTCCCAGGCAATACAAAAGCATCGGCGGGGAACTGCACGAGTTGGAGATAGGCCGATCACGCCTACGGTTTCCGCAAAGGGAAATCTCCTACCATCGATATAGAATCAGGCGCTTGGGCGAGGGGGCGCCGGGCGCCATCAAGCTGATTCATTCCGCGCGACGGGAATTGGATCGATTCAGCAAGTCCGGTTTCCGGGAACTCGATCGCATCATTCTGGGATTGTCCGAAAAGCCTAAGCCGCGAGGCGCGAAACAGATCAAGTGGCTGCATCCGGATCTCCGCCTGATCCGAACCGCCGAATATGTGGTTATCTACAGTTTCGATGACAAGGCCAAGCTGCTTCGCATAATCAAGATCGGCTATCGGCAATAATGTATAATCTCCTGCATGAAGCGATTGGCATTGTTATCTGTATTTCCTGCCTTGATGTGTGCCGAAACCTGGAACGGCACCCTGGTGGACGCCATGTGCAAGAAGCAGGATCTGGCGAGCCACACCACCAATTGCGCCGTCAAATGCGCCAAAAGCGGCTACGGCCTGGTGCTGGGCGACGGCAAATTTATGAAATTCGACGAAGCCGGCAATGCCAAGGCGCTGGCGGTTCTGAAAGCCACCAAAAAAGAGAAGGACCTGAAAGCCAAAGTCACCGGCACCCTGGATGGCGACACGGTTCAGGTCGATTCCGTCGAACTCGAATAGCGTTTCCGGATCTCGACCCAGGACGGGAATACCGGGGGGTTCTCTAGCCAGACGAGCATCCATTCGACCATTTCGGCTTTCCGCGCTTTCTTCTCCGGTAACGATTTGGGATTCCGTGCCGCGAAGCGGGCGCGATCCTTGGCGGCGATCACCTGGCGGCGGCAATAGCGGGCGCGTTGCCGGTCGCCATCCCGCAACGCTGCCTCATAAACGCTGAGCATTTCGCGCAGATCGAATTCCAGTTCCGCGAGAGATGCCTGACGAATACCGGCGTACGGCTGCGCAAACGGGAGGCCGATGGCGCGCAGCAGATCGCGCAGATAGCTCTCCGAAACCGGCGCCAGTTGCGCCAGCGCGGCCTGCCATTCGGCTTGGTTTATGGCGGCGATATTGCGCGCCGCCAGGAACTCGCGCAGCGCCTGCTTGCGCGCCTGCTTGAGAGATGGAGGGCGTGCCATGAGAACAATTTTGCCATCATCGACCGCGGCCCGCGGCGGCGGTCCTCACCACGCATAGTGAAATCAGCCTATACTGTCCTATTGGTAAAGGCAAAACGTCAGCAATGAAAAGACGTGTCGTTATAACGGGGATCGGGGCGGTCAGCCCCAATGGAATTGGCCGGGAGGCATTCTGGGAGGCCAGCCGGAAGGGTATCAGCGGGGTGCGGCGCATCACGCGTTTTGACCCTTCCTGCTTCGTCGTCCAGGTGGCGGGCGAAGTGGTGGACTTCGACGAGCTTCAGTACGTCGATCCCAAGGACCGGCAGCATGTGTCTCGCGTCGTGCCTCTGGGCGCCGCCGCCGTGCGGGAAGCCCTGGAGGACGCCGGCGTGGATGCCGGATCGATGAACCGCGAAGAGTTGCGCCAGGTAGGCGTCATTGTCGGGTCGGGTGGCGGCAGCCAGGAGTTCACCGAAGAACAGTACCGGCTGTTCTACACCGGCAAACAGAAACAGTGCAGCGTGTACACCATCCCCACCTCCACCATCGGCACGCTGGCCAGCGAAATTTCCATGCGCTTCGGCTTCCGCGGGATGAGCCACATTGTGTCCACCGGATGTACCTCTTCCACCGATGCAATCGGCTACGCCTACCGCAATATTCAGGCGGGCGTCCTGGACACCATGGTCGCGGGCGGCGTGGATGCGCCCATAGCCCCGCTGATCCTGCGCGGCTTCCAGATGATGCGCATCATGAGTACGGGCTGGAACGCGCAACCGGAACGGGCTTCGCGGCCTTTCTCGCGCGACCGCGACGGATTCGTGATCGCCGAAGGCGCCTGGTTCTTCGTCATGGAGGAACTGGAACACGCCCGCGCCCGAGGCGCGCACGTCTACGGCGAGGTAGCCGGCTACGCGTCTACCTGCGAAGCCTTTCACCGCGTACGCCTGGAGGAGTGCGGCGAAGAACCCGCCCGCACCATGCAGATGGCCATCGAGGAAGGCGGCATTGTGCCTTCGGACGTGCAGTATGTGAACTATCATGGCACCGGCACGGAGTTGAACGACCGCATCGAGACGCGCGCCGTGAAGCTGGCGTTCAATGGGCATGCCTACAAATTGGCGGGATCGGCGCTGAAGAGCCTGATCGGACATCCCCAGGGGGCTTGCGGCGCCGCGGGAATCGCGGCCACTTTGCTGGCGATGCGCGACGGCGTCGTGCACCCAACCATAAATGTGGACGAGCCCGACCCACAGTGCGATCTGGACTATATCCAGGATGCCGGGCGCCGGCTCGATATCGAGCACGCAGTCGCCAACTGCATCGCGTTCGGCAGCAAGAACTCCGCCCTGCTGCTGCGCCGGGTCTGAGCTTCGCTACCAGCCCATGCGCGCGCGCAAGGAAGTAATGTGCGCGGTGTGATGATCGCCGTGCCAGGCGTAAAGCGCCAGATTGCGGTCGAGCGTCACGGGGCCGAGTTCCGAATGCAGGAACGTCCGCCCGAAATCCGCCGGCGTCATGGACCGCAGGAGCAGCAACCAGCGCTGATGCAGCGATTCCAACAGCGCCAATGAAATATCCACCGGACCGCGCGAGTCGGGTAGTTTCGCCCAAGCTCCCTCATCGTAGCCCTTAATAGCCGGCGTGTCCTCGGTCAACGCCAGCCGGAAGCGGCAATAACTGTTGATGTGGCTGTCAGGAACATGGTGCACGACCTGGCGCACAGTCCAGCCGCCGGGGCGATACTCGGTATCAAGTTGTTCGGTGTTCAGGCCGGATACGGCCGCGCGCAATCGGGCGGGCGCGGCCTGGATACGGGAAATGAACGCGAGGCGCTGCTCCGGAGTGCTGGCGCCGGGGTACTCGAAGCGCCCCATCGGAAAGCGTAGATCGGTCATGCCATCAGGTTAGCAGGCCTGGCCGCGCGACTTGCATCCGAGACCGCGCATCATGGGAGAATGACAGCTTAAGGAAACCACTCAACCGCCGGCGCGCATCCCGATGGCAAAACGAATCGCGATCGTCGAAGATGAAGCGGAGTTGGCCGCTTTGCTCGACTACAATCTGACCCGCAGCGGATACCAGGCATACACGCTCTCCGGCAACAAGGGCGCGTTGCGCGATTTGGAATCGTGGAAACCGGATCTGATTGTGTTGGACGTGATGTTGCCGGGCGAGGACGGTTTCGAACTCTGCCGCCAAATCCGGCAGTCGGCGGTGCTGGGCCGCACGCCGGTCCTGTTTCTTACCGCCCGCTCAGATGAAGTAGATCGCGTCCTGGGCCTCGAAATCGGGGGCGACGACTACATGACCAAGCCGTTCAGCCCGCGCGAACTGGTGGCACGGGTCAAGGCGCACCTGCGGCGCTCCGAGCGGGATGAAGAGGACAGCGGCGCGGTGGAAACCGGCCCCTTCCGGCTGGATCGCAGCGCGCACCGCGTATTCCTGCGCGGCGTGGAGTTGAATCTTACTTCAACCGAGTACAAGTTGCTCGAGTTCTTCCTGACCCACCCAGGCCGGGCATATAGCCGGGACCAGCTTTTGGAGGAAGTCTGGGGGCAACAGCGTTTTGTGACCCCCCGTACGGTTGATGTACACGTGCGCCGGCTCCGCGAGCACATCGAAGAAGAACCCGATACCCCCCGTTATCTCACGACGGTGCGCGGTTTTGGCTACCGTTTCGAAGAACAGGGCTAGGGTGGGTGCCTGGCGAGGGCCAAGAACTTAATCCGCAGTTCACGCGTCCGTAACGCCTTTTTAACAGTTTCTTGTTTAATCTCTAATAGACTGCGGTGAAAAGGCGGATGCGCTCATGAAGAAGATCGTCCTCATCGAAGACGATACCGATCTGTATGCCCTGCTGAAGTACAACCTCGAGAAGGAAGGCTTTGCTTTGAGCGGTTCACAGACAGGCAAGGGCGCGCTGGATCTTTGCCGCCAGGTGCGTCCCGATTTGGTCCTACTGGATATTATGCTGCCGGACTATGACGGCCTGGAGATATGCAAATCGGTGCGCAAAGACCCCGAGCTTTCCAGCACCCCGATCATCTTTCTAACCGCGCGTGCTTCGGAGACCGACCGCATTGTGGGCCTCGAACTGGGCGCCAACGATTACGTGGTAAAGCCGTTCTTCGTGCGCGAATTGATCGCGCGCATCAAGCTGCAGTTCCGCAACCAATCGGCTCCCGCCAGGGTGCTGGAGTCCGGCGGCGTGCAGTTGGACCGCAGCAGTTGCCAGGCGCGCCTCAATGGAACGCTGCTAAACCTGACGGCCACGGAATTCCGGCTGCTCGAATTCCTGATGAGCCGGCCGGGCGTCGTGTTCAGCCGGGAGCAGTTGCTCAATGCGGTCTGGGGGCAGGATCGCGCCATCACCGATCGGGCCGTGGACGTGTATGTTCTGCGGCTGCGGCAGAAGATCGAAACCGATCCAACCAACCCGGCCCTGATTCATTCCGTGCGCGGATTCGGCTACACGTTCGAGTCCCGCGCGTCCAACGCCACTTCCGCAGCCTGAATTTCCGCTACAATGGAGTCGAAAAGGAGGCCACATGAGATCCATTGGCTTTCCTGAGCTCATTCTGATTCTTGTAGTTTTCGTGCTGCTCTTCGGCACCAAGAAAATTCCAGATTTCGCGAAGGGCTTGGGTGAAGGGATCCGCAACTTCAAGGACGCCATGAAAGGCGAGGACGACGGGAAGAAGCAATAGGCTTCCGGAGAGCCGCCCGCAAGGCTGGGCGAATTTCGGCGACAGACATTTTCCAACAAAAACCCCGCGGACCAACCTGCAGGCCGCGGGGTTTTTCCGTTCTTAAGTTCGAACTACTTCTTCTTGGGTGGAACGATGGCATCCTTGGCGGCTTTGGCCACCCGGAATTTGACCACCTTCTTGGCCGGGATCTTGATCGTCTCGCCGGTTGCCGGATTGCGGCCCGTGCGCGCTTTGCGATCCTGACGCACCAGGCGCCCCAGTCCGGGCAGTACGAAGACTCCGTTCTTCTTCACTTCCGCCACGGCCATACTGGAAAGGCTGTCCAAAAACTGCCGCGCTACTTTGTTATTTACTTCGCAACTCTCGGCGAGGCTCCTCACCAGTTGCGTCTGCGTCATACGTTGAGTTGCCATAGATCTCCTTTGATTCTCACCATCGACTCTAACTCACTCGGCCGCTGCTCAACAGGGGCCCGGGACCACGCCATCCATCGAATTAAGGCGGTGACCACACGCTCGCTCAAGAACGATGGTCTTGATTACGATATCAATCATAAGGGAGCGACGGATCGATGTAAAGAGAAAACATGCGTGAAAACGCCCATTTTGGGGGCTTTTTTTGGCATGAGGCCCTCGGGAGCCCCGTCAAACGGCCTTTTTCACGGGGATCTCGCCGCCGGATGCGGCTGCCGCAGCCTTTCGCGGTGCTTCTTGCCGGTTGTCCAAACCCAGGACTTTGCGTAGCTCGCCATCCAGATTCTGTGTGGTATCGGCGTGTTCCCGCAGGAACTGGCGCGCGTTATCGCGGCCCTGGCCGATGCGGTCGCCGCGATAGCTGAACCACGAGCCGCTCTTCTCCACCAGATTGTGCGTGACACTCAGGTCCAGCAAGTCGCCCTCGCGTGAAATGCCTTCGCCGTAGAGGATGTCGAACTCCGCTTCACGAAACGGCGGCGCAACCTTGTTCTTGACCACCTTGGCGCGAGTCCGATTGCCGATGACGCTTTCGCCATCTTTCAGGGCGGCGATGCGCCGTATGTCCACGCGCACGGAGGAATAAAATTTCAATGCGCGCCCGCCCGTAGTGGTCTCGGGATTCCCAAACATCACACCGATTTTTTCGCGAATCTGATTGATGAAGACCAGGCATGTGCCCGTGCGGCCCACCACGCCGGTAAGCTTCCGGAGGGCCTGCGACATGAGTCGCGCCTGCAAACCCATATGGCTGTCGCCCATCTCGCCTTCCAACTCGGCCTTGGGCACCAGCGCCGCCACGGAATCGATGACGATCACGTCTACGGCGCCGGAGCCGGTGAGCGCCGCGGCGATTTCCAAAGCCTGCTCGCCCGAGTCGGGCTGCGAGACAAGCAGGTTGTCCACGTCCACACCCAGTTTGCGGGCGTAACCCGGATCGAGCGCGTGCTCGGCGTCGATGAAGGCAGCCACGCCTCCGGCCCTCTGTGCCTCGGCGATCAAATGCAGCGTCAAGGTGGTTTTGCCGGACGACTCCGGACCGAAAATCTCGATCACCCGGCCGCGTGGAAAACCGCCCACTCCGAGTGCGTGATCGAGCGAGATAGAACCGCTCGGGATCACGGCCATAGGCATCACGGCGGCCGATCCCAGCCGTTGAATCGTGCCTTTGCCGAATTGCTTTTCCAATTGTAAGAGCGTGACATCGATGCTATGCCGTCGTTCGCGTTCGTCCACAGATTTCTCCTTGCGAAGTAAATTCGTGGCGCGAACCGGCAAGTTCTCTCCGGAAAATCCGCGCCAGCGCGCGTCTTACAATGAATGACATGGGTCAGGCGCGGGAGCACCAGCTACTGCACGTCCTCATCGTGGAAGACTCCGCCGAGGACGTGGAGCGCATGGTGCTGGAATTGCAACGCGCGGGTTATCTTCCGGACCATCGCAGGGTCGCAACGCTGGAGGCTCTGCGGGAGGCGCTCCAGGAGCGGCAATGGGATCTGGTGCTGTGCGCCTACAACCTGCCGGATTTCGAGTACCAAAAGGCTCTCGCACTGGTGCGGGAGCAGAGCGCCGCCACGCCGGTACTGCTGGTATCCGAAAAAATGGTGGATGAAGCGGTCGTATCCGCGGTGAAAGCGGGAGCGCGCGACATCATCATGAAGGATCGCTTGTCCCGCCTGGCGCACGCCGTCGAACGCGAATTGCGGGCGGCCCAGGACCGCCTCCGGCAACGCGCGCTGGAGGAAGGAATCGAGCGCAGCGAAAAACGCTTTCGGGCGCTCATTGAACATAGTTCCGACGCCATCTGCCTGCTGGATGCGGATGCCTGCATACGATACACCAGCCCCGCCGCGGAACGCATCCTGGGATACTCTCCCGCGGAACTGGTGGGACGCAATGCCGTCGATCTGGTTCTGCCGGCCGATCGCCCGTTGGCGCTGGAGCGTCTGGGGGAGCTGCTGGCGCTACCCGGGCAGACCCTTACGGCTCAGTTGCGCCTGATCCGCAAGGATGGAGATGTAATCTGGACCGAACACCTCGGCACCAACCTGTTGCTGGAAGAGAGCGTGGCCGCGGTCGTGGTGAACTTTCGGGACGTAACCGCGCAAAAGAATTTCGAGCAAAAGCTGCGCGAAAACGAAGAGCGGGCGCAACAGGAACTCGCGGAATTGGAACATATTTATCATTCCGCCCCCGTGGGCCTGTGCCTGATTGACGCCGATCTTCGGTATTTGCGGATCAACGAGCGCCTGGCGGTGATCAACGGGCTGCCTGCGGACGAGCATCTGGGCCGCACGGTTTGGGAGGTCATTCCGGAGACCGCGCCATTCATGGCGCAGATGCTGGCGCGTATCATGGCGTCCGGCACGCCGGTGCTCGATTGGCAGTTTCGCACGGATAAACCGCCGGGCAGCCAACCGCGGGATTTACTTGCCAGTTACTATCCGGTGAAGACGGCGTCCGGCAAGACGTTGGGCGTGGCGGGAGTCGTACAGGACATCACCGATTTGAAGCGCGTGGAGCGGGCATTGCGCGAGAGCGAGCAGCGCTTCCGGGCCTTGATCGAAAGCAGCGCCGACGGTTTCGTGCTGCTCGATGCCGGCGGCCAACTGCTCTACACCGGCCCTCCCATTTTGGGCTACGAACCCCAGCAGCTCAAGGGACGCAACGTGCTGGAGGTGATCCATCCCGACGATCGGGCGGCTTTGCCGGCCTCTCTGGCAGCTTTCATCAGCCGGCCCGGCGCAGTGATTACCAACGAGTATCGCGTCCGTCACCGGGACGGCTCATGGCGCTGGGTCGAGGCGGCAAGCAAGAATCTGTTGCGGGACCCGGTGATCGCCGGGATCGTCGTCAACTATCGGGATGTGACCGAACGCAAGCGGCTGGAGGAACAACTTCGCCAGACACAGAAACTGGAGAGCATCGGCGTGCTGGCCGGAGGTATTGCACACGACTTCAACAATCTCTTGACGGGGGTCCTGGGGAACGCCACGCTGGCCCTGGATCTGATGCCCGCCGCGCACCCGACCCGGCTGCACATCGAGGAAGTCATCAAAGCCGCGGACAGCGCCGCACATCTGACACGGCAATTACTGGCTTATTCCGGCAAGGGACGGTTCATCATACGACCGGTAGACCTTTCGGAGTTGACGCGGGAAATGATCACGCTGGTGCGCACTTCAATCCCCCGTAACGTAGAACTGCGGCTGGAACTGGCGTCGGACCTGCCCGCGGTGGAGGCAGACCGCGGGCAGTTACAACAGCTCATCATGAATCTGGCGATTAATGGAGCGGAGGCCATACCGGCGCAACGAAACGGCTCGGTGATCGTGACCACGGGCACGCGCACGATTGACGAGAGTTCACTGCGGGAGGCGGGGACGGGCGCGAGCATCCGGCCGGGCACATATGTGTTGCTGGAAGTAAAGGACACGGGACGCGGGATGGATGTCGAGACCCAGACTAAAATGTTCGACCCTTTTTTTAGCACCAAGTTTTCCGGCCGAGGGCTGGGATTGTCGGCGGTAATGGGCATCGTCCGCGGCCATAAAGGAGCAGTGACGGTATCGAGCATACCGGGGACGGGGACCACAATTCGAGTGCTGCTGCCGATCAGTGGACGGCAGGTTCCCAAAGCGCCCACGCCGGCGACTCCCCGGGGATTGCGGGGCACTGGCACAATCCTGGTGGCGGACGACGAAGAAATCGTGCGGCGCGCGGTCCGCGGCGCGTTAGAACGGCAGGGGTATCAGGTGCTGCTGGCCGCCGACGGCCTGGAAGCGGTCGATCTGCTGCGGAACCGCGAAGACGTGAAGCTCGTATTGATGGATCTGACGATGCCAGTCCTGGGCGGAGAGGAGGCCCTGCGGCAACTGCGCGTGGTCCGGCCGGACGTGAAAATCGTCCTGTCGAGCGGCTTCAACGAGGCCGAAGCCATCCAACGGTTCGCGCGGGAACATCTCTCGGGATTCATTCAAAAGCCGTACACGGCGGCGCAATTGGCGGAGAAGATCAAACAGGTGATCGGCGAGAAGTGAGAGATGACGGGATGGCGCCGCGCTAAGATTGTGCAGTGGCCGGCTGAAACGACAACCGGTAAGTGGTGCCGGGCGGCCCGGACCGCGCAATCTTAGCGGAAATCTGATCCGCGAATAACTCCACCAGACGCATACCTAAGGAGCGGCGCGGAACCCCGGTGGAAGCCGTTTCGGAAAATCCAGGCCCGTCGTCCGCGACGACAACCTCGACGCCTCCGTCAGGCTTTGCTTTCACACTCAGAGTAACCGAACCATCGCCATCCGGGAGGGCATACTTCAGGGCGTTCGATACCAACTCCTGGACAATCATGCCACAAGCGGTAGCCGTATCGGCGGCGACGCGCACCTCGCGTCCGGCGGGTTCCAGATGGAGTTGATCCGAATTTACGCCGTATGAGGAGAACAAGCTGATAGCCACGGTGCGCAAGTAATCGCCGAGGTCGATGGTGCTCAGGTCCTTGGCGTGATGCAGTTGTTCGTGCAGGTGGGCCATGGCCTGGACGCGGTCGCCGCACTCCTTCAGGACCTGCAAGGTGGTTTCGTCGTGCAGGGTACGCGCCTGGAGGCGCAGCATGCTGCAGATCACCTGCAGGTTGTTCTTGACCCGGTGATGCACCTCGCGCAGCAGCACTTCCTTCTCCAGCAAGGAACAGCGAATGCGCTCTTCGGCCTGGCGGCGCTCGGTGATGTCACGGAAGTACACGGATAAGCCTTCGGTGGAGGGATAGGCGTGGACCTCGAACCATCCGGAGAAAAGGGTCGAGAACGCGTCGAAATGGACCGCCGTCCCGGTCTGTGTCGCGTGCTCGAACATCCGGCGGAAAACGTTTTCGGGAAAATCCTGCCAGAAGCTGCGGCCTAACACCTCCTGCCGCGTGCGGCGCAGCAACCTTTCCGCCTGGGCGTTGAGATAGGTGAAGCGCCAGTCTGGTCCGAGGGTAAAGAGTCCGTCCGTAATGCTTTCCAATACGGCGATGAGGCGGGCATTGGATTGGCGCAAGGCTTCCTCGTCGCGCCGCTGCCGGGCAACGAATTCCTTCTCCAGGTCCCGGCGGTCGTGACGGCCGCGGGCCTCGCGGACCTCGCGCTCGACGGCGGCGGCCAGGCGGCCGAGATCGCTCTTGCTTAAGTAGTCATGAGCGCCGGCTTTCATCATCTGCACGCCGAGGTCGTCACCCAGGACGCCGGAGACGACCACGAAGGGCGTATCGAGACCGGCATCGAGGAGAATGCGGAGGGCGCCGGGCGCATCAAAGCGCGGCAAATGGTAGTCCGCGATGACGACGTCCCAGGCCTGTTCGGCGATAGCCTGCCGCATCTCTTCGGCGTCTTGCACACGCAGCGACTGGACCGAGTAACCGGCCTGCTCCATGTGACGCACCACCATGGCGGCATCGCTTTCGTCGTCTTCCACCTGTAGAATCCGCAGTAGTCTGCTCATGGGCCCCCACGCAGACTCAGTTTACGCGGAAGGCGCCGGATGCATTGCGCCGCCATTCCTCGTTCTCATTGAAACTGAGCCAGTTAGAGGAAAGGATCGAACGTGATCGAAGCCCGGCTACGGCGGCGGAGAAGCCGGCATGTTACGTTCAATTTCATGAAGGCTGCAGAGACTCTTGCGCGGATCACCGGCATCGGAATCGTGCCGGTGGTGCGCACGGCCGGCGCGGAGAGCGCCATACTCGCCATCGAAGCCATTTACAGGGGTGGCGTGCGCTCGGCGGAAATCACCATGACCGTGCCGGGCGCCGTGCGCGCCCTCGAGAAGATCGCCGACCGGTTCGGAGACCAAATCGTGCTGGGCGCCGGCACCGTGTTGGACCCGGAGACCGCGCGCATCTGCATGCTGGCGGGCGCCGAGTTTTTCGTCACGCCCAGTTTGAAACTGGCCACTATCGAGATGGTTAAGCGCTATGCCAAGGTGATTTGCCCCGGCGCGTTGACCCCCACGGAAGTCCTGACCGCGTGGGAGGCGGGCGCCGATGTGGTGAAAGTTTTCCCCTGCGGCAACGTGGGTGGACCGAAGTACATCAAGGCTCTCAAAGGCCCATTTCCACAAATCGAAATGATTCCAACCGGGGGCGTGAATCTGGAAACCGCGGGCGAGTTTCTGAAGGCGGGCGCGTGCGCGGTGGCGGTGGGCGGCGAACTGGTCGACGCCAAACTCATACGGGAGAACCGCTACGACCTGATCGAGGAGCGGGCGCGCCAGTATCTGGACGCGATTGCCAAGGCGCGCGGCGAAATGCACGCGGCGTAAAGACTGAATCCGTGCTGCTCCAGGAGGGGGGGGCTTGGGTGCCGCCAAGGTGCGGAATGACGGGAATCAGAAGTAAGGACGGCCGATCACGGTGGTGCTCAGCCTGCACCATGAATTCCGTGATACTTAGATTCCTTCAAAACATACGCCCTGACGTTGGTTTGGCAGCCGGCCTGCCGACGGTGGTATGGCCACGGACCGCGAAACGGCTGATGGCACTGCCAAGCCAGCCAAAAAGGGCGGCTGAATTGCGGCACGAAGAAGGCCGTCCACCAGGCTGCAGGCAAGACACGGCAGGGCGCGGCCAAAGTGCACCGCAAGACGCAAAAGGGGGCTCGCCAGGTATGATTCGGAAACTCAAGAACGGGGAGTATCGCCTGTATTCCAGAAAGACGGACGCCAAGACCGGTAAACCAAGGAATCTGGGCACATTCAAGACTCGCGAGGCCGCCGAGAAACATGAACGGGAGGTCCAGTTTTTCAAGCGGGCGCACTGATCCCCGCGCGGACGGCAGATGAACCGGCCCTCGTGGCGTGTGATACGCTATTTCAGCACCACGCTATGGAGGAGCACTTCGATGATCGTCGGGGTCCCCAAGGAAGTCAAAGATCATGAGACGCGCGTAGGCCTCGTGCCCAGCGGAGTGACGGCACTGTGCGAGGCCGGCCACCAGGTGTTGGTACAATCCACCGCCGGCCAGGGGAGCGTGCTCACGGACCAGGAGTACGCCGCGGCGGGCGCCGAGATCCTGCCATCGGCCGCGGAGGTCTGGCGGCGTGCCGACCTGGTGGTCAAAGTCAAAGAGCCGCAACCGCAGGAATACGGGCATTTGAGGCCCGGCTTGATCCTGTTCACCTATCTGCATCTGGCGCCGCTGCCGGAGCTGACCAACCGCATGCTCGAAGCCAAAGTGAACGGCGTGGCGTACGAAACGATCCATGACCCCGACGGATCGCTGCCGCTGCTGACTCCCATGAGCGAAGTGGCCGGACGGATGTCCGTGCAAGTGGGCGCGCAATACCTGGAAGCGCCCAACGGGGGCCGCGGTGTACTGCTCGGCGGCGTACCCGGAGTGGCGCCGGCCAATTGCGTAATCATCGGCGGGGGCGTGGTGGGCACTAACGCCGCCAAGATCGCGCTGGGGATGGGTGCGCACGTCACCATGATCGACCGCAATTTGAACCGCCTGCGCCAATTGGATGATATCTTCGGCGGCCAGATCGTAACGCTCGCGTCCAACGCCTGGACCATCAGCGAAACGTTGAAAAGCGCGGACCTGGTGGTAGGGGCTGTGCTCATCCCGGGCGCGTCGGCGCCCAAGCTGGTGCGGCGCGAGATGATCGCCAACATGAAACACGGGGCAGTGGTGGTGGATGTGGCCATCGACCAGGGCGGCTGCTTCGAAACTTCGCACGCCACTACGCATACCGAGCCGATCTACTTCGTGGATGGCGTGCTGCACTACTGCGTCTCGAACATGCCCGCGGCCGTGCCGCATACTTCGACCTTCGCGCTTACCAACGCCACTTTCCCCTACCTCATGCAACTCGCCAACAAAGGACTGGAGCGCGCCTGCACGGAGCACGAAGGCCTGCGCGAAGGCGTGAACACCTATAACGGCTTCGTCACGCACGCCGCCGTAGCCGCATCGCAGGGCCGCCAGTACCGCGAATTGGCCGGTGTAGTATAGGAAGTGACGCCATGCCAGCCAGCGCGCAGCAAGCCGAGATTCATCCGCAGCCTCTCACCGCGTTATCGGAAGAAGAGAAGCTTTTTCAGACCACCGTGCGCCAGTTCGCGCGCGAACAGATCGGGCCGTACGTCCGCGAGATGGACGAAGCCGGGGTGTTTCGCAAGGACATCATCCGCCAGTTTTTCGAGTTGGGCTTGATGGGCATCGAGATCCCCGAAGAATACGGCGGCTCAGGCGGCAGCTTCTTTCAGTGCATCCTGGCGGTGGAGGAATTGTCGGCGGTCGATCCGTCAGCCGGCGTGATCGCGGACGTGCAGAATACCATCGTCAATAACGCCGTCCTGAAGTGGGCCAATGCCGCGCAGAAGAAGAAGTACCTGCCGCGCCTGGCTACGGACACGGTGGCCTCTTATGCGCTGTCCGAGGCGGGCTCGGGTTCGGATGCCTTCGCCATGGCGACGCGCGCGGTGGATGCGGGCGATCACTTTCTGGTCACCGGCCGTAAGCTGTGGATTACCAACGCCGCCGAATCGGGATTGTTCCTGCTGTTCGCCAATGCCGATCCGGCGGCAGGATACCGGGGAATCACAGCATTTCTGATCGAGCGCGCCTTCACGGGTTTTCAGGTCGGCAAGAAAGAAGACAAGCTGGGCATCCGGGCGTCGTCTACTTGTGAACTGATCCTGGATAATTGCCGCGTGCCGAAGGAGAACGTGATCGGCGAGGTCGGCAAAGGCTACAAGATCGCCATCGAGACATTGAACGAAGGGCGCATCGCCATCGGCTCGCAGATGATCGGGCTGGCGCGCGGCGCGCTGGAGCACGCGGTGGCCTACGCGCGGGAGCGCAAGCAGTTCGGCAAGTCCATCGGCGAGTTCCAGGGAGTGCAATTCCAGCTTGCGGTCATGGCCACCGAGGTGGAGGCGGCGCGGCTGCTGGTGTACAACGCCGCGCGGTTGCGGGATGCCGGTATGCCGTTCCAGACCGAAGCGGCCATGGCCAAGTACTACAGCTCCGAGATCGCCGAGAAGGTGGCGTCCAAGGCCATTGAGGTGCACGGCGGCGTAGGCATTACCAAGGATTATCCGGTGGAAAAACTCTACCGGGACGCCAAGATCGGCCGGATTTATGAGGGCACCAGCAACATACAGTTGATGACGATCGCCAAAAAGCTGTTGGGCAAGTAGGAAACCCGCCGGTTTCCGAAAACGTCACTTCGAAGAGGGGAAGATGCGTCGATTCGCTCAAGTTGTTTTGTTTGCGGCGGTCTGTCTGGCCGTCTGGGCGGACGACCCCAATAAGCCGCCTGTCACGCCGGCCACCGCCAGCGGTCCCGAGGTCAACGAAGAAGAGATCATTCGGAAATTTGCGGCCAAGGAAAAGGAATTCGCCACGGCGCTGGAGAATTACACCTACAAACAGACCGTAAAATTCCAGGAGTTGGATGAATCCGGCAGTCCGCAGGGGAAATACGAGATCGTCCAAGATGTGACGTTCACGCCGGAAGGCAAGCGCACGGAGCACGTCACGTACGCACCGGTGATCACTTTGCAACATATCCTGCTCAGTCCAGAGGACATGGAGGATATGCGCAACACGGAGCCTTTCGTGTTGACCACGGACCAGGTTGCCGAGTACAACATCCATTACCTGGGCAAACAAAACGCCGACGAAATTGCCTGTTACGTGTTCGCGGTGAAGCCCAAGAAGCTAACGCCGGGCAAGCGGTTTTTTGAAGGCCAAATCTGGGTGGACGATCGTGATTTTCAGATTGTAAAGACATACGGCAAAGCTACCGGCTACTTGAAGAAGAACGACGACCAGCAATTTCCCAAGTTCGAGACTCTGCGCGAGCAGATCGACGGCAAATACTGGTTCCCGACCTACACCTACGCCGACGACACGCTGCACTTCAGAGATTTGAACCAGCACATACGAATGATCGTGACTTACAAGGACTACAAGAAGTTCCAGGGCAAGTCGTCCATCACGTTCGGCGACGTGGTCGACGACCAAAAGAAGGACCAACCGAAGCCGGAGCCCAAGAAGCCCTGATTCGCGCGCATGCTACCATCCGTAGCATGGCAAAAGTGACAGCAATCAATAACGGCCCGATCCGCATCGAAGGCGAATTCACAATTCACGATCAGACCGGCGGGGAGTTCGGGCTGGCGGGGCGCACGGTGATCTCGCTATGCCGTTGCGGGCAATCGGCCAACAAGCCGTTCTGCGACGGCGCGCACGGCCGCACCGGCTTCGAGGATACCTGCGTGGCACGCGAACTCCCTCCGCCCAAACCAAAGTTGTAGCATAGGGGCATGCGGACCCTACTGCTTGCCTTGCTGGCATTGAGCGCATACGGGCAAAGGCCAGATTTCCGTCTTCCGCCGGATATTGTTCCGGCGGACTTCTTCGCACGGCGCGATCCGCTGAAGATCGACGCCAAACACTACACCCTGGAATTTGAAAACGAGCATGTGCGCACCATTCGCCTGACGCTGAAAGCGGACGAAGCGGTGCCGATGCATGATGATGTAGACGCGGTCGCGGTTTGCGTCGCGGAGTGCCACCTGCGTTTCACCGAGCCTGGCGGACACATTCAGGACGTGCACATGCAAACCGGCGAGACCCGCTGGCTCTACGGCGATACGCATTCGGCGAAGAATCTGAACACGCAGCCGATGGAGATGCTATTGATCGAGATGAAGGACGCGGGCAAAGACCGGTAGTTTCTCAGAACGGTTTTACGCGGACTTCGCCGCATTCACTGTCGGGAAGCACCCACTTAACGTGAGTTGTGAATTCGATTGCCAGGATCGGCCCACCACGGAAAGCCTCGGCGTGGGGATGCGACTTGGTGAAGAAGTACTCGAAATGGTGGGCATCCGGAGCGTTGCAGTTGTATTCGCCGGCAGTTACCATTTCTCCCACGAAATAGAACCAGCCGCCATAGAGATGGCATCCGTCCGGAAGCGGTCCATATTCGAATGCCTCGCCTTCCTTGCTCGAATCGATGCCTAGGCGTTCAAGGAGTGCTTTGAAGGAAGCCGGATAAATCAGATCCCGCTGAGCGGCGAAATTCTTGCAGAAGATACAGCCACACTGTTCCGCATAGCCGTGTTTCAGAGTTCCATAGATCGCCGCCGTTGCGTCGCGATCGCATCGGATCGTCTGGTCAGCGATCCGCATCTCGGTCATGGGCGAGTCAGAACGGCACGTCGTCGTCAGTGATGCCCTGATTAAAGCCCGGTTCGTCGGGAGGCGGCGCCGCAGGTTGACTGGCCGGACGCCCGGCGCTGCGCGGCATCGAGACCGGTTGCTGGCTGTATTCGTCGGGCGCGGACCCGCCGGAATCCTGGCGTCCGCCGAGCAAAACCAGATGCTCGCAAACGACTTCCGTAGTGTAGACCTTTTTGCCATCCTTGTCGTCGTAGCTGCGCGTTTCCAGGCGGCCTTCCACGTAAACCTGTTTACCCTTTAAGAGATAGTTGGCGACGTTTTCCGCGCGCCAGTATTTCACGCGATGCCAATCGGTTTGCTCTTTCCATTCGCCGGAACCCTGGTCCTTCCAGCGGCGCGTGGTAGCCAGGGAGAAATTCGTGACGGATGTGCCCGAGGGCGTGAATTTGGTTTCGGCGTCGCGGCCGAGATTACCGATCAGGATGACCTTGTTGACGGATGCCATATGGCTGCACTGTAACATTTTTTGTGCAGGGAAGGGTACTTCGTAACTGCGCCGGTCTAGTTGGCATCGGGATTGCACTGAGGGCAGCCCCAGGACCGTATCCATGAGACTCTATCGATGTTGTTTTTTCAGCGCACTCTTTACCGCAGCGCTGGCCCAAGCGACGATTCTGCCGCCAACCGGATCGAGCCCAGTTCCGGGAACGGGGTTCGAGACACCCGTGACTGGGCCATTTCTGGCCGACACGGGTGAGCAGCCATTCACCGCCACCAACTCGTTGGGGCAAACTACCATTACGGGTGAATACCGCGCCGCCGTATATGCCGATCCGGACAACAGTTTCTGCTCCGGATGCCTGGACTTTTTCGTGTGGGTGACCAGCAATTCCACGTCTACCGATGCCGTCGAGCGTATCACGGAAGCCGCATTTGGGGCGTTTCAGACGGATGTCGGCTACAGCATCGGCAGCGGCAGCACGCCGGGCGGCGTGGATCCCTCGACGGTGGACCGCAGCAGCAACGGCAGCGTGATCGGCTTCAATTTCAGCGAGCCGACCGGGGTGCCTCCGGGATCGTCCACGGAGGTGTTGGAGATCGAAACCAATGCGCGTATGTTCGTGGCGGGCACGGTACAGATCATCGACAGCAGTGTCGCTTCGGTCGCGGCATTCGCCCCCGGTTGCACCGTGCCGGAGGCCAGTTCCATCAGCCTGACGCTGTTTGGGGGAGCATTACTGGCGATCGGCTTTGGGCGGCGCCGGAAGCGGCCAGCAGAGTAAAGACGGGGCGAGGATTTCGGATTATTTCCCCAACTTTCGGACTGTCGTGACGGCGGCGCCGCCGCGCGACCATAGCTAAGCCATGTTCCCATCCACCGGCGAATCCGCGCATCCCGAATTATCGCCGTTGTCGCTTGCCCGCATGCTCTGGCGGTCCCGGCTCCTGATCGGCCTGATCTGGGTGTTTCTCTGTTTGCTGGCGGGCGCGGTCATTGTGACTATCCCCGTGACTTATAAGGCCGAAGCTGTGATTCTGGTGGATAGCCAGAAGGTGCCGGAACGCTACGTGGCGTCCACCGTCAACTCGGACGTGCAGGACCGGCTGGCGACGATTTCGGAGAACATTCTTTCCAGCGGGCGCCTGCGGCGGATCATTCTCACCTATCATCTTTACCAGCGTGAAACCGCGCGTCTCTCGCCGGAAGAAGTGATCGAGATGATGCGCAAGGATACGCATATCACGCTGGAACGAGGCTGGAGCCAGGAGCGCACTACCGCTTTTCGAATCTCGTATATGGGGCACGATCCGACCACGGTCGCAGAAGTGGCGAACCAGATCGGCAATCTGTTTATCGAAGAAAATCTGCGCACGCGGGAGAACCACGCGGAGGGCACTTCCGAGTTCATCGAGGCGCAACTGGAACAGGCCAAGAAAACGCTGACGGCTTTGGATTCGCAAGTGGAGGGTTACAAGCTCAAACATAAAGGTGAATTGCCCGAGCAACAGGGTTCGCTGGCTGGAGCGTTGTCTCGCGCCCAGATTGAATTACAGGGCAACCAAGACGCAATCAACCGCGCGGAGCAATCCAAAGCCCTGCTGTCCAATTCGCTCAGCATGGCGGAATCGACGGCCCGGGTCCTGGAACGCGCGCCGGCGCAGGGCCAACCAGCCACCGCGGGCGAAGGCAAGAATATAGCCGCCTTACAGTCGGAACTGGACGCGTTACGCCTGCGCTACACCGAAGAGCATCCCGACGTGCAGCGGTTGGAGAAGTTGGTAGCACAGGCCAAGCAATCGGAAAAGCCGGCGACGCCGAGGGGCGAGCCTATCGCGTCGGCGGATCTGTTGCAACAGCGCGAGCGGGTCGCCCAGTTGAAAACCGAACTGGCGTTGGCTGGCCGCGAATTGGATTATAGAACCGCGGAGCGGGGGCAGATCCTGGCTCGCGCCACGACCCTACAGGATCGTATGGACGCGTTGCCGGTGCGCGAGCAGGAATTGACGGCGCTGTCCCGCGATTACGAAATCGCCAAGGCCAACTACAAATCCCTCGTCGACAAGCGCATCGCGGCGGACATGGCCACCGACCTGGAGCGCCGGCAGCAAGGCGAGCGCTTCACCATGATCGACCCGGCGCAGCCGCCGGTGAAGCCGTTCGCGCCGGATCGCGGCGCCTGGTTCGGCGGATGTTGCGGCGCCGCCCTGCTGATTGCCATCGCGGCGGGCATGGCGCGTGAGATGAAGCGCAACGTGCTGTTGGGGGAATGGGAACTGCCGCCGGATGTCGCCATTCTGGGGCGAATTCAAGCGATTCAAATGAACCATCCATGACGCGTGGCTGATTGCTTTATGTACGAAGAGTTCTTTCATCTTAGAAAAGCGCCATTCTCGATGACGCCCGACCCGGAGTTTCTGTTCCTGTCGCCGACCCATCGCGAGGCACTGGCGGGCTTGATGTTTACGGTCCTGGGTCGGCGCGGGACGGCCGTGCTAACGGGAGAGGTCGGGACCGGAAAAACCACGCTACTGCGCAAGCTGATCCAGTCCGTGCCGGAAGACAAGGCGCAGTTTTGTTCGATCTTTAGCACCAATGTGCCGCCGGCGGATTTCTTTGAACTGATTCTGATCGGATTCGGACTGCCCGTCGCGGGACAAAGCAAAGCGAAACTACTGCTCGAATTCTGGGAGTTCCTGATGTGCTGCGACGAGGAGCGCCGCACGCCCGTGCTGCTGGTGGATGAAGCGCACAAGCTTTCCGCGGAATTGCTGGAAGAGTTGCGCCTGCTCATGAACTTCGAAACGGCAGAACGAAAGCTGCTGCAAGTGGTGCTGGCCGGACAAAACGAGTTGCGCGATCTGATGCGGCGGGACGAATTACGCCAACTGCGACAGCGGGTATCGGTGCGGTTGGACATAGTCCCGCTGCAACCGGGCGAGGTGGAGCAATACATGCGCCATCGCTGGCATCAGGGCGGCGGAAACGGGAACTTTCCGTTCCAGCCGGAGGCGGTCCACCTGGTGGCGCAGTCGTCTCATGGCATTCCCCGCGTAACCAACGCCATTTGCGATATCTCGCTGTTGCGCGCGTACACATCCGAAAGCGCCTGCGTGGGCCCGGAGACTGTGCGGGAGGCCCTGGGCGTTTTGGAATTGACGGATGGGCCAACCGATCCGGCAGCGGGGCCCGTTCCGGAGATTCTGCATCTGCCGGAGCAGGCAGCGGATGCGCCAGCCATTCCATTGCGGCGGGCGGCCGGCTGGCCGGATTCGCAGCCGCGGCCCTGGCGAATAGCACCAGTTACGGCGGGCGGGAGGCGCAGATGAGCATGATTTTCCAAGCCCTCGACAAAAAGACCGGGCTGATTCCGGATCCGGCGCCGCTCCCGAAGCCGGCAGCCGTACCCGCGAGCATACGGGTAGCGCCGATCCAACTTGGCGAATCGTCGCCGCTGCTCCCCTATGATGGCGCCAGCCCCAGGGCGGGCGAACAGTATCGCGCCGTGCGCACCAATCTTCTGCAACACCCGGATGCTCCGCGCACTCTGGTGGTCTCCAGTTGCGGGCCCGGCGATGGCAAGACGCTATCGGCCGTTAACACCGGAGCCGTGCTGGCCATGAAGGGCGGCACCACGGTGCTGCTGATCGATGCCGACCTGCGGAACCCCAGCCTGGCGCGCACGCTCGGACTGCCGCACGAGCCGGGTTTGGTGGATGTGCTCGAAGGCAACTGTAAACTGGAACAGGCCATCCTGCGCACCGAACAATTCCCTAACCTGTACGTGCTGCCGGCGGGCACAGCGCGGCGGAATCCGGCGGAACTGCTCGATTCGGGCCGCTGGCAGAGGATGTGCGAGCTAGCCAGGAACAGCTTCGATTTCGTTCTGATCGATACACCACCCATCGCAGCCGTCACCGATTACGATCTGGTTCAGGCGTTCGCCGACGGGGTGATTTTCGTGGTCCGGCCGGACCATTCGGATCGTAATTTATGTCTGGCGGCGTTGCGGAAAGTCAATGCCACGGGCAAGCTTACGGGGGTGCTGATCAACTGCGCGGAAGACTGGTTTTTGTACAAGCGCTACGGACGGTATCCCTATCCATACCCGGAGTCCTAACCCGCATTTCTCACGGGCCTGCCGTGAAGGTGTAAGCGGGCGGAAAGGAATCGTTACTATCAGGGCCATCGTCAGTTATGAACCGAAGCCGGGCGACACTTACGCGCCGACAGAAGGAGAACCTGAGACAGATCGCGGTAATCAAGGATGAGGATATCGACTTCTCCGGCATCCCCGAATTGACCGACGGATGGCTCGCGCTGTGCAAGGCAAGTTCTACGAGCCCGTCAAGGAAATCGTCTCGATCGGTCTGAATAAGGACGTTTGGCGTTCTACAGGAGCCAGGGGCGGGTTACCAGAGGCGTATCAACGACACGCTGCGCGCGGCGATGCATGCCGCGCACTCGGCTGGTCGCAGGGCGCGGCCAACTGCGCCGGGCGGGGCAACGCCTCGCGCAGGTACGGGACTGAAGTCCCGCGCGGGCTAAAAACCGCCTTCCGATTTTTTCGGAATCTTGATATCCAGCCGTTTAATCTTCTGGTTCAGAGTGGAAAGCGGGACATGCAGACCGGCGGCAGCCTCAGTCTGGCTGCCGTTGTTCTGCTCCAGGCGCTCCATAATTATGCGGCGCTCGAAGTCTGCCACGATTTCAAACAGCGAGGCGTCGATGGGTAGCGCGCCGCCTTCGCCGCGGCGTAGGCGAATTCCGCTCGATTGCAGCAGGTGGTCGGGCAGGACTTCGAGGGGCACCGAGGGATCCGTGGCCAGCACCACGGCGCGCTCCACGGCGTTTTCCAGCTCGCGCACATTGCCGGGCCAGTTATGCTCCATCAGGATCTGTATCACTTCGGGCTGGAAGCACAGAATCGAGTTGCCCTGCGGGTCGAGGAACTTTTCGTTCTCGCGGCAATACTTGGTGAAGAAGTGGCTGACTAGCGGCGGGATATCTTCCTTGCGCTCGCGCAGCGGCGGCAGCACGACATTGATCACGTTGAGCCGGTAATATAAATCCTCGCGGAAGGTGCCCTCGTCGACGCGCTTTTTCAAATCGTCGTTGGTGGCGGCCAGGATGCGCACATCCACGCGCACCGGCTCGGTCGCGCCCAACGGGATGAATTCCTTCTCCTGCATGACGCGCAGGAGCTTGGCCTGCATGTCGGGCGCGATGGTGCCGATTTCGTCGAAGAAGATGGTGCCGCGGTCGGCGACTTCGAAGTAGCCCTTCTTGGTCTGGATGGCGCTGGTGAACGCGCCTTTGACGTGGCCGAACAGCGTGGATTCCAGCAGGTCGGCGGGCAGCGAGCCGCTGTTCACCGGCACGAACAGGCGGTCCGCGCGCGGCGAATTGGCATGGATGGCCTTGGCGATCAGTTCCTTGCCGGTGCCGGTCTCGCCGGTGATCAAGATGGTGGAACGGCTGCTCGATACCTGGCCGACCAAGTCGAGCAGGCGCAGCATGCGGTCGCTTTTGCCAATGATGTTGGGGAAGCTGTAGCGCTGCTTGAGGGCGCGCTTGAGGTGTGTGTTTTCGGATTCGAGGCGCCGCTTGGAGATCATGCGGTCGATCTCGATGAGCAGCTTCTCGTTGTCCCAGGGCTTGGAGAAATAATCGTTGGCGCCCAACTTCAGGGCTTCCACGGCGGCTTCCACCGAACCGTAGGCGGTGATCATGAAGATGGGCGTCTCGCGGTCGCGCTCGCGGACTTCGCGCAGCACGTCCATGCCGGAACGGTCCGGCATCATCAGGTCGAGCAGGACCAGATCGTAGGCGCGCGCGCCGATCTTGCGCAGGCCTTCGCCGCCGTTGGCGGCCATTTCCACGCCGTAGCCCTCCAGGCTCAGTAGCGTTTCCAGACCTTCGCGGATATCCAGTTCATCATCTACAACCAGGATGTGGCCTTTGCCGGTATTGGAGGAGATTTGCGGAGCAGTCATTTCAAGCGGCATTTACGGGCTCGGCGGCAGCCACCGCTGCGCGGCTGATGGCTCTCGACCAGGGCAAACGAATCTGGAAGCGCGTGCCGCCGGGGCGGCTGGAAACTTCGATGGATCCCTGGTGCTCCTGGATGATCCCGTAAGTCACAGCCAAGCCCATGCCGGTGCCTTTCCGGCTGCCCTTGGTAGTGAAAAACGGATCGTAAATCCGCTGAATATAGTCGGGCGAAATGCCGTGGCCTGTATCGGCTACCTCCACGCGCGCGCCGGATTCTTCAGCCCAGGCCCGGACCGAAAGCACGCCGCCCCCTTCCATGGCGTCGCGGGCATTCAGAAATAGGTTGAGGAACACCTGCTGCAGTTTCCCGGCGTTTCCATGTATCGGCGGCAAGCTGGCAGCCAGGTCGAGCTTCACTTGCACCCCAACCTTCTGGATCTGATGTTCCAACAGCGACATGGTTTCGCGGACGACCTTGTTCAGGTCCACGTCGCCGAAGGAGGTGGTGGAGGTGCGCGAGAAATTCAAGAGCGAATTGACAATCTCGCTGGCGCGGAAGGTCTGTTTGGCAATCTTATCGAGCAGGATGGATTTTTGATCGTCGTTGGCAACCTGCTTGGCCAGCATCTGCGCATACGTGGAAATGACTGCCAGAGGCGTGTTGACTTCATGCGCCACGCCGGCCGCCAGGAGTCCGATGCTGGAGAGCTTGTCGGCCTGCACCAGGCGCTGCTCGAGTTCGGCGCGATCGGTAACGTCGTCGAAGATGATCAGGCGGCCGATCTGCTCGAAATCCTTCGAGACCAGCGGGGCGATCGCGACATTCAAAGTGGCGCCGGCCAGACTGCGGGAGCCGTTGCCATTGCCGTTGATGGGCACGGGTTCATGGCTGGGCAACGCGGACAGCGCCGTGGGCGACATCACGAACTTGTAGATGTGGTGAATTCCGGTTTCGCCGCGCACACGCTCGAACTGATCGGCCAAGCCCGCGGGGAACAACTCGCCGAGTTTGCGGCCGATGGCCGACTGGCGCGGGATGCCGGTGAGCTTTTCGATCTGCGTGTTCCAGCTTTCCACCCGATCATCCAAATCGGCCGCCAGGATGCCGACGTTGATGGATTCGACGATGTTCTCGCTGAATTCCTTCAGCCGCTCGTACTCTTCCATTTTGCGCTGCAGGGAGCGGTAGAGTGTAGCGTTCTCAATGGCGATGCCGACATAACCGCCGATGGTGGCGAGCAGTTCGACGTCCACCGTGGAGAGGAAGTCGCCATATTCCGTGCGGCTGACGCCGAGATAGGCGATGATGCGGCCGCGGACCCGGCACGGCAAATAATATGTAAGATCCAGATCGGCGATGGCGGCGCGCACGCTCGGCGGCCAACTGCGGGAGACGGCATCGAGCTGATGGCGGGTGCGCTCGAAGAAGATGTAGGGCTGCGGCAGATCCCAGTTGAGGAAACTCAGATCGAGCTGATCGAGGGCGATCTCGGACGGGCGGCGGCGCGCTCCCATGGATGTCTTCAGGCGGAAGGACTGGCTGCCATCGGGCCGGTCTTCGGCCAGAAACACGGCCATGTGCCGGATGGAGAGGGTATGCAGCAGGCGCTCGCAAACCGACGACAGCATGGCGTCCAGGTCGGTTTCGGAACTCAGTTCGCGTGCAAATTCGACCAGCGTGCGGCGGTAATCGTAGCGGTCGCGATAGAAGTGCTTGTCCAGGCGCTCCTGAATCCAGTTGCGGATCGGCTGGAACAGGAAGGCGGCCGCCAGCATGACGGTGATCAGGCCGGTATTGCCGACATCCTTGAAGTTCTTCTGGACAAGGCTGCCCAGGGAGAACACAATGCTATAAAATGCCGCCAATACGCAAAGGGTGGCCAAGGTGTACGCGTACCCGCGGCGAAAGATAATATCGACGTCCATCAGCCGGTAGCGCACGATGGCATAGGCTAACGTGAGCGGAATCAGCACCAGCGAAAGCACGGAAATCCGCATGTATTGATTGGGCAGCATGCCTAATGCGTACGGGGCGACGTAGAGGCAGGCGAACGGTAGAACGCCGCAAAACGTGCCGTTGCGGAGCCACTTGAGCTGCTGCCGCACAATGGGATCTTCGGCTTTACGGTATTCCAGGCTCAGCACCAGGCCGCCCAGCAGATAGGGCACGATCAGCAGAGATTGCCACATGCGGTCGAGCATCCAGCGCAGCTCAACCAGCGAAATACCGACGCGAAGCGTACCGGAAGTGACCCCTATCCAGAGGGCCAATAACGCGGCCGGCGGCAGATACAGCAATACAATGCGTTTGCGCGAACGGAACCAGCGCGCTTCGGGGAAGGTGAGACAGAAATGCAGAAAGACGGTCGGTGCCAGCAAACCGGCGGCCACGTTGCAGAAATAGATGGCTTTGTCGAAGCCGTTCAGCTTGCCGGTGTAATGGAAACATCCCAGGATGAACGACACCAGACATAAGATATAGAAATGACGGGCCTTATGGGCGCTCCCGCGGCGGAAGTAGACGAATAAGCCGATGAGCAGGTAGGCGGCGCCGACCAGATATTGGTAATCGACCGCGGGGTCGAGAGGCTCCTCGCGCACATAGACAGCGGCCTTGAAATCAACGTCCTGGCGCCGGGCGGTGTATTCCGCCTTATTCCAAGCGCCCACGGAGGCAAGGATCTGGGGCACATCGATGGCTTTTCCGGTAGTGGCCCCGTTGATCTTGAGCAGAGTGTCGCCGGTTTTAAGCCCGGCATGGGCGGCGGGGCCGTCGGGATCGACGTATAGGGCTTCCACACGATGGCCGCGATCCACCCAAACGGCTCCGTCGTCGGCGAGCCGGAAGCGATGTTGTTGCTGAAAGTTGATAACTGCGGACGCAGCTGCGGCGATAGTGATAATGGTCAGGATTGCGGTGGAGAGTTGAAATTTGAGTTCCTGAAACATGCACGCCGCCGCTAGGGCTACCGGACACACCTCACCCCAGGAGTGGCACTAGTAGCACGTTTGATGCCAGCTATCTCTCTCATATTATTAAATTTTTCTGTGACTTACAAGGAATTGGAGGGGTCCGGATTCAGAAATCGGGAGAAGCACTATGCGGAAGTGTAGGCATGGGAGCGGTACGCGTGGGATTGGATTGGGCCCAGCCACGCTCGACGGATTCAAGCCCCGGTCGCCGGCCTGGTTTCTTTCCCTCCAATTCCACTTGGATAGCGCATCAGTCCGTGCTCGGGAATATTGAGCAGATCTTGCAAGTATTCACGGAGCGCCATGAGGATGAACGCTCCGTCGGCAAATAGGAAGATTCCGAGATAGAACACGATCAAGACGGCGGCGCGTGGGACATCCAGCGCAGACGTTCCGCCTAAGATGTCGTCGGTGGCTTTAGCGATACCGACCAGCCCTGTGACTGCGCGGCGATCCCTCACCGAAGCGCTTAGTTCCGACTGGTAGCAGAAAACCATTGCCATGGAGCAGAAGACGAGCGCCAATGGCAGCCATGCCGCGAGCGGCTTGGTCCGGTATACTCCAGGTTCTCCGAGTGAGAACATGCTACCGGCGATCCGATGACGCGAATAGAATAGAAACGCCAGCAGCAGAAAGGCAAACAGCGAAGTGTAGACGGCGAGCAGTCCGCGTTGTGAGGCGTAGGCGGGGATCAGCCGGAACTCTTCCACCGGAATTGGAAGGGCGGCAACCACAATTGCCGAAGCCCCCATATAGCCCTTGAAATACGTGGCAAAGGCGCCGATTCTGCCTCCCTCTGACGATCCGGCTTGAGTTGCGATTTGTTCTTCGGCAGTGTCGGTCATGGGACAGGTATCGCGACTACTTGCGTTGGCTGGCCAAATATGCCCGTCTGCCCAACCTGGACGTCCCGGCCGGCTTTGCGTGCACGAAATGTGCATAACGCCGCGGGCGGCAAAGATATCGTAGTTTCAGTTAGATCGGGCACGCGCATTTCGGTGCCCATAAAGCCTTCGAAAGCGCAGGTGTAAAAGACCTCCCAACCCGGATCCGGCGCATGGTTTGGCCCAATAGTCCGCAGGGTTACCGGTATGTTCCGGCCCATCCCGAATTTCAGGCAATCCGCATACTTGGCCTGGAGATCGTTGCTGACGAAGGAGAGCGCCTCTCCAAGCCGGCCATCCTTGGCATCAGACGGGTCCGCTTGGCGAGCAATGCTCTCCAGTTGTGTCGCCAGGACGTCCAGGTTCTGCGCGTATTCCTTGGGAAGCGCTGTTTTTTGCCAGCCAGGATGGTTATCCCACCGGCCCGCCAGGCCGTCGGATACCTTTTCGGTGAAACTAAGTGTCGCGCAACCCGAGTCGTTTCGTTGTTCACAGGCAGTTTGCGCAACGGACCGAATCCGCGCCAAAGAAGGTCTCCAATCCGGCGCAGGTTGGGCGCCCGCGGTTGCAGCGCCTTGCTGAACGGCGGGAGATCCCGGCTTTCCGATAGGGGCCTGGGGCCAGGCAAGCCAGCACCAGGCCAAACCCAGTAGGAGTTTCGTAGATGACCTGATCATTTGAGATAGCCTCGAATCATGCAGCCATCTTAAATAGCGTGAAATTTCGGAAAATGAGGACACGCAAGCGCGCCGGCTGGGTTTCAGATTTTCGATTTCGGATACCGCTTCCGCATCCATTCGGCAAATGCCGTCGGAGCGGCCATGGTCGACAGCCGGCTTTGGCGAACCAGGGACCAGTCGTCGAACAGGTGTCCTTCCTTGATTTCGCGCAGTGTGGTGGGTGGATCGAGGCGGGTCAGGAATTCGAAGTCCACCACCGTGAGCTTGCTGTCCTTGGGATCGGGCCGCGGGGCCGAAGCGACTTTGGCCAAACCGACAACGCAGGCGACGCCCATGCTGTGATAAACGAAGACCTTGTCTCCGGGGCGCATTTCCCGGATGGCGCGCAACGCTTGGGGATTGCGCACGCCGTCCCAGACGGTTTTGCCATCGCGTGCCAGATCGTCGACAGAGTAGGTTTCAGGATCCGTTTTGGCGAGAAAGTAATTCATGGTTTTCTGGCATCGTAGCACTGCGAAAGCTGCAGGTGCGCAGCTTCCTCTTGCATTTTAGAACTACAGCGGTTAATCTGGGATCGTTCAGAAGCTTGCCTGGCGTTGTATGGGAAGCTGGTGTGAATCCAGCACGGCCCCGCCACTGTAAGCGTGGAGGACCGGTCGAAGCTTAAGCCACTGTCCCCAGGGATGGGAAGGCTGACCGGCCCGTGGAAGCGCAAGTCAGGAGACCGGCCATGGCAGGAGTCCGGATTGCGGCTCTCGAGGGAGGAGCCTACAATGCGATTTCTTGTCTTATGGCTGGGGCTATTGCCCGCGGCCGCCGCAGCGTCGTTTACCATCCACGGAAGCGTGCTGGATCCATCGGGCGCGGCTATTGCCGGGGCGCAGGTTTCCGCCGTTAACAGGCTGGGCGTTGCCGCCCAAACCACAACCGATCAGACCGGCGCTTTCACGCTAAGAATTGCCGAATCTGGCGGCATGCATGTTACGGTAACTGCGCCCGGCTTCGAAACGAAGACCGTCCCGCCTGGTGACAAGCTGACCATTCAGCTCAACATCGCGCCCCAGGTGGATTCGGTGCGCGTGGCGGGATCGGCGATCGATGTGCCCCTGAGCGAGCAGGGCAGCAGCATCAGCATCGTGCCGCGCGAGGAGATAGCCGAACGCAACGAAGGCTTGGCCGTGGATCTCTTGCGCTATCTGCCTGGCATCACCATAGGTCAGACCGGCAGCCCGGGCGGCGCCGCCAGCATGTTCATCCGCGGCGGCGATTACAATTTCAACCTGGTGCAGATCGACGGCGTACCCGTTAACTCGGTTGGCGGCGCCTTCGACTTCGCGCACATTCCTACTGACATGCTGGAGCGCGTGGAGGTGATCGAAGGGCCGCAATCCGCTGTTTACGGCGCATATGCCAACAGCGGCGTGGTGAATTTTGTCACGCGCTCGGCGGAGGCGTCGCCTTATCTGGATGTGCTGGCCGAGGGCGGCACTTACCAGGAACATCGCTTCGCTATAGATGCGGCGGGCATGTTGGCGGGGTTTGGCGTGACTGCCTTTGTATCCCAATTTGGGGACAGCGGCCCGGTGCCCAATAGCGATTACCGCAACGACAATGTGGGCTTGCGAGTTACGCGTTCGTTCGGCCGGCAGAGCCTGACGTTTGGCGGCGATTACAACGCCAACGATGTGGGCGATCCGGGGGCTTACGGCTCCGACCCGGGCAACGATTTCCCCGGATTGGACCCGATCAGCCGGGATAAGAACGATTTTTCGGATTACTATCTGCATCATCAGATCGATATCTCGCCGCGATTCCGGCAAGAGACATTCGGTAGTTTCTTCCTGGAAAATAGCGGCTACACCAGTCCCTACGGATTCAGCTTCGAGAAGGACCTGCGGGGTCAGTTTGAGACACGTAGCATCATCAGCGTCACGCCATGGTACACCGCCGCCATCGGTGTCAGCTTGACACGGGAAGAAGTTAAAAACACTTATATAAGTGGCGATGACAACAACCCATTTACGATTAAGCGCGACGATGCCGGAATCTACTGGGAGAACCGCTTTCAGGTGGGCAGCCGCTTGTTTCTGAATGCGGGTGTGCGGGGCGAAATCATCGGCACGCCCGCGATTGCGGAGAATCTCATCGACGGACGGCCCGCGTTTCCTGCGAACACCGTAACCAAGGTCAATCCGAAGCTGGGCGCTACGTATATCCTGCACGCGGGCACGCGGCTGCACACATCGTTCGGCACGGGAATCCGCCCGCCATCTGGTCTGGAGTTGGCGTTTACGAACAATCCGGCGTTGAAGCCGGAGCGCACAACCAGCTTCGATGTCGGCGTGGAGCAGCGGCTGTGGCGCGACCGGCTGTCACTGGATGCGACATATTTCTACAACCGCTTCTACGATCTGATCGTTTCGCTGGGCGGCAACCTGGCGGTGCTGAGCGCGTATCAGACCGACAACCTGTCGAACGCCCGGGCGCAGGGCACGGAACTGACCGGCCGTTTCCGTCCGGCGCGGTGGATGTCGCTGGCGGCGTCATACACCTATCTGGATTCCGCGGTGCTTTCCTTGAACGGTTCCACGGGACTGGCGCCGATCCCGTTTTCGGTGGGCCAGGAACTGATCCGGCGCCCGGCTAATTCGGGTTCGTTCGTAGGCACGTTCTCCCGGGGGAGGGTAACGGCAAATCTGACCGGTTATCTACGCGGCTCGGACTTGGACGTAGATCCCACGTACGGAGCTTCGGCGGGGCTGTACCCGGATAAAGGGTTTGTGGATATCGGGATCAACCTGAATATTCGGCTGGCCGCCGGCCTAACAGCATACGGAAACCTGCGCAATGCGCTGAATCAGTCCTACGAGGAGGTTTTAGGATTTCCGGCGCCCAGGTTGAACTTCGTTACAGGATTGAAGTGGACCTTGGCGAAGGGAAATAAATGAGGTTAGGCGTCGGGAGACAAATCGAGGCGGTCTTCGTGGGCGGCCACGATATTGGTGAGGCGGTTGATGGCCTCCATCATTTGAGCCATGCGCTGGTCGCTTTCGCGCTGCGTAGCCGCCATGATCTCCACGGTTTGAGTCAAAGCTTCGTGCCGCTCAATCAGTTTTTCAAAACGTTCTTCGAGGGTCATAGCATCCCCGGATCTTTTCTTATGATAGCAGCACCGGAGCTACGCGATGTATTCTCGATCCATGGAGAATAAATTCGACCAGCCGCGCCTGGCCATCAACCGCGTGTACACGCGGATGGGCGATGCGGGTGAGACTGCCCTGGCGGGCGGACAGCGGGTGCCCAAGGATTCGCTGCGCATCGAGGCGTATGGCACCGTGGATGAGTTGAATGCCTTTATAGGACTGGCGCGCGACACGGCAAGCGCGAGTCCGTTGACCGGCGGGCTGGCCCCAATCTTGCGCCGCGTGCAGCACGAGCTCTTCAATTTGGGATCGATCCTAGCCACGCTGCCGGAAGATGTGCATCCGCGGCAAGCGCGCGTGACGGAAGCCGAGATCGCGCGTTTGGAAGCCGAGATGGATCAGATGAACGCGGACCTGCCCGCGCTGCGTTCGTTCGTATTGCCCGGCGGCTCGCGCTTGAACGCCGAGTTGCACGTCTGCCGGACGGTCTGCCGGCGGGCGGAGCGAGTCCTGGTGGCGCTCGCCCGGGAGGAGGCGGTCCCGCCCGAAGCAGTTCAGTATCTGAACCGGTTAGGTGACGCATTTTTTGTTTGGAGCCGGTGGGCCAGCCATCAGACTGGCGTACCCGAGACATTGTGGGAACCCAATCGGGCGGCCAGCGGCGTTACACTATCTGAATAGGCTTTTAAGGAGAGCACATGGAACAAGGAAAGAACGTGCGGCCGTTGGCATTGACGCTGACCGTAGTGGGCGCGCTCGCCCGCTTGGCGCCGCATGCGCCGAACTTCACTCCCGTGGGAGGCACAAGCCTGTACGCGGGCGGGCGGCTGCGCGGCTGGCAGGCTTTTGCGCTGCCCTTGGTGCTGATGGCGGTTACAGACCCCTTGCTGGGTGGATATTCCATCGCGACCCCGTTCATCTACCTGAGTTTCATGATTAACGTATGGATCGGGCGGCGTTGGCTGCAATCTACCGAAAATCCGTTGCGGATTGGCGCGGCATGCCTGGCTTGCAGCGCGCAATTCTTCCTGATTGCCGACTTCGGAACATGGCTCGGCAACTGGTATCCGCATACGCTGGCCGGATTGGCGCGATGCTACGTGGCGGCCATTCCGTTCTTCGGGCGGATGCTGGCCGGCGACTTGCTCTTTGCCGGCGCTCTATTCGGTCTGCACGCGTGGCTGAGCCGCAGTCTGCGTACGGCCGAGCGCGTCCCCGCGGTGGCGTGAGACGCACGCTTCTTTCCTGGTCGAGCGGCAAGGATAGCGCCTGGGCTTTGCATGTGATGCGCAGCCAGGGCGTCGAAGTCGCGGCTCTGTTGACCACTTTCAACCAAACCGCCGATCGCGTGGCGATGCACGCCGTGCGGCGGGAACTGGCTGCGGCGCAGGCGGCCGCGGTTGGTCTGCCGCTGCGCGCCATCGAATTGCCTTGGCCGTGTTCCAACGAGCAGTATGAAGCCTTGATGGGCGAGGCGTGCCGTTGGGCCGTGGCGGAGGGCTTCGAAGCCATCGCATTCGGCGATTTGTTCCTGCGCGATGTGCGGGCCTATCGCGAGCGCGCACTCGCCGCGAGTGGCCTGGAGCCTCTGTTTCCACTTTGGGATATTCCCACCGGCGAACTGGCGCGCCAAATGATCGGCGGCGGGTTACGCGCGCGCATCACCTGCGTGGATAAGAAAGCGCTGGATGCGAGCTTTGCCGGGCGTGAGTTTGACGAGGCGCTGCTGGCGAATCTGCCCCCGGGAACGGATCCCTGCGGCGAGAATGGCGAGTTCCACACGTTCGCTTACGCCGGCCCGATGTTCCGCCGGCCCATTCCGGTAGTCGGAGGCGAGCTTCGCGATGCGGACGGATTCGTATTCGCCGACTTGCTGGCGGCGCCATGACGCCGCGAATCGTATCCATGATCTCCAGCGCGACGGAAATCGTCGACGCACTGGGCGCGCTGCCATGGCTGGTGGGCCGGTCGCACGAATGCGACTATCCGGATGGGGTACGCACGCTGCCGGTCTGCACCGCGCCGCGCTTCGCGGTAGATGGCGATAGCCGGGAGATCGATCGGCTGGTGCGTGAGACGATGCGGGAATCGCTCTCCGTTTATCAGGTATTCGACGACGTGCTGGAGCGCTTGCAGCCGACCCACATCCTGACGCAGATCCACTGCGACGTCTGCGCGGTCAGCCTGCGCGATGTGGAGCGGTCGATTGCGCCGCGTCTGGAGAGCCGGCCAGTGGTGGTTTCGCTGAACCCCAGTTCGCTGGCCGACATTTGGGACGATATCCGGCGGGTGGCGCGGTCGCTCGATATCGAGGCGCGCGGCGAGCAACTCGTCGCGGACCTGCAGACGCGCATGCGGGCTGTCTCCGATGCCGCGCGAGGCGATGTGCGGCGCCCGCGCCTGGCATGCATCGAGTGGATCGAGCCGCCCATGGCGGCTGCCAATTGGATGCCGGAACTTGTCGAAATGGCCGGCGCGGAATACCTGGTCTGGCGCACTTGGGAGGATCTGACCGCCGCCGATCCGGATGCGATCCTGGTGATGCCCTGTGGCTTTGATTTGGAGCGCGCCGCACGCGAGATGTACTGGCTGACAGGCCGCGCCGGCTGGAGCGGCCTACAGGCCGTGCGCAACGGACAGGTGTGGGTGGCGGATGGCAATCAGTACTTCAATCGTCCGGGGCCCCGGTTGGTGGAGTCTCTCTATATCCTGGCAAGCCTGCTGCACCCGGGCCTGCTCCCGGATACTCACGCGAGAAGCGGGGCGATGGCCTTCCCCTTGCCATCCTTAGTGACGTAGAAGGGGCGCTTCTCCACCTCGTATGCCGTGTCCGGGGCGATGCCCAGCGCCGTGTAAATCGTGGCGTGCAGATCGTCGATGGTCACCGGATTCTCCACGATGCTGCATGGCCGTTCGTCCGCTGTGCGCCCGTACAGCTTGCCCTTGGGCGCCCCGCCCCCGAACATCAGCACCGATCCGGCTTCGGTGAAATGGCGATGCATCCCGTAGTGTTTCGGCTCCGTCATGACATCCGGCTGGTTCACCTGTTGCTTCACCTGCGCGCCGGGCTTGCCTTCCGTAATCATATCGCGCCCGAATTCGCTGGCCAGCACCACCAGCGTGCGGTCGAGCAAGCCGCGCGCTTCCAGATCGAGGATCAACTGCGCGACCGGCGCGTCGATGGAATCCTTCATCCCGGCGGCGCGTTTGTGACCGTTCTCGTGGGTGTCCCAATAGCGGAACGGGATGTACTCCGTCGTGACTTCGATAAAGCGCGCGCCGGATTCGACCAGCCGCCGCGCCAGCAGGCAGCCCAGCCCGAAGCGGCCCGTGTTGTAGATATCGTAGATGGCCTTCGGCTCCAGGCTCAGGTCGAAAGCTTTGGCCGCCGGCGAATTCAGCAGGCGATGCGCGTTATCGACAGAGCGCAACAGGCTCTGGCGCTGGAAATCGCTGCCGTATTGGCCCACGGGACTCAACGCCGCCAGCTTCTTGTATTGCTCGTAGCGGCTGGTGAAGCGCGCGTTTCCAATATGCTCGGACGGGCGCACGCGCGCTACCGCATCCCGCGGATCGGCAATGAGGAACGGCGCGTGCTCACTGCCCAAGAATCCGGCCGTGTGGAACGCCTTCACCGCATCGCTCTCGCCGCCGATTTCCAGGTTCTGGCCGATATCGACGAAAGCCGGCATCTCCGGATTGCGCGGGCCGAGCGTGCGGGAAATCACCGCGCCCATGTGCGGCGCAGCCACCGATTGCGGCGGCGGATAGCCGGTGTGCCAGTGAAACTGATGGCGGGCATGCAGAATGAAGCCCAGGTCGCCGACGCGGTGGGAGCGGATCAGAGTGCCGCGGTCCATCACTTTGGCGACGCGCTCCAACCCCGCGGAAATCTTGATGTTGTCCACGGCAGTATCGATAGCCGGGAAAGTGCTGAGCACGCGCTTCGATTCCAGGCCCGGTTCGAACGGTGTATACAGCTTCGGGTCGAAGGTCTCGGTTTGCGCCATGCCCCCGGCCATCCAAAGCAGGATCAGACTGTCGGCGCGCGCGGGAATCTTGCTGCTGCCGGCCACCAGGCGCGGTTCGGAGCCGGCCAATGCGGCTAGCGCCGCGCCGCCGGACGCACGGAGAAAGTGGCGGCGGGAAAGCCCTGCTGTGAGAGCGTGCGCGATTTTCTCCTCGTCGCGGTGCATGGAGCCCATCATACTATCTCTGGCTACCGTGCTTCATTTCCCATCCACGGAAAATGCCAGCAGCACATTGCCGGGCATCTCGCCGAACATGCCGTAGCCGGAATTCACGTATAGGATTCCGCCCACCACTACGGGCCCGGGACCGTCGAGTGAGCCACCCTTAGCTTTTACGTTATTCACCGACTGGTACTCGATGGCGGTATCCACGTCCCATATAATGCTGCCATTGCCGGTGGCGTAGGCGCGCAGATGTCCGTCCAGCGAACCTGAGAAGACCACGCCTGGAATCACGGTCACGGCGGCCGACTGCGCGGCACTACAATTCAACTTGTCGCCGCAGCCCGGTGGTGGTGTGGACCATACACGCTCACCCGTGGCCAGCTTCAATGCGAACATGCCGCCGCCGGCCTTGGGCTTATCGGGTGTCGCAAAGTGGTCGGAGACCGCTGCATAGACATTCTGGCCGTCGGACGCATTGCCCCACTGCACGCCGCCAAGGGGTCCGCCTTTGCCGACCCGCGTTTGCCACAGGAGTTCGCCTTGCTGATCGGGATCGAGCGCGTGGACCATGCCCGATTTCTGTCCGGCGATCAGCGCGCGCTTGCCGTTGGGCAGATCCACCAGGTTCGGCGAGCAGCCGAAATCAAAATCGGGGCCCTTTGATTCCGGACAATTGTCACCCGTGGGACAGCCCAGATTGTAGGCATCGCCGGCGGTCAACTGGCGCGACCAGAGGAGTTTCCCAGTGTCCATATCGAAGGCCAGAAACGCGTCGCTGGTTCGCGCGGGCGGATCGGAATAGGCATCGCCAGTCACCACGTAGACCGCGTGCCGTTTTGGATCGATGGTGGGCGACGACCACACGCCTGCGCCGGAAGGCCCATAGAGCTGCGTGCCCTGCTTGTTCTTGCGCACCGGCTGCGGCTCGTCCGCGATGGTATAGCTCTTCCAGATCAACTTGCCAGTCGCTGCGTCCAATGCGGACACCGCGCCGCGAAACTTGCAGCATTCGTATTTCGGCGAAGCGCCGGTCACTTCTTCATAAGAGGAATCCGGGACGTAGAGGCGGCCATCGTACAGCGCGGGCGCTCCCGTGATCATGGCTGCGGGATGGTCTTCCACCCGCACTTTCCACAGCAGTGCGCCGGTGGCGGCATCCACCGCATAGGCCTGCGCGCTCTGATCGCCGAAATACGCGGCCCACTTTGCGCCCACTGGTCCTATGCTGATGGCGCTGCGCACCGGGCGGTCGGCTTTGAACGCCCAAAGAATGCAGCCGGTGCGGGCATCCAGCGCATACACTTTACCGGTATCGCTGCCCGCGAAGATTCTGCCGCCCACCACGGTCGGTTGGGCGAAGGCTTTACCGGCGCCCGGAAACCCGAAAGCCCACTTCAGTCTCAATTGCGGCACCTGTTCCGCGCGCAAGCCAGCCATGGCGGCCGGCTGCATACGCCGATTCGAAGGATCCACTCCCCAACCGTTCCAGTAGGGACCGGAGAAGGGTTTCTCGAAGGCCGCCGGCGGATCGGCACACTGCCCCTGGGTCATCGCTTGATCCGCGCCGAAGGATTTTCCGGTCACGAACATGGCCACCGCGCGCGCCTCTTCCGGCGTAAGGGCTTTGCCTTGTTCGGCCATTTTGCCCGTAGTGAGCGCCGCCAGAGCGCGCTCCGGAGTCGACAGGCTCAATGTGAGCAATTGCGGGGCGCGGCCTACGCCTTTGTCGTGGCACTGCGCACAGTGTTTTTGATAGACCGCGTTGCCATCCTGTGCGAAGGCTACGGAGCAGGCCGTCAATATAAGTATTGAAACTCGGGATCGAGCAATAAACTCCACAGCAAATCCTCCAGTGCGGCGGGCGCCAGTTTGCCGCCCGCAAAATAGTTCCTTACGAGGCCGGCCTCCCGCGAGTTCGGTTTGCGCGCAAAAAGTTGCAAATAGAGTCGCTGCGCGGCATCGTTGACGCTCGCCAGGGGCGCCGGCTCCGGAACCGGCGGCGCGCCGGTGACGCGCAGCATCTGCTCCGCATCGGGTTCTGTGGCGAAAATGAAAAAACGCACCGCGCCTTCGATGTCGTCGGTCCGCGAGCGATCGTCGAGAGCCACGCGTCCGCGCATGCGAGTGTAGCCCGCTCCTTCAAGCGGGAGAACCAGCCGCCCACCGGGGGGCATCACCACCGCTTCGCCCGCGGGCAGCCTGTCGGCCGTCAACGGCTCGCGCGCAAGTGCGGCGGGAGCCATGTCGGCAAACGCCTTTCCGCCTGACGGACCACTCAACTCCACCCGGATCCAGCCGGCCAAAGTGCGCGTGGGATCGTAGCTGCCCTGGTCTTCTTCCAGCAACCACAACTTCTTCGCGCCCGAAATGTCGATATCGAAATCCACCGTGCCGGCTCTCAACTCGCCGCTATCGAATAGGCTATCCGGGGCCGCCGGCAGTTGACCGAGCAAGCGCAGCGCGCCGCGCCGCAGAGTGTTTTCGAGGGTGGCGCCGTTGGCCAGTTCGAGCGCCTGGAAAGTGGTCGGACGATTGTCGCGGGTGGTGAATACCTGGTCGCGAATCGGCCGGCCCAGCGCCAGGTCGAGCGGCGATGCCTTGAATTGCCAGTCGCGCGCCGGAGTGGCTTGTTTGTCCTTCCCGATCAGCCGCCACTCTCCGGTGACGACCGACACGGTATCGGAGAATTGTTCAGCCGTGAGCCGCCGCACCTGCGGCCCGCGAAAAACGTACGGTTTCTCGGCCTGCTCGGTGCTTACCGCCGCCGGCATCTGGTAGGCTTTCGATGTCATCAGCAGCCGCAGCAGGTATTTCAGATCGCCGCCATGTGCCGCAAAGTCGCCGGCCAGCCAATCGAGCAGGTCTGTGTTCCACGGCTCATTGTCCATCTCGTCGACCGGCTCCACCAGCCCGCGGCCGAAAAGCTTTTGCCAATAGCGATTCACGATCGTCCGCGCCACGCGGCCATTGCGCGGGTCGGTGAAGAAACGGGCGGCGGCCGCGTGCCGGTCGGCGAGCGTGGCAGTTTCGGGTACTGTGCCCAGTTCGGGATACAGCAGTTGCGGTCCGGTGAACGTGCCGGTCTTGACGTCGCACCGCACCAGTTCCAGCCGGCTTTCGGCCGAGAACAGCGCCGCCATGCCGTAGGATTCACGCAGCTTGTACCGGTTAATGAAGCTATCGTGGCAGGAGGCGCATTTCAGGTTGATACCCAGAAAGATCTGCGCGGTATTTTGTGCCGCCTGCATGTAAGGCGTCTGGCTGGCGTTCACATCGCCGCGCCAGTTGACGCCGATCAGGAATCCATCCGGATCGGTCTTCTCCACCGGATTGACCAGCGAGGCGACCATTTTGTCGTAAGACAGGTTTTGTTCGAGAGCGGCGCGCAGCCAGGCGGTGATGGATTTGCGCTCACCGGCATAATTGCTGCCCAGATCGTTGCGCAACAGATCGTTCCACCAACTGATCCAGTTCTCGGCGTAGAAGCTGGAATTGCCCAGTAGCGAGTCGATCAGGCGGGCGCGTTTGTCCGCGGATTTATCGAGCAGGAAGGCTTCGAGCTGTGCAGGCGCCGGCGGCATCCCCCACAGGTCGAAGCAGACCCGTCGGGCGAATCGTGCATCGTCGGCCGGCGCCGGGAACGCCATCGCATGACGGGTAAAGTACGACGCGATGAAACGATCCACGGGATGCGGTTCTTGGCCTTCCGGCAACTCGGGCTGGCGCGGGGCGATGGAGGCGATCCAGCCGCGGGCCGCGGCCACGGTCTCAGGCCAAACCGCGCCTTCGTCGATCCAGGCGCGCAGTGTGGCAATTTGTGCCGCGGTCAGCGGTTCGCCCGAGGCCGGCATGATGCCGCCGCGCTGGCCGCTGACTTTTCGGATCAGCAGGCTTTCCGCGCTGTTGCCGGGCACAATTGCCGGACCGCTCTCCCCGCCACTGAGCATCGGAGTGCGGCTGGTAAGCGACAGCGCCGCTGCCGGTTTATCACCGCTATGGCAGGGGGCACAGCGCGCCGCCAGGATCGGATGCACTTCCGTGGCAAAGTCCACTGCCAGCGCCAGGCTGGGCGAAACAAGGATAGCCGCGGTACGGAGGATGCCGGAGAATCGCATGCGAAGGAGTGCCGGTCCACAATTATATCCGCAATCCAAGCTAACATCGGTAATGGCATGATTGCTTTTGCCGCAGCTCTGTTCTGGCAGGCAGCGTCCCCGCAGCCCCGCCCCTCCTTCGAGGCTCTTTCCCGCCAAGCCGCCGAGGCGCGTGACGCCAAGCGCATGGACGATGCCCTGGTGCTCTATAAGAAAGCGCTCAAGCTCAAGCCCGGCTGGGACGAGGGCCTGTGGGAAGCCGGCTCCATCGAATACGACCAGGACAAATACAAGGAATGTTCCGCGGATTTCGAGCGCCTGGCATCCCTAAAGCGCGACGAGCCTCCGCCGCTCACCATGGCCGGACTGTGCGAATATCACGCGCGCGACTATGAAGCGGCGCTCAAGAGCCTGCTGGAGGCCGACCGCCTGGGGTCCAAAGGGCCGCCGGAACTGGCGCGGACGGCGCGTCTGCACCTGGCTTTGGTTCTCATCAAACTGAACAGTTTCGAGAAGGCCATCAGCACCCTAGTGGAATTAAGCCATGACACCAAGAAAACCCCGGATATCATCGTGGCTTCGGGTATTGCCGGCCTGCGCCAACCGTGGACGCCGCCGGAGGTGCCCGAATCAGAACGGGACAAAGTCTTCAAACTGGGCGATGCCATGGCCGCTGTGATGGAACAGGATTCCAAGGAGGCTGTACAAAAATTCGACCTCGTAATACACGATTATCCCAACGACGCCAACGTACACTTTCGCTACGGCGCCTATCTCCTGCTGCAGGACCCCGACCATGGCGTTGCAGAGATCCGCAAGGCCCTGGAGTTGGATCCGGCGCACATACCCGCCCTGGTCGGACTGGCGGCCGTTTACCGCAAACGCGGCGATATGCCAACTGCTCGGGAATATGCGGAACGGGCCGTTAAACTGGCCCCGAAAGACTTCGCCACGCACGTCACGCTGGGCCGCGTTCTGCTGGATAGCGACGATGCCCCCGGCGCGGTGCATGAGCTTGAGACGGCCATCAAACAGGCGCCCGGCAGTCCCGAAGCGCACTTCAACCTGGCCGTAGCTTACGCCAAAGTGGGCCGCAAGGAAGATGCCGCGCATGAGCGGCAGGAATTCCAGCGTCTGCGCAAGACAACCGATCCGGCCCAGCCGTGAACCCGGCCGGCCTACTTTGTGTCTTCCATCTGCTTCAGCATCGCGCTTTCCCACTCCGCATCCGGAACCGCGGGCCGTCCGGTCCACCGCCAGACTCCCTTGCCATCCAGAATCCAGTTTTGCGGGACCCCTACGATCTCGAGCAGCCCCGTGACAAAACTCTGTGCGGGCAGCACAGGGAACGTGTAGGCGTGTTCTTTCATGAAAGGCGCTATCGCGCCCGGATCTTCGTCGATGGAGAGCGTTAGGATTTGTAGATCCTTCCGGTCTTTCAGCTTCTCGTACAGCTTTTGCAGATGGGGCAATTCCGCTTGGCAGGGGCCGCACCAGGTCGCCCAAACGTTGATCAGAACCGCGCGGCCTGCGATCTCTTTGAGGCGCCATGTCTTGCCGGAGAGGTCCGCCAGTTCAAACGCCGGCATATCTTTGGCCGGCTTCTTCCATCCGGCCTCTTCTGTCTCGGCGACTTTAATTGGGGGTTTGATCCACAGGTTCCAGGCGGTTTCGGTGCCGCCCAATTGGCTCCACAGCGCGCGAGCTTCGTCCATCAGGTCGTCGTGCACGATCCCCTCAAATGGCTGCGGCGGCTTGGTGCGGGTATGCAGTGCTTTCTGATAGTAAGTGAGCGCGTCGGCCTTTTTGCCTTCCAGTGCGGCCAGCCTGCCCCGGTTCTGCCAATAATGAACCTGGATCATCTCCCAACTCTTAGCGGGCAGATCGCGTTCCACAAATGCCGCCACGCGCTGCGCCGCGGCGGGTTCCTCCGCCAGCCGCGCGGCCACCAGAATCAGCCCGGCGAAGTTCTGCCGCCGGTTGATTTCATTTGAAGTCCAGATGTCTTCCGCTTCGCCCGAAAGATTGTCACCCAGCATTTGCGCGTGCCATTGGTCCATGAGACGATCTGAGTCCCGCAACAATTCAAGAACTCGTTTTGGCTGCCACTTGTGTTCGATTAGGAAATAGGCCGCCTGGCTCGAAATCCCGCTGGACGGCCGCTGGTAAGGTGCGCCGTTCGCGAGAAAATCGTCCAGGGCGCGCAATCCCTCTTCCGCCGGTATGTCGGGGTCATAGCAGATTTCATCGAACCAGGCTGCGTGCTGCAGTTCGCGTGACTCGGTGAAGCGGACGATCCAGCCCTTCAGAGCCTCCCGGTATGCGGCATGGTATTTGACCCAGGCCGCTCGATCGGTCTGGTCCCCCGGTTCGGGATGGGCGGCTTCCCAACGGGCCTCCACGATCTGGTACGCCTCGTCGGAATGCGGAAACGCCTGGATAACACGGTCTTCCATAGCCGTGACGGTGGCGGGCGAAGAGCCGCTGTGCTTGTAACCATCTTTCACGAACACCAGCCAGTCGGCATCCGGATGGGGATTGAGCGTTTCGAGCCTTTGTAGATCGGCGGCCACCTGCTTCCGCAAAGCGTCGTGTTCGGCAGGCGGCCGTGCGCGAAATTCGACGCTCCACAGAACGGCATAATCCTTCAGCCGGTTGGGATCGGATTCCGCCGCCAGCCGGGCACGCAGGGCAGCCGCTACCTGCGCCTGCAATTCGTTGGATCCCACCCTACCCAAGCGGGTCTGCGCCTCAATGTCGGTGGACGCAGGGCAGGCCGTGAAAAATGCGGCGATCTCGTTAGCCGCCTCGGTTTTATCGACACGCTTCCCACCAGGACTGTAAATATGCGCCAAGTCTACCGCCGGCCAGGGGAAGTCCGGAGCCAGCCGGCGGGCCTGCTTCAGAAACTTGATACTAAGATCTGTGTCCCGCTTCATCAGCGCTGCACCGGCCAGATACAGCGCCAAGGGATCGTCGGGATGTTGCTCGGCTTGGTGGCGGAAACGGTCCACCAACTCCGGCAGGCGATCGATGTCGTCTTCCCGGGTAAGATCCAACAGACGGCGGTACGGCTCCACTTCCCGCGGATACCTGGCGATCAGGTCTTCGAGCACCTGGCGGTGGAAAGCCAACCGCTCCGTGAACTTCATTTCCTGGAGCGTTTTGGCCGCCAGCTTCTGCTCCAGAACCTGGCGAACTTCCGGACGTGGTTCGCAGCCGGGCAGGGCCATAGGCGGCTGCCCAAGCAGGCAACTGCAAACGGCCATCGAGAGCCCGAAACCCCAAATTCGCATGGTTGTTCCCTCTGTGACAGTTTACAGCTAAGCGGCAGCGCAATTCAGGTACGCATTTGCCCGCGACGATGCGTCATAACTTCTTGAGCATGACTCTTACGCGTGGAGTCTTTATCCTGGCCGCGCTGCTGCCGTGCGCCGGAGTGTGCGCCGCGATCCAACCTTTGGCGCTGCAGCAAACGCGTTACGAAATTGCAGCGGGACAACCGGTTCCCATCGCCGCTTCCGGCGAGACGCTGGACTTCCTATTGAAATCCGCCAGCCGGCGCATCGACGTGGCGGGCGGAGGATCCGTGCGCCTGGTGGCCGGCCCGAACCATGCGCATAACCAGATTCTGCTGGCCACGCCATGCCGAACCGCGCCGGGCGAATATACGGCGACGCTTTCCGCCGTCAGCGCCACCGGAGAAGCGCGCTCAGTTGAACTGTCGATCGTCGTAAAGCCCAGGCAAACCGTGCCTTCCGGCTCCAACCGGCCACCCGTGGTGTTGCTGAATGGGTGGGAAATCGGCTTTACGGGAACCTGCACGGTATCCACGAGTTCGTCGGATACATTCGGGAATCTGGCGCAGTACCTGATTTCTGACGGCGTGCCCATCGTGTACCTGTTCGACAACTGCGTGGAGGGGGACGACGAAACCCTGGAAACGTTGGCCGCCGATCTGGCCACCTTTTTAGCCACGGTCACCGACGATTCCGGAGCGCAGGTCCCGCAAATCGACCTGGTGGGATTCAGCATCGGCGGACTGATCGCACGCGCCTATCTCGCCGGCTTGCAACCCGACGAAAGTCTCTTGCCGCCAATCCCCACGCTGGTGCGGAAACTGGTCCTCATCGCCACGCCGAATTTCGGTTCATTCGTGGCCGGCAATTACAGCACTACCATAATCGCCGACCAACAGGCGCTTGAACTCGTGCCCGCCAGCGCGTTTCTGTGGAACCTGGCAACCTGGAATCAGCGCGGTGACGATCTCCGCGGAGTCGATGCGCTGGCCGTCGTTGGTAACGCAGGCGCGTATCTGTCCAGCACATCCGCTACCACGCAATTGAATAACGCCACCGACGGGCTGGTTTCACTCACGAGTGCGGCGCTGGGCTTTGCCCTGCCGGACGCCACGCCCACCCGGATCGTCCCCTACTGCCACGTGGATCCATCCACCTATACCAATACGATCTACGGAACGTTCAATTGCAACGCCGCCGGAATCGCCAACGTGACCAGCACCACCCAGGAGACCGGCGAGATTGTGCGCTCCTTTCTGTCGAGCACTTCGGACTGGCAGTCGATCGGCGGATCGGTAGCCGATGACCCGTACCTGTCTACCGACGGCGGCATCTACTTCGCGGTCCAAGACGTCTCCGACAACTATCTTACGGACATAACCTCGGCCGCGTGGGGAACGGTAGCGCTTACCCCGGGAGGCGATACCGACACAGTTTATTACACGGACTTCGTCAATGGAACGGGCGATTATGTGGCGACCAGCACGTCGACGGGCACGATCAATTGCGGGTCTCTGGCGGAGTCATCGGCGGCCAAAGATCTGGGCTTTTTCTCCGCGGCGCGCTGTAAAATCGGCGCGGCGATTTTCTCGATCGGCCCGTTGGCCGGCATCCCCGGCAGGGTGGTCAATGTGGGAGCCACCATCACACTCACCGGCAACGATTTTGGGACCACGGAGTGCAATGGCTGCCAAATATTAGCGACTCCCGCAGGTTCCAGCACAGCCACGGCGTTGACGCTTTCCGGTAGTTGGAGCAATACGGCGCTTTCGGCCGTCCTGCCGGCATCCATCACTGGCTTAGTCAACATTGCCGTCCAGGATGCCACCGGCATCGGCCTCGACTCGCTGAATATTATGGTCGGATCGCCGGTGACAAATGCCGCCAGCTTTCAGCCGGGTTTCGCCTCTGCCACCTGGGTTTCCATATTCGGTTCAAACCTTGCCAGCGGCACGCAAATCTGGCAGGCGAGCGATTTTGTGAATGGTGCGCTGCCCACATCTCTCGGCGGTGTGACCGTCACGATCAACGGGATTTCCGCATATGTTTACTATGTCAGCCCGACGCAGATCAACGTATTGGCGCCGGACGACACGACCATGGGGGCCGTCACCGTGCAAGTGAATTCTCCTCAGGGGACACCGAGTTTTACCGCGGTCAAACAGCCGCTGGCGCCGGCGTTTTTCACCATTGACAATGGCGCGTATGTGGCCGCGATCCATACTAATGGCACGCTGGTGGGCACGAGCGGCCTGATCTCTGGCGTGACGACGCAGCCTGCCGCGCCTGGCGAGACGATCGAATTGTACGGCACCGGATTCGGCCCGACCAATCCGGCGCTTCCCACGGGCCAGCTTGTTACCACGCCGGAGCCGCTCGCGAGTGACGTTACGGTCTTGATCGGCGGCGTGGTGGCCACCGTGCCGTATGCCGGTCTGGTGGAGGCGGGACTCAATCAGATCAACGTAACGGTGCCCTCCAGTTTATCGAGCGGCGATTACCCGATCGTGGCCCTGGTCGGCGGCGTACAAACGCAGACGGGAATCTCAATCACGGTTCAGTAACGCGGGCGGCCGCCGGCACGGCTCCGGGGGTTGCCCGCGGCTCGCTTTTGCGGCTGAGGATCAGGACCACGCTCATCAGCACCAGCAGACAACCGGCCATGGCGGTAGGACTCAGCTTTTCGCCTGCCAACAGGTAGCCCAAAGCCAGCGCCACTACCGGATTCACATAAGCGTAGCTGGCCAGGCGAGTCGGACTCATGCGTCCCAGCAGCCATACGTACGAGCTGTATGCCACTAGCGATCCGGCGAAGATCAAATAGAGCATGGCAAGAATGCCGGAGACAGGCGGGGGATGCAACGCGCGGCACTCGCTCGCCAGCGCCGAACACGCCAACAGCAGGATGCCACCACAAATCATCTGCGCGCCGGCGTTGATGCCGTGCGAAGGAGGCAAAGCCATGCGCTTGGAGAGCACGGATCCCGCCGCCCAGGAAACCTCGCAGATCAGGACGGCGGCGCAGGGAAGCCATGGGATGGTGCCTGTGCTCGTGCGCAGGCCGCCGGAGAGCAGCATCACTCCGGCGAGTCCACCCGCCAGCGACACGACCAACAAAGGCGTGGCACGCTGCGTTTTCAGGATGGACATCTCAAACACCAGAACCCAGGCCGGCAGGGTCGCCACCAGCACCGAGGCTGCTCCTGAAGGGATGGTCTTCTCGGCCCAGAAAAGGCAGCTATAGCACACCAGGAACATCATGGCAGCCAGCAGCCACAGGCGCGGCCAATGTTCGCGCGCCGGCGGCGCGGCATGCCGCAGCCGGGCCCAGCCGTATAGCAGCATACCCGCGATCAGGAAGCGAACGCCCGCCGCAAATAATGGAGGCAGCACGGCCACCGCCACTTTGATGGCCAGGTACGTGGATCCCCAAACCAGGTATACCGCCGCCCAGGCGGCTAGTGTTCTTGCCCGCATCCCGTCTCGTATCCTATAACCATCAAAACAGAGTTTTAGCTGGTCCAGGCGGTCTGCGGCAATCCGAGCTCAGATTTGCGAATCCCGGTATCGCACGCGCAACAGGTGCAGATCCCCTGCGCCGATCTCGGCGACGTGGTCGCGGATCTCGGCGGGCGATCCGGGCGCCGCGAAGAATCGGCCCGACAGAGCATCCGCCGCGCCCGATGCGAGGTACAACACGAGTGCCGCGGCTGCCTCGGGTGGGTCATCGTGGCCGCGATCGAAAATTTCCTGGAACCAGGGCAGCCATCGCTTCCCGGACTCTGAACGCAGCAACTCTTCGGCCATGGCAGTGCGCACGGTGCCGGGCTGAATAGCGAAAAGCGATATGCCATATGGCCGCACCTCGTCGGCCAGCACTTCGCTGAGGCGGATGAGCGCCGTTTTGCTCGTCACATAAGCGGACATATAAGGGATACTGCGCGTGCCCGCGCCGCTGGCCACGTTGATGATGCGCCCGCGCCGGCGTTGGATCATCCCGCGCAGCACGGAGCGCGCGCACAGCAACGGACCCTTCAGATTGACTTCGACCGTTCGCCACCACTCCCCGGCATCCTGTTCCCAGGTTGGTCCAAACGGCGGCCCGGCGCCGGCGTTATTGACGAGCAGGCCGATTGGGCCGAGTTGCGCTTCCACAGCCGCAACCATGGCCTCGACGGCCGCCTCATCGGTGACGTCCGCCTGGACCGCGATTGCCGGATGCCCACCGGCTCGAACGAGCCGTACGGTCTCTTCCAATTGATCCCGGCTGCGCGCCGCTACCGCCACGCGCATGCCGGTTCCGGCAAGGGCGCGGGCGAAGACCCGGCCCAATCCGCGCCCGCCGCCGGTGATTAATGCCACATCCGAATCCGATGGTTGCATTTGCCATGCTTAGCGTCCGCCGGGCCCTCTTGTCAAGGCCTGGCCGCCAGCCGTTATTATGAAATCTGGCATGCAAACCAAACAACTCGGCAACAGCGACATGCATCTTACGCCGATCGGCATCGGCGCCTGGGCCATGGGAGGAGGTGGGTGGGCTTTCGCCTGGGGGCCGCAGGATGACGACGAGTCCGTGGCAGCCATCCACGCGGCTCTCGACGGCGGTTTGAACTGGATCGATACGGCGGCGATCTACGGCTTGGGGCATTCCGAAGAAGTAGTCGCGCGGGCGTTGAAGGGCCGCTCCCGGAAGCCGTTCGTGTTTACCAAGTGCGAGCGCGTCTGGAACGAGCGGCGCGAGATCGGCAAGAGCCTGAAGGCGGATTCCATACGCCGCGAGGTGGAGGCCAGTCTGCGCCGGCTCCAACTCGATGTCATCGACCTTTACCAGATCCATTGGCCCGAACCCGACGCGGATATCGAAGAAGGTTGGACGGCGATGGCGGAGTTGCAGCGCGAAGGCAAGGTGCGCTGGATCGGCGTGTCCAACTTCAACGTGGAGCATATGCGGCGGGCCCAAGCCATCGCTCCGATTACTTCTTTGCAGCCGCCTTATTCCATGCTGGCGAGGGGCATCGAAGAAGCGGTTTTGCCGTATACCCTGGCGCACGGGATTGGCGTGATTGTTTATTCGCCGATGAAATCCGGGCTGTTGAGCGGCGCCATGACGCGCGAACGCGTGGCGGCCATGCCGGAAGACGATTTCCGGCGGCGCGTGCCGAGTTTTCAGGAGCCGCAGCTCAGCCGCAATCTGGAATTGGCGGAACTGCTCCGCGCCATTGGCCGGCGGCACGGCCGCACGGCTGGAGAAGTGGCCATAGCCTGGACGTTGCGCCATCCGGCTGTCACGGCGGCGATTGTCGGCATGCGCTCGGCGCGGCAGGTGGAGGGCGTGATCGGCGCTGCCGAGTTCCGCCTGAACCCGTCGGAACTGCAAGAAATCGAGGCTTTTCTCGGCGTTTAGGCGCGCCGGTCAGTTGGTCTCGTCCACAATTTCAATGGCGTTCACGCAGGCGTAGTTAACTACCGGCACGAACGACAGAACGATTTTGCCTTGCGCATTGGGCACAATGCCGTGGAACGTCTTTTCTATGGCGCGTTGCGATCCGCCCGCGGCGCGAAAAATATCGAAATTACGCAGCAGTGCGCTGCCGTTGCAATAGAGATCGAAAACGCGGCTTCCCGCGCCTCCCCCGCCGGGTTTTCCCGGACCAAACCACGTCTCGGCGAATTTTAACGTAACTGTATAACGGCCTTCAGCGGCGGGGATAGCGTAAGTAAAATGTCCGAAGCGCTCGGCGCGGAAGATCTCCGGATCGGCAGTGTTCGCTACCGGTTCCGCGCGCGCGACTACATTGCCATGGCTGTAGTAACGGTCAGCCGCCCAGACTAAGCCGTGCTGATCTATATAGTTATGAGTACGGGCGGCGATCCGCACGGGGCGCATTTTCCCCGGAATCCCCGGCACGATTTCCAAGGCGTTCAGAAACGGGACGTTGTTCACCAGTCCGCCAAACTGCACGTGGAGCACGCCATCCGGCGCTGGCGCAACGTCCTTGAAAACCCGTTCGTCGGCGGTGCTGCTGCCCCCCGCGTCCGCGATCACATCGAATGCCCACAGTGCCGGTTTGCCGTTGATGGAGATGCGGAAAACGCGGCTGCCCTCGGCGCCCCCGGCAGTGCTGTTGTCGCCAAAAAGCGTTTCCGCAAAATACAAGTGAAGTTCGTAGACACCCGGCTTCAACGGGATGTCATAACTAAAGTCGCCTTCCCGGCGTGATCGGAATATTTCCGGATCCGGTGTGCCGAAAATGACCTGTCCGGGAGTGGAAAAAACCGAGCCGCCGTGGAAGAAGTGGTCCCCCGACCAGGTATTACCTGTCCGGTCGACGAAGCGTGGCGCGTTCGAGCCAGCCAGTAGACGAACCTCTTCCGACTCCGTACCGATCGGAGTCGCTGAAACGCGCGCCGCCGGAGTCGGCCTGGGCAGCGAATGCGCGCGGGATAGCCACGAGAGTATTACAAGGGTCGCGGCGATTAGCGGCAACCCGATGAATACCGCCGTTCGATTCCAACGGGGTGACGGCCTGAGGACTACCGGAAGCGGTACGGCTGTCAGTTTCGCCGGGGCCAAAGCCCCGTTTGTTGAGGGCGTTTCCGGGATGGCCGGAGCGATGACGGCGTGCCCGTTGCCGGTATTCACAGCCTTCAAAAGTAGGGGCTCCACCGGGCTCTCGATGAATTGCGGCACATACTGCCCAGGCGGGACGATGATGCGCAAGCAATGGTCCGCGCCTTCTTCCAAGTAATATTGTTTCAGGCGTTTACGGAGCCGGAATGCCTCTACCCGAACAATCGAATCCTGGCGCGGATCGAAGCTCGCGGGACGCCCGAAGGCCTCCACGGCGATGTTGTACTCCTTGACTTGCCCCGAGTTTCCCTCAAAGTACTTCTTACAAATATAGTCCAACAAAAGAGCCAGACTAGGGGCCTTCGCGAAGATGCCAGACGCGATTACGGCCTCGAGTTCAGCCCTTGATTGATCTAGATCCAGGGCAGCGGACATGGCTTCTCCCCCAAGCATTTTGAACGGCTTGCAAGCATTTCGGCCTGCCGTTAACTCCCCTTAAGCCATTGTAACCAGTCAATATGATATCAGTAACGCCTCTGAAAATAAAGCAGATTTTAGGTGTAACCACTCCTTTTGCGCGAATTAACAGCTTTAGCCTTTACCCCTGGCCTTAGTACCTTTATATTAAGCTAGTCTCGTTAGATGTGGAAAAGTCACGGAATGGAGCGCGGCTCCAGCACTGTGGCTGTGGGAATTGAAGATTCAAGGGAGCCAAGAAGCTTATGAGAAACCGCCACTTAATCCTAATCGGGTTGGCGCTGTTATTCCTGTCGGCCATGACATTGCCGGCGCAGTTCACTTCGGCGACGCTAACGGGCGTCGTGTCTGACCCGTCTGGTGCCGTTGTGCCACAGGCCAAGGTCTCACTAGTCAATGAAAAATCCGGCGATACGCGCGATACTGTCACCAACAGCGACGGCTATTTTACCTTCGCCGGTATGGCCGTGGGCGATTTGAGCTATAAATTGAGGGTGGAAGCCAAGGGTTTCGTAACCTACGAAGCGCCGGGCATCTCGCTGTTGGGTGGGGAGAAGCGCAACGTCAACGTTACCCTCAAGGTCGGCAACACCACGGAAACGGTCGAGGTGATCGGCGTAGCCGATTCGATCGTGCCGGTAGACTCCGGCGAGAAGTCGGAGACATTGACGACAAAAGAGTTATCCAACTTTGTGCAAGTCGGCAGCAACGCCGCCGAGTTCATCAAAATCATGCCCGGCTTCGGCATCCAGAACGGAACGTCGAACAAGGCTAACTATAGCGGCCAAATTATCGGCATCAACGCCAACGGCGATGGCGGCAGCCAGAGTCCTTTAAACAACGCTTATTCCTATAACGGGCTGCCCAGCAACTCGCTGGACATCACCGCGGATGGCGCGCATGTGTCGGACCCCGGCTGCAACTGCGATACGCCCGTGAATCCCAACTCGGACATGGTTTCCGAGTTTAAGATTCTGGCATCGAATTTCAGCGCCGAGAACCAGAAGGGCCCCATCGTCATCAGCTCGATCGCCAAGGCTGGCGGCAGCGAGTTCCACGGTTCCGGCTTCTTCTATGCCCGCAACTACACGTTGAACGCCAACGATTGGCTGAATAACTATTCGAGCGCCCCGATCCCCCACGACAAATTCTACTATCCGGGCGGCACGATTGGCGGACCGGTGCTGATTCCTGGCACAAACTTCAACAAGAGCCGCAACAAGTTGTTCTTCTTCACCGGGTTCGAGTACTTCTATCAGGTTCTCGACACTGGCCTGCTGCGCACCACGGTGCCCACGGCCAGCGAGATGACCGGCAACTTCTCTCCGTCGTCCATCGCCGGGGAAGGTCCCATCATAGCCACGGGCTCGGCTCCGGGGGCGCTAACCGCTGGAGCGCAGGCGCAGTTCCCAGGTGGCCAGATCCCCTCGACGATGATCGATCCCAACATGGTGGCCTTGATGAAGTTGTATCCGGCGGCCAACGCTAATCCGGCCACTGACGGTGGTTTCAATTACGTTCAGGCGGAGACTTTCAATCAGAATAACCTGCAGTGGATGTCGCGCGTGGATTACAGCATCAGCGACAATACCAAGTTGTTCATCCGCTATAACCTGCAACGGGAAACCCAACAATTCCCCGTTGGCTTGTGGTGGCGCCAGGACGATCAGGTTCCGTACCCCACGCCAATCTTGGGCAAGAACAAATCCGACTCCGTTACGGCATCGTTGACGCACGTATTTAGCCCGACGATGACCAACGAGTTCGTATTCGGCTACACCTATATCGGCTTCCCCAACATCTTCTCCGATCCCACCAAGGTCGACCGCACGGACGTGGGTTATACGTACACCGGCTTGTATAAGAATGGTGTGGCGCAAATTCCGTCGTTCGGCGGATTGGGCTGGACCAATCAGGAGGCCTCCCTGGTGTTTAATCCTGGCGGGTTCGAGGTGGGCGGTCCTTCGGCCGGCCTCTTCGCCGACAAGTGGATGCCCAGTTTCAGCGACACCGTGACCAAGGTGGTTGGGACGCACACCGTCAAAGCCGGCTTCTTCTACGAGTGGATCCGCAACTCCCAGCCGGAAAACAGCAGTACCAATGGCCAGCTGCAGGTCTGGGCCCCCGGCAACAGCAACACCTACGGCAACGAATATGCCGACTTAATTACCGGGAATCTGTTCCAGTACACCGAAGCCTCGGTCAATCCCCCTCACGACATCAGCTACAACACGTACGAGGGATTTGTGCAGGACGACTGGAAGGTCACGCGGCGGCTGACTCTGAACTTCGGCCTCCGCCTGACGCACTTCCAACCCTGGATCGACCGGTCCGGAAACGGCTATTCGATTTTTGACTACGCGGACTATAGTTCGAGTTGTTCGCCGACCCAATACTGCGGGTTCTTGTGGCACTCTAAGGACCCCAGCGTGCCCATCGCCGGATTCCCGACACGGGCTCTCTTCTATCAGCCGCGCTTCGGCGTAGCCTACGACTTGACGGGTTCCGGCCAGACTGTTCTCCGTGGTGGTTGGGGGCGGTATTACTACCATTCCGGCCAGTTCACGGCTGGCTTGGACGTAGCCGCCGGCCAACAGAGCGTGACCCTCGGTACAAATTTTGAGGGACCGAATCAGATTCTGTTCGCCAAGCAATTGGATACTCTGAGCTTCGCCAACGCGGCACTGTCGCCACAAGCGGTTGACAGTACCGATAGCAAACAGCCGTACACGGACAGTTATAGCTTCACGATTTCGCGGCGCCTGCCATGGTCCAGCCTGCTGGAAGTCGCGTACGTCGGCAACAACAGCCATGATTTGCCGCAAACCGGCAACGGCTATGGCAGCGACATAAACCTGGTTCCAGTGGGGGCCATGCTGGCATCCAAGACCGGCGTAGATCCCAACAGCCTGACTGCCAACAACTACCGTCCGCTTTTGGGCTTTTCCGACCTGGACTTGGCGACTAATAACCTGTACGCGAACTACAACTCGATGCAGGCGACTTGGGTACGCACCAAGGGCAAATACACCATCAACCTGAATTACACGTTTTCCAAGGCTATGGGTATCGTCAACCCCAATCTGGACCCGTTCAATCTGAGCAACGACTACGGCGTGCAACCCACCAATCGCACGCATTTGTTCAACGCTGCATACTCCATCGAGTTGGGGAATCCAACCCACGACCGGATTTTGGGTGGCGTCATCAACGGGTGGCAGCTTTCCGGTATCACGCAAGTGGAGAGCGGCCCCAATCTTACAGGATTCAGCAGCGGTAACGATTTCGGCGCCAGCTTCGGCAATGCGCTGAGTAACGGAACCTCTCTGATTCCGAGCGCCGGCGGAGAAAGCAATTGTCCGGGAGGCAAGGGATCGCCCACCTGCTTCCAGATCAGCGATGTGGCACTCTTGGGAACCAACGGGATTCAGCTCAACCCGATCCTGACGTGCAACCCATCCGCAAATCTGGCGCCGCACCAGTACATCAATGCAAACTGCTTCGCGATGCCGACATCCATCGGACAGAATGGTCCGTCGGTATTGCCGCCCATCTATGGACCGTGGTTCTTCAACTCGGATCTGGGGCTATTCAAAAACTTCGCCTTCAGCGAGCAGAAGAAACTGCAGTTCCGTATCAATGCGTATAACTTCCTGAATCATCCGCTGTGGTCGTTCAATGGGAGCAATCTCACTCTGACCTACAGCCCTGAGACGGGTCTTCCGGTGACCAACTCGCCATTCGGATACGTCACTACCAAGCAGGGCGCCCGCATCGTGCAACTCGCGGTCAAATTCCTGTTCTAAGTAAATCTCGAACGCAAAAAGGAGCGTCCCTCGCAAGAGGGGCGCTCTTTTTTTTGTGTGCCGAGGGTAGCTCTCTGTAGTCGGGCGGCGGGCTAATCCACCGCCGTCACGATCAGGCTGGCATCGTCGTGAAAATTGCCGCCGCTGTATTCGGCGATGGTGGACATCACCTGCTTTTGCATAGCTTCGGCTCCTAGCGTGCGACTGGCGGAAAGCACCTCCATCAGGCGTTCCTCCCCGAACTCCTCGCCCGCTGCATTGGCTATCTCCGTGATGCCGTCGGTGTAGAGCACCAGGCGGTCGCCCGGTTCCAGGTCCAGATGCTCCTCCTGGTAGGACCAATCCGGAAATACGCCCAGCACCACGCCGCCGTGATTCACGCGCACACATTCGCCCGTCTGCCGCACCAGGATCGGTTCGCAATGTCCCGCATTGGTGTAACTGAACCGGCGGCGTTCGCTATCGAGGACACCGTAGAAAAACGTAATAAACTTGCCGCTGCCAACGTTGCCCGCCACGATGCGATTGACGCGCCCGCAAAGCTCCCCGGTGGGCATCAGTTCGCCAGCCAGGGCATGCACGGCCGCCTGCACGTTGGACATCAGCAAAGCGGCGGGAACACCCTTGCCGATGACGTCCGCCACGCATAGCGCCAGGTGGCTGGCGTCCAGGCGCAGGACGTCCAGATAGTCGCCGCTGACGGCGCCGGCCGGGCGCCACGCCGCGGCAATATCGTATCCGGGAAATCGCGGGATCTCACGCGGTAACAACCCGCGCTGGGTGGCGCTGGCCTCCTGGATCTCGCCGGATCCACGCGCCGCGCCGTTGCGCCGTTCATTGCGCGATTCGATCTGCGTGCGCAGAGTGGCAAGCAGCTTCGCATTATCCCAAGGTTTTTCGACGAAATCGGCCGCGCCGCGCTGCATGGCTTCCACGGCCAGACGAATGCTGCCCCAGGCGGTCATTACCACCACGGGCAAGGTGTTATCGAGCTTTTGCACGCGCGCCAACAGATCCAGCCCTTCCTGGCCGGATGTGGTATCGAGCGCGTAGTTCAGGTCCATCAACAGGACGTCGTATTCGCGGCTGTGCAGACTCTCCAGCACGGCTTTGGGTGAATTCACCGTTTCAATCTGGTAGCCTTCGCGTTTTAAGAGCAGCCGCAGGGCTTCCAGCACGTCGGGCTGATCGTCCGCGATGAGCGTTCGGGGCGCACTGGATTCGGGCCGTAACATATGTGCCTCAATTTCTATGACGGCATCCCGATAGTACAGTTAGCGGGCCACTTGCAAAACAAGTTTAACCCCTTATGGTTCAACTACAAACAGTCAACAATCCAGCCCAGGTTTGCCCGTGAGCGAACAAGCCGTCCCAAAAACGGACGGGCCCCGGAAAACTATTCGCCGTCAGGCATGCGTATCATGGGGGTTGCCAAGTACAATCATCGTCGGCGGCGGTTTGTCGGGTCTGGCTGCGGCCGCGGCGCTCGGCAGCGCCGGGTTTCGGGTGGAAGTGTTCGAATCCCGTCCCTTTCTCGGCGGCCGTGCAACCTCGTTTCCGCTGGTGCCCTCCGACGGAGACTCGGAACTGATCGACAACTGCCAACACGTATTGTTGCGATGCTGCGTCAATCTCCTGGACTTTTACCAGCGGCTAGGCGTGCGGGACCGGATCCGGTTCTATCGCGAATTCTACTTCATCGAGCCGGGCGGCCGTATCTCCATCTTGCGTCGCGGCAAACTGCCGGCGCCGCTGCACTTCACCGGATCTTTTCTGGGCCTGCGATTCTTGAGCCTGAGTGACAAGGCCGCCGTCGCCCGCGGACTCCTGGCGCTGCGGCGCGAGCGCACCTCGCGGGACGATCTGGACCGCATCAGCATGCTCGACTGGCTGCGCGAAAAGCGCCAGACTCCCCGCGCCATCGAGCGTTTCTGGCGGCAGGTGCTGGTGAGCGCGATCAACGAAGATGTGGACCGCATGGCGGCGCGCCACGGTTTCCAGGTGTTCTGGCTAGGTTTCCTGGCTAGCGCCGATGGTTATGAGATGGGCGTGCCGGCGGTCCCGCTGGGCGAACTCTATCGCGCGGAGTTATGGCAGCGCGTTGGGGATGTGTCGCTGCACCTGCGCGCGCCGGTCGAGCGCATCGCTGCGGAAGGCATCACCGCCGCCGGCAAATGCCACCAGGCGGACTACTACATTTGCGCTTTGCCCTTTGAGCGAATGGCGGCGGTGGGGCTGTCCGCGCCGGACTTTCAACACTCGCCGATTACCGGCGTCCATTTGTGGTTCGACCGGCCCGTGACGGACCTGCCGCACGCCACGCTGCTCGACCGCACCATCCAGTGGATGTTCAACAAGTCGCAGGGCCGTTACGTGCAGTTGGTGGTCAGCGCCTCGCGGGATTGGGCCGCCCGGAGCCGTGCGGAAATTATTCAACTGGCGCTCGCGGAACTGGGCGAGTTCCTGCCGGCCGTCCGTCCGGCGCGCCTCGAAAAAGCACATGTAATCAAAGAGCTGCGTGCCACCTTTTCCCCTGCGCCAGGGACCGAAAGCCTGCGCCCGCCAGCGGCCACTGACTCGACCAATCTCTTCCTGGCTGGCGATTGGACCGGCTGCGGTTGGCCCGCCACCATGGAAGGGGCGGTCCGCAGCGGCTATCTGGCGGCCGAGGCCGTGGCGCGCGCCAACGGCCACCCGCGGCGGTTCCTGTTGCCCGATATCGCCTGACAGCCGCGTGTGATAATCAAGGGTATGCGATCCCGTTTTGGCTTCCTAGCTATAGTATTGGCCGGCGCCGTCATAGCCTGGGCCGCCGTGCCGATGACCAAGGTCAACGTGTTGGTCACCACCATGGGCGGCAAACCGCTGGAGAACGCCGACGTGGTGGTGAAGTTTGTTAGCGGCCGCTCCGTGGTTAAGCTGGGCAAGAAGATCCGCACGACCTGGGAGATGCGGACGAACCAGGAAGGTATCGCCAAGGTGCCGGAGATTCCGCGGGGCACCATACGGATTCAGGTCATCGCCAAGGGATACCAGACCTTCGGCCAGACATTCGACGTGGATGAAGACGAAAAGACCATCCCCGTGAAGATGAACTCGCCGCAGGAGCAATACACGGCGCATTAAACGGCGGCCGCCGCCTCAGTGCACCAGCGAGTTGATTTCCCGCACCTTCTCCACATCGAACTTGGGCTTGCGGTCATAGGTCATCAGGCCGTTGATTTCCTGCTCCACGTCCGTCAGTTGCGTGTAACACAGACCCGCAAAGCCAGGAATTCGCGCGATCGCTGCGTATAGGCCCCGCAGGCGTTCCAGGGCGGCATCCGCCGTCTTCTCGACTCCGGAGTAGCCCCAGGATTCCGCCGGCACTTCATGCCCCGGTGGAATGAAGGCGATACCTCCGAACTCCGTCAACGACACCGGCGAGCCATTGTAGTGATAGCCGGGAATCAAAGCCGCCCGGTAATTGTCCGGAACGCCGGCGCTTGAGCGGCCCAGATCCTTATAGCGCTCAAACAACAGATCGCCGGTGCGCGCGTAATCGTGGATGGCGAACAGATCCGTCATATCGGTGTGCTCCCAGCCTTCGTTATCGATGACCAGGCGCGTCGCGTCCAGCGCATGCGTCAACGCATAAAGCGATTTCAAGTGGTCCTGCTGGCGGGGATCGCGCAGGTTGGGCACGCCCCAGCTCTCGTTGATCGGCGCCCAAATGATGATGGACGGATGGTTGTAATCGCGTTCGACCGCGTCGATCCATTCGCGCGTGAAACGGGCCACATAAGCGTCATCGAATTCGTAGGCATTGGCCATTTCGCTCGAAACCAGCAAGCCCATATGATCGGCCCAGTAGAGAAACCTCGGATCTTCCAGCTTTTGATGTTTGCGCGCGCCGTTGAAGCCCATCTGCTTGGTCATGCGGATGTCGTACTGGATGGCCTCGTCGGTGGGCGGCGTCAGGTTGCTCTCCGGCCAGTAGCCTTGATCGAGCACCATCTTAAGGAACAGGGGATCGTCATTGAGAAGCACTTTACCGCGCTCCGTGCCGGCGCTCCGGAAACCGAAGTAGGAGTGCACCCGGTCGAGCACCGCGCCGGCACGCCGAAGTTCCAGCACCACGTCATAAAGATTGGGCGAGGCCGGCGACCACAACCGCGGCTCGTTGATGGCGAGGAGGGCCGTCGTGCGCGTGCCGGCCGCGCGTACGGTGGTGGACGCCGCGGTATTTCCCGCGAAACTGGCGGTCGCCGTAACCTCCAGATCGGGCTGCGGCCGGGCGATGTCATACTCCAGCCGGACGGCGCCATCGAGTGCGGGCGTAATCTTGACCCGGTTCAGGTAGCTGGCCCCCGCCGGCTCCATCCAAACCGATTGCCAGATACCGCTGGTGCGCGTGTAGAAGATGCTCCGCGACTTGGGCTCCCAGTACTGCTTGCCGCGCGGGATATAGCGGTCCGTGGGCGGGAAATGGGAGCGAACGGTGATGACGTTGCTCCCTGGCTGCACCAGTGGCGTGACGTCCAGAGCAAACGGCGTGTTGCCGCCCTCGTGACTGCCCGCGAGCTTTCCGTTCACCCAGACCATCGACCAGTAATTCACCGCGCCGAAATGCAAGAGCACCCGCTGCCCTTTCCAGTCTTCCGGCACCGACACCGGACGGCGATACCAGATCCAGGGGTGGAACGAAGGATCGGCTATGCCGCTCAGCCGGCTTTCGAAGCAATACGGCACGGTGATGTTCCGGCTGAATTTGTGGTTGCCGGCGGACCAACCGGCATCCAGGCCGGCATTGGCGTCGTCGAATTCGAATTCCCATGTGCCGTTCAGGCTCATCCAGCGGTCCCGCTGAAATTGCGGCTCGGGATATTCGGGGCGCGGGATGGCGGCCGCGGACAGGCTCCAGCAGATGCCTAGTAACGTCGCAAGTGTTCGCATAGGAAAGCTTATTGTAGCCGCGGGTGGAGAATTCGTACTAAGTACACTGCCGAGATTTGATACCTGAATACCATTGCCATGCAATAACGCCGACCGCATCATGAGGACATGACCAACAACGATGCCCGGCTGGACCCTTCGGTTGAACGGCGCGCTTCGAAACGATTTCCAATTGAACAGGATTTGTCTTATAGAGTGCTCGATCACCGGACATCGGTGCCCGAGAGCGGCGCTGGTAAAACCATCGATATCAGCAGCAAGGGTTTACTGTTCGGAACCGAGCGCCGGCTGAGGCCTGGCAAGCGTGTGGAGGTGTCGGTGAACTGGCCGGCGTTGCTCGAGGGCGGCTGTCCGCTGAAGTTCGTCGCAGTGGGCCGGATCGTGCGCGCGGAGGAAGACCGCGCGGCCGTGCAGATCGAACAGCACGAATTCCGCACGCGCCGTTCCCGGGAACTGCCGTCGGCCGCCAATGACAAGCCAACCCGCGCTCCGGTACCGTATTATTAGATTTGGCCCCCATCCCCGATACTGACACCGCCGTCGATCAGTATCGCGCCCTGTTGGCTGTTTCCGAATCGATTGCCCTGAATCGCGACCTGGATGCGCTTTTTGAAGATCTGGCGCAACGGCTGCGCGGTGTGGCCCGCTTCGATTATCTCAATCTGGTGCTGCACGTCCCGGAGCGCAATACCATGCACCTTCGTGTGCTCGCCTCCAGCCGGCCCGCCGAATCCGTTTATGTGGAGATGGCGATCGACGACACGCCCTCGGGCCTGGTCTGGCAAACCCAGCAACCTTTGGTCATCGACGATGTCGATAGCGAAACCCGTTATCTCAAATTGATGCAATTGCTGCGGGATAATGGCGTGCGTTCCTCCTGTATTCTGCCGCTGACCACGGCCCAGCGCCGGCTGGGCGCCATGGGCTTGGGCAGCTCGGATCCCTGCGCCTACCATTCCGTGGACGTCGATTTCCTGGCCCAAATCGCCCGTCAGGTGGCCGTCGCAGTCGAGAATGTGCTCAACTACGAAGCCGTGCAGTGTTATCAGCGGGAACTGGCGCGCGAGCGCGACCGGTTGCGGGTGGTTCTCGACGTTACCAATGCCATGGTCGCCAACCTGGATCTGCGCGAGCTGTTCCGGACGGTTTCGGAACTGCTGCGCGGGCTGATCCGGCATGAGTACGCCAGCCTGGTGCTGGTCGATGCAGTCCACGGACAGCTTCGGTTGGAAGCGCTCGATTTCCCCGGCGGCAATCCTCAGATTCACGAGGCCCACTCGGCCTCGCCGGAGGATTCGCCCGCCGCTGGCGCCATGCGAACCCGTCAGCCGCTGCTGTGGAATCGCGCCGATGCGGAGCGGTTTCCATCCGCGGTCATCAAGCGACTGCTGGATGCAGGTTTGCAGTCGGCGGTGTGCATCCCGTTGCTGCGCGGCGATCGCGTGCTCGGCACGCTCAATGTAGCCAGCACGCGCGATGCGGGTTTTGCCGAAAAAGACGTAGAGCTGCTCACGCAGATCGGTAACGAACTGGCAATCGCGGTCGACAACGCCCTCGCCTTTCGACAGATCGCGGAGCTCAAGGATAAACTGGCGGAAGAGAAGTTGTATCTGGAAGACGAGATCCGGACCGGATACGATTTCGAAGAAATCGTGGGCGACAGCCACTCCCTGAAACGCGTGCTGCGCGATGTGGAAACCGTGGCTCCCACCGATTCCACGGTGCTGATCCAGGGTGAGAGCGGCACCGGAAAAGAGCTGATCGCGCGCGCCATCCACAATCTGAGCGCCCGCCGGGAGCGCACCTTCGTCAAGGTGAATTGTGCCGCGATTCCCACGGGGCTGCTGGAGAGCGAGTTGTTTGGCCACGAGAGGGGCGCCTTCACGGGAGCCATTAGCCAGAAGATCGGGCGCTTCGAGTTGGCGCATCAGGGCACGCTGTTTCTGGACGAGATCGGCGATATCCCATTGGAGCTGCAGCCGAAGCTGCTGCGGGTATTGCAGGAGCGCGAGTTCGAACGCTTGGGCAGCACGCGCACGTTGAAAGTGGATATCCGCCTGGTGACCGCCACCAATCGCGACTTGGGCCAGATGATCGCCGATCGGGAATTCCGCGAGGACCTATTCTACCGCCTCAATGTCTTTCCGATCGTGCTGCCGCCGTTGCGCGACCGCCGCGACGATATTCCCGTGCTGGTGCGATACTTCACGCAAAAATACGCCCGGCGCATGAACCGGCCCATCGAGACCATTCCAGCCGAGGCCATGGAGGCGCTGGTAAACGGGAACTGGCCCGGCAACGTGCGGGAACTGGAGAATTTCATCGAACGCGCGGTGATTCTGACGCGCGGCGGCGCATTGCATGTGCCGCTGGCGGAGTTGCGCAATAGCGCCGAGATCCCGGCGCCTGCCCCCGCCGCTCTTACCACGCTCGAAGAAGCCGAGCGGGAGCATATTTTGCGCGCGCTCGACGAGTGCAAGTGGGTGGTCGGCGGTCCGGCCGGCGCGGCCTCTCGTCTGGGGCTGAAACGCACTACCCTGCAATCGCGCATGCAGAAACTGGGGATCGCGCGCCGCGGCGCCCAAGGTGCTTAGCGCCCCTTTATCGCGGGTACTGCAACCGGCCGGGTAGCGTGACCGGGTGGGCCTCTGCTAATTTCGATAGTAGATTATGAGGGCACATCGCTTTGGCTTGCTCCTGCTGCCGCTGCTCCTGGCAGCCCAGAATCTTCAGGAATTTGAGAAGACCGTCACCGAGTTCACGCTGCCCAACGGGCTGCATTTCATCGTCGTGGAGCGGCACGAAGCGCCGGTAGTCTCTTTCCACACCTATGTGAACGCCGGCTCGGTGGACGATCCGTCGGGCGCCACCGGCATCGCGCATATGTTTGAACACATGGCGTTCAAGGGCACCCAGACGATCGGCAGCAAAAACTGGCCGGAGGAAAAGAAAGCCATCGAAGCGGTGGAGGCCGTCTACGACCGCTTGGACGCGGAGCGGAACAAAGGCGTCCTGGCCGATTCCAAGAAGGTCGCGGCGCTCGAGCAGGAACTGAAGGGGGCGGAGGAGAAGGCCAACTCCCTGGTTGAGCAGAATCTGTATCCCCGCATCATCGAACAGAACGGCGGGGAAGGCCTGAACGCCCAAACCGCCTGGGACTCCACCGAATATTTTTATAGCCTGCCCTCCAATCGCCTGGAGTTGTGGTTCCTGCTGGAATCGCAGCGCTTTATTCAGCCGGTCTTCCGCGAATTTTATAAGGAACGCGACGTGGTGATGGAAGAATACCGGATGCGCGTGGAGTCCGAGCCGCAGGGCAAGCTGTTACAGGCATTTCTGGCCACCGCCTTCGCGGCCTTTCCGTATCGGGTCATGGGAACAGGCTGGCCCAGCGACGTAGCGCATCTGCGGCGCGCCGACGCCCGGCGCTTTTTTCAGGAATATTACGTTCCAGCCAACATCACCATGGCAATCGTGGGCGACGTGAATCCGGCTGAAGCCCGCCAGTTGGCGGAGAGATACTTTGGTCCCATGCAGACCGGTCCGCTGCCGCCCTTGCTGCATACCAAGGAACCTCCGCAGGAAGGTCCCAAGCAGGTGGAAGTGGAATCACCCAGCCAGCCGCTGCTGATCGTGGGTTATAAGCGTCCGGACGAATATAGCAAAGAAGATCCGGTGTTTGATGTCATCAGTCACGTGCTTTCGAGCGGTCGCACCGGATTGCTCTACAAGGAACTGGTAAGGGACCGGCAGATCGCTTTGGAAGCGGATGCGGACGATACCTTTCCCGGCGGCAAGTATCCCAACTTGTTCATGTTTTTCGTGGCGCCCGCGCAAGGGCACACTACCGCGGAGACGGAAAAGGGCCTATTTGATTTGTTGGAAAAATTCAAGTCCGGAAAGGTGGATGCCGCGACTCTCGCCCGCGTGAAAACGAAAACGCGTTCCGGTTTGATCCGCCGATTGGATAGCAATCCGGGTTTGGCATCCTTGCTGACGGAGTACCATGCCATTTATGGCGATTGGAGGAAATTATTTACCTCCTTGGACGACCTGGACCATGTGACTGCCGACGAGGTGCAACGGGTGGCGCAGGAATGCTTCGTGCCGCAGAAGCGTACCGTGGCTTACCTGGTGCCTCCGCCGCAAGCGCGAGGTGGAAAATGAAGAAACTGATCGTAATGGCGGGCCTCGCCGCCTGCACGGTGCTGGGCCAGGACGTCGAACCGGCGCACATTCCCAATACCCCCGCCGCGTATCGCGACCTGCGGTTTCCGCCGCTCAAGCGCGTCGCCACACCCAACATAACCACTTACACACTGCCAAACGGCATCAAAATTTACTTATTGGAAGATCATGAGCTGCCGATTATCAGCGGCGCCGCCAGGGTGCGCACCGGCAACCTGTTCGAGCCGGCCGACAAAGTGGGTCTCGCCGGAGTCGTCGGAACCGTCATGCGTTCGGGCGGTACCAAGTCCAAGACCGGCGATCAACTCGACGAAGAACTGGAAAATGTCGCTGCCTCGGTGGAAAGCGACATTGGCGAAACCAGCGGTTCGGTGTCCTTCACGGCAATGCGGGAGGATACCGATCTGGTCCTGGGAATCTTCAAGGATGTGCTCACCCAGCCGGAGTTTCGTCAGGACAAGATCGACCTGGCTTTGAACGAGCTGCGCAGCGGCATTGCGCGGCGCAACGATGATGCCCACGGCGTCGCGTCACGCGAATTTGCCGATATTATCTACGGCAAAGACACTCCTTACGGATGGGAAATGCAGTACGCCACGCTCGACAATATCAAGCGTGCCGACGTGGTGGCCTTCTATAAGCGCTACTTTTTTCCGGCTAACATACTAATGGCCGTGTGGGGAGACTTTTCTATTCCCGAAATGGAGGCGCGGCTCACGAAGTTACTGGGAAGCTGGCAATACGAGCAGCCCAAGGTGCCGCCATTTCCGCCCGTAAACCCAAAGGCCACGCCAGGAATTTTTGTTGCCCGGAAAGAAGATGTGACCCAGACGTTCTTTATTGAGGGGCACTTAGGCGGCGAGTTGAAGGATCGGGATTTTCCGTCGCTCGAAGTAATGGGCGATATCCTAGGCGGGGGTTTTCAAAGCCGGTTGATGCAGCGAGTTCGCTCGCAGTTGGGATTGGCATACGAAATCTCGGCGGATTGGGGCGCCAACTACGATCATCCCGGCCTGTTCGAGATCGCCGGGAGCACCAAGTCGGCCTCAACCGCGGATACGCTGCGCGCGGTTCAGGAGGAGGTTGCCCGTATACGGTCAGCCGAAGTCACCTCGGACGAACTGGAAACGGCCCGGCAATCGGCATTGAACAGCTTGGTGTTCGCCTTTGATACCAAGGCGAAGACCCTGGCACGTTTATTGAACTACGAGTATTTTGGCTATCCGAAGGACTTCATCGATCGTTATCAGAAGGGTCTCGAAGCCGTAACGGCGGCCGATGTGCTGCGCGCGGCGCGCGCGCGGGTGCATCCGGAGGATCTCACCATCGTGGCGGTGGGCCGCACCGATGAGTTTCAGAAGTCTCTCGAAACGTTGGGGCTGCCGGTTTCGTCCATCGATATTACCGTTCCCGGACCCGATGCCAAGCCCGGCGACAAGCCCGCTCCCACAAGCCCTGGTAACGCCAAACAGCTTTTGGAGCGAGTGCAGGCGGCCGTGGGCGGCGCTGCGAAGCTGGCGGGTGTCAAAGACATGCTGGAGGTAGCCGAATTGCACGTCGTGCCGGCGTCCGGCGGCATGACCATGAAGCGCAAAGATCAATGGATCGCTCCCTCTTACTTTCGCGAGGATACGGAACTACCTTTCGGCGCCGTGACCACTTACGGGAATGGCACGAGCGGATGGATGGCCAGTCCGCAGGGTGAAACGACGCTGCCGCCGTCTCAATTGAAGCCGATACAGGATAAACTATTGCGTCTGTACTTTTCGATGCTGCTCAGCGACCGCATGCCGGGCCGTACCGTGAGCATGGCGGGCGTGGATACCCTCGAGATCTCCGACGGAAAAGGCAGTACCGTGCGCCTCTTCATCGACGGCAAAACGGGCCTGCCCGCGAAAATTGAATATCCTTCGGTCGTCATGAGCGGCCCCCCTTCGACCATCGACGAGGTTTATGAGAGCTTCGACGAAGTGAACGGTATCAAGATGCCGAATCGCATGACCTTGATGCAGGATGGGCACAAGTACGCCGATGTCGTGGTGCAGTCCGTCAAGCTCAATAGCGGTCTGAAGGCGGAGGATCTGGGCAAAAAGAAATGAGAACGACTTGTGTCTTGCTGATCACGGCGGTTGCCGGTTTGGCTGCGCCCGCGGAAACCAACCAGCAAAAGGGCAAGCACGTCATTGACGAAGCTCTGGCGGCCCTGGGAGGGCCGGCTTTCCTGGCCATGCAAACCCGCGTGGAGGCAGGCCGCATTTACGGCTTCTATCATGAGAAATTGTCCGGGTTGGGGGTCTCAACCCTCTATACGGAATACCTGCCGCGGCCCGAGAAGCCCGATCCGGATTTTCTGGGTGTGCGCGTGCGCGATGCGCGCGGCAAGAAACAGGACGACGTGCTCCTCTATGGTGGCGGAGACTGCTATGAGATTACCTTTCGCGGCGCGCGTCCTCTGCCCGACGCGACGGCCAAACAGTTCCGGTTGGCTACGCTCTACAACATTTTTTATATCCTGCGTGAGCGGCTGGGCGAACCGGGGTTGATTTTCGAGTGGCGCGAATCCGATTTCTTCGATAATCGGCCGGTGGCGATTGTGGACATTACCGATGCCGACAACCATACCGAGACCGTGTACTTCGATCGGGGGACCAAGCTTCCGGTGCGTCAGGTTTACAGCCGCAAAGACCCGATTGACAACAGCAAGCTCGAAGAAGCCAGCATCTTCGATAAGTATCGCGACGTGGGTGGCGGCGTCATGTGGCCGTTTGCCATCCGCCGCGAGCGTAACGGCGAGAAGATCTTCGAAATGTACTCGGAGACCGTCGAAATCCACAAAGATCTGCCGGACAGCATGTTTACGCTTCCGCCCAACCTGAAAATCCTGAAAAAAGAAAAATAGGTTCGCGCCCGCCGCCCCGGCCAAATCGGGTACGCTACAATAGCGCGTTCGGAGGCAACCTTATGGAAGACACAGTCATCCGGCCGACACTGAAGTTCATCAAGCTCGGCTATGCGGTGGTGTTGCTCGTGATCGCGGCGGCGGTGGTGCTCGCCAGCATGCTGCCACAGGACGATGCCCGGTACAGGCCCTGGGCGTTCGGACTGCCGGTGCTGCTGCTGATCTGGCCGGTGCGCCGCCACATCCAGCGGCAGTTCACCAAAGCCACTATCGCGGGCGACCGGCTGCGATATGAAGTCGGCATGTTAAGCAAATCCACAAGGAACATCTCGTTGCCCAAAGTGCAGGACGCGCGCGTGGATCAGTCCGTGACGCAGCGCATGTTCGGCGTCGGTAATCTGGCCATTGAAACCGCCGGTGAAGCCAGCCGTCTCACGCTGCGCAACGTCGATAATCCGCAACAGGTGGCGGACGAAATTCTGGCGGCGTCGCACAACGCACCCGGAGGTCAGCTGAAGTGAGCGGCCCACTGGCCGGCCGCGTCGCCCTCATCACCGGCGCGAGCCGAGGCTTAGGCAAGGCTATGGCATTGGCGCTGGCCGCCGAAGGCGCTCGGATCGCGCTGGTGGCGCGTGACCGCGGCGCTCTCCAGAAAACTGCCGAAGAAGTGTGGCAGACAGGCAGCGGCGCTCAGGTGTTTGTGGCGGATGTGACCAGTGAGGAGCAGGTCGCGCGTCTTGAAAAGGAAGTCACGGAAGCCTTTGGACCGGCCCACATTCTGATCAACAACGCCGGCATCAACATCCGCAAACCGCTCGTGGAGTTCACACTCGATGAGTGGCGCCGCGTGGTGGACACAAGCCTGACGAGCACTTTCCTGATGTGCCGCGCGTTCGTGCCCCACATGAAAGGCCAAGGCTATGGACGGGTGATCAACCTGGCGTCTACCATGGCGCACGTGTCGCTGCCCGGACGCACCGCTTATTCGGCGAGCAAGAGCGCTCTGCTGGGATTGACGAGATCGCTGGCTCTGGAACTTGCGTCTGACGGGATCACGGTGAACTCAATAAGTCCCGGCCCATTCGCCACCGAGATGAATACGCCTCTGATCGAGAACCAGGAGTTGAATGCCCGGTTCGTAGCCAAGATCCCCCTGGGCCGCTGGGGCCGCGTGGAAGAAGTAGGCCGGCTGGCGGTCTATCTCTGCTCGCCCGATGCCGGCTTCATGACCGGCGCCGACGTGTTGATCGACGGCGGCTGGTGCGCGGCGTAGGTTGCGACGCGGAGAAACGGTGACGCGGAGACACGGAGATGGCCACGATTCGAAGCTATCGCGAGCTGAACGTATACCAAGCCGCATTCGAAGCTGCCATGCGGATCTTCGAACTCATCAAGCAGTTTCCAGTTGAAGAGAGGTATTCAATGGTGGGTCAGATCCGCCGGTGTTCACGGTCGCTATGTGCCAATATCGGAGAAGGTTGGCGCAAGCGCCGCTACAAAGCGCACTTCGTCAGTAAGCTGAGCGATGCGGAGAGCGAGGCCGAAGAAACCCGAGTGTGGCTCGAATTTGCCCTTCGTTGCCGCTATCTGAACCAAGATCAATTTGAAGAATTGGATCATGTCTATGACAACATCATCGGCCGTCTGGTCAGAATGCTCTCAAAGCCGGACGAATGGTCGATACGGTGATATCTCCGCGTCTCCGTGTCTCCGCGTCTCCGCGTCAGTTCTCCTGCTCCTTCTCCTCGCCTCCTGCCACGGCGCTCACCGCGCCACCATCGCCGTCGTGCCCAAAGCCACGTCCCACCTCTTCTGGGTCTCCGTGCAGGCGGGGGCCATCGCCGCGGGACGCGAGTTGCAGGTCGACGTGCTCTGGAACGGGCCCGCCACCGAGACGGACTACGCGCGGCAGGTGCAGATCGTGGATTCCATGATTGCGCGCCAGGTGGATGGCCTGGCGGTCGCCGCTCAGGATCGCACAACCTTGAGCGGCGCACTGGATCGGGCCGCGCAAGCCCACATCCCAGTGACTGTATTTGACTCGGGCGTGGATTCCACTAACTATGTAACCTTTCTAGCCACTAACAACGTTCAGGCGGGAGTAATGGCCGCGCGTAAGCTGGCGGAACTGTTAAATGGCAAGGGCAAAATCGCTATGCTGATGCACGCGCCAGGCAGCAAATCCACTATGGATCGCGAGGCCGGATTCGAAGATTGCCTCACAAAGGAGTTTCCGAACCTGCACATCGTGGCGCGCCAGTTCTCCATGTCTGATCGCGCCAAAGCGGTCGCGGCCACGGAGAACTTCTTGACCGCTCAGCCGTCGCTCGACGGCATGTTCGCCTCCGCCGAGCCCGGCTCGGTGGGCGCGGCGCTGGCTCTCAAATCGCGCGGACTGGCCGGCAAAGTGAAACTGGTAGCGTTCGACGCCAGCGAGGAGTTGGTGCAGGACCTCAAGGATGGCTCGATCGACGCGCTGGTGGCGCAGGATCCTTTCCGTATGGGTTATGAGGCGGTCAAGACGCTGGTGGACAAGCTGCACGGCGTCGATCCGCCCAGAACGATCGATCTGAGCGCCACTGTGGTGACCAGAAACGATCTCGCCAAACCGCAAATCAAGTCCCTGCTTTTTCCGGACGTGAGAAAGTACTTGAACTAGTTCGGTGGAGAAACTTTTGGCGGTTTCCTGCGTGATATGCTAAATACTCCCGAATGGCGCAGACCAGGCCTCTCCCGCGCATCTGCATAGCGCTGGGTTTTCCGGATTTGGATCGACTGCTCGAGCACGCGCGGCGGGAAGCCGAGGCGGGCGAGACGTTTCTCGAATTCCGTCTGGACTATCTGCCGCGCCCCGAGCAAGGCGCGAACGCCATCCGCACATTTCTCGAAGAATATCCTGACTGTCTGGTGCTGGCAACCTGTCGCCGCCATCAGAACCGCGGCAAGTTCAATGGCAGCATCGAAGAAGAATTGCGCGTGCTGGACCTGGCGGTGGCCGCCGGTGCGCAGGCCGTGGATGTGGAAATCGAGAGCGCCGAACCGGCCGCGGCAAAGCTAGGCCAATTTCGCGGACGCGCACGCCTGGTCGTTTCGTATCACAACTACGAGGCGACGCCGCAACTGGACGCCCTGTTGAACCGCATGACGCGCATTCCCGCGGATTGTTACAAGGTCGTTACCACGGCCCGCAAACCGTCCGACTATGGACGTGTTTTGGCGCTGAGCAAGACACACCCACGCACACCCCTGGTCTTACTGGCGATGGGCGAGTTAGGATTTCCCAGCCGTGTTCTTTCGCCTGTTTTTGGCGGAATGTATACGTACGCGGCGCCGACCGCATCGCAAGGAACGGCCGCCGGTCAGGTTTGCGCGCGGCAATTGCGGCACCTGTATCGCGTGGAAAAGCTATCCCGCTCCTGCAAGATCTACGGCGTTATCGCAGATCCTGTTCGGCATTCCATCTCTCCGGCAGTCCATAACCGGGCCTTTCAATATCGGCGCATGGAAGCGGTTTATCTGCCTTTCCTGGTTCCGCCGCCGCAAATGCGCGACTTCTTCGGGCTGGCTGAAAGATTGCCCGTGGCCGGCTTCAGCGTCACCATTCCCCATAAGCAGAAGATCCTGCGCTATCTCGATGTCGTCGACCCCCTGGCCCGCCGCATCGGCGCTGTAAATACGGTTTGGCGTAAGGCCGGCAAATGGCGCGGAGCAAACACGGATGCGGCGGGTGTGACCGTGCCCCTCACGCGCGAGATGCGTCTCCACAACGCCTCGGTGCTCATTGTCGGTAATGGCGGAGCGGCGCGCAGCGCGGCTTGTGCGTTATCTGATGCCGGCTCGCGTATTACGCTCGTCGGACGTAATGCCGACCGGGTTAGAGCGTTGGCAAAAATTTGCGGAGCGGAGCCGTTACTCAGCGAGCAACTCGCCGGCCGCCATTTCGACGCCCTCGTGCATGCGACGCCTTTGGGTATGTATCCGCATGTCGACGACTGCTTCTTTCCCGATCGCATTCCGGCCGACGTAGTATTGGACATGGTTTATAATCCTCTCGAAACCGTGCTCGCGCGGCGGGCTCGGGAGCAGGGGGCCACCGTGATTCGCGGCATGCAGATGTTCATCGAACAGGCGGTGCGGCAGTTTGAGCTTTGGACCGGCGAACAGGCGCCGCGTGCGGTGATGGAAAAGGCCGCATTGGAGGCATTGAATTGCATCGCATGAAACGCGGAATAACCCGGCGTCAATTGACAGGCGCCATCCTGGCCACGGCCGCTGCAGCCCAGACTCCGCCATCGGCCCAGCCGAATCCCCAGTCGGAAATCGATGCCGCGCGCCGGCAGAACCAGCGTACCGGCGAAGCTCTGGCCAAAGCGGACATCCCCATGGCAACCGAGCCGGCGTTCCATTTCACCACCTGAGGCGTTATGGCGGTGCCGCGCAACCAGCTCTTCTTCGCCACCATTTCGGAACTCAGCGCCCATTTGCGTGCAAAAGAGATCACGGCAGTCGATCTGGTCCGCGCGTTTGGCGCCCGCCTCGAAGCCCTCGGTCCACGCTACAATGCGCTGGCTTTGCCGCTCACCGAGCGTGCCATCCGGCAGGCCAAGGCCGTGGACGACGAGATCAAGCGGGGCCGGTTGCGCGGCCCCTTGCAGGGCGTTCCCTATGGCGTGAAGGATCTCTTGAGCGTCGCGGGTCTGCCCACTACCTGGGGCGCCCAGCCCTATGCCGCTCAAGTGTTCGATTACGACGCCAGTTTGGTCCGCAAGCTCGAAAGCGCCGGCGCGCTGCTAATAGGCAAGTTGTCGATGGTGGAACTCGCCGGCGGTCCCGGCTATCGCTACGCCTCGGCATCGCTTACCGGACCGGGATTGAACCCTTGGGACCGCAGCCGATGGTCCGGTGGATCGTCGAGCGGTCCGGCAATTGCCGTGGCTGCGGGTCTGGTCCCCTTCGCGATTGGTTCCGAGACGTCGGGATCCATCCTGACCCCGGCGGCTTTCTGCGGTGTCACCGCCTTGCGGCCTACCTACGGCTTGGTTTCTCGCTATGGCGCCATGCCGCTTTCCTGGACCTTGGATAAGCTCGGGCCGTTTTGCCGTTCGGCCGATGACTGCGGCCTGGTGCTGCAAGAAATTGCCGGAGGCGACCGGCAGGATCCAGGTTCGTCCGGCAAGAGCTTCTACTATACGCCGCAATATGCGCGCCAGATGCGCGAGTTGCGGATCGGTTTCGCGCCGGGAGATTTCGCGGAGTGGCCGGAGGAAGCGGCGCGTCCCGCATTTCAAAAGGCACTGGAAGTAGTGCGCAGCCTGGGCGTGACCATGGTGGAAACCCGATTGCCGGACTTTCCCTATGGTCCGATGATCGCTTCCATCATCGCATCGGATGCCGCATCGGTTTTTGAGCCTCTCATCGCCGGCGGCAAGGTCGAGGAGCTCGCGGATCAGAAACAGATCGCGGGCCTGAAGGCCGGGCTCGAGATTCCCGCGCACGTTTACTTGAAAGCCATGCGCGTGCGCCGCGTGGCGCGGGATGCGATCTTTAAGCTCTTCGCGGACGTCGATCTGTTGGTGGCTCCGAGCCGTTTGACTGTGGCGCCGAATATCAACGAGCCGCTGGACCAGCATCCGGACCGCACCGTGCCGAAGGATGCGGGCCTCACGGCCCTGATCCCAGCCGGCAATCTGGCCGGCATGCCCGCATTATCCCTGCCGTGCGGTTTCGCCGGTGACCTGCCTCTGGGTATACAGTTGGTTGGTCTTCCGTTCTCGGAGAACACCCTGCTCGCGGTCGGCCGGGAATTGCAAGGCCGCACCGATTGGCACAAGCGCAAGCCGCCGGGAGTAGGCTAGGCCGCGGTCATGCGTTCATGCTATCAAACCATTGGTTCCAGCGGCCAGATCTCAATCGGCAAAGAGAACGCGGGGGCGTTCGGTGACGGTCGAGGAAATTGAGTCTGGCGTGTGGTTGTCGGTCCAAATCATCCCGGAAAATGAGATGTGCTGCACTCCCCTGCGGTCCGCGACAAACTGGGCCGGGCGATCGCCCGGGCTGAGCGCCATCCACCCACGGCGTCGAATCTTGCCGAGATCGAGCGTAAAACTAAAAGAAAGCGTTAGCCATACCGGGCGGAGTGACATATTGCGCATTCTGGGCCTGCATTGGGAAGCGATCCTATCGCGAAAAGGTCCGTCGGGACAGCGCATCTACAGCTTTCGCATTACGCAGAGAATGCGCGCAATCGACTGCCGCGAGAGCGATTACTTGCGCCTCTTGTCCATCCATGCCGATCGCGCCTCGGCGTACGACTGACGCCTGCGCTCGTCTTACCCGAAGTTGATCAGACTCGCCACGTAGCCCGCGCCGAAGCCATTGTCGATATTGACTACCGCCACGTTGCTCGCGCAACTCGTCAGCATCCCCAACAGCGCGGCCAGACCGTGAAAGCTGGCGCCGTAGCCGATGCTGGTCGGCACTGCGATCACCGGGCACGACACCATGCCGCCGACCACGCTCGGGAGCGCGCCCTCCATGCCCGCGCACACCACCACCACGCGCGCATCCATCAGCCGGTCCCGATGGCTCATCAGCCGATGGATGCCTGCCACGCCGACATCGTGTATGGCGTCCACCGCATTGCCCATCACTTCCGCGGTGACCTGCGCTTCTTCCGCCACCGGAATGTCGCTGGTGCCGGCGCATACCACCGCGATCTTGCCCTTGCCGCGAATGCTCCGCTCGCGCCAGAAGCGTATGGCGCCGGAAAGCGGAAAGTATTCGGCCGACTCGAATCGGGCGGTCACGCGCGCGGCCGTTTCCGGCTCCGCGCGCGTGATGAGCACGTTCTTGCAGTTTTCCAGCAGCGCTCCGGCGATGGCGATGATCTGATCCGCCGTTTTTCCCTTGCCGAAGATCACTTCCGGCATGCCATGGCGCAGCGCACGGTGGTGATCCACCTTGGCGAAGCCCAGATCTTCAAAGGGCATATGCCGCAGGCGATGCAGCGCGCTATCGACATCCACCGCGCCCGCGCGCACCTGCTCGAACAACTGCCGGAGCTGCTCCTCGTCCATACGGCCAGAATAACAGCCCTGGGGACGCGGCGTGTCGCCTCAGAACAGGAACTTCATCCCAAGCTGCAGGATGCGCGGATTGTGGGCGCCGCCCGGCCGCAGAAAGTTGTTATTGGCATAACAGCCCGCATCCCCTGCCGAGGCGCCGTCGCTCGACAGGCCGAAGCAACTGGTCCCGCCATTGACACCGCTCCACTGCGTGTGATTGAAGATGTTGTAGGCTTCCGCCCGAAATTCCAAACCCCTCGCCTCGGTGAAAGCAAAGTGCTTGAAGAGTCCCATATCGAAGTTTGTCCGTGCGGGGTTGTTCAGGGAGTTCCGGCCGGCGGTGCCAAAGCTCAAGCCTTGCGGAGCCGCGAAGGCCGCTGGATTGAACAATAGCGGCCCATACACGCCGGCGGGACTGGCGGACAAGGTAGGAATCGCATTCGCATTGCCGACTTGGTCGAGGTAAGAGCCAATCCCTGTGCCATTGCCCACACCGGCGTTATACAATCCATCCACCACGCTGAACGGCGTGCCGGTCTGAAAGGTGGTGATTCCGGAAATCTGCCAGCCGCCCAGCAGCGTGTGCGCCAATCCCAGATTCTGGAAGATCGGCAGATCGTAGACGTAACCGATGTTCAGGAGCTGGCGCTGATCGAAATTCGAACTGGCGCGGGTCAAGGCCAGGTTGTAGGCGTCCACGAAGTTGCCGTCATAACGGTCCGACGAGTCGTCGAACGAGTGGCTCCAGGTGTATGCCAAGTCCAGGCTCAGCCGGCCCACGTGTCTGTGAGCCGCAACTTGCAGAGCGTTGTAAATCGAATTGGCCTGCGGCTCCAGAGACGTGATGGAACCGTATCCCTGGTACGGGCGGTAGAAGTCCGGATCGCCGCCGCAAGCGACGTTGAACTGGTTGAGAGCCGCGCCCGTGGGCGTCACTCCGTTCACCGTGCCGTTGGCGCAATCTCCCGGAATGGTTACCCCCGAAGGCAGGGTCGCTGGACCCTGCATGGCCAGCCCCGCCGGATATGGATTCTGTGACGAGCTGATGGGATACAGTTGATTGATATCGCGCTGCAGCGAGAGGTGCGTGCCTTTGCTGCCTACGTACGCCACGCTCATCACGGTTCCCTTGCTGATCTCGCGCTGCACATTGAGATTCCACTGCTGCATGTATGGCCAGATCGCCTTCGTGGGAATCGCCGTGACACCCAGGGGGAACTGCACGCCGGCGCCGCCGATGTTGGTGTAGCCGGATATGTTGTACTGCGTGGAACTCAGCACCAGGGGCGCGCTGCCTTCCAGCGACTCGGAGTTGCCCTCGTTGCCGTTGGTGTGTTCATAGAAGATGCCGTAGCCGCCGCGAATGGAAGTCTTCCCGTCGCCGAAGGGATCAAAGGCAAAGCCCACCCGGGGCGCTGGATTGAATAGATGGCCTTTCATGCAGCCCGCCGGGACGCCGTCGACACCGCACTGCACGAGCCCGTTGTAGGGATTCCCCGTGCCGGGGATGATGGCACCGGCCTGCCCGGTCGCCGAGCCATCGACATCCAGTTGCGGAGCCGCGGAAAGCTGGTACGCGGCCGGATCAAAATTATATGCCTGGTGGTATTTCTCGCGGTAGGTCCCAAACATGCTCACGCGCAGCCCCAGGTTCAATGTCAGCCTCTTGGTGGCGTGCCAATCGTCCTGGAAGTAAGGCTCCGCGATCTTGTACCGGTTGTAATATTTGGTCTTCGTATTGACCTGGTAGTAGCTCGCGATCTGGCCCGTGAGCATGTCCGCGAACGCGTTGCCAGTGCTGATTGCCGAATCGGTATTGTCGAATCCCAGGATGCCCTGTATGTACGGGCTGTTTTCTTCGTTTTTCTCCGCGGCCACAATGTAAACCCCAAAATACAAGTTGTGCCCGCCCATGATCTTGGTGAGCTGGTCCTTGTAAGTATAAGTCGGATTCGCATTGTTCCAGGGAAAGTAGCCGGTGTCGAGCGCGAAGCCGCCGGTATCGTAGTTTACGCCGCCCGCTACACCCACGGCCGGCAGCAGTCCGCCGAAGCCGTTGTTGTACAGGCCCGTCATATTAAAGTCGGACGGGCGGGCCACCGGACCGATGGCATCCAGGAATATGTGGTCGGTCGTATAGCTGAACGTAAATTCGTTCAGCAGAGTCGGCGATACATTGGCCGTGAGATTGGCGACCAGGCTCACGCCCGGTCCCACGAAGTTGGTCTGCACGGTAGGAAAGGAAGCGCCGTTGCCCCACTCGGGCGTCGGCTCCGTCTGGGTCCAGGAATCATGAATAAAGCGGAAGAACATGCGCACTTTGTCGGTGAAATTCTCATCGATGCGGAACAGTTCCTGGTGCCAGTGCGTAGGCAGAGCAGGCGCGGAACTGTAGTAGTTGTTGGGCAGGTTCGGCATCGGCAGCAGTGCCAGCAAATCCTTGGCGTTGTTATCCACCGGAACGGTATTGTTCGGATAGTAGGTCCCCGTCGCCGGGTTCACCGGACAATCCGCGAAGCTGGGCCCATTGGACGTGGATTCCGGACAGACATCCGAAAAGTTGCCTTGCCGCTCCTGCGCCGAAGGAACCTGCCCGGTGAAAATGCCACCCGGAACAATTTCCCGCCGGACTTCCTCGGAAAAGAAGAAGAATGTCTTATCTTTATTCTTGTTGTAGTGGCCAGGAATATAAACCGGACCGCCGATAGTGCCGCCGAAGTCGTTTTTCTTGTACTCGGGCACCAGCGGCGCGGTGTATGAGAAGTAGTTCCGCGCATTGAAGTCGTCGTTGCGGAGGAATTCGAACACATCCCCATGGAAGTCCTTCGTGCCCGATTTGGTCACCGTCTCAATCGTCGCCGACCCGTTCCTGCCATATTGGGCGCCGTAGTTGGATGTCATCACTTTCACCTCGGCGATGGCATCCACGTTGGGGTAGACGTTCAGAGTATCGTTGCTTCCATTGTCCATGTTATCGCCGCCGTCGATCTCCCAGTTGTTGTACTCGACCCGGCCCCCGTTGACGGCGTAAGATACGTTGCCGGCGACACCTACAACGCCCTCATCCTGCCCGGTCTGATTGCTGACGCCGGGAACCAGGGTAACGAGTTGCGTGAAATTGCGGCCGTTGAGCACGAGTTGGCTGATTTCTTTTTGCGTGACTACGCCCGAGATCTCCGAGGACTGCGTTTCAACTTGCGCGACCGCCGTGCCCTGCACACTGATTTCGGAGGTGATCTGTCCGACTTCCAGGCTGGCATCCAGACGCGCCTTCTGGCCCACGCGCAGCACCACATCACCAGAAAATCGCCATCGCTGTTGGTCTTAGCCTTCAATGCGACCCCGGTGCCCACGTTGACAACCGAAACCTCCGCGCCCGGAAGCACGGCGCCGGTGGCGTCCCGAACCGTCCCCGTGATGGAGCCGGTATTCTGCGCCAATAGGGGAACGGCGATGAGACATACCGCGATCAAAATAATCGTGCTGTAGCGAAGACGCATACAATTCCTCCCTTACACTTGCGAGTTGGAACATTGTAATCGCAAGCAGACTCCCCGGCAAGGACTTTCAGGCTTGACACCCGCCACGCAATTCTGCAAAATTATAGTGATGGCGAAGAAAAGGCGAATATGGCTGCCGTGGTGCTGGGCCGGGATTTTGCATTCAAAGTGAACGCAGCGGAGGTATGTCCGGCCGGTGTGGCGGAAGTGGATGCGCTCACCGGCGGCCTTCCGCAGGGTTGTCTGACCGAAATATGCGGACCCG
>JBEKYC010000024.1:0-90078 GCA_049511415.1 Bryobacteraceae bacterium | reverse complement strand
CAGGTCGTGGAAAGGCTCAAGCCACGCTTCAAACAACGGCTTCACCATGTCGTTGCCGCCCACGCTGATCCCGCGAAAGCGCCCCGTGCCCGAATCGTCGTTAAAGTACGCGTCGAGTTTGCTGTACTCCGGTTTCAGGGTCATGCTGTCGCGATTGGCGAAATGCTCCTGCACGTAGGCCTTCGAACCCAGTAGGCCTTCCTCTTCGCCGCCCCAGAGCGCGACGCGGACCGTCCTCGACAAAGGCAGATTCAACGCCTTCAGAATACGCACCGCCTCAATCGCCACCGCGCAGCCGGTCCCATTGTCGGTGGCTCCGGTACCGCCATGCCAGGAGTCCAGATGCCCGCCCAGCATCACGATCTCATCCTTTTTCGTTGTGCCCGGAATCTCTCCAATCACGTTGAAGGATTCTGTCTCCCCACTAAGAAACTCCGCCTGTACTTCCAGTTCCACCTTCACCGGGATCTTGTGCTCCACCAGCCGGGCGATCCGGTTGTAGTGCTCCGGCGTCAGCGCAATCATCGGTAGCGGCTTCGGTTCCTTGGGATCGCGCGATCCACCCGAGGTTGCAAATACGGTTCCCCCGTCGCCGTTGTAGCCATATTGTAGAACCGCCACCGCTCCTTCGCTCTTATAGAACTGCGCCACCTTGGTACGGAACTTCTCTTGCTCCTCGCGGCTAGGTGGCGGCGTCGCCGGTGCTGTCGCTGCGGGGGCCGCGGGCGTTGGTTGCGGACCGAACATGCCGCCGAATGGCCGCGATGGGTCGAGCACGTTCCCACGCGCCGCCAGCTCTTCGTTAGTCAGCCGCCGGAAGGGTGATTCACTGATGGGCTGAATCTCCTTCTGCACCATCGACAGCACGATCTTGCCCGCCAGTTTGCCTTTGTATTTGTCGAAATCGCCGTAGCTCGCGATTACCGCCGCGATTGGTTCCGCAGTGATGACTCCGTTAGTGCCCGGCGTCCAAGCCAGCGGGAATCCGATCAAAGGCTGGTATTGCGGCTCCTGTAAGTGCGCCGAGAAGTGCGTGTAGCGCCAACTCTCGCCGAAAGGCCCCCATTTCTCCAGATGCACGTTCTCCAGGCCATATTCCTTAAGCCGTTTCATCACCCATTCGGCTGCGGCTTTATGCCCAGGTGAGTTGGTTAGCCGCGGACCGTAGACATCGGCCAGGTAAAACAGATGTTCCATCGCTTGCGAGTTCTGAAACGCCTCGCTCTTGATATGGTTGACCACCGTCAGGTCAACCTGCTCCTGTGCGAATATCGTCAGCGTCGCCGCGACGGCGGTAAGCGCCGCGCTCATCCAAGCGGCAGGCTTCGAGGGAAGTCTCATGCGAACAGTTTACAGTGCCCCGGACGCCCGAACAAGCGGTTTGGCGACAACGCCCTTCGGGTCGTTCCGGCACACGGCCTCGAACAAAATCCGCGCCGTGAAGACGACGTGGTCTCGCGCCGGTCACTCCCGTTCGGCCAAAGGAGATCGAACGCATAGAGGTGCTTTGGGCCTTGGCAGCGCATCAGATCGTGGAACTGCGGCCTGGCGTCCGGGCTAAGGTAAACGAACGAGCCGTCCAGCACGGCGGCGTCGGCGTGCAGGCACGCTCCGCGCGGCTGGCTGCGTCGTCACGACGGCGTGGCAATGCCGATCTGACGCAAGTGAAGCACCAGGTGTTCCACATAGTCCTGGGCCAAGTGTCGCAACGAAACCGGCGCATTTGACCCGATCCGGCACACCACATCCAGCTTGGCAGTGGGCAGGTGCAGAATGACGTGGACCAGATAACGGTTGTAACTCGCCCACAGGTCCACCAGCATCGGCCACGCCGCGCTTTGCGCCGCTACTGTGCGAACCGAACCGGGCGTATCGTAGGCCGGGAACTCCAGCGTATCAGCCAGCGCCGCCCTCACGAACCGTTGATGATTGTTCGAGGCCGATTCGATCAGGTGCCCCAGCACTTGCTTCCGCGACCAGCCGCCGGGTAAAACCGGCCGCCCGCTCTCTTCGGCACTCACCCGTCGTAGCATGATTTCCGCCGCGTCTACCGCACGCGCCAGTCGAGCGCTGACATGCTCCATATCTACATCATGATACCTTCCAGGAACAAGGCATTGCTGGCCCACGTCGCGCCCACGAGCCTCCGGACGGCCCGCCCCAACGCGGTTCTGGCGCGGCTGGCGGCGGCCCTCGCTCGCCCAACGGTAAATCCGGCTAAGGCTAAGAGGTCGGTCCCGGAGCAAGATCGCGCAGTGATGCTGAAACGCCTTCTGGTAACTGTCGTGGTCTTTCCAGCCGCCAAAATCCCCGATGAGCGGACTGCGCCGTATGGCCGCCGCCCAGGGCTCGGGCGCGCTATTACCGTGTCGTCGGATCGGGAACAGAACGAGGCGATTCTGGCGCTGCTCTCGCTCCCACGCCGCGTTGACTTCGCGCTCAACCCAGCGACTCAGGACGGGAGCCCCCGACACCACGATCATCACCTTGTCGTTAGAGGCGGATGGTTCCTCGATGCGCCCCTGGAAGCGATCCCCGATCTTCATATCTTCCGGTGCAAACCAAACCCAAAGCCGGGACGCGTGGCGGCTCCCTGATTCCGCGCGCCGATACGCCGGCAAAGGCGAATAGAACTGGAAGTAAAAGCATGCCGGCTGGTTCATTTGCCTCTAGACGGCGCATCGAGCCTGCTGACGCTTGTCGCGGGAAACGGAACCGCCGGCTTCAGCGGATACAACGGCCCGGCGGCCAGCACATCGGCGATACCGGGAAAGCCTCATTCGCAAGGTCATGAACACAGCCAACACCACGTTGGCGGGCGGCGACACTGGCTGCGCGCAGCAGACGGACTTTTTTGGCAATGGGTGCCGGCAACCAGCGCTCGGGTGGACGACCCAGAGGCCGTCACGGCGAACTTCCGCGAGGTCGGGCAGAATCACGCGTTGACCAGGGCTTTCAGAGGTCTCGAAGCCAGCGCGCAGGAAAAGCCGTCTTTAGCGTCCGTGCCAGTGACGGGCTATTCTACCGTGTCGGCGCTCGAAGTGCTTGATGAATCAAAGTTAGTTAGTGGGCTGCTTTGATACCATCGATTACATGGATTCTGAAACCACCGAGGGCCTAACAATCACTGTTGACCTTACGGAGGTCAAGTTCCTGCTTACGACCCTGCAGGCGTCCAGCAAGATACTGACCACCATTATGGGCCTTCAGCAATGCATGCCCGCCTTGTTTCCATCACCCATCACCACGGATACAATTGTCAACATCGCCGCTCTTGCAGATAGGATCGGAGAGCAGATTCCAAAGTAGCCCTCTACCCAAAGTTAAGATATACTACCAGCCATCCTATATGTTGCTGCGCGATTTTCCCTTTTTACTTTTGGGCGCCGCCGCGCTGCACGGCGCGTCTGTTCCCACGCTCGCCGTTGACGCGACCGCGTCACAACACCCGATCAGCCCGCTCATATACGGAATTAACGAATTTACCGCAAATGGGGTCTGTTGTTCGCCCTTCAACGAATGGACCGACAGCGGCATATCTGGCATCATGCACATCGGTGTGCGCCGCTGGGGCGGCGATAGCGCGTCCAGCTATAACTGGCAGCTCGACCTGGAGAACCTCAACGTAAACTTGTATTTCACCACCTATCTGGCCGGCGACGGCGTGCATAACAGCTTCGATCTGTTCCATGAGCGGAACCTCGAAACCGGCACGGTGAGCCTGAGCACCTTCCCTCTGCTGGACTGGACTCCGAAACTGCCGCCGGATAGTGCGCTGACGCCGAGCTATCAGTACAGTTGCAGTTACCCGGTCTCGAAGTACGGGCAGCAGCAACAGACCGAACCGGGGGGCTCTCAGTGCGGCAATGGCATCGCCCTGTCCACCGGCGGCCAGATCGTGAACGATCCGAACGATGTCTACCAGCCGATCACGCCCACATTTGGCGGACAGTGGGTGGCGGCAATGCTCAACAGGTACGGACCCGCTAACGATGGCGGAGTTCAGATGTGGGACCTGGATAATGAGCCGGAATGGTGGGACGGCACCCACTCGGATATTTATCATCAGGCGGGAGCCGCGGTGCAACCCGCCACCTATGACGACATGCTCGCGCGCGATCTGGCGGCGGCAAAGGCGGTGAAAGCCGCCGATCCGACCGCGCTGGTGGTGGGTCCAGTCGCCGGCGGTTGGCCCGGATACCTGTTTTCGAAAAAGGATTTCGAGAGCGGCTGGGGGACGGGTCCGCATTTCCAGTACTGGGCCAACCCGGTCGATCGCAACGCGCACGGCGGCGTAGCGTGGCTCGAGTACTTCCTTCAGCAGATGCAGGCGGCATCGAACCAGGCCGGAACGCGCCTGCTCGATTATCTCGACGTCCACGGTTATGTCTATCCCTGCGTTACGAACGACTGCAGCACAAGCGCGATTGGTTTCGGCACGGCCGTCGATCCAGCGAGCACTGCCCTCCGCATGCAATCGACGCGAGCGTTCTGGGATCCCAACTACATCGTCCCCGTGGTGACGCCCCCAACAGATTCCGACCCGTGCGACGACTACAACGCAATGTGCGACGTAGACGGGCAGCAGCATCCGCCGATGCTTGTCCCGCGCCTGATCGGCTGGGTCAATCAATACTTCCCCGGCACGAAGACCGCGATCACCGAATACAACTGGGGCGCGCTCGAAGACATCACCGGCGCGGTGGCACAGGCGGACTTACTGGGTATTTTCGGCGCATACGGGCTGGACATGGCCACCATGTGGCCGGATGTCAACTTCAAGCTGGGCGTGCCGGGCGCGTTCGCGTTCCAGATCTATCTGAACTACGACGGCGCGGGTAACCATTTCGGCGAGACCAGCGTGTCGGCGACGAGCAGCGATCCGGACAGCATGTCGATCTTCTGCGCCCAGCGAGCCGATAGCGCCCTCACGGTAATGGTGCTGAACAAATCCGCCAATGCGATCGCCAACAGCATCAGCCTGGCCCACTTCACCCCCGCGGGTACGGCGCAGGTGTGGCAGTACAGCAGCGCGAACCTGAACGCGATTACGCAGCAGTCCCCGGTGCAGGTATCCGGCGGTTCTCTCGGCGCCACCTTCCCGGCGTACTCGATGACGCTGTTCATCATTCCCGCCAGCCAGAGCGCGATGACCGTACCCCAGCCGGTGATTACCTCGGTAACGAGCGCGGCTTCGTACGACGCCACCGGAGTCGCGCCGGGCGAGTTTGTGGCGATTCTCGGCCAGTCGCTTGCCCCGCAAATGCCACAGCTCGGCGCGGCCGATTCCACCGGAAAACTGCCGACGACGCTGGGCGGCGTCCAGGTGCTTTTCAACGGGTATCCGGCGCCAGTGGACTATACCTCGCCGGGCCAGATCAACGCCATCGTGCCCTTTGAAGCGGCGCTCTTCAGCACGGTGAATGTTCAGGCAATCAATCAGGGCAACGCGTCCGCCGCGTTCTCGCTGCCGGTAGTGACTTCGCTTCCGGGGATGTTCACGGCAGAGGGCTCGGGCACCGGCCAGGCCGCCGTGCTGAATCAGAACAACAGCGTCAATAGCGCCTCGAATCCCGAGGAGGTGGGCAATGTTCTGCAGATGTTCGCCACCGGGGATGGTTCGCGCACGCCGCCGGAAATAGACGGGCGGCTGCCCTCCACTGTTTTGACGAAACCAGCGCTGGCCTGTTCGGTAACCATCGGCGGCCTGAATGCTACGGTGACTTATTGCGGCGCAGCGCCGGGGTTAGCCGGACTGTTTCAGATCAATGTGAAGATTCCTGAAGGCGTTGCGCCCGGAAACAGCGTGCCCGTGCAGGTGACCGTCGGCACCGCGACCAGCCAGAGCAACGTGACTATAGCGGTTCAGTAGGCGATGGCATAGCGGCGTTGCCGGAGCTGGAGTCGCTCCATTCAGGGAGATATGGCAGAGCACGGCTGCTTCCAAATGGTTTGGAGTCGAACGGCTAAAGGCAATTTACGGACAGGCATCTGACCACGTCCCACTTCTGGCTGGCCCGACCCCTACCGACAAAAGCGAATAACTCTCGTCTGTTTGGGCCGGTCTTCCTCTTGGATCCGATGCCGGCCCCTGGCCTGGCGCAGGTGTTCGCGCAATAACTGGCCCGTTACCGGGTTCAGTAGGCGGACCTGATGGGCATCCCACTGCACCTGCACACGCCGGCCAATCCAGCCGGGAGGTGCGCCGTAGTAGGCCGCCTCGATTTCCACGCAGCCATCCAGGTGCACGGTGCGCTCGCCGTATTGGTAATAGCGGAACGGCTCCAGCGGTAAAGGCTGCAAGGCCGGCCGCTCTTCGGCGAACATGACGGCGACCTGCCGCTTGGTGGTGCCGTGAATCCGTGTATCGGCCCAGCGCGCTTCCCAGTGATCCAGGTAGGTCTGGGCTTCCTCCAGGCTTTCGAAACGCAGCCCCTTCAGCCGGTGTATTTTTCGCATGGCCTACACTTCTCCCCACCTTACCCTTGCGGGCCGGATCGTCCACGCGGCAGGCCAGGGCGACCATGCTGTAGTGCTGCAGCACATCGCGATACAGAAGATTGATGGTGGGATCGTAGATGTCAGGTGCGAGCACGCCCTCGCGCAGGTTATCCAGTACAATCACGCGACTCACACCACCGAGCCGGCGGAATGCCTTCTCGTGCAGTTCCGCCCAGACCTGGGAACTGGAACGGAACACCAGCAGTCGAACGGACTTGCGGCTGTGGCCAGGGTGAGCACGAATAATCGTGTGCGCCGGTACTTGCCGGAGGAGGCATCGCGCACCATCGGGCCCGTACCATAATCCACCTGCAGTTCCTCGCCTGGCGCGGTCTCGATCACAACCCGCGCCTCGGGCGACGGGTTAGGATGTAGCTTGCGGATAAACCGGCGCACACTCTGATATCCGGCGGTGAAGCTGCAGGTGTCCACCAAGTCCTGCCAGATCGCCATGGCGTTACGGCCGCGGGACAGGCCGACTTCGATCAGCTCACGATAGGCGGTGCAGGCGCTGGCGGATGGGCTGTATCCCGGCTGAGGCTCGGACGGCTCGGCCGCTGGGGTCAACCCGGCGCCAGAGTCGGTGATCACCTCGTTGGCCGCTTTTGCCAGATCCGGTTCGCCGGAAGGCTCATTCAACGATTTTCCGGGTGCGGGGTCGGTGAGCCCCTCGATGGCCGGTTTTGCCGGCGACTGCCGTCCCCATGCACCCGGCGGTCGAATAGGGATGCCGGCGGACTTCAGATAAACGCCCGCCGTTTCGCGACGCACCCCCGTATTCCGCTGGATGCGCCGCAACGACCAGCCCAGACGCCCTAAGGCAATTACTTGCTGTTTCTTTTCTTCGTTCAAGACGTTACTCACATCGACCGAGGGTATCGCCCTCGCATCGCAGTCAACGTCCTGGACTGTGCTTTATCGTTGGCCGGTTTTCAGGTAATCATATCTATGGCCGCTTTTGGGTGTTCACCGAGGCGCGCGTGGGCAGTGAACGTGCTGGGAAGAAACTCCGCAGGTGCGTGCTACCTGGCTTGAGAGAGATTATGCCTTGCTTCCTTTTGTTCATCGTTCTGCTGTTTCCGCGCGTCGTTCTGGCGTTGATGTGGTTTTTTTCGACCTACCTGCAGCGCGCATTCCACGGTGGCCTATTGCTGCCGCTTTTGGGCTTCATATTTCTGCCGCTCACCACGCTCGTTTACGCGTGGGAACTTAACAGCAGGATGCCGACGGCGGGAATCAATCTTGTGTGGCTGCTAATCGCAGTGATGATCGATTTGGGCGGGCTGGGCGGCGGCGCGCATCGCCAATCGCGGCGCTAAATCGAGCGACGGCCCAAGCCGAGTTGCGGTCTGGCAAAGGCCACATTCTGCATGGCCCGCGGCTGCCGGCCCCCAATTTAGCAGCCTATGCGCCGGGAGTTGCCGCCTTCGCCTCTCCGCGCAATGTGGCGATCCGGTTCTGCAACGTTCGCAGGCTGATCCCCAACATCTCGGCAGCCAGTTTGCGGTTGCCGCGAACATGCTCGAGGGTAAGTTTGATGTAAGCCTCTTCGAGCTTAATCAGTGGCTGGCCGGGCTGGAGCATTTCGTAGCCGGGCGCCTGCCGGGCGTACGGGCCGGGGCTCGCACCGAATGCAGGGGAAGGCAGATCCGTCAGGCGAATCAAGCCTTCACCCGCCAGAATAATGGCTCGCTCCAGAATATTGCGTAGCTCCCGAACATTTCCAGGCCAATCATACCGATGAAGCACATCCAGCACTTTGGCATCGAGCCCTGTCACGCGCGTGCCGTACTTCTTGTTCAGATTCTGCAGCATGACATCGGCGATCTGTGGGATATCTTCTTTATGTTCCCGCAGCGGCGGAATCACGATTTGGAAAACACTCAACCGATAGTAGAGTTCTTCGCGCAAATGCGTTCCGGGCTCCTGACTGGTCGCGGCGAGTATGCGGGCGTCGACCGCGATTTCATGCTTACCGCCAAGCCGCCGCACCCGCAAGTCTTCGAGGACGCGCAGCAGCTTTGGTTGCGTGGACTGCGGCATCTCGCCGATTTCGTCGAGAAACAAAGTGCCCCGGTGAGCCTGCTCAAAGCAACCGGTGGAACGCTCCATGGCGCCCGTAAACGCGCCTCGCTCGTGGCCGAAAAGTTCGCTCTCGACCAGAGCCTCGGGTAAGGCCGCCGCATTAATCGCGACGAAAGGTCCATTGCTGCGAGGGCTGTACTTATGAATCTCCCGCGCAACCAGTTCCTTTCCGGTGCCGCTCTCTCCGCGGATCAATACGGGCGCTGCAGTGGGCGCCAGTTGCCGGATGAGGGAGAAAATCTGCTGCATCGCCGGGGAAGTTCCCACCATGTCCCCGAGTACGCCGCGAAGGCTCAGGTCACGCTTCAGCTCGTCGGTTTTCTGGAGGCTTCTCTTGTAATCAATGGCGCGTTCCAGAAGGGTTTTGAAGGCGCGCGGATCGACAGGCTTCTCCAAGTACCAGAATGCCTTCAGGTCGTGAACGGCCGACAGTGCCTTGTCCATGCTGCCGAATCCGGTGAGAGCGACCGCGGGAGTGAGGTCGCCTCGTTCCTGCAAATACCGGAGCAATTCGAAGCCGTCCATGCGCGGCATCACCAGATCCGCAACGATGACATCCGGATTGAAGGCGGTGAGCCGTTCCAGCGCCTCCTGTCCGTCGCCCGCCACCTGCGTTTCAAAATCGCCGTCGGAAAGCATGGCGGCCAAGGCGCTACGCTGGCGTTCGTCATCGTCGACGATGAGGATACGGCCCGGAACCACAGGCAGGCGTGGCATCTGCTTCCATTCTAGCAGGTGCGGGGTAAAAGGCGTTCTAAAACGTGTCGCGAGTGTTCGTAGTACTGAGAAGAAGTTACGGGCGATACCGGGCCAGTTCAGGCTAAGGCATTAAGTCATTGATATTATTAAGCTAAGTCCGACGAGCGAGCTCGTCTCTTCCGCTCCAGCGAACAAGTGGCTAGCGCGGGTTCGTAGCCAGCACGTTCTGGCGGCGTGCCTGCAGTTCGTCAACACCGGGGTTACCGCGCAGGTTCGCTGAGGGGTCGCCGGCATCCGGATTGGGTTGAGGCGCCGAGTGGAGCCGGCACTCATCCGTGGGCTGGCTCCCATCCACGAAGTACTCCGCGTAGGTCGAAGAGCATCCCGGAGTTGCGAGTTGCCGGGACTCCGAACAGAGATTCGCCCGCGCGACGCCCGCGGGGATGGGAAACTTTTTGGCATCCCGGTAGCCGGGGAATTCGAGGGCGCGCTTCATGAACTCCGTCCAGATGGGCAACGCCGATTTAGCCCCTTCCAGGTTCAACTGGCGGTCGTCGTCGAATCCTACCCAAACCACGCACAGCAATTGGGAGGTAAATCCGACGAACCATCCATCGTGCGAAGTGCCCGTCTTGCCGGCGGCTGGAACCTTGAATCCGCGCGCCCGCGTTCCCGCCCCCGTTCCGCTGCGGAGTACTTCTTCCAGCATGTTGACCATCAGATAGGCCACCCGCGGATCCAAGGCCGGACGCGTTTCCGGCGAGTGTCGATAAAGTACCTGGCCCTCCGGCGAGCGCACCAGGGCCAGCATGGCGGGCTTCACGTAATTGCCGCCATCGGCGAACATGGTGTAGGCACCGGCGATTTCAAGTGGCGTAGCTTCGTAGGCTCCCAGCGCAACCGCCGGTGTGGGCTTGATGTTATCGTTCAGGCCAGCTCGGCGCGCCATATCCACCACCGCCTGATACCCCACCATCTGGGCCAGTTTCACGGTGGCCACGTTCAACGAGTGCGCCAGCGCTTGCCGCAGGGTAACGGTTCCCATGAAATTCTGCTTGAAGTTGCCTGGCTGGTATGGTTGATTGTCGAATTGGAAAGTCGTAGGTTCGTCCACTATGGTGGTCGCAGGAGTGAAAATCGTCGCGGCGCCCTCGACCGCGGTGTTCAGCGCCGCGGCGTATACGAACGGCTTGAAGGCGGAACCAGGTTGACGTTCGGCGGCAGTGTGGTTCAACTGGCTCAACTCATAGTCCCGCCCGCCCACCAGCGCCTTGATCTCTCCCGAATGCGGATCTAGCGCGATCAGCGCCACCTGAGGCTGGCCGGGAAGGATGGGGTCGGAATTCTTGCGCCTGCGGAGCTGCTCGTCCACATTCTGCATCCCGATCCGGACCGCCTCCACGGCAGCGTGTTGGAGGTCCATATCGAGCGTCGTGTAAACGTAGTCGCTCTGTGGATCGTGTTCCCCGAGGCGGCTCTGCAGTTCATCGTTGACCAAGTCCAGAAAGTACTGCGAATTGAGTGATTCCACGCCGCCCGCCTGCACCCGGAGTGGTCGATCGATCGCCGCGCGGTACTCCGGACCGGACAGATACTTGTTCTCGCGCATCAGGTTCAGCACGCGGTTGCGGCGTTCCCGGACGCGGTCCGGATAGCGGAACGGATTATAATAGCTGGGCCGCTGCACCATGCCGGCCAGCATGGCTGCTTCAGGCACATTCAACTGCGAGATGTCTTTGCCGAAATACGCGCGGGCGGCCTCCCCGAAGCCATTGATGCTGAATGTGCCGAGGCGACCCATATAGACCTGGTTTGCATAGTATTCAAAGATCTGTTGCTTCGTGAGCTGATGCTCCAGGTGCATGGTGATGAGCAGTTCCTCGGCTTTGCGCTTCCAGTTTTTGTCCGGCGCAAGCCATAGGATGCGCGCCAGCTGCATGCTCAGAGTGGACGCTCCCTGCTCCTTGCGTCCGGACTTGACATCAACGTACGCGGCTCTTAGGATGCGAAATAGATCGAAGCCGCCGTGAGTAAAGAAATGCTTATCTTCGACGGATACGACAGCGCGCACCAACGCCGGAGGGATTTCAGAGAATCTTACGAGCCGGCGTTTTTCACGGTTACGGTCAGACTGATTGGTGAGGAGTTGCCGCGGCAATTGGTATTGCTGTCGGCCGGTGTTGTCGGCCAGCGAAATCATGCGCGCCACCCTGCTATCGGAACCGCTGCCGGAAAAGTAGATCACCGCGGGTTCCTGGTCGGAATAGGATTCGCGCCCGGGGAAGATCGCGACCGCGTTTGGCCGAACGCCAAACCACCCGACCGGATTGCTGCGCGACTCGCTATAGCCGTTCTCCCGGAGATATGCGAGGGCGTCCCCCAGGGACAAGTGGTCGTCGACTGAAATGATGCGCGGCCCGGCAAAGATGTTCAGGGTTCCCGCGAACACTCCGGCGCTTAGTTTTTGTTCGGTCAGGCGAGCGAATTTAACGTAGTAGCAAACGAAGACCGTCACGACCGCGCCGGCGAAGATGGCGGCCGCAATAAGCATAATCCTGACTGCCCGGGTCGTGGGCGCGGCTGCGCGCTTTGGTTGGGGCTGTTCAGGCCGCCCCTCCGGGATTTCCGGCAGTGCTTCCGGCTCCGGATGGTTCTCCGGAATGCTGATAACGTCTGACACTAACGGGATCCTCCGGCGCTGCTACGAAAGGCACGCCGGGGGCCGCGCGTGAATCAAGTTGGGAGTCGCGCGTTCACGCGTTTGTTTCCTCGTGGCAGGCGAACCGTTCGGGAAATTGGAGCCGTTAACCAGAGAGGCCAATAAAGTTCCGGAGCGATACGGCCTGGGGCTGATTCTAGCCATTCACCGGCCTTTGCAGCCTCTAGAGTGTAGTGCGTCATACAGAATGCCGATTATCCCACGCGTCGGGAAGACTGCTCCCTAACGGTCGCGGCTCGGTAAACCCTGCAAATGCACCGAAGATTTCCGAGCCGCGCGCGTCAGCAAGCGGTTGGCTCGAAATGATAGTAGTCACGATTTCGGATGCACCACACTAGCAAGTGCGTTTGGCAACTGTACCTTATCGAATGGATGCAAGCAGACAGTCTGTCGCGCCGATCCAATCTCCACGCCCATAGTGAGCGGCCCTTCGGGTCGAGAATGACAATACCCTCGCTTCCTGCTCGCCAATGTGCAGACTTAGGTTCGATCTTACTGTTGACGCGAAGAAGCGGGGGGCTACATCGAACCTTAGTGCCGTCTTCCCACTCCAGTGACTAAGCATGCCAGAAGTCACTAGCCAAGAACTCTGCGTCCTTGGACTAGGCGGATTACCATGATGACCAAGGCAATTAGTAACAGGACATGAATCAGGCCGCCGGCGGTGTATGAAGTTGCCACTCCCAAAAACCACAAAACCAGCAGGATTATGCAGACTGTCCAAAGCATTTTGGAGCTCCTTAACGGTACATGACTGCAAGAACGGGTCCAAAGCCGCACGCCGAGGCACACAGGGAAGTCCACAGGCGGAAGGTGCAGAATATGCATTTGATCCCGGCAGTTACTGCAGATCAAGAGCCCGTGTGATTGCCGAGGTAATCATTCTGACGTGAACGGTGCCGCGCGTGCTCTTAAGCGCTCCAGGACAGGCGGCTCGCTAGCTGCGGCAGCCTCTGGAAGGAAATCATGAGGAAATATTCAATTACGGGAGCCGTCTTGGCGATTATGCTCTTGGCGTTCTCCGCTTTTGCGCGTGGCCACACGGCCCTTAACGGCACTTGGACCCTGGTGCCCACGAAGAGCAACTTTGCCGGCCAACCGGTTGTTCAAACCGGCACCGTAACGATCAACGAGCGAGAGGGCATTATCACGGTATCCCGCAATTTCGTGTATGCTGGCGCCACCGAGACCTACTTCTACCGCGATATGACCGATGCCCAAAACAACGCTACGATCCACACCGGAAAAGATCTGAAGAGCAAGAGCCGCTGGGATCACGACGTGCTGAAGGTAACCACCAACCAGTCCGGCGCGGTTACTCTCGAAAGCTACGCGCTAGCCGCGGACGGCAGCATGACGGTGACGGTCGTAAGGCCGGAGCATCCGGCGATCACCCTCGTTTTCCAGCACGAATAGAAGAACCGCCAGGATTCCGACCATATTCGGTCAAGTGACCTGTGCAGGTCGGGAAAGGAGATCCAAACATGGCAAGTGGACTGGCGCCGGCGCCTCTCGGCGAGGATGCCACCGGGACCGTAGATGTCATCACCGAGGTCCGCCGCGAAGAGGCTTTACTTAAGACCGGGGCCTTGCAGAACGCGATTTTCAACAGCGCCAACTTCTCGAGTATCGCCACCGACGAGAAGGGCGTCATTCAAATATTCAATGTTGGCGCCGAGCGCATGCTGGGCTACGCAGCCGCCGACGTGGTGAACCAGATCACGCCGGCCGATATCTCGGACCCGCGGGAGCTGATCGCCCGCGCCGCGGCATTGAGCGCCGAACTCGCCACCAACATTACGCCGGGCTTCCAAGCCTTGGTTTTCAAGGCCTCGCGCGGGATCGAGGACATCTACGAATTGACCTACATCCGCAAGGACGGCAGCCGCCTTCCGGCGATCGTGTCCGTCACGGCCCTGCGCGACGATCAAGGCGCAATCATTGGCTACCTTTTGATTGGCACCGATAATTCCGCGCGCAAGCAGGTGGAGGCGGAGCAGATGAAGCTGGACCAGCGCCTGCGCGACCAGCAGTTCTACACGCGCTCCCTGATCGAATCCAACATTGACGCGCTCATGACCACCGACCCGGCCGGAATCATCACCGATGTGAACAAGCAGATGGAGGCGCTAACCGGATGCACGCGCGACGAACTGATCGGCGCGCCTTGCAAGAACTACTTCACCGATGCGGAGCGGGCCGAAGCGGGGATCAAGCAGGTGTTGCGTGAAAAGAAACTCACCAACTACGAGCTCACGGCGTGCGCCCGGGATGGCAAGACGACGTTCGTTTCCTACAATGCCACCACCTTCTACGACCGCGACCGGAAGCTGCAGGGCGTATTCGCCGCCGCGCGCGACGTCACCGAGCGTAAACTTCTCGACCATGCGATCGAGGAACAAAACGTCGAGTTGAAAAGAGCCCGGGCGGCGGCGGAAAAGGCCAGCCTCGCGAAGTCGGATTTCCTTTCCAGCATGAGCCACGAGCTGCGCTCGCCGCTCAATGCGATCCTGGGTTTCGCCCAGCTCATCAATTCCGATTCTCCGCCGCCGACATCGGCACAGTCGGAAAGCATCGATCAGATTCTGCACGCGGGATGGTACCTGCTGGAGCTGATCAACGAAATCCTGGATCTCGCGCAGATCGAGTCGGGGAGGCTGGCGCTGTCGCGAGAACCGACGTCGCTGACCGAGGTCATGTCCGAATGCCAGGCCATGATCGAGCCGCAGGGAATAAAGCGCGGCATCAAAATGACCTTTCCGGTATTCGACGTCCCCTGTTTCGTGGATGCGGATCGGACCCGGTTGAAGCAGGTTCTCATCAACCTTCTTTCCAACGCAATCAAATACAACCAGGCGAACGGAACAGTCGTGGTGGACGTGGATCGCGGCAGAGGCACACGGGAACGGGTTCGCGTTAGCGTGAAGGACAGCGGCGCGGGGTTGCCCCCGGATATGCTGATGCAGCTTTTTCAGCCATTCAATCGCCTGGGACAAGAGCGGAGCGCCGAGGAAGGCACGGGCATCGGCCTGGTGATGAGCAAGCGGCTGGTGGAACTGATGGGAGGCGAGATCGGCGTCGAGAGCACCGTGGGGTTCGGCAGCGTATTCTGGTTCGAGCTGAACTCGACGGCGGCGCCCCGCCTGCCAGTCGACCGAGCCGAGACCACGGCAAACCCATGGGCGCAGGTTCCGCACGGCGCGCCGCTGCACACGCTGCTCTATGTGGAAGACAACCCAGCAAACCTGAAGTTGATCGAGCAACTCATCGCGCGCCGCCCGGATATGCGTTTGCTGACTGCCCGAGACGGAGACTTGGGCATCCACCTGGCGCGCGCGAACCAGCCGGAAGTGATCCTGATGGACATCAATCTACCTGGCATCAGTGGCATCGAAGCCTTGAGAATACTTCGCGCGGACCCGGCCACGGCGCACATTCCGATCGTGGCCCTCAGTGCCAACGCCATGCCGCGAGACATCGAGAAGGGCCTGCAGGCGGGATTCTTCCGGTATCTCACCAAACCGATCAAGGTCGATGAGTTCATGCATACCTTGGACGAAGTGTTGGAAGTCGCGCGGCAAGAGGCCGGTCATGCCAAGTGACCGTGTAGAAGGTCATGGTCAGCCCAGCCGACATTCTGAACGCCAGAATCCTGGTCGTTGACGATCAGGAAGCCAATGTCCGTCTGCTGGAGGGCATGCTGCGCATCGCCGGGTACACTTCCGTAGAGTCTACGACGGATCCGTTCGCGGTTTGCGAACTTCACCGCGAGCGTGGCTACGCTTTGATCCTGCTGGATCTCCAAATGCCCGGTATGGATGGGTTCCAGGTGATGGAAGACCTGAAGGAAATCGAAGCGGGCGGGTATCTTCCGGTCCTGGTAATCACGGCGCAGCCGGCTCACAAGCTACGTGCTCTGGAAGCCGGCGCGAAGGACTTCGTCAGCAAACCATTCGATCTGGCCGAGCTGCGCGCGCGCGTGCACAATGTCCTGGAAGTTCGCCTGTTGCACCTGGAAACGCTCAACTACAGCAGAGTGCTGGAAGAGACGGTCCGGGAACTCGAGGCCAGCCGCGAAGTGATTCGCCTTAAGACCCTCGCGGAGCAGGAGAGGAGCGAGCGGGAATTAGCCTTGGCGCAGGAGACGCAGGAAAGCCTGCTGCCTCGCTGCCTGCCTCAGTTTGAGAATTTTCGCATCCGCGCATACAGCAGCCCCACGCGCTATGTGGGTGGGGATTTCTACGACTTCCTGCAACTGAGTTCGGGGGAATGGGTGGGGGTTCTCGCCGACGTCTCGGGCAAGGGGATATCCGCGGCCCTGTTGAGTTCGATGGTGTTGGGCGCTCTGAGCATGGAATTTCGCTCCGGAACTCAACTACCGGAGGTCTTGCACCGGGTTAACCAGCTCCTTTGCGAAAAATCCCTCCCATCCCAGTTCGTTACGCTCTTTCTATGCCGCCTGAGTCCGTGCGGTAACGGGCAATTCATCAGCGCGGGACACAATCCGGCTTATTTGTTTCGTTCCGCCACAGGCAAAATCGAAAAGCTGGTTTCCGACGCCCATTTTTTGGGGATGTTTGAATCCGCAACTTATCCAACTCGCGCTTTCCGTCTCGACAAAGGAGACATCCTGGTGGTGTATTCCGACGGCCTCACGGACGCGCAAAACCAGCAGGAACAATTATTCGGCGAGGGGCGGCTATTACGGATCATTCGGCAAGCGGCGCCCTCGGGAAGCGCGGCGCTCGAACAGGCGTTCTTGAAAGCCATTGCGGAATTCACTCAGGGCACGCCGCAAACTGATGACATCACTTTCGTCGTGGTTGAGAGAATCCAGTAATACGCTCTTCGCCAACCTTAAGTCCCGCCGGCTGCGGTTCCGAATAGCGCTCCGACGCCCGCGGTCAGCGCCATGGCCAGAGCGCCCCAAAACGTGACGCGCATGGCACCGACGAGCACGCCTGCACCCCCGGCGCGCGCCGCCAACCCTCCCAGAAGGGCCAGGAACAACAGGGAAGTTCCAGCGACCAGGGCGATCAGTCCAGCCTGGGGGGCTATGGCTGTCACCGCGAGAGGCATCGCCGCTCCGGCAACGAAGCTGGCGGCCGACGCTAACGCGGCCTGAATCGGACGCGCAATGAAAGACGCCGAGATGCCGAGTTCGTCGCGGGCGTGGGCGCCTAAGGCGTCATGCGCCATTAGTTCCGCGGCAACCTGTTTGGCGAGTGCCGCATCCAGCCCGCGAGCTACGTAGATCGCCGCCAGTTCCCGGCGCTCGCCCGCGTCGTCTGCCTTTAGTTCCTTGCGCTCCAACTGGAGGTCGGCATGTTCGGTGTCCGCCTGCGAGTGCACGGACACGTATTCGCCTGCCGCCATCGACATGGCCCCGGCGACCAGGCCTGCCGCTCCCGCAACGAGTACATTGCGGTGAGTCGCATGGGCGGATGCGACACCCAGCACCAGACTCCCCGTCGAGAGGATCCCATCATTAGCACCCAAGACCGCCGCGCGCAGCCAGCCGACGCGTCCGGTGCGGTGCCGTTCGCCTTGGGGCTTTGTTAGCACATTTCGTTAGTCATAACGAGACAATGATCGCAAGCCTGATGCCCGGGTACGCGCGGTTGCAAAGGTAGTACCCATTGTCATAATCGATGTACACGTCATCGTCAGCGTACCAATTCTCTGCCCAAGTTCCGGGCCATGGATCCACCAGCATGAACCAAAAGCCGCCATACGAGAAGCGGGGATAGCCCATGTAGATCTCGGGCTGGCCGTGCATCCGAAACCAGTGGCGGCTGCCGAAGCTGAGGTTGTAGGTGTTCTGAGGAATGTAGTAGCCGCCATAGCCGCCGCGTTGCACCCAAGTGCGATGATCGCTGTTCCAATTTCGATCACCATCCTGGGCCCATGAGCTGCGTCCCTGCCAGCCGCCACCCTGTTTTAGCCATCCCTTCTGTTGTTGCCACGCGACTGCCTGTGGCCGCGTAGGGTGCCCCGACTGTGATGGCTCAGTCTGTCTTGCCTGCTGCTGGGTGGGGCGCCCTTGCTGTGGTTGCTGAGTCCGCTGAGCCTGTTCCTGCTTCGCGGGCTGCGGCTTAGCCTGTTGGGCGCGCTCCTGTTTGGGTTGCTGCGGCTTAGTCTGCTGAGCCCGCTCCTGCTTGGGTTGTTGTGGCCTAGCCTGCTGGGCGCGCTCTTGTTTGGGTTGCTGCGGCTTAGCCTGTTGCGCGCGCTCTTGCTTGGGTTGCTGCGGCTTAGTCTGTTGCGCGCGCTCCTGCTTGGGTGGCTGTGGCTTAGCCTGCTGGGCCCGCTCCTGCTTGGGTTGTTGCGGCCGCTGAGCGGGTTCTCTCTGCTGTGGCTGTGCATGTTGTGCCGGCTGCTGGTGCGGCTGTGCCTGAGAGCGCTGCTGCTGTGCAGGCCGCGCAGCTTGCTCTGGCTTACTCTGCTGTTTCTCCTGCTCGTGCTGCGCGTACACAGGGATAATCGCACCGTAAAGCAAAACCACGGCAGCGGTGCTGATAGCTCGAAGGAATTTCATACTGATTGTCTCCAATAAAAAGTCACTGATTCGAATTTGCACGCAGAAGACCAGTCCGCGTGGACTTACTCTACGATGCCCGCGCTTCCTGCAGCGAAGGCACAGCCCATCCTACTTCTGAATCTCCTGAACAACATATTCCGTCGGCTGTTCGGCTGGCGCTTCGCCACGATTCGTCGTGGCCGCCGGCGGCCTCACCATCGGCCTATCCGTGGCGCCGTAGTCCGCAGCAGTCTCTGGAGCGGAAGATATATCTCGGGCGCCCGTGTCTTTTAGGGTTTTCTTCGCTCGCTGACACCACTCCGGACTATCGCAGTGGACGGACAGGAGAACGCCGCCGCGTCTGATTCTGCCCGCATACCGCTTGGCGACGTATTCATTCATACGCAGGCCCGCCAGCAAACCCATAATCCACCCAAGTGCTCCGCCCGTGCCGGCGCCAGCCAGCGCAGCCAGCAACGGGCCGGCTGCGACGAGCGGCGCCAAGTCCGCAATGGTCAGCGTTTGATTGGAAACGAGCCAAGCCAATGTGGCGCCAACAACCGCACCCACCGCGGCTCCTATCCCCGCTCCCGCCGGCGCCTTGGTGTGTTTCTCGTGCGCGAAGTCCTTTGAGCCATGGTTTTCCGATGATAGGACCGAGATATCTTCCGCCCGATAGCCGGATTTACATAGGGTGTCAATGACATCCGAAACCACAGTTCGATTCTCATAGATTCCGATCACCGACGTATTCTTTGCCATTTAGTCTTCCTCCTTTTCGACGTGCCGCGTTTGTCTCTGTGCACGAGCCGGGCCATGCGCAGAAGCCGCTACCGTGCGGAGATGCGTCGCGGGACTGCACGCTGCGGATGCACAATTTGCCGTTGTTCATGCACATTTCGACCGCCGGCAGGTTGGATGGCACGACGCGGCGCGGCCTCACGCCTCAACCTCTCGATTCAAACGGCTGCCAACGTGCCCGCCTAACTCATGCCGGAAAGCCGGAAGGAGCAGGAGAAACATGAACTGGGATCAAATCGAAGGAAAGTGGAAGCGATTCACCGGCTCAGCCCGCGAGCGTTGGGGTAAACTCGCCGATAACCCTTGGGAGAGGTTCAACGGAAGGGCCGATCAGTTGTCCGGGAGGATCCAGGAACAGTATGGATTGGTGAGAGCGAAAGCCGAAGAACGGGCATATGGCCAGACGCTTGCGCGGAAGGGAACTGAACGCGAGAAGCACGGCCTTATCCGCTATTAAAGAACTTCACATTTATTGAAGAACTTCACATGAAAATATACTTTGGATTCCGCACCGTCCTTCGACCGCTTGGTGCGTATCAATATAGGAAAGGCGGCTCAGGCCCGATGCGGTCGGCTCGGTTGCTTATATTGAGCGGCATGCTGCTCCTGCCCCTTTGCGCGGACGTGTGCAATCCGACGGATCTTCAAGGCCCCTACGGATTTCATCTCTCCGGTGAGACAACTATCTCCGGCCATTCGATGCCGGTTGCCAACATCGGCAGAATGGTCCTCGCCGCAGACGGCGGGATTAGTGGCTCCTCAACCGTCATGTTTGCCGGCTATCTCTTGGGTAATCCCGTTACCGGGACCTACGAGGCCCGTCCGGATTGCACAATTACCTGGAGCCTACAGGACGACTCTGGCGCCTTCCAGCATTTCAGCGGTGTGGCCACGAGTGACGGAACGAAGGTGCAGTTCAGCCAGACGGACCCTGGCGGCGCTCAACACGGCACCATGGCGAGAACTTCGGTGGAATGTAAAACCGCGGATTTACGGAGCCAGTATGCCTTTACGCTCGCCGGCAGCACCACGCCGATGGTCCCGGGAGACACTTCAAGCACGATCGAGGCAAAAGGTCTGATTCAGTCGAACGGGAATGCCGGTTTCAGAATGGCTCTGAGCGATAGCAGCACGGCGATGACCGACGTCACTATCACAGTCGATACCGAGTGTAATGTCGATATCGGACTCACGCTACCTACTACAGGCTCGGCAACGTCCATCCCCACGATTTTGCGAGGCGTTTTGATCGATGGCGGCGCGGCGATCCTAGCTATCGAGACTGACCCGGGAGCCATGGTGTCGGCGACCTTCACGGCGCCCTGAGTTTGGCCCGATTCTTGCACTAGGTGATGTCGCGTAATCGACACTAGTGGCAAAATGCGGATTGCGGCAGCATGCCGCGATGATTCCCGGCATGGCGGATTGTTTGCGATGGACTCGATTCAAGGAGACGCTTGAGATGACCGATAGGATGCTGTTTTCGCTGTCTATTTTCTTGACCGGACTCGGAGCCGGCATTGCCCTGGCAGCGTTTGTGGCGCCACATTCCCGCATCCTGGCAGGGCGGCTCGTCACATCTAAATCGGACGAGAACATCCTGGACGGCAAAACCGCTGCATTGCCCCACTAGCCGCCAAGGCGGCAGTCGCAGGATTTGGGCCGAGACGTTGGTCGAGCCCAATAAATAGCAGCCGAGGCTGGTCGCCCGTTCGGAGGCGCAGAGGGGGCGGCCAGCCTCAAGGACTGCACCGACGTATACGACCACGGCGATCGGTCATAACCACCCCTTCGTAACAGGCCAAAAATCGGCGCAGCACACAATGTTTCCGACAGATTTGTAGGAAATAACCGGCGACATCTCGCCAAGGAGCTTGCAGTGAAAACGAAAACGATTATCTTGCTATCAATCTCGATTTGCGGAACTGCTTTTGCGCAGCACGGTGGGGGATCACACGGCGGCGGTGGTGGTCACTCCGCAGCGGTTGGCGGCGGACACATTCCCGCTCACGGCCCTGCTCCCGCGAGGTCTTCCGGAACTGCCCGAGGCCAGAAGAACGCGGCTGCAACCGAGAATCGTATTAACAGCGACAAGGAAGGCCACCCAAACGTCCCGCACGTCGACGCCCGGAACGATCGATGGGTCGGACACGATACAGGCGTCAACGATGCGCACTACCACCTCGATCACCCGTGGGCGCACGGGCGCTTCACAGGCGGCTTTGGAGCGCCATTCTTGCTTGTGGGAGGAAACCGGGAACGCTTCTGGTTTGGGAACTTCTTTTGGGACGTCGCCGCATTTGATTACAACATTGTCGCGGACTGGAACTGGAGTGGCGATCAGATCGTGATATATGAGGACCCCGACCATGTCGGCTGGTATCTCGGATATAACCCGCGCTTAGGCACCTATGCTCACGTCGAGTATCTGGGGGCTTAGTTCGCCACTCGCCAATGGAAGATCCCGGTGGAATAAGGACTTTAATCGATGAAACCAACACACGCACGAATCGCGGACCTGTGGTGCAGATTAACGCACGCAGAGCCTATGTGGCCTTCGCACGGCCAATACGAGTGCCGAACTTGCGGCAGGCGCTATCCGGTCTGTTGGCAAGAGCCTCTGCCGGCCGCGTCGCATCGATCGGCATTCTCGTACGAAACGCCAGTCCCAGCCGGCGCGGTAATAGCAAGTGAACTTGCCATTTCGTCTTTGTAACCACTGCGCCGATACATTTCTTGCCCATGGGTCCGGAACGGGTATTTTGAAGATATATATTTGGTCATCGTATTGCGAGACGGTAGTTTAAGTGGCGAAGACCCTTTCAATCTACCCTCTGCTGCGATCGACAAGTCGGAATAAGGGCGGCCGCCGTATTCACTTGATTGCCGGAGCGTGGGTTAATTACTGCCGTTGACTCGACTTACACCTGTGCGTCGTCAGAGGGTGTATCTGCGAATGTCTCATGCCCGACGCCGCCTACCCGTATCCGGCAATTCCTGCATTCGAAACGGCAATAGCTGCATGCACTGTTGACCGGCGCCCAAATCGGTTTCTCAGCAGATCCGCGGCTTTTGTGCGGTTCCATGTGTCCTTTAAGGTGTGGCAAGCACGGCCCTGAAACCATATGACAGTTTGCGTCTTTCGCACAGTAGTGCCCGATGGACCTCGGAGTGCCTGTCTTCCAGGCGTGCGACCAGATGCCAGGTATAGTGCCCCGAGAGAGCGAATAGCTGGTTGCAGAAGAGTTCTAAACAAAGGAGTAACAAACAGATGAGTGTCTCGAAGACAGTAACAACAAGCCTATTTTGCATGGCGCTGATGGGCGCGGTGTTCTCACCGGGCGCAAAGGCGGACGAATGGAACCGGAAAACCACGTTGACCTTCAGCGGACCCGTGGAGATTCCTGGCGTCCATCTCAAGGGTTGGGGCGTGTTGCCGGCCGGTACATACGTGTTCAAAATAATGGACTCGCAGTCCGACCGCCACATCGTCCAGATTTTTAACGCGGACGAAACCCAGATCTACGCTACTATCCTGGCGATCCCGAACTACCGCCTTAAGGTGACCGACAAGACAGTAGTGACTTTCCGGGAGCGACCGGCGGGTGAGCCGGACGCGCTCCGGGCCTGGTTCTATCCTGGCGAAAACTATGGCGAAGAATTCGTCTATCCCAAAGCCAGAGCGGTTGAATTAGCCAAGGAGACCAATAAGGTCGTTCTGTTCACGGCGGCTGAGGTCCCGATGGAAGTCGACCAGCCGCTCAAAGCGACGGACGAGCCGGTAGTCGCGGAACTGAAGGTGGCGCCCGTCATGGCGATTAAGCCCACGGGAGAAGAAGTAGAACTCGCACAAGTCGTCACTCCGCTGCCAGCGGATGAACCGGTGGCGGCGGTGCAGACGCTTCCAGCTACGGCAAGCACGATGCCTTTGATCGCGCTCCTCGGATTCCTGGCCTTGGGCGGAGCGTTCGTCCTTCGGCAGGCGCAGAAGCGCCTTCAATAAGGCGCTTAGGGCAGCTCAGGTAGGGCAGCCTCTGAGGCTGCGGACCCGCCTTCCAGCGGGTCCGGCTGGCGGGAAGTCTGGCCTGCGGGCAGGCGCCGGCCCAAAAACTGTCAGAAGGAGAGCAGCTATGCGGACAAAGCCCTCGCGGGCGGGAGAGCGTGGTGTGGCGAAGGCGATCGTTCTTTCGGCCCTTTTTCTGTTTGTCCTGGTGGGCCAAGTCAGCCCCCAGGCACCACCGGTAGCGCAAGATGCCGATCCGGGGTCTTTCCGGATCTCTGTAGACGTTGCGCTGGTGGTGTTACCCGCGACGGTGACCGATCGGCAAGGCGGCTTTGTCTCGAATCTGGTCCAGCAGGATTTCGAGGTTTATGAGGACGGTGTACTGCAACAGATTCGGCTATTCAGGAGCGAAGACATTCCGGTCACCGTGGGACTGGTTATTGACAAGAGCACCAGCATGCGGCCGAAGCTTTCCGAAGTATCCGCCGCGGCACGGAGCTTCGTGGAGTCCAGCAATCGGGACGATGAAATGTTTGTCGTCAACTTCAACGAGCACGTATCGCTGGGCTTACCGGGCACGATCCGATTCACCAATGACATCGTCGAACTTGGAAACGCGATCACTGGCAAACGGACCGCGGGCCAGACCGCGCTTTACGATGCGATCGCGAAAGCCTTAGAGGAATTGCAGGCAGGCAGCCGGGATAAGAAGGTGCTGATCGTGGTCAGCGATGGCGGCGACAACGCAAGCACGCGTAAACTGGCCCAAGTCATGAAACTGGCCGAACAGTCCAGCGCGGTCATCTATACGATCGGTGTATTCGACGCAGATGATCCGGACCAGAACCCGGGGGTGCTCAAGCACCTGGCACAGGCGACGGGGGGAGAAGCCTTTCTTCCCAACCAGCTCAGCGAAGTGGTGCCCATCTGCGAGCGCATCGCGCGTGACATCCGCCATCAATACACCCTAGGGTATATTCCGACCAAAGTGACTCGTGACGGCGCTCATCATGCTATACGCGTGCTGGCCCAGGCGAAGGGCCACGACAAGCTGTCCGTGCGGACACGAACCGGCTACATCGCCGGCGCTCTATCGGGACCCGGCGATCAGGCCGCCAAATGAGTCTTGTTGTTGGGGAAGCGCCACTCAGGCGGATTCTGAGGTGGACCGGCGTGCGCGACGGCCAGTTGCGGCTCAAGGACGAGATTCGATTCGCGACGCTGAAAGGCAACTTCACGTGCGAAGTTGAGTCGTTAAGGGTCGTAACCGCGCAATGTGGGGGTACTCGCTCCGTCACACGAGAACGTGCTGACACTGATGACCTGTTACCCTTTCTACTACGTGGGGCCCGCGCAAGCGGTCGATTGTAAGGAACCAGACAGGTATCACCGCGAGCGACACATCGTCGACTGTGGAATGATGGAAAAGGGCCGGCGAGCGCCGGCCACCGAGGAGGAAGTTTGAAGCACGCTTCGGTTGTTAGCGCCGCCCGCATCCTGGTGATCGAGGACAACAGCTCGGACGTCTTCCTTCTCGATCGGGCTCTGAAGAAACACGATCTCCAGTTTGAACTGGTTCACCTGCTGAACGGAGGCGAAGGCCTCGCTTTCATCCGCAGACAGGGGGCGTATGCGGATGCGGTTATTCCAAACCTGATCCTGGTTGATCTGAACCTGTCCAAGTATACCGGAGAAGACATCCTGCGCGAGATCCGAAGCGCCAAACACCTCGACGGCGTTCCCGTGTGCGTTTGGAGTTCTTCCCGGTCCCGGCGAGACGAGGCTCTACTCAAGGACTTGGGGGTTTTCCAATTCATCACCAAGCCTTCCGGCGTGAATCAATTCATGGAGATCGGCAAAACCATCAAGGATCTGCTTGCTAGCGCAAAAGCCGGCTAAACCGCGATTGGGCGCCTGCCGGCCTCTTACACGACTCGAGGAGGCTTTACAATTCAGTCAGTTAGCCAGGTGTCAATCGCCAGGACCACGCGCCCGGAGAAACCCGTGCGAGAGTGGCCCTTCGTGTGCTCGGTTGGTCGACGAATCCGTCTCCAGTGATGACGCCCGTTTTGTTTCCGGCGAGGAAGGTGATTTTGCGTGTGGCAAAGAAGACCGGCAAGGCAGTGATAGCGCTGCCAACCGCCGAGCCTGTTGACACCAGTCCCGCCATTGTTGGTGTAGGCGCTTCCGCCGGCGGCCTGGAGGCGTTCACGGAGTTGCTGAGCCATCTGCCGGACGATACCGGTCTGGCATTCGTGCTGATTCAGCACCTCGATCCGAGTCACGAGAGCCATCTCACAGAACTGCTTTCCAAAGCGAGCAAAATGCCCGTTTCTGAAGTGAAAGGCGAGACTCGCGTGGAGGCCAATCATGTTTACGTGATTCCGCCGCGTTGCAATTTGGGAATTTCCGATACAGTCCTGAATACCTCGGCCCGGCCGGCCAGCGGACGCCACATGCCGATAGACGATTTTTTCCGCGCCCTGGCGGCAGACCGCGGTAGCCAGGCGCTCGGCGTGGTTCTATCGGGAACGGCATCCGATGGAACGCTGGGCCTTCAGGCGATCAAGGCCGCGGGCGGCACCACCTTCGCCCAGGAAGTACGAACCGCGAAATTCGATAGCATGCCCCGTAGCGCTATCGCCGCCGGTGCGGCGGATTTTGTCCTACCGCCGGCTGCAATTGCGCGTCAACTGGTCGCCTTCGCCCACGATTCTCGCTCGCCGGCCAAACCCCGGACGGGGAGCGCGCAGGCGATGGATGCGGAACTGGCCAAGATCCTGCGGACGGTGCGGAAAGCTACGGGAGTGGACTTCACACAATACAAGCCGAGCACCATCGCGCGGCGTATCAAGCGCCGCATGACCCTCCGCGGATTTGAAAGGCTGGAAGATTACAGCCGCGATCTCGACCAGAATCGCGAGGAAGCCGACGCGTTGTGCGAGAGCTGTTTTATCACAGTCACGGCATTCTTTCGTGAACCAGGGATGTTCGAGGAACTGAAGGAGACGGTATTCCCCGCCCTGCTTGAGAATAGGGGAATCGAAGATCCGATCCGGATCTGGGTGCCCGGCTGCGCCACGGGCGAGGAGGCCTATTCGATAGCTATCTGCCTCATGGAATTCCTGGACGATACTAAAGCGAGCGTTCCATTTGAGATTTTCGCCACCGATATCAGCGAAACGGCGATCGCCACAGCCCGTTCAGGCGTGTACACGGGCGCCGCGCTGGCGCATGTCTCGCCGCGGCGGCTGGCGCGCTTCTTCACCAAAACGGAACGCGGGTACCAGATCGCGAAGATCGTCCGCGACCTATGCGTTTTTGCCCGGCACAATATCGCGCAGGACCCACCTTTCTCCAAACTGGACCTCATCAGTTGCTGCAACGTACTCATCTACCTCGGCGCCGTATTCCAACGCAAGGTATTGGCGATCCTGCACTACGCCCTCAAGCCGGCCGGTTTCCTGCTACTCGGTCCGTCGGAAAGTGTCGGCACGCTCTCCGAGGCGTTTCGTCAAGTGGAGAAGACCCACAGAATTTATTGTCTGCAGCCGGCCGCGAGTACGCCGTCGCCACGCCGCACCGAGGACCGCCGCGCGCAAGGCCGGGCCGACCTCCGGCGGCGAATTTCCGAGGGCCGGGCCGGGCCGGATGTGCTGCGGGAAGCCGACCGGTTGGTGCTGGCAGAACACGGGCCCCCAGGCGCCATTGTGGACGACGATCTGAATATTGTTCAAGTCCGCGGGCGCACGGCACCGTACCTGGAGCTATCGCCGGGCGAGCCGACCCAGAACCTCCTGAAACTGGCGCGCGAGGGCTTAATTGCGGGCCTGGGAAACGCGATCCGCGTTGCCAGACAGACGAACGCGGCAGCCAAAGAAGACGGCTTTCGGATCGAAAGCGGTGCCCAGTTCAGAGACGTCACGATCAGGGTAATTCCGTTCCGGAGTCCCTCGTCGTCCCAGGACCGCTATTTCCTGGTCCTGTTCGAGGACGCCGAGCCGGACGGCAGCGCGACGGAGGCGCCCAAAACAGCCATAGAGGACAACGGAGGAATCTCCCGGCTGCGGCACGAGCTGGCCGCAACCAAAGAGTATCTGCGGTCGATCGTCGCGGAAAATGCCACTACCATGGAGCAGCTTAGAGCGGCGAACGAAGAGGCGCAGGCGGGCAACGAAGAATTGGAAACCGCGCAGGAAGAATTGGAATCGGCCAACGAAGAATTGAACACGCTGAACGAAGAACTGAAGATCAGCAACGTGGAATTCAGCAAAGTCAACCGGGATCTGAGTAATCTTCTGGAAAGCATCAGCATACCTCTGGTCATGGTTGGGCGGGATCTGCACATTCGACGCTTCACGCGCGCCATTGAGCCTATGCTGAATCTGATCGCTTCCGACGTAGGACGGTCGATCACCGATCTGCAGCCTCAAATGGAGCTGCCCGACCTGCGGCGTCTGCTGCTCGATGCGATGGAGGGCGGCAGCCGGAAACCGCGTGACGTGCGCGATTCGCATGGCCGCTGGTATTCGCTACGCGTACTTCCTTCCGTGGGGCCGGATGGCCGGACTGACGGCGCCGTGCTGACGTTGATCGATATCGATGCCGCCAAGCGCGGCCTGGATTTCGCCGAAGCGATTGTAGAGACCGTGCGGGAGCCCTTGGTGATCCTGAACCAGAACCTCGAAGTCGTGAAAGCGAACCGGACATTCTACGAAACGTTCCACGCCGCGCAGGAGGAGACCGAGGGGCGTCTCATCTACGACCTGGGGAACGGACAATGGAATATCCCGAAGCTGCGCGAGTTGCTGGAAAACATTCTTCCCGCGTGCTCCACCTTCCGGGACTTTGAGGTGACCCACGACTTTGAGCATGTCGGACGGAAAGTGATGCTGCTCAACGCCAGCGAGATTTTCAATCCGAATGCGCAAGCCCGGACGATCCTGCTGGCGATTGAGGACGTAACAGAGCGCAAAAAGGCTGAAGAAGCTCTCCGGACAACCAACGCCGAACTGCAACACTTCGCCTACGCGCTTACGCACGACTTACAGGAACCTCTGCGGATGGTCGTGAACTTTACCGAGCTCTTAGGGCAGGAATATACAGGGAAGCTGGACAAGGAAGCGGACCGGTACATCTCCTATTCCACGGAGGGGGCCCTGCGGATAGAAGCCCTGCTGAGAGCCCTGCTTACCTATTGGGAGGTCAACGGGCAGGAACACGCCGGCTTCGCCCCGATCGATAGCGGCGCTGTTCTCGCCAAAGCCTTGTTGAACCTCCAGGCGGCTATTACGGAGAGCGGCGCCATAATAACTACCGATCCTTTGCCGACGGTGATAGCCGAAGAGATTATGCTGACGCAGCTCTTTCAGAACCTCATTTCGAATTCAATCAAGTACCGAAGCCAGGAAATTCCGCGAATCCATGTCTCAGCCGAAAGAGACGCGGAAGGGTGGCTGTTTGCCGTGCGGGATAACGGAATCGGTATCGATCCGCAAGACACGGACAGGGTGTTCGGGATGTTCAAACGCTTGCATGGAAGCGAAATCCCCGGTACGGGAATCGGTCTCGCGCTTTGTAAGAAGATTGTCGAGCGCAATGGTGGGCGCATCTGGGTGGAATCGGAAGCTGGGAGGGGCGCTACATTCAAGTTCACAGTACCCAACAGCCCTAAGGAGGCCGCCTCCCCCCGGCGCGCAGGCTGAGAATGGGCACTCCCGACCAAAGCTCCAAAGAGGACGATATCGAACACTTGCGCAAGGCGCTAGAGGCGGAAGAGCGGCGATGGGTCGATCTTCGGAAGCAGGTGGACCGGGCGAGCGCGGAGTTTGAAGAGTTCGTCTCGATGGCGGCTCACAACCTGCGCGAATCACTCCGGGATATCGCCTCATACAGTCAACTAATGGCCGAGACCTGTGCCGGCAGCCCGAATTCCGAAGGCGGCGTATTCCTGGAGCGCATCCAGGAGGGAGCGGCGCAGATGCAGTCGCTGCTCGCCGACATGGTGGACTACGCAGCCATTTGGCCGGCCGGCCGGCAATCCGCGCGGGTGGACATGGAAGCGGTCCTTCGCCAGGCGCTCCTCGCGGCGGACAATCTCATAACAGAACGGAGCGCGGTCATTACTCATGACCTTTTGCCGATGGCAATAGGAGACTTCGAAACCCTGACCAAGGTCCTGCAGCATCTGATTAGGAACGCCATTCAATACCGCGGTGCGAATGAGCCGCGCGTTCACATTTCATCCGCACGCGTGGACCTCGAATGCGTATTTTCGGTGGAAGACAACGGTCCTGGCATAGACTCGGAGTTCCAGGAGCGCATATTCGGGGCGTTCAAGCGCCTGCACGGGAAGGAACATCCCGGAAGCGGGCTCGGACTCGCATTCTGCAAGAAGGCCATCGAGTGGCAAGGTGGCCGAATGTGGATGGAATCGGCGCCTGGGTTGGGATCGACGTTCTATTTCACGCTGCCTTCGGGTAATTGACGCTCTGCAGCTCTTGCCCGAACAACGGCAGGAATTGCATACGGTTCCGGTCTTCCAGGGCCAACTCCGAGTTCGCAATGCCGGTTTCCTTTGGACCTCTGATTGCACTTCATTGGAAGACGGAGAAAACAGATGACACCGAGCACGAAGGACGAAATGCAAGGAAAGCTTCACGAGGTCAAAGGAAAAGTCAAGGAAAAGGCCGGCCATGCCATTGGTAATCCTGACTTAGAGGCGGAAGGCCAATCCGAGAATCTCGCCGGAAAGGTTCAAAAGAAGGTCGGGCAGGTTGAGAAAGTATTTGAAAAGTAAGTAGTCGGAAAGAAGCGAGGAACCAAAATGTTGCTACTGATTATTGTTCTTTTGTTGGTTTTCGGAGGTGGTGGTTACTACGGCTATGGCCGCTGGGGTTACGGAGGCGGCGCGGGCATCGGAGTGGGCGGCGTGCTATTGATTCTGCTCGTAGCCTACATGTTAGGGCTGTTCCACTAACCCGGAGCTTGGTAGTGTACGTGCTTCTGGTTCGTTCGCAGCTGAGAAGAAGAAAAGGAAGAGTGCAGCTATGCTTTACAAGCGACTTATCGGATTGGTTTTTGTAGGCGGGATGGCGTTCAGCGCCGCAGCGGCCGACGTGGTGGTGCGTATCGCGCCGCCGGCGGCGGTGGTCGAAACGCGGGGCGAAGCGCCAGGACCCGGCTATGTGTGGATTAACGGGTACCACCGCTGGGATGGCAGTGCGTACGCCTGGAACGCCGGAAGGTGGGAACAACCGCCTCGGCCGGGCGCCCGCTGGGTTGCACATCGCTGGGTTCACCGTAAGGGCGGCTACGTCTTGGTTGAAGGACGCTGGCGCTAGGTTTTCCATATCAGGTTCCACATGCCGGTAGACGGCGCTGCCGGCATGTGGACTACGCCGTCACGAACATAATGACGGTCGCGATCAGCATGACACCTGCGCAGGTCCACCCAAGCCAGCGAAGCAGAGGCCCGTTCCGGCGTTCTCCCATGACATCCGCCCTACTGGTGAGCAGCACGACCAGGATCAGCAGAGGCGGTGCCAGGGCCCCGTTAAGAACCGCGGACCAGAAGAGCATCTTTATGGCGTTGAGGCGGGCGTAGTCCAGGACGAGGCCGAGCGCCATAGCGACGCCGATGACCGCATAGAAACCGTGCGCAAGGGGTGGATGTACCTCCAGCGAGCCGACCCAGTCGGCCGCTTCTGCGATGGCATAAGCGCAAGATCCGGCCAATACCGGGACTCCCAGCATGCCGGCTCCAATCAAACCCAGGCTGAAGAGCCAGTACGCCCCAGCGCCGGCGAGTGGACGCAGCGCCTCCGCGGCATCGCGCGCAGTGGAGATCGTCGTTTGCCCATGCGCGTGTAGCGTGGCGGCAGACGTTAAGATAATAAAGTACATCACCAGATTCGAAAAGAACATGCCCGTGAGAACGTCGGTTCGGGAAACCCGTATCTCCCGATTGGTCGCGCCTTCACGCTGTTCCACGGTCGCCCGGCCCAAGGAGATATCCTGCTCTACTTCCTGGGCGGCCTGCCAGAAAAAGAGATATGGCGAGATAGTGGTTCCCAGGATACCGACCAAGGTCGCCCAATAGGCGCCGGTCCACTGCACGGTGGGAATCAGGGTCGCGCGCATGACGGCGCCCCAGTCCGGATGCGCCAGAAACGCAGCGCCTATGTAGGCAAACAACGCCAGGGTGAGCCACTTGAAGATGCGAGCGATGAGGCGGTAACTTGTCCAGAACAGTAGGCCAACCAGGATGATGGCGTATAAGGGTCTCCAATAGATTGGCCTGACACCAGTGAGAAGCGCCGTTACGTCGGCCATGCCACCGAGATCCGCGGCGATGTTGACGATGTTGGCGACCACGAGCAGACCACAGGCGCTCCAAAGGATCCACCGTGGATAGTGCCTCCGAATCACACCTGCCAGCCCGAGTCCGGTAACCATGCCCAGACGGGCACTCATGATCTGTATGGCTGCCATCAAAGGGAACGAGAAGACTGCCGTCCACAAGGGAGCGTAGCCGAACCCGGCCCCGGTGACCGAATACGTCGAGATGCCCGACGGGTCGTCATCCGCGGCGCCGGTGATCAGTCCAGGACCAAGATTCGAAAAGAACCTGCGGAAGCGGCCCTGCAGTACAAGCGCGCGCCTGGCAGCCTTGGCGCTCGAAGGGTTCCGGCTCAATACCGGTGACGCAGTGTTTCTACGGCGCGAAACCAATCTCCCTCCTGGTGATCCTGCTGGACATCTCAGTTGACATGCCAGTGTAGCGATGGCCTGCTCGTTGGCTGCGTGCGTGCCACGCTCGATCCTAGTTCCATGATGATGCTCCTTTTGCGCCTACAGAATAAGCTGGATTCGCGTGCTTAGCGCCCGTCTGGAGCTTCCATATCCGATAAAGATCTCCTCTTCTTGATTGCCGCCAGCACTATGGGCATGTGCGGCATCGCCAGGTTGCTCAACAGCCATCTGTTGTGAATCGCACACGCTATTTCTTCAGCACGCGCGCCGCCGTTATTTCGGGTGCCTGCCAAGATCTCCGTGTGGCAAGTGGCGCGCAAACCGGCAGATTTCGCATTTCAAGTGCAACGTTTGCATCTCGTTCCGCCGGGTCGCCGCCAAACACCCGCCGGCTCAGCGATGGACCATCTCGTGCTATGTACTATAGCCAGACCACACGAGCGAAGGGATGGCACGGCAATGGCACCTACCAATACGTTTCAAGAGATCCTGGACCGAAAAGAAGCTGATCTGAAGCTGGTATTGCGAAATCGGGACGGCATCGCAATCGAGAAGAGCGCGGATCAAATGGATGAGATTCAGTATGCGTCGGAACGGGACCTGGCGATTCGAAACGTGGATCGGGACTCGGTCCTTCTGCGTCAGGTAAGAGCCGCCTTGCGACGCGTTTACGATGGCAGCTTTGGAACCTGCATCGACTGCGAATCGGAAATCAGCCTGAAACGCCTCACGGCCGTGCCATGGGCGTCACGTTGTGTCCAATGCCAGACGGCGGCCGATCGTGATCGCCAGGAGCGAGGCAATGAGAGCGAGACCCTCGTTGATGCCGCGTAATCCAGTTTGGAAGACAGCTTCCGGCACGCGAACCATCGCGTTTCTCGGTGACTACCTGCCGCGCAAATGTGGCATTGCTACGTTTACCTCCGACCTGCTTCAGGCAGTGGCAGCCCGGCATCCGCAGGGGTGCTTCGCGGTGCCGGTCAATGATGTCGACGGCTGCTATCGGTATCCTGAAGTCGTTCGCTTCGAGATTGCGGAGCAGGACCTGAGTTCTTACCGGCGCGCCGCGGGGTTCCTGAACTCCAGCAATGCGGACGTCGTCTCCGTCCAGCACGAGTTCGGAATTTTCGGCGGTCCGGCCGGTAGCCACTTGTTGACTCTACTGCGTGCCTTAAACGCTCCGGTGGTCACCACACTTCACACCGTTCTGCTCCAGCCGAACGCCGACCAGTACCGCGTGATGCAGGAATTGATCGCGCGCTCCGCCCGCCTGGTGATCATGACGGAGCGTGGAAGGACGATCTTGCGCCAGGTTTACCAGGCGCCACACGCCAAGATCGATCTGATCCCGCACGGTATCCCAGACGTGCCATTCCGCGCCCCGGATCATTATAAAGATCAGTTCGGCGTGAGTGGGAGGAAGGTCTTACTGACGTTTGGGCTGCTGTCGCCGAACAAGGGGATCGAACATGTGCTGAATGCTCTCCCGGATATCGTGGCGGAGTTTCCAGAGGTCGTCTACATCGTGCTGGGCGCCACGCACCCGCACGAACTGCGCACGCGAGGCGAAGCCTACCGCTGCGGCCTCGAGGCGCTGGCCAGGAGAAATGAAATCGCGAAGCATGTCATCTTCCACAATCGCTTTGTGGACCTGAAGGAACTGACCGAGTTCATCGGCGCGACCGATCTTTACATTACGCCTTATCTGGGCGAAGCCCAGAGCACATCGGGAACGTTGGCGTACGCGTTTGGCGCGGGCAAAGCCGTAGTCTCGACGCCGTATTGGCACGCCTGCGAACTGTTGAAGGACCAACGTGGTGTACTGGTGCCGTTTGCGGACCCGAGCGCGATCGCGCGGGAAGTGAGTGGTTTGCTGCGCGATAGCGTGCGCCGGAAGGCCATGAGCGATAACGCCTACGAGTTGGGCCGCACGATGGTATGGAGCAACACCGCGAGTCTATACATGCGCACTTTTGAAATGGCGCGCCGGCAGCAGGCAATGGCGTCCCGCGAATCAGTTTCCGTCAACGGGTTCGGCCGTCGGCCGCATGAACCAGCACATTTTAGCCAGGACAACGTCACCACCTGACCCGTTCCCAGGGATAGTCGCGGAGGAAAACGTCGAGTGGTGACTGGCATGCTGTCTGTTCAGGCTGCACCTGCCAAAACAAACATCCGCAAAAGCCGGCCTGTCTCCGGCAATGCCCGCTACGCGGCCTGAGCCCCAGGGCGATGCGGGGATCATTGTCCTGTTCGGAACGATCGCAGCGCTGTATTTTGCGCGCGAGATCCTGATCCCCTTCGCCTTCGCTCTGATTCTGACGTTTCTCTTGACTCCGGTAGCGGCATTCCTCCAAAGACTGCGCACTGGCCGCATCGTGTCGGTGCTCACGACGGTCCTGCTCACGATCGCGGTACTTGGCGGTATCGGCTGGGTCATCGCGAACCAGTTGGTGGACGTCGCCAATCAGCTCCCTTTATACCGGCAGAACATTCAGGCTAAGATTGACGCATTTCAGCTCCCGGCAACGGGAGAGTTAGGCAAAGCTGCCGAGAGCATCCAGGAGATCGCGCGGGAACTCGGCAGCCCAGGCGCGGCATCCCCGGCCTTGCCTCCGCGGGGTCAGAATCATAAGCAGCAGAATGCGCCGCCCGCGCCGATGCCTCCCATGGCCGTTCGCATCGTCCAACCCTCAGCCAGCGGGTGGGCGGAACTTCGCGGTCTCGGCACGCCTGTCCTTGCGCCTCTCGGACGGGCAGGGTTTGTCGTGATCTTTACGGTTTTCATGCTGCTCAAGAGAGAAGACCTCAGGAACCGCCTTCTGCTGCTGGCCGGGCTCGGCCAGTTGAACCGCATGACGCAAGCGCTGGATGACGCGTCAGGCCGCGTCAGCCGGTACTTGCTGATGCTTTTCCTGGTCAATGCGGGCTTTGGAACTCTGTTTGGTTTTGGTCTCTATTTGGTTGGCGTACCGTATGCGGCGCTATGGGGAGCGGTCGCCGGCATCCTGCGGATTGTGCCGTATGTGGGAACGCTCGCCGCGGCGACGCTGCCGATGGCGCTGTCCCTGGCCGCCTTCGATGGCTGGCACAGGCCTCTGCTCGTATTCCTGCTCTTCGCCGGCATCGAACTGGTGGTCGGCAACGTGGTGGAACCCTGGCTCTACGGCGCCCACGTGGGAATCTCTTCGTTGGCACTGCTGGTGGCTGCCGTCTTTTGGGCGGCTCTGTGGGGCCCCGCTGGCCTGATCCTTTCTACGCCTTTGACAGTCTGCGTGGTGGTTCTGGGCCGCTACGTCCCCCACCTGTCCTTTCTGAATATCCTGCTGGGCGACGAACCCGTTCTCGCGGCCGAGGCCCAGATCTACCAGCGTTTACTCGCCAGGGATCAACTGGAAGCGCATACCATTGTGGACGAGTTTCTGAAAGGCAGGCCGCTGGTCGAGTTGTATGACTCCGTCCTCATCCCGGCATTGAGCATGGCCGAACAGGACCGCCACAAAGGAGCCATTGACGCCGTCAGGGAAGAATTCCTTTTTCTCAGCATCAACGAAATGATCGCCGAGTTTTCCGAGTCTCAAGTGGCCGAGGGCCCATCCGGCGCCGCGGAGCATCCGGACGCCAGAGTCGTCTGTCTTCCGGCGCATGACCGGGCCGACGAGATCACCGCGGCCATGCTGTCTCAGCTGCTGGAGCAGAAGGGGTTCGCGACTCTGTCCTTTCCCGTCGTCGGAACTTCTCTCCATGAGGTGCTCGCCATGATTGAAGCGGGACACGGCGACATTGTCTGCATCTCGGCGCTGCCGCCTTACGCTTTCGCGCCGGCGCGGGCAATGTGCAAGCAGATCCGGGAACGCTTCCCAAAACTGAAGGTGCTGGTTTGCGTCTGGGGATTCGCCGGTGATACGCAAAAGGCCATCACCCGTTTCGAACGGACGCAACCCGATCGCCTGTCCACCAGCCTTGCGGAGGCTGTGGCGTATATCCAGGAATTGGTTCGACCTACGCCGCCGGCGGCAGCCCCGGGGGGCCTTGTTGAGGCCTAATCCTCGTCCAGGTATTCGCCAGGCACATCGTCCTCTCGAACTTGTCTTGTGTGAACTTCAGCCACGTCGGGGTCGGATGCATCTTCCACGCCGCCAATCGCTTCGGCTTCGAAAGCCTGTCCTTCCTCGAGGAGTTCTTCGACGCTCTCCGAGCCTGCCTCTGCGACGTCTGACAGCCCTTGCGTATCGCCGGACTGGCCGGCTGAGCCTGTGCCTACGGCTTGCTTGATCATGCAATTCCTGATGCACGTGACTTGCCGATGGTTACCCAATCCCCAGACGATGGAAAACGGGGACTTTGACTAGATCCGTGACAAATGCGAAGGCCGCTGCAGTCACGAGTGTTACTCCCACAGCGAGTGCAGGCACCGGACTCATCGCGATTCCGCAAATCGCCAGCGTTGAGGCGATCGACACATCAATTACGGAAGACCCGATGAGCCATCGGCTTGGACGGGCGGACCCCAGGCGTTGGCGTTCTCGATTGGTGTAGGTCGTTGCCTGATTGCCGAACACTATGGCCACGAAGGCCATCGTTCTGAGCGCATCGATTCCAAAACCCAGGCGGAATTTGCCGACGACCAGCACGGCAGTGCAAAAAATCAGCTCGCAGATTCCCATGAAGACACCCGCGATCGTCAATTTACCGATGCGCCAGGCATTGGGCGCCGGGGACGGCCGCACATGGTCGGTCGCCAACGACATGCCGAGGAGGTCGCCGGTGAGCATTACAATCACCATTAACATCGGAGTCAGGATCGCCTGTCCGGTCAACACCAGACCCACGGCCAAAAACAGAACCTGCACAGTTTTCTTGGTCACCGAGTTCAGCGCATAAGTCAGGATGCGCTGGAAGGTCACGCGGCCTTCCTTTACCGAAGCGACAATGCCGCCGAGTCCTGGCTTGGTCAGCACGATGCCGGCTGCCGACTTGGCCACATCGGTCGCCGTTGAAACCGCGATTCCCATTTGTGCCTGGCGCAGCGCCGGCGCGTCGTTGGCGCCGTCGCCGCACATACCCACGGTGTGGCCGCTCTTCTGGAACGCCTTGACGAGGTTGTACTTTCCCTCGGGAAGCACGCCCGCGAAGACCGCGAAATCCTCGGGGCGTACGACGTCGGGGATCGGTCCGGGCGGACAGACTTTTCCGTCCAGGCCTACGGCATGCGCCACGATCGCCGCCGTAGCAGCGGCATCGCCCGTGATCATTACGGTGCGCACGCCCAACGTGTGCAACTCCGTGATGAGCGCCGCCGAATCCGCTCGGGGCGGATCGCTGAGGGCGATGATTCCCGCAAGCTTTACTGCCTGCGGCGGACCCACCGCGACGGCCAGCACCCTGTAGCCCTTCGCCTCCATTTCGCTCGCGGTCTTCGAAGCGTCGGCCGCATCCGGAGACGATACGGTAAGGCCGGCAACTGCGGCGAAGGCACCTTTGACCACGCGTACGGAGGCGCCGCTCGGATCTGTCGCGGTCGCTTCGGACATCTTTGTCCCAGGATCGAACGGGACGAATTTGACCAGTTTCGGCACATCGGCGGCCACTTTCCTTGCGGCTGCGTCCCGGATGGCAGCATCTACCGGATCTTGCCCGCCATCTGAACTCGCCAAGGCAGCCAAGCCCAACACGTGCAGCTCGTCGAAACCGGGCATGGCATGAACAGCAGTCACCGTCAGTTCATTTTGCGTGAGCGTGCCGGTCTTATCCGCGCACAGCACGTCGATACTGGCCGCTTCATCCACCGCGGAAAGCCGCGTCGGCAGCACGCCCAGCTTCGCCAGAGCCCGCGCACCCAGCGCCGCCGCAAGCGTAAAGGTGGCCGGCAGCGCTACCGGAATCGACGCCAGAACGGCCGTGAGCACAAGGGGAACGATTTCGCCAACCGGCAGTTTGAGCACGTGGGCATAGCCCACCAACATCACGATCAGAACGCCATTGAACATCGCGAGATTGCGCACCACCCGCAGAACGGCCTTCTGCTGGGTGCTCTCGACGTGGGCGGTGCGCACCAGCTCTGCGGTGCGTCCAAACTTGGTCCGCACCCCGGTGGCGGTGACCTCAGCCACCGCTTCGCCGCGCCTCACCAGCGCTCCCGCATAAGTTTCGAACCCAGCCCCGGCTTCGATCGGAACGGATTCGCCGGTGAGCATGGACTGGTCGAGAAGCACCGATCCCTCAGTCAGACGCACGTCGGCGGCAACCACGGCGCCGAGCGATAGCTTCACAATATCGCCAGGCACGAGCCCGGTCGCGGGCACGGTCGCCCAGGCATTATCGCGGCGCACCGAAGCGTTCAGGGCGAGACGCGACTTCAGCGCGGCCAGAGTCGCCTGCGCGCGCCCTTCCTGAAAAAACCCGAGAGCTGCATTGAAGAGCAGCAGAACTGCAATGATGGCAGCCTCGACGTACTTGCCGAGGACTATCTCGAGCACGATCGCCGCTTCGAGCATCCATGGAACCGGCGCCCAGAACTTGGTCAGCGCCCGGCGCAGCGCATGCACGGACGTATCTGGCACGGCGTTCGGACCGAACTTTTCGATCCGGCGCCGGACTTCATCGCTACTGAGACCTTGTGAGGCCATTGAGTGCCATTACTTCTCTAGCAGCTTACGGATAGCTTTCAGCTCTTCTTTGCGTTTCGCGGTGGTCTTGGGATATGCCATCTTCAGTCCATTAAGCGCATCCAGAACAATTTGGGAAACGATCAGCCGGGCATTCTGCTTATCGTCGGCCGGAACGACGTACCAGGGCGCGTGATGTGTACTGGTCGCGTCCAGGCAGGCCTCGTACGCCGCTATGTAATCTTTCCAGTATTTCCTCTCATGAATGTCCGCTAGGCTGAATTTCCAGTTCTTTTCCGGTTCGTCGATACGTTCCAGGAACCGCTTTCGTTGTTCGTCCCGCGAAAGATGGAGGAACACTTTAATGGTGCGCGTGCCGTTGCGATATAGGTGGCTCTCCAGGTCCGCGATGGACCGGTATCGCTCCTCCCAGATGCTCTTCTCGTCGCGCAACTCTTCCGATAGCCCCTGGCTGCGAAGAATCTCCGGGTGCACCCTAACCACGAGCACCTCCTCGTAATAGGAACGATTGAATATGCCGATCTGCCCGCGCTCGGGAAGCCGGCGCGTCGTGCGCCAGAGAAAATCGTGTTCCAACTCGTCGGCGCTCGGCTGCTTGAAACTGGAAACCTGGCAGCCCTGCGGATTGACCCCTGACATGACGTGCCGGATGGCGCCGTCTTTGCCTGCGGCGTCCATCCCCTGAAAGATCAGAAGCAATGCATAGCGGTTGGAGGCGTAGTGCAGGCGTTGCAGAGTGCTGAGCGCCGCAATGTGCGCTTCCAGCAGCTTTCGATACTCCTTCTTCGACTGGCACACGGGCTTCACACTCGTCGGCCACTCTTTGAGGCTGACCTTTTCTCCGGGCCTCACGCGGAAATCCTTCGAATCAATCTTCATCTTGATCCTTTCGGCGCAACATCGCGTTCCGCCTCGATCCAGTCCTGATCCGCCTGGCCATCGTGGCGACCATGTCGCTCGTAGATTTCATAGGCCCGCGTGGCGATCCGAGGTGTGAGATCAAACGGCTTCTGGGCTGTCGCAGGTGCCTTTCTTCCTCCGCTCAGCGCTTCGAAGCCGGAGATGACGTCGAACAATTCGTCATCGATGCCGCTTTGGCGCAAGCGATGAAATGTCCGGTTGAGATCCTCCAGCAATTCGTCGATGTTTTTTTCGGCGCGTTGCATGGCCGCCAGGCGGCTCGCGTTCTCGCTCGCCAGGGATTCGGCGCAGGCCCGGAAGAGCGAGATAAAAAGATATTCGCGGATCAGTGCGCGCAAAGTCGTGGCGCCGGTGCACATGATTTCGGGCAAGCTTCCGGCCGGCCATGGGACCTGGGCCAATCCGTGTTCCCATTGCGCGTCGAGCGGCAATAACCGCTGGCTGACCGGCTCGTAGAGCGCCCCGGATTGCGGCCTGTTATGAAAGACGTAAAGACTGGCATACTCGCCTTTCGCACGATGCGCTTCGCTTTCGATTTGAATCTGCCCGACGAGCGGCGTGATGGCCTTGACGGAATTCGGCACGGTGAAGATTCCAATCGGAGCCAGTCCCGCGTCCGCCAAGCGCTCATGCACGCGCTCGCCGACGGCCCAGACTCTGGGCGTACCGGGCAAGCCGGCCAGTGTCTTGACCGCAAAATCGGCCACCACCTCATTAAACTGGCCCACTAGTCCCTGGTCGGAACCGAATACGACGGCGCCGATCCCATCCGCATCGGGTTTTCCTTTCCGTTCCGGAACCAAAGGCGCCGGCCCGCTTTCCCGGAAGCATGCGCCCAACCCCAGTTCCACGGCGCGATAATAGTCGCCCAACGCACTCACGGAGTTCTCGTATTGTCCGATGCTCGAGGCGGCCACGGCTTTCATGGTGCGTACGACGGATTCCAGGTCCCCTGCCCCGCCGATCTTTCGCCGCAGACTCGCCGTGGTGTCGCTCATGGCTTCTTCTCGGGTTCAGGCTTGGGCTGGAAGCGCGCAAGGGCTTTAGTTGCGATTTCAACAATCGCTTTGCGATCCTCATCGCTCAGTTTTGCGGCGGTGTCTAATCGCCCGCGCACCTCCGGCGGAATATCCGCGGCGGCCTCGCATAGGGCGTGTTCGGCGTCCGTCATCTGATCCAGCGGCACAAGGTCGAAGAGTCCCGCGGTCAAAGCCAGCAACACGGCGATTTGCGCGGGCACGGAGACCGGAGAGAATTCCGGCTGTTTCAGGCACGCTCGGATTCGCCGTCCGTGTTCGATGGTCTTGCGCGTGTCCGCGTCCAGGCGTGCGCCGAACCGAGAAAAGGTTTCGAGTTCCTCGAACTGTGCGTAGGCCAGCTTAAGGTCGCCCGCCACCGCGCGGTAGGCCGCCAGTTGTGCCTGGCCACCCACACGCGAAACGGATTTTCCGACATCCACCGCGGGCAAAACGCCCAATTCGAATAACGATGGCGAGAGGTAGATCTGCCCATCCGTAATGGAAATCAAGTTGGTCGGAATATAGGCGGAAATGTCCTGCGCTTCGGTTTCAATGATGGGCAGCGCGGTGAGCGACCCGCCGCCCAGTTCCTTGCGCAGATGCGTCGCACGTTCGAGCAGCCGGGAGTGAATATAAAAGATGTCGCCGGGAAAGGCTTCCCTGCCGGGCGGACGGCGCAGCAGCAGAGAGAGTTCACGGTAGGAGCGCGCGTGCTGCACGAGATCGTCGTAAACGATCAGCACGTCCCGGCCCGCTTCCATGAAGAACTCCGCGATACTGGTAGCGGCGTAAGGCGCGATGTAAGCCAGGCCCGGCGGGTCGTTGCCCTCGCTCACAACCACGACGGTGTAATCCATCGCGCCCCTTTTCCGCAAGTTCGCCACGGTCTTCGCAACCGCGGACGCGCGCTGGCCGATGGCACAGTAAACGCACAGCACATTCCGCTCACGCTGGTTGAAGATGGTGTCGGTCGCAATAGCGGTCTTGCCGGTCTGTCGGTCTCCCAGAATCAACTCGCGCTGGCCGCGACCAACGGGAATGAGCGCGTCAATGACCATGAGGCCGGTCTGGAGAGGCACCGTCACGGCCGCGCGGTCCATGATCGGCGGGGCCGGCCGTTCGACGGGCAGGCGCTTGCTGGAGGCCACCGGTCCTTTGCCATCGAGCGGCCGGCCCAGAGGGTCGATGACGCGCCCCAGTAACCCGTCGCCCACCGCCACGTCCATGACCCGGCCCGTGCGCTCGACTTCATCTCCCGCGTGCAGTTGCGTGTAGTCGCCCAGCAGAACGACGCCAATCTCGTCTGCGTCCACGTTGAACGCAATGCCGAGGACATCACCGGGAAATCGCACCAACTCGTCGAAGCCCACCCCTGGGAGGCCGGACACTTTGGCGATGCCGGTGGCCACACTGGTGACGGTCCCCACCTCCCGTGCCGTTAATGCCGGCCTGAATGCCTCTCGGGCTTGGCCGATTCCGGCAAACGCCTTGTCGAAGTCGTTCTGAAGGCTCTCAGGTTCCATGGTTGTTTTCCTCCAGAAGCTCGTCGACGCCCTTTTCGAGCGATGCCAGATAATCCGCGATGCTCCAGCCTACCTTTTGTCCGTTCGTGGTGAGTTCCACGCCGCCCACCAGGTCTGGGGCGGTCTCGAACCGGACGGGAATATCAGCCGAGAAGGTTTCGTTGAGCGCATTCTGTATGGCGGAGCGCTGCTCCGCAGGCAGGTCAAAGGTGCTGCGCACCACCGCGGGATCGGAGGTGGTCTTCAGGGCCTCGGCGAGGCCTTGTTTGTCTCTGCCGTTCATCTCCCGCAAGCGGCGCGTAAACACCTCGCCCAGGCGTTCTTCCAGGCTCACCGTAGCGAGATCCGTCAGCGCCTTGCGTGCGATCGCAAATACTTCTTCCTGCGTCCGGCGGCGAATGGCTTGATGTAATGTCTGTTCTTCGTTTCTCAGCGCTTCCTGCCGTTTGGAACTCAGATCCGCGGCGGCCTTCCGAGCTTCCTCCAGGAGCCGCTGGCGTTCGGCCTGCGCCTCGTCCGTCGCCTTGGTCATCAGCGCGGCGCGCTGCTGGTCGAACTCCGTGTTCTTTCGCTGGAATTCGTCGTGCTCCTTTTGGGCTTCGGCTTTTTTCGCGTCGGCGTTCGCCAGTTCCGCGGCGATGCGCTTCTCCCGCTCGTCGATGGCGTCCAGGACGGGCTTATAAAGGAACCGCTTCATCAACCAGACCAGGATGAGAAAGTTGAGCGCCTGCGCGACGATGGTGAACCAATCGGCTAACATAGGTCTTACTTCTTCGCGGCTTGCGCGATGATGTGGTTCCAGAACGGGTTGGCGAAGATGAGAATCATCGAGACCACGAAGCAGTAGATGGCCGTGGACTCGATCATCGCCAGGCCCACGAACAACGTCCGGGTGATGGTCGCGGAGGCGTCCGGCTGCTGGGCCAGCGAACTCAGCGCCGTCGCCACCGCCTTTCCTTCCGCCAGCGCGGGTCCCATAGTCCCGAAACCGGTGGTGATGCCGGCGATGACAATCGATGCCACCGCGATGATGGTTATGCTATCCACAATAATCTCCCTTTCTTGTCGTAGTTCATGCTGGAATGCCTTTCCCTGGATCGGGTTTGGGCTCACGGACACGCGTCGCGGCGGCAATGTACACCGTCGCCAGGATGCTGAAGATATAGGCCTGCACCATACCCGTTAACTGACCAAGCAGCGTCATGACGATCGGGAAGATGAACGGCGTAATAGTTAACAGGATGCCGATGATCATCGCCCCGCTCATCATGTTGCCGAACAAGCGGATGGCCAAGGCCAGCGTACGTGAGAGTTCACTGATGATATTGAATGGCAGCATGAACAACGTCGGCTGCATATAGGACTTGAGGTAATTGCCCACACCTTGCTCCTCGATGCCGAACAACGGAACTGCCACAAAGACGCACAACGCGAGCGCCGCCGTGGTCGAGAGCGAAGCGGTAGGCGGTTGGTAGACGGGAAGAACGTTACAGAGGCTGGCTGTAGCGATAAACAGGAAAAGCGTGCCGAGAAAGCCGATATATTTCCGCGGCTGGCTCAGGCCTGCCTCCTCAATCTGTTTCGCGATACCGGTGACGAGAATTTCCAGAAGGTTCTGCCAGCGGGAACGCTCCAGACCGACGGAGAGTTTGCGCGTGATCAGTCTGGAGCCGCCGGCCAGCACGAGCATCAGCGCCCACGTGAACACAATCGTGGCGTTGAGCTTGAAGAACCCGTGCTGCCAGTAGATGATCTGATCGGGGCTAAGGTGCATGGCTGGCCGCCTGTTCCGGATAGCTTGGCCTTTCCGCCGCGCGGGTAAGACGTGTCACGAGAAGGCGTGCCGTGACGAATCCCAGGAGACTCGCCAGCAGCTTCTCCCAATCGGCGCGCCCGATAAGATAAAAGCCCGCCAAAGAAATGCCCACTCGCAGCAACAGGCTGCCCAGGAACAAAAGCGCCGGCCGTTCGGACGAAACACCCTTGCGAACCGTCCACCAAAGGCCGCCGAAGAACAGCCCGCCGAGTAAGACGCCGCCCACCAGGGCCAGCACAAGACCCAGAGTTTCAGTCATCCTTTTTCTCCTGTTCGTCTCGCATCTCCTGGTCTTCCTTGCTCACCCAATGCCAGGCGTTCAAACAGCCGATGGCCAGGCCGATAACCAGAAACGTCAGCGTCCAGGAAAGCTGTCCTGGATTGCGTTTGTCGAGCCAGATACCGAACGCGGCGCCTAGCAGCGTCGGAACCACCACCGACCAGCCCACCAGACCCATCATCCCCAAGCCGAACCAGACTCCCTGCGTGGAATTGCGCCGCGCCTTGAGCTTGCGCGCAGCCTTGGCCGCGACCGCCCGGCTGAACGATTCTTCACGCATGCTGAAACTCCGCCAGGCGGCCGATGAAATCGCTTTCCATTTTCGCCATCACCGAGCGGACGCTCTGCTCCCGCTCGTCCAGGTTCATAAACTCCTTCTCCACCGCCGCATGCAGTTGCGCGAGGTCCGTTCCGCCGATCGCGTTGCGCACGGAGACGAGCACGTCCAGGCCGGTCTTCACCAGCACGCCTTCGTCGACGGCTGCATAAACCTCGCCTTCCCCTTCGTTTTGATAGGTAAGAATCCCGGGGGCGAGCGCCGCCACGCAATCCAGCCGATGCGGCAGTATCCCAAATGATCCCTCGCGGGTCTCCGCCACGATGCGCGAAACGCCGGTCTTCTCGGCGAAGACTCCGAACGGCAGGAGAATTTTAAGATGCATGAGCGCCGGCTGCGGCATGCTCGACCTCCGGTTTGGGCTTCGGCTCGGGCTGCGGTTTCGCCTTGGGATCGGCAGCTGGCTTCTTCGCCTCGCTAATCGCGCCGATCATGTAAAGCGCGCTTTCCGTGTAGTCTTTGAATTCATCGCGCAGAATGCGTTCACAGCCATCCAGCGAGTCTTTGAGGCTGACCAGCTTTCCCTTGATCCCGCTGAACTGCTCGGTAGCGAAAAACGGTTGCGTGAGGAATCGTTCCAGCCGCCGGGCGCGGGCGACCACTTTGCGGTCTTCCGGCGCCAGTTGTTCCAGGCCGAGCATGGCGATGATGTCCTTGAGATCTTCGTACTGCGCGAGCGTCCGCCGGATTTCCTGCGCCAGCAGATAATGCCGGTCTCCGACGATGCCGGGCGTAGCCATCTTGGAGTTGGATTGCAGCAGATCGATAGCCGGATAAAGTCCTTCACTCGCCCGTTTGCGCGAGAGCACGATGGACGTCGAAAGATGTGAAAACGTGTGCACCGCCGCCGGGTCGGTTAAATCGTCCGCCGGCACATACACCGCCTGAATGGATGTGATGGCGCCGGTATCGGTGTTGGCGATGCGCTCTTCCAACCCCGACAGCTCGGTGCCCATGGTAGGTTGATAGCCAAGGCGCGACGGCATTTGGCCCATCAAGCCGGACACTTCCATGCCAGCCTGGATGAAGCGGAAAATATTATCGATCAGCAGCAGCACATCGCGATGCTCGTCATCCCGGAAATACTCCGCCATCGTCAGCGCCGCAAGGCCCACGCGGAAACGGCTTCCAGGCGGTTCATTCATCTGCCCGTACACCATCACCATGTTCGGCAGTACGCCGGCGGCCTTCATGCCGCTGTAAAGCTCTTCGCCCTCGCGGCATCGCTCGCCGATCCCGCAAAAGATGCTGACACCCTTCTGGTGTTCGATCATGTTGTGAATCATTTCGGTGAGCAACACCGTCTTGCCCACTCCCGCCCCGCCGAACAGGCCCGATTTGCCGCCGCGCTCGAGCGGCACCAGCACATCGATGGCTTTGATCCCCGTCTCGAAGATCTCGGACTTGGTGGAGCGCCGCGCAAGCGCGGGCGGGTCCTGATGCACCGAGCGCCATTGGACATCCGCCGGTGCTGCCTGGCGGTCGATGGCGTTTCCAAAGACGTCGAACATTCGCGAGAGAGTGCCCTTGCCGACCGGCGCCTTCAGCGGACCACCCGTGTCTTCCACCACGCTGCCGCGGACGAGGCCTTCGGTGGGAGTCAGCGCGATTCCACGCACGCTATGCGCATCGAGCTGGGCCAAAACCTCGATGGCAATTTTCCCCTCCCTCGCGCGCAGCAACGAGTATATGGGCGGTAAATGTTCGTCAAACCGTATGTCCACGACACTGCCTCGCACCGAGACTACCGCGCCGAAATTCCCCGGATTGGTTTTGGAGGTCATGTTTGCTTTCACCGATCCAACGTCACACCTTGGCTTCCGGCGGGTCCGCAACGCCTCCCGGCGGCAGTAAATCCGGCACATCCAGGCGCGCCACGCCGATCCGCTTGTCGGCCATCCCGTAATACACGTCATAGCGGTGCGGCAAGCCCAGATCGTCACGCCGGTCGATACCGGTGGGGAACACCACGTTGGCCACCGTACCGCTACGTTCTTCCGGTAGCGCCGGCGTCAACACCGGCTCCGCCGAGCGATAGCGGACCACCAACGGATGCTCCTTCGAGAACACCATCACTCCTGCCGCGTAACAAAGTTGGTGGCCTACGGCGCCCGGGTCCACCATTTCGCTCACGCCGTGGTATACGATCATCCAGCCATGGTGTGTGAGGATGGGCGGAGTGCCGCCCCCGATCTTGAGCCGCTCCCAAGGCGACACCGGAGCTGCCAACCGGTGATGATGGGTGAATTTTCGGAGGCGATATGCTTCATGCCCCTCCAAGGCCATCTTGCAGTAGGAAATCCAGATGCTCTCCCGATCGAGATCCACCTCACGGACCGCCGGGTGGTGTGCGGTTTCCTCAGGGCGAGTGCCGGGGAAAAGCGGCCGGTGTAGCATGGCCAGTTCCGGTTGCCCGGATGGATCGGGAATGGCGATGGGGAACAGGCTGGCATCCTTATTGTCCACGTCGCCGATTTCCAGGCCGTGATAGGAAGCGAAGGTCGCGAGTCCCAGGCGCTGCCAATGGAAAAGATCTTCCGATATTGCCAGGGCGATACGCGGGCCGTAGGCCGAAAACGCCGCGTAAGTCATCAGGTAGCGCCGGAGCGGCTCCACGAACGTGATGCGAGGGTCCTCGCAGCCCCCGCCGCCATCCGGTCGCCGCTCATAATCGGCTTCCGGCTCCAATGCGATGCCCAGACGCTCTACGCCTACGGGATCGCTGTCCGAATTAAACCGCACACGCGCGATGCCGATGCGAGAGTAGTTCCCCCTCGCCACCAACCGCGGGAACAGATAGAGACTACCATCGGGGCCACGAGCAACGGCCGGATTCAAGACGCCCTCTACCTCCTGCGGATTCCCAGGCTCTGGCTCCATCACGATCCCCAGACGCTGTAGCTTAAATCCGCTCATCAAATCCCCGATCGCCATTCAAGCAAGCGATGATTGCTTCGGTGACCGGTTTAGTCTCATTGGGATCTCGCACCGGGATGGAAACCACACCCGCCTGTTCAGCAGGATAGTCGTTCCCGCCCGGAAACAATGCATCGCCGATGAAAATCATCTCTTCCAATGAAATGCCCAGGACGTCTCGCAGCTTTCGGATTCCATAGCCTTTATCAATGCCGGGTTTGGTGACGTCGATGGATGTCGCGCCGCCCATGCGTACGGAAAACGCGGGAATGAGAGTGTCCAGAATCGCTTTAATCTTCGTACGCTTGGCGTAATCGGGGTCCCATCTCTCCTTTTCCTCTAATGGGGCCTGCTGACCTAATGCGGAGAAGGTGATCTGGCTCCCTCGGTCTTCAATCACTTCTCCCCAAACCCTTGCGGCCGTGAAGGCCGCCTGGCCGACCGCCTCCTCTATGGAACTGACAATTTTTTTCTTCTCATCCGCGGTGAAATCCTCCGAGTACAGCTTTTTCCACTCCCCGGTGTATTGGAAGAACTTGGTTCCGCATGTCGGAAGAATGGATAGATTCACCAGGCGGTGGTCATGGGGAAGATGGGAGAGAACTTGCTTTTCGAACTGGGGCCAATCGCCTCCGGATATGATCGCCACTTTGACGACACCGAGAAGGTTGTGCAGCAGTGCCGACATCCTGGCATCGAGCGACGATTTACTTTCGGCGAGCGTACCGTCCAAATCGTAGACAATCAGTTTTTTCATTCCGGTATCTCGATCTCCAGGACGTTCACCGCGCCCCGCGGCCGAAAAGTACACGTTCCCAGAACCGCAGCCAGCAGGAACACATCACCTTTTTTGGCTTCACAGGTCGCGCCGCCGTGTTCTATGTCCCCGTGGCCCTCAATAAACACAAGCACGCGCGGCACGCCCGCGGCGCCGACGGTGAACGGCGTTTGTCCGCGCAGGCGCCACAACCGGAAATGCTCACAATCAAAGAGCCTCTCGCGCTCCACTGGCGCTGTGGCTTCCACCATGGGCGCCACCAGACCTACCGTGCCTTCCCCAAAATCGATGCAGGCAAGCGCCTGATCAACCTGAAGTGGCCGCGGTTGGCCTGTCTGGGCGTCTACCCGATTCCAGTCGCTCAGACGAAACGTCACGTCGCTGTTCTGCTGAACTTCGAACACCACCACGCCGCCGCCCAGAGTGTGAACCGTCCCAGCAGGTATGAAGACGCCGTTGCCGGGCTGCGGAGTGAAGCACATAAGGATGTCCGCCAGCGGCCCCTTCGCCAGCGCTCGGCGTACGCCATCCGCGTCGATACCCGGTTTCAGGCCCACATAAACGCGGCTTTCCGTCCCCGCATCCAGCACCACCCACGCCTCAGTCTTCCCGGTCTCGCCCGCTGGCAGCAGATCTTTATGCGCGTCCGAAGGATGCACTTGCACCGAGAGCATTTCGCGTGCGTCAAGGAACTTCAGCAGCAGCGGGAATCGGTGGAAGCGCCCGGCCAGCTTTCCCATAACTTGCACCGGACACTGCTCCATCAATTGACCGAGGGTTCGTCCTTTAAGCGATCCATTGGCGATGCGGCTCGGATGATCCTCGCGGTCGCTGAGAACCCAGGCTTCGCCGATAGGGCCATCACCGGGCAGCGGCGAGCCTATCAGATCGGCTAAACACCGCCCGCCCCAGACCCGATACTGATAGATTGGTTTGAATCGCAGAGGATACATGAATGAGACCCCGCTATCTTCCGGCCTGGCCTGACACCGCGTGCCGCGGCCGGCCGCTAGGCATGAACGACAGGTCTTCGCTCAGTACATAAATAATGATGGCCGCTAAACAAAAAAACAGGCCGACCCACACACGCCAATCGCGGTGCGCCCGCGTCCAGTAGGGACGCCGGCCATCAGGAACACGGTCCGGTTGCGGTCCGCCGTGCCGATGGTGAGTGCGCTCGATCTCATTTACTGGTTGCATGTGACCCCGTCCATTTCCAGTTACGAACCTCCGGCAGATCTTCGCCGTGCTTGTCGATGTAATGCTTGTGCTCAATGAGCTTGTCCTGCATCGTTTGCTTCAGGTACGCCCCTTGGCTGCCCAAATTCGGCAGCCGGTCAATCACGTCCTGCACTAAATGGAACCGGTCCAGGTCATTCTGGACTCGCATATCGAAGGCGGTCGTGATGGTGCCCTCTTCCTTGTAACCCCGGACGTGCAAGTTATGGTTGGTCCGGCGATAAGTCAGACGGTGGACCAGCCATGGGTATCCGTGAAACGCAAAAATGATGTGCTTGTCTTTGGTGAAAAGCGAATCGTAATCCGTATCGCTCAATCCGTGCGGGTGCTCGCTGCACGACTGCAGCTTCATCAGATCGACGACGTTGATCACCCGGATTTTCAGATTGGGTAGATGCTCGCGAAGAATCGAAACGGCGGCCAGAATCTCCAGCGTGGGCGTGTCGCCGCAGCAGGCCATCACCACGTCCGGCCCGCCGTCCTGGTCGTTGCTGGCCCATTGCCAGATGCCAATTCCTTCCGTGCAATGCACCACCGCTTGGTCCATGGTCAACCACTGCGGGAGAGCGTGTTTGCCCGCCACCACCACGTTGACATAATGCCGGCTGCGCAGGCAGTGATCGAAAACCGACAGCAGGCAATTGGCGTCGGGCGGCAGATAGACGCGCACGATATCAGCCTTTTTGTTGATCACGTGGTCGAGGAAGCCGGGATCCTGGTGCGTGAAGCCGTTGTGATCCTGCTGCCAGACATGGGAGGCCAGCAGATAATTCAGCGAAGCGATTTTCCGGCGCCAGGGCAGTTCCAATGTTACTTTCAGCCACTTGGCGTGCTGGCTGAACATCGAGTCCACGATGCGAATGAAAGCCTCGTAGCTGTTGAACAGCCCGTGCCGGCCCGTCAGCAGATATCCTTCTAGCCAACCCTCGCACTGGTGCTCGCTCAGCATCGAATCCAGCACGCGTCCCTCAGGCGCCAGGAATTCATCGTTCTTCACTTCGCGGGCGTCCCACTGCCGGTTGGTCACTTCAAAAACGGCGCCCAAGAGGTTCGAGACGGTCTCATCCGGACCGAAGACACGGAAATTGCGCTGATCCTGATTCAGCTTGGTCACGTCGCGCAAGAACTCACCCAGCACGAGCGTGTCTTGGCCGCTCACGGCGCCGGGAGAGGGCACCGTCACCGCATGGTCGTGGAAGTCCGGCATACGCAGGTCGCGCAGCAGGACGCCGCCGTTGGCATGTGGATTGGCGCCCATGCGCCGGTCGCCCTTCGGCGCCAGATCGGCCAATTCCTGCATCAAGCGGCCATTCCCGTCGAACAGCTCTTCGGCCCTGTAGCTTTTCATCCAGCTTTCGAGTTGCTTCACATGATCCGGATGATCGGCATCCACCAGGAGCGGCACCTGGTGTGAACGGAAGGTGCCCTCGATTTGCAGGCCGTCGACCACTTTCGGTCCGGTCCAGCCCTTGGGCGACCTCAACACAATCATGGGCCAGCGCTGCCGGCTGCTGTCGTTCTTCTTCCGTGCATTCTCCTGGATTCCCCGTATGTCTTGGATCGCCTCCTCCAGGCTGGTGGCCATGAGTTGATGCATAGTCTCCGGGTCGTCACCTTCCACAAAAAGGGGCGTCCAGCCACAACCTCGGAAGAATTGCTCCAATTCCTCATGCTCAATACGGGCCAGAACGGTCGGATTGCTGATCTTGTAGCCATTGAGGTGCAGGATAGGCAGCACGGCTCCGTCGTTAATTGGGTTGAGAAACTTGTTGGAATGCCATGCGGTCGCTAGCGGGCCGGTTTCCGCTTCCCCGTCGCCGACCACGCAGGCGACAATCAACTCGGGATTGTCGAACGCGGCCCCGAAGGCATGGCTGAGCGAGTACCCCAGCTCGCCGCCTTCATGAATCGACCCAGGCGTCGTGGGTGCTACGTGGCTGGAAATCCCGCCTGGGAACGAAAACTGTGTAAACAGCTTTTTCATTCCGGCTTCGTCCTGGTTGATGTTCGGATAAATCTCGCTATAGCTGCCTTCGAGGTAGGTATTGCCGACCAGCGCCGGACCGCCATGGCCGGGACCGGCGATGTAGATCATGTCCAGGTCATATTTCTTGATGACCCGGTTCAAGTGGACGTAGATGAAGTTCTGGCCCGGCGTCGTGCCCCAATGCCCGACCACCAGCGGCTTCACGTGGGACAGTTTCAGCGGCTCCTTCAGCAGCGGGTTGTCGTAAAGATAAATCTGGCCTACCGAGAGATAATTGGCGGCGCGCCAGTAGGCATCCATCTTGCGCAGCAGCTCGGAATTGAGTACGCCTGGTGTCTCGCGGACCAGTTCGGGCGTGAGTACGGTAGTTGTCATATTCTTATCCTCTTCAGTACTGCCGGTGGCATCATCGTTGCCACAGGATTCGTCCGTCTTCCAGTGGGATCGCAACACCCTCCCAGTGCGGCGTCACACGTGGCGTATAGTCCGTCGCAGGGCGCGTTGCCGGTGCTTGGGCGCGGTAGGCGAAACCGCCGGCTGTGCCGGCCAGTTGACTGATGCGCTTCATCTCCTGCCGGAAGGGGCCGTCGCCGTTGACGCCATCGGCATAAAGCTCCAGGAGCACTGCGTTCGGATCGAGATCCGCGAGGTAGGCCACGGTCTCAAAGGTGTGGTAATCCCCGTCGCTCCAGACCTTCATCTCACCGAAGCCCAACCGGGGCCACGCCTTTTCCAGGGAATGTCTCCAATTAACGATTCGCTCACCCGCTGCACCCATGCCGGCGGCACGCTGACGGAAGATGGCCGCACCGGGGAGGTAGTGTTGCTCCGTGTATTCGCGCACCGCCCGGTCCGCTGAAAAGCGCGGCGTCAAGCTCGCCATGCTTTTCCGCATGCGTGCCACCCAAGCCGTGGGGATAGCCTGCCCGTCGCGAGCATAAAACTCGGGAATCACTTGCCGTTCGAGCAAGTCGTACAGCGCTTCGGCGTCGGCGGCATCCCAAGCCGGATCGTCACCATGTTCTTGTCCGTCACCCAACGCCCACCCGACTTCAGGCGTGTAGGCTTCCGCCCACCAGCCGTCTAACTCCGACAGATTGAGGCCTCCATTAACCAGCACCTTCATGCCACTCGTCCCGCTCGCTTCCCAGGGCCGCCGAGGCGTGTTGATCCAAACGTCGACCCCTTGCACCAGATGCTCGGTCAAGAGCATGTCGTAGTCACTGAGAAAGATCGCGTGCGGGCGTGCCTCGGGCTGCCGGATGAAATGCATCCATTCCCGAATCAGGTCCTGTCCAGCCTGATCCGCCGGATGGGCCTTGCCGGCGATAATGAGTTGTACGGGGCGCTCCGAATTGGTCAAAATACGAAGCAGCCGCTGTGGATCGTGTAGCAGCAGGTTCGGTCTCTTGTACGTTGCGAAGCGGCGAGCAAAGCCTAGCGTCAGAGCATTGGGATCAAAGAGATGCTTCGCGGCTTCGGTCTCCTCGGCGGATGCGCCGGCCGCGGTCAGGTCGCGCGACAATCGTGCGCGAGCGTACTCCACAAGAGATTTGCTGGCGGCGGTTCGAAATTGCCATACCTTGGCGTCGGGGACCCGGTGAATGTCCTCTTCCAGGGTGGCATTGGTTCCCAGCCAACGGCCCTTTCCACAGCCTTCCGTCCAAAGGTCGTCGGCAGGCGCCGAGTCCCAGGTGGGCATGTGCACTCCATTGGTCACGTGTCCGATAGGGATTTCGTCCTCTGGCCATCGCGGAAACAGAGGCAGAAACAGGCGCCGGCTGACTTTGCCGTGCAAGCGGCTCACGCCATTCACGGCCCCACTCCCACGGATTGCCAGATATGCCATGTTGAAGGGTTCGGACGAGTCGAGCGGGTTCTGCCGGCCGAGGGCGAGCAAGTCCTCAAGGGCAATGCCCAGCTTTTTTTCGGCGTATCCGCCGAGGTATTGCGCGATCAACGCCGGAGCAAAACGATCAAAACCGGCGGCCACCGCGGTGTGCGTGGTGAACAGACTACCCGCGCGTGTGACGGCCAGTGCGACTTCGAAGGGCTGCCCCGTCTCTTCCATGAAGGTGCGGGCCCGCTCCAGGACGGCGAACGCCGCGTGTCCCTCGTTCAAGTGACAGGCTTCGGGCTGGAGGCCGAGCGCGCGCAGTAGTCGCCAGCCTCCGATGCCGAGGAGCATTTCCTGCTTAAGGCGCAACTCTGGCCCGCCCCCATACAGTTCGCTGGTAATCCCGCGATGAGCTGGAAAATTCGCCGCGTCGTTACTGTCCAGCAGATACAGGCTCACTCTGCCGACCTTCACCTGCCAGGCCCGCAACCAGACCGAATATCCTGGTAACGCGATCTCCAGCCGCAACCACTCCCCGTTTGGCTGGCGCAAAGGCGTAATCGGCAACTGTCCGGGGTCGTTATACGGGTAGAGGGCCTGCTGCTCGCCGTTCCTGTCGATCACTTGGCGAAAATAGCCTTGCTGGTAGAGCAGTCCTACGCCGGCCACCGGCACGCCCAGATCGCTGGCGGCCTTGAGTTGATCGCCGGCCACATTACCGAGCCCGCCCGAGTAGATCGGCAGAGCCTCGCTCAACATGAATTCCATGCTGAAATATGCGACACAGGTCAGTGGCGCTTCCGTATGATTGCGCTGAAACCACGCGGGCGCCTCCACGGCCTGCCGGCCGTCTGCCACAAGGCTATCTAGGCATTTCCGGAAAACGGGATCGGCCAAGACGCGCTCGATCCGGTCGCGCGAGGCCGTCTGCAGGACCACCCAGGGGTTATGCGTGATTTCCCACAGTTCCGAATCGAGCTGCCGCCACACCTCGTCGGTGGCATGATTCCACGACCAATGCATATCCAAGGCGAGTTCCGCCAGGGAATCGACCCCAGCGATTTCCGTAGGCAGGAGATGGTATGCGGGGTGGCTCACACCGGATTGTTCGCTCATGATTTCAGTGCTTTAAAGCGCCGCTGCCTTGGTCAATCCCTTTTCGGGAGCGTGCCCTGGTGAGTAACTCCAGCCGTGATCCGGCAGCGCTACCCTAGCTCAAACGCCGCTCATTGTAAGAGAAGACTCGTGTTCGGCCTGGTGCAGCCAATAGGGTGGCCGTCCGTAGTGAAAGTAGAGCCGGTTCTCATATTCTCTAGTGATAGGTATCGACTCGACATACTCTGGAGCGCCCTGGATGGCTTCCCGTGAGAGGCCGATGTAAACTTTGGAATCTGCCCAACTCACCCTTTCGATCCACGAGGGCGAAACCAGCACCTTCTTACCCGGCCACCAGTTGCGCGTGGCCAGTTCGATATAGCGGATCGCCCAGGCCTCGTCGTCCACCACGAACCCGTCCAGATGGCCGAGTTCACCATCCGCCGCCTCAATGTTGTATCCGGTTACGCCTTCAGTGCTGCGGAGATGTGAATCCGTCAGATCTCTGCCGATCTTCTCCGCCAAAGCTTCCCTGGAAGCGGTGGTTGCAATGGCCACGCCCGCCGGATAAAACGCCGGACCCCACAAATACGGGCCGTCCCAATAACAGGGATAACCGTAATGCCCATAGAATTCGGCCTCGTGCTGCCGGGAGACGGGCTCATGGGTGTCGACGTTGGGGCTATTCTCCACTTGCTTTTTCGTCAGCGTCACCTCCAAGTGTTTTCCGTGCCAGTCCGCGTGGACAATCGAAATAGGCGAGATCAGCACGCGCCGACCACCAAGCCAGCCGCCGGTTTCAACCACGAGGTAGCGTATGGCCCACGTCTTATCGTCGAAATACAACTGCTCTACAGTTCCGAGATCACCGTCCGTGGCTCGGATTTCGAAGCCCTTCAAATGGGCGGCATTTCTTAACATTGGCTGTGTCATCATGGGACCTTTGCGCCAGGAGCTATCGCGCGGCCACTGCCACTACCTCGGGCGCGTGCAGTGCCACACTGACAGGCCGGGTGTTTTCAATGATGTCCTTCGCTTTTTCGACTTCCGCGGCTGAGCCATGCACCATCAGCAGGAACTTGTCCGTTTTGAGAGCCATTTCGTACTTAATAACACTATCCTTCGGAATACCCATGCTGAACAGCCCGGCGCCGATGGCGCTCAAACCGCCCACGGCCACGGCGCCTTCCAAAGCTCCTACGATCCACGCAATCACTGGACCGGCTACGAGTATTGGACCGAGACCGGGAATGGCAAAGAAGGCGGATCCGAACAGCAATCCCCAGAAGCCTCCCCAAAAAGCTCCCATCTTGCCCCAATACTTCATCCGGTCGCCTGTATTGTAATAACCCACCACGTGCTCATCCGTATGAGTATCCTTGCCAATGATAGACAAGGTATGCATATCGGTTCCGGCGCGCTGAAGTTCCTTGACGGCGGCCTCCGCTTCAATGTGCGTGCCATATATTGCCACTACTGCGTTTATTTCAGACATTTCTATCTCCTTTATAATATTGTTTAACTTTTTGTAAGTGCACGCGGAGCACCAATGTTTTCTGTGGCCTCTACTCTGAATCGAGGGGCCAACCCGTAAGAACACGCACGCAGAATCCGCCGATCGCGAATGCAGAATTTGCACGGGACAGATGTCTCTGGTTTCTCCAGACCTCGAGAATCCGCGTGATCCTTGGTCCTCCCGACCACTGGTGGGGGCCGCGATCCCTTTGCACGCAAGTCCGACTGCTGCTTAGACAGTCCCTTCAGTGTTCGCTTGCCATCGGAATAGGAAAAAATGGCGCCCACAAAGACAGCACCGGTAGGGCTGAAGGAACCAATGGAACGCTCTCTCGATGCTGTTTCGCAGCCCGACCTTTCTGAATTCGATAGATTTGCAAAACGGACAGACGGCCATGGCCTAAACCTCAGTTTGCGAAGAGCCGTCTGCCACGGGCGTGGCATGACTTTGGACCAGTGGCGCAGCGTAGAGGGCGTGGGGACCGTTTCCCCTGGCGGCGGGGCGGCTCGCATCCTTGGCCGCCCTGACTTGTTCCGGTGTTCTCAGATCGGGTTCCGACAGCCGCACCCTGGCTTTCGCGCGCGCCACCTGTCGCTTGTGCCGCTTGAGTATCCTCTTATTCATGCAAGCTAGTCCGTCTCCTCGGCGACGTCGCAAATCATGGCCTCGGTTGTGAGCATCAGAGACGCGATGGAAGCCGCATTCTGCAATGCGGTACGAGTCACTTTGGTAGGATCGATGACACCTTCCTGCACTAGATCCCCATACTGGCCGGTCGCCGCGTTGAAACCGAAGTTTGCATTGGACTGGGCCTTGATCTTCTCGACCACAATAGCGCCCTCGGTTCCACCGTTGAGCACGATCTGGCGGATCGGTTCTTCGCAGGCACGGCGCACAATGGTGACGCCGAACTGCTCGTCGCCTTTAAGCTTCAAATTCGCGAGCGCCATCGAGGCGCGCAGCAGCGCCACACCGCCGCCCGGCACGATGCCTTCCTCGACGGCTGCCCGGGTGGCATGCAGAGCATCCTCCACGCGCGCCTTCTTTTCCTTCATTTCGGTCTCTGTCGCGGCGCCTACTTTGATAATCGCCACGCCGCCGGCGAGCTTCGCCAGGCGCTCCTGCAGTTTTTCGCGATCGTAGTCGGAGGTGGTTTCCTCGGCTTGGGCACGCAGTTGCTTAAGCCGGCCCGCGATCTGGTCCTGGGCTCCACCTCCATCGATAATGGTGGTGTTGTCCTTATCCACTGTCACTCGCTTGGCGTGGCCCAGGTCGCTCAATTGAACCCCCTCGAGCCGGAGACCGGTTTCTTCCATGATGGCTTTCCCGCCCGTGAGGATTGAGATATCCTCCATCATCGCCTTGCGGCGGTCGCCGAAACCAGGCGCTTTCACCGCGCAAACGTTGAGCGTTCCGCGTAATTTGTTGACGACAAGAGTAGCCAGGGCCTCGCCCTCTACGTCCTCGGATATGAGCAAGAGCGGTTTACCCGCGCGCACAACCTGCTCCAAAATGGGCAAGACATCCTTCATGCTGCTGATTTTCTTTTCATGGATCAGAATGCAAGGGTCTTCCAAAACACATTCCATGCGTTCAGCGTCCGTCACAAAGTACGGCGACAGGTAGCCCCGGTCGAATTGCATACCATCGACGGTCGCCAGTTCCGTGGTCATGGTTTTGGACTCCTCGACCGTGATTACTCCATCTTTGCCCACCTTCTTCATGGCTTCGGCGATCACATCACCGATGGTGGAGTCGCTGTTGGCGGAGATACGCCCGACCTGCGCAATCATATCGCCGGAGACTGGCTTGGAGAGTTTTTTGATTTCCTCGACGGCCGCTTCTACCGCCTTGTCGATGCCGCGTTTCACCGCCATCGGATTTGCGCCCGCAGTCACCGCTTTGACGCCTTCACGGTAAATCGCCTGGGCCAGAATCGTAGCCGTAGTGGTGCCATCACCGGCCACGTCGGAGGTTTTGGATGCGACCTCGCGCACCATCCGGGCGCCCATGTTTTCGAGCGGGTCATATAAGTCGATTTCTTTCGCCACCGTCACACCATCTTTAGTGATAGTGGGCCCGCCGAATTTCTTTTCGAGCACTACGTTGCGCCCTTTGGGGCCGAGAGTCACTTTCACGGCGTCGGCGAGCTGGTTAACGCCTCTGAGGATCGCTTGACGGGAATGGTCACTGTAAACAATCTGTTTTGCCATAGATGGTCTCCTAGTCGATTTTGAATTAGCCGGCCTTCCGGAGCGCCTGAGGGGTCGCGTCCAGAACTCCGAGCACATCGTCTTCACGCATGATGATGTACTCCGTGCCTTCCAGCGTGATTTCGTTGCCGGAATACTTGCCGAACAGGATGCGGTCGCCGGCTTTGACATCGAGGGCGACCATTTTGCCGTCGTCGAGGCGCTTGCCCTTGCCGATGGCCATCACTTCGCCCTCCTGCGGCTTCTCCTTAGCCGAATCCGGGATGATGATGCCGCGGTGCGTGGTTTCCTTTTCCGCGATTCGCTGCACCACGATGCGGTCGTATAGGGGTCGAATATTCATATTTGTTGTTAGCCTCCAGTTAGATTGAACCTGCCGGGATTGGTTCGTGGAAGGTCCGGCCTTTCTGCAGATGCCGCGCGTGCGCCGATACACTCACATAAGGCAGTTTGAGGAACGATTTAGCAGTGACCTCCGCGATCTCGATGGCGTTACAATTGTGCGATTTAACGTTCCTGATGAGCCGCCGTAGGGCCACGCGCAGTGTTTTTTGACGGTCGAAGCCGAAGACGGTAGTCTTGATTAGGCCAGCCATAAAGAAGAACGTCCAGCCGGCTCCCCGAACTTGCTCGTCGAACGCCGGACGAGTGCCGTTGAGCGATATCCAACCACTGGCATCTGGCTCGCTCCGGAGCCACACCGCGTTTGGCGGATGGGCCTGCGATTCGATTAGAATGCTCCCGAGCGTGATGTCCGTCATGGCGTGCCCATCGGCAACGCCGCCGCGGCATGGGCGAGCCAGGCCACCGGGTGCTTACGGACGATGCCGTCGCGCTGGGTGATGTCCGCCCAAGCGGTGTCTTCCCGCAAACGCAGAAAGACGCCAGAGGTGCCCTGGTATGTGCCGCTGGCAAGTATGACTGCGTCACCTTCGTGGAATGCCGGATTGCCAGTATTAGCGTTCATCATTATTATTTCCCCGCTCCTTTTTGGCCGTGCTATGGTCGAAATCTGGGCTTGTTCTCCAGCCTGTCCTGCTCCAGGACGGTTTTCTCGGCCGCGGCCGCTTTGGCTACCCGGGCCGCCTCTAGTTGCGGCGCCTCCGCTTCGTCGAGTCGGGCGGCTTCAATATTGGCGGCTCGAAATGGAATCTCCAGCCTCTTCAGGTCGCCCACCAGCCGGAAGCTAGCCCCGTACGAACCACGGATCAGTTCAAAGCGGTACTCCGAATCCTGCCACTCCGCCAGAACCTCTCGTTGGTCGCCGTAAAGCGCCGGCGCCACCTCCGCCACACCCGTAGGCTTGGATGCAAGTCCGTAATTTGCCGAGATCGCTTCGATCAGGTCGGCGTCGGTCAGACCCGCGATCTGGTAGCGGTCGTAGTCGATCGCGGCGCGAAACAGTTCGCCATTGTAGAAAGTGAAGACCACGTCTTTGACCGATTCGCTCCGGGAAGGTGTGCGGAAAACCCGGGGGCGCCATTCAAGCTCCTGAATAAGCGCCGGGCGCGAATGGATGAGTGTCGCCAGACCCGGTTCAACTCCCGCCAGCTTGGCCACCGCCGGCAGGCCCGTTCCGAATTGGAAGTTCCGGTACCTGGAAAGATCTTGCGCCAAAATTGTGCCCGCGGACATAACTCCGAACACAAGGCATGTCGTGAGCGCCGATCTCGATATGATCCTGCCGAGGTCAGTCATTCGGCTTTCTCTGCGAACCTCGCCAGGCGAGTGAAGCGGCGAATGGGACGACGCTGGCGGCCACCAGGGCGCGCTGCCCGCCGTTTGCAAAGCCGAACACAGGCGCCACCGGGTTGTAGAGCAGCGCCAGAGCCGCAAAAACGGCCGCCACCACATAATGCTTCTCATGAAGAGCTTGGAACATCACGACCATCGCGCCGGCAGCCACCAAGAATCGGACCACGGTGTCGAACGGCGCTGTCTGCGACCAAAGCGCAGCCGCAGCGAGCAGCGCCACAATCGGCATCCACCTCACCAGTTTCCCAATCGCGGCGCTGCAGCGTCTGTCGTGGATACGGCCCCGGGCAGCCCATGCTTGCCAGGCAACCTCGTTAAACGGCTGAGTTGCCGGCGGGGCCCACACTTTCGTCGATCTCAACAAAACCACTGAAGCTGACATTAGGCGTCTCCTTCCCGCGATTACTTGGCCGCGATCGGCGTGCCAATCTCCTTGCCGATCACTTCACCGGAGATCACGAGTTCCACTCGCCGATTCTGCTGCCGTCCATCCGCGGTGTCATTCGAAGCCACCGGTTGCGTCTTTCCGAAACCCTTCGAGGTGACCGAGCCGGCTGCCATGCCCTGTTCGGTCAAATAATCGCGCACAGATTCGCCGCGTTGTTCAGATAGCTGCTGATTGTAGTCGTCTCCACCCACGTTGTCGGTATGACCTTCCACTTCCAGCCTTAGGCCCGGGTGCCCCGCGACGATGCCGGCTACCTTGGCCAGCTTCTCCCTGGCGAGAGGCCGAAGTGAATACTTGCCGGTATCGAACAGAACATCCGACATATTGACGATCAAACCGCGCGCGGTATCCCGCGTTTGAAGAATCGCGTTGAACTGGCTCAGTAGCTGGGTTCGCAGTACGGTCTTGTCCGCCTGCAATTGCGCTGTCTGCCTGGCTGCATCGTCGAGAGATGCCTGGCTGGCTGCTGCCTGGGTTTCATTCTCGCGCTTTAAGCGGTCTATCTCCGATGCGGCTAAAGCCGTAGCCGCCTGGCTATCCAGCTTCAATCGGTCCGCGTCGGCCGTCGCGGCAGCCAGACGAGCGTCACTTTCACTCTTCGCCCGGTCCGCTTCGGTCTGCGCCGACACAGCCTGTGCATCCTTCTCCTGCTCCAGGCGATCCCTCTCAGTTTGCGCTGCGATCCGTGCCGCTTCCGCGTCGCGGGTCACGCGATTTGTCTCGGACTCCGCTGCCACTCGCCCGCTCTCGGCGCGCGCTTCGCGATCGACCGACGCCTGCCGCTCCCCGGCCAGCGCATCTGCCTCCTGCCGTTTCACTGCGATGGCCCGCGCGTCTTCCGCCGTCTGTACGGCTTCCCGTGCAGTCATAATTATCGGCTTCTTGCCTGCATGGCGGTCCTGATAGGCTTCAGCCTGAGCCAGGCTGCTCTCGGCCTTTTGGAAGGTCTCGGCCGCAAACCGGTCCGCTCCCACGGCGCGGGCGATTTGCACGGCGTTGCGTGCTTCGTAGAGTTCCAGCGGCTCCTTACGATCCAGCTTTAAGGCCAGGGGGTTCGACAGACGCTCATACTGGCCGCGTTGCAACAATTCGTACTTAGCGTCGATTTCCTCGATTTTACCCTGGGTGTCCGGGCGCACCACATTTTCCATCACAATCAGATCGCTCGGCTGAGTCACCGCGTAATAAGGTTCGGCGGTGACCACCAACCCAAACACCTGCAGTTCGGTGGTCACTCTCAGCTTGCTCTTCGATCCATCCAAGAGGATCTCACCCAAGTTGGCCGTGCGGCCCTCCGGCGTGATGGCCCACAATACATAGGTGAGGTATCCGGCGCCGTTGTTTGTGGCCGGCCGCAGATCTTCGAAATCGGCTTCGATCCCGATATAGCCCTGCTTGCCCTCCACCTTGGCCTCACCGCGAGCAGTGGGGAGCAGTTCGGTGCCGCGAAAATCGATCTTCGTGGCGCCGCTACGATGCTGATAATCGATGGCCTTCACAGTCCGCGGCGTGATGGCGAGGCGGTACACAGGCGTCTCCCCCGCGGACAACTGGGCCGCATTCTCGTTTTGACTCCGCGGCTCCTGCGCCGATAGAAGTCCCAATAGAATTCCGGACGCGGTGAGTAAACCGCCGATCTTGCCTTTGGTCATGTCATATTCCTTTGGCGCCCGATTATTGGCCGGCGCCGGTTGACGCGCTGGCGCGCTCGTGCGCCGCGTGCTCGTTAAGTTCCGCGATCAGCCTCTTAGCCGCCATAGGCGTAGGCACTGACGTAGTCAGGATCTCCCGATTATTCAACCTGGTGCCGTAGAGCTCAGCATTGTCGTCCAGATCTTGCCGCAGGGTGGCGCCTTCCAGAGCCAAGCCCGCAAACAGCCCCTGAGAACGCGACCACGAGAGAATCTCGGCGTGCATCTGAAGGTCGGTTTGAGCCGTGGCTGTGCGTCCCACCGGTCCGGCGGCCACCGACGCTTCGCCCCCCAGAGTGAACTTGTCGGAGAGCAGTCTAGCCTCGCCGCCTTGGTTCATCACAAGCATGACTAAGTCCGTCTCAGAGCCGCCGATCTGAAAGCCGAAGCTGCCACCCTCAATGCGGACCGTCCCCGGCGCGGACCAAGCGCCTTTGTGCCGGCACGACACGTAACCCTTTCCGTACTTGCCGCCTACCAGGAAAGCCGCGGTCTTCAGTCCAGGGACGATCACGATGCAATGCGCGTCCGCCAACAGGTCTTGCGGTATGCCCTTGTCGGGTGTCGCCATAATCTCGGAGAACACCACGGCGGCTTGATCCAGCCGCTTGACAGAATCGTTGTCTTTAGCCACAAGCGGCGCAATCGCTAGAGTGGCCGCTAAAATCATTCGCATTTTTGAAACCCCTTTCGGTCGATCCGAAACCCTTCAGGGGCTTTGGGCGACACGGATGGGTAATGCACGGGTGACGCCACCCCATCATTATCTGAGCCGATTCGGCTGGTATGGGTCGGGAAGCGGGCTGGGCGGAGACGGCTGAGTGAAAGAATGACCGCCTACGGTCAATTGACGTGGCGCGGTCGGATCGGGCATTGCACGCCGCCGGAATAGTCGAGGCTGAACGCTACGCCATCAAGACTTGCCAAGCGGAACGGCCTGTGGCATGCAGCTTTCTACTGACGAGGCTAACAACATGAAGTGCTTACGATTACTGGGGGGGCTCTTGCTCGGCATCGCCATGCTTGCCCCTATTGTGGCGAGGGCTGACGACCGCCCGTATAACAAACGCTACTACGACAACAGGCGATACTATGACCGCGAGGGTCGCGATTATCACGTGTGGAACGAAGGTGAAGATCGTGCCTACCGCTTCTACCTGAACGACCAGCACCTGGCTTACCGCGAATGGCGGACTGTAAAAGGCCCGGATCAGGCGGCGTACTTCCGGTGGCGGCACACGCATCCGGATTCCGTCATCATCGTCAAGTAGTGCCGTAGCAGCCCGCAGACTCCGTGTTGCAACTTAGATATCCTTGCGAGAGATACCGAGCTTGCGCATCATGGCGTTCAACGTAGTTCTATGTAGTCCGAGACGGGTAGCGGCGGTGGTGACCACACCGTCGCTTTCCCGCAGCACGCGCTTGATATAATTTCGTTCCACTTCTTCGAGCGTGGAGCCACCAGAGGTTTCCGCCGTTCCAGGGCGAATCTCTGCCAGCGGAGCGCGCAGGCTAGTTCCACTGGAAAGAATCACCGATCGTTCAATGAAGTTCTCGAGCTCCCTTACGTTGCCGGGCCAATGCCAGCTCGTCAGAGCGCGCATGGTGTCGGCCGGGATTTTATCAATCTGCCTGCCCATTTTCGACGCATATTTCCGGGCGAAGTGCCGCGCGAGTATGGGTATGTCTTCGGGATGATCCCGCAGCGGCGGCGTCGTGATCGGAAACACTTTCAGCCGGTAGTAAAGATCGCTGCGAAAGAGTTTGTCCCCCATCATTTGGGTCAGATTCCGGTTGGTTGCCGCGACGAGCCGGACGTCGATGGGGATCGTTTTCGTGCCACCTAACCTCTCGAACGCCTTCTCCTGCAGAGCGCGGAGCAACTTCGGCTGCAGATCCAACGGTATATCGCCCACCTCATCCAGAAACAGCGTGCCGCGATGCGCCATTTCAAAGCGGCCGATCTTCTGCTGCAAGGCGCCGGTGAAAGCGCCTCGCTCGTAGCCGAACAGCTCACTCTCCAGAAGCCCGGTCGGAATGGCGGCGCAATTCAGCGTGATGAAAGGCAGGCTTTTGCGCGGACTCAAACTGTGGATGGCGCGCGCCACTAACTCCTTCCCTGTGCCGGTTTCGCCGAGGATCAAGACGTTTGCATCGGTAGGAGCAACCACTTCGATCAGGCGCTGCACGCGGCGCAGGGCCGCGCTGCTACCCACAATCTCTTCGAAATCTTGGCCGAGTTCGGCGTCTTCGCCCTCAATGCTCTCCATCCGGTCACGTTCCCGGAGGTCTTGCACAAATGTGATCCAGCGGAAGGGAGAAAGCTTCAACACCGCCGTCGCCACCAGAGTGGGAACCCGGGTTCCATCCTTTCGAATCAACTCCTTCTCAAAAGGCGTGCAAGCTCCGAATCGTAGCCCCTCTTCATGCGCCAATTCGTCAAGCGGAGCGTATTCCGGCGGAGTCAGATCGGGCCAGTTCAGGCGGCCTGATAACAAGTCTTCACGGCTGTAACCGACTAGTTCGAGGAACGCGTCATTCGCTTCTGGAATGCGGTCGAACTCCCCCGACACGACGCCGGCGATGGTGGATTGCGAGGGGATCGGTCGAACGCGCGCGCGGTTGCGCCGCAACTCTTCGTCCCGCTCATGCCGCTCGCTAAAGTCGCGCACCACTCTCGCAAAGCCCTGTAACTCCCCCTCTCCGTTCTTCAGCGCCATGGTGATGGCATTGGCCCAAAATCGCGTGCCGTCCTGCTTGCACTGCCAGCTTTCAGTGCCAACATGGCCTTCGGCCGCGGACCGCTTGAACTCCTCCTGCAGCCTCAGCTTTAGAGCATCTTCGCCGGGATAGAGAATCGATACATTTTGACCGAGAATCTCTTCGGCCCTGTAGCTGTAAATACGCTCCGCCCCCGAATACCAGGCGACGATCCCCCCCTCGATATCCATCAGGTAGAGTGCATAGTCCTGCACCCAACCTGGGACGCGATCGGTGGCGGCGGGCGGTGCATGGGTGGACGCCGTTTTGTCGCGCAGGACCAGGACGTGGCGGACGGGCAACACGTTGGCTTTGCCGATGTATGCAACCTCTCGTGGACGGGCATCCGAACCGACCAGGCGGAGCGTGCCTTCTTGTTCGCCTTGCTCTTGCAATGCTTTCCAAAGCTGTGAAATCTCTGGCTTGGAAGCGGGCGGCGCAAAGTCGCCGACCGGCCGGCCGATGATTTTCTCACGTGGCAGCCCTAGAAGTTTAGCGACGCCGATGCTGGCATCCCTGGTGTTGCCATTGTTGTCGGTGACCAGGATGGGTGCGGAGGGATGATAGACAATGGCGCGGAACAGGAGTTCCAGCTCGCGGGGCCCGTTCTTCACCAGCCAGCCAGTGGCGGATGACTGCGAAACCGCGGACGACATTGGGACAACGCCTTTCCCGCCGTCAATCGGGGCAACCTCAGGCCGCTTGAGGAAAGCCATCGGCAAATTCCGATGGCGTCCCGCAAACAGTTGGAAGCCGGGAACAGCAGCCAGCCATTATTTTAACATGCGCATCGTGCGCCGCCGCACTTTTTGTGACCATATTTGGCCACTGAAGCGCCAGCGCAACAGTTGAATGCCCCTCAGGGGATCAGAAATCCAAAGACAACAGTCCTGCACCCTTAGTGAAAATGCGAGCATGTTAGGTTGCGAACAGGACCATCAGGATGGTGCTCAACCCCACGCCGACGCCTCCGCCATAACCCCAACGCCGGTGGCCGTGGTATCCCCCACCGCCGCCCAAAAAAATCTCCTCTTCGCAGTCGGGGCACAACGTCTGGAGACGATGCGGCCGAGCGCGGCCCGCACTCGCTTAAGTGTTCCGAGTCGCGCTGCAGAAAGCCAACCGCGATGCCGCGTCCCGACGCATGCTGGATCTGGTCAAGATATCTGATATTTGCTTGACCGTTCCGGAGCGGTTCTTCCAAACCGCCCTGCCGGGCCTCCAGAGTATCCCGAAAGTGGTCGAGTTCTTTTTGTGTCAGTGCCCTATGTTGTGTGCTCTGGCGTCGCGGCCGCAAGACGGAGCAATCCTACTTGCGGCAGTCTGCTGTGAACGTCCCGCACGCCGTTCGTATTTGGTCACGTGATCTCCTGGCGTCATAGGCCGCTCGACTCTCCGGACGCGAAAGACAAGGAGGGTCTCACCGGCAGGCGGTGGAATTAAGCTCCCGTGCGGCCGGTCCTCAACGCCGACTCCACCGTGTGCACGGCCAGTTCCGCTGGGTGCGAGGCCGCTATAACTTCCCCGGCCTTAGCTACTTCGTCTCCGCGGCGCCGAGCCAGTACAAATACACCTACCTGCCTTAAAGTGCGTATTTCATAACGCTGTTTTTGGGGGATGCCACTGCTATGAAGCCACGGAGGCGCCGGTGCGATCATTTCAAGCCGGTCTCCGCCAGAAGCCAAAGAGTCTTTGGTCCCAAACGTGCTTTCAGGAGGCCGCTTAAACTGCGGTCGAGGTAATTCATTTGTCCAGGAGGACAAAATGGCAAGTACTCAGACGATAGCCGAAGTTCAGCCTATGTTGGAAGATCCGTTAGCTCATCTACCGCGTTCCGGTATCGTCCAACATAAGAAAGGGCAGCTCATTTATAACCAGGACGAGCCGTCCACCAGTATCTACCTGGTCATCGACGGCCGGGTCAAAGTCGCGCGTCTAGCGAACAATGGACGCCAGACCATCGTGGATATCTATCAGGCCGACGATTTCTTTGGTGAATCCGCATTTTTGGGCCTGCCGAGGATGCCGGAGCAGGCTGTCGCTCTGGAAAATACCAAGGTGATGGCGTGGACCGCGGCGGAGATGGGCGCCATCGCCCAAACGCGGCCACGGCTGGCTATCGCATTGTTGCAGATTGTAGTGCTGCGCTCGCTCGAATACGGACAACGCATCGAGAGTTTTGCGATGGAGGACATCCGCTGCCGTTTGGCGCGCACGCTGATCCGTCTGTCGCGGAAGCTCGGCTCGCCTGAAGCGGACGGCTCGTACAGAATGCCGCCGTTGACGCACGAATTGCTCTCGCAATATGTGGGCACGTCGCGGGAAATCATCACGCACTTCATGAATGTGTTCCGCAAACAGGGTTACGTCCGGTATTCGCGCCTCGGAATCATTTTGTTTCCCGACGCGTTCAACGAGTGGCTGTGCGGCGCCGGATCCCACGCAGTCGAGACCATGCAGCCGCCAAGCGCTGCAGGCAGGCCATCCATTGCGGAACAGATCCTGAAACGAGCATAACGCAGGCGGCGTTCCCGTTCCGATAACACGGCGTGAGCGAGCACCACGCGAATCGGGCATCCGATTGCTCTTCCGCATGCCGAGGAACACTAGAAATGCCTTTAATCAATCTTGTCGTGATATTGATCATCGTCGGAGTTGGAATGTATCTCATCAACCGGTACATTCCCATGGCCTCCAGCATCAAGTCCATTTTGAATGTCGTGGTAGTGGTGGCCGTCTGCGTTTGGGTGTTGCAAGCAACCGGGCTGTGGGGGGATGTAACCAGTTTCCGGCTTCACCGGTGATCGGCCTCAGGCCGCCCGTCTGGCGCCTGATACCCAAACGGGAGGGCCCGGTAGTCGAAAGTCATCCCGCTCGTTTGTAACGGCCTTCTCGTCAAGCATCCGGCCGGGACTTTATTGTGGGCAGCTTTTCGCTCAGAAAATCCCGAATCCTGTCTCTCAGCATATCGGACATAAACGGCTTCGGAAGGAACTGCCAGCCGCTATTCAATACGAGCATCCCGGTTGGAAGTCCGGAGATCAGCAGGATTTTTGTCTCGGGCCGCTCCTGATTGAGCTGGGTTGCCAATTCGATCCCCGTCATTCCCGGCATGTCAATGTCCGACAAAAGCATGTGAATCACCCCGACAAATTCACGAGCCTTTTGAAGCGCTTCTTGCCCATCCTTTGCAACGATGACCCGGTAGCCGCATTTGAGCAGCAGGGCGGCAACCAATTTCTGCAATTGCCCATCGTCATCGGCAAACAGAATTGTGGAGAGCGGCTCCTTTACGGGTACTACTTGTGCGTCACTTGAAATCATGCGAACCCATTGAAGCATCCTCTAGCGCTAATTTTGTCTCAAGGCGAGAGAACATTCGTCAGACTGCCGTTTCCGGCTTCCGCTTTGCCGATTCCGTATAGCCCCCGGATCTTTTCGGCTGGTTAATCCTTTTGAATCACCAAGAGCCCTACCTGTCATCGTCCGAGAGTTCACCTCGGCGTTCGAAGGCGGATACTGCAAATTGCTCCCACTTGCTTTCGACTTGATCCCGGTTCATAAACTTTATCTGTTTGGCGCCCGCCCGGCTTCGACCGGCTATTAACCAAGGCACTTCGGATTCCAACCCAATGCTTCTCCTGCACGAGCCAGTAAAACCAGCGACGGACCGGCCGTGGAATCGTGAGCGCCTGAGTTGGTAACTGACCGCGCAATGTCACGTGACCGCCCGCGGTCAATAAGTATTTCGCGACTGGCTCTGATACAGCGCGCCGGAAGCCGGTATTGGCTGCTTTTGGCGACGAAAGTCCGGGCGGTGCGGGAAGGTCTTTGAAGTGCCCAAGCCATAACGCGGTGTATGCCGCCGGATCTGTATCACGCCGATCCGAAGCACAAGGAAGACGGAAATGAAGCTATTCAAAGCGGCAACGAGTATTTGTTTTACGGCGCTGATAAGCGCAGTGCTGATTCCAAGCGCCCAGGCAGGTAATTGGAACCGGAAAACCGAGATCACATTTAGCGGTCCCGTGGAGATTCCAGGCGTGCACCTCACTGGATGGGGGATCTTGCCCGCCGGGACCTATGTATTCAAGATTCTGGATTCGCAGTCTGATCGCCATATCGTGCAGATCTTCAATAAGGACCAAACGATCATTTATGCCACGATCCTGGCGATCCCGAACTATCGCCTGAAGGCCACAGACAAGACTGTGATGACTTTCCGGGAACGGCCGGCCGGCCAACCGGAAGCATTGCGCGCATGGTTCTATCCCGGGATGAACTGGGGCGACGAATTCGTCTACCCGAAGGCGATGGCTTTAGAGTTGGCCAAGACCGCCAAAACCCCTGTCCTGTTTATGACGGCCGATATTCCTGTCGAGGTGACCGAACCGATCAAGACGGCCGACGAACCAGTGGTAGTCGCACTGAAGCAGGCGCCCATCATGGCCGCCCAGCCGACTGGGGAAGAAGTGCAGCTTGCCGAGGTGGTTACACCGCCGCCGGCCGAGGCGGAAATGGCCATGGCGCCGGCGCTTCCGGCCACAGCCGGCACGCTGCCGCTCATCTTCGTGTTCGGAATGCTGGCGCTGGGCGCGAGTTTCGCCGTCCGCGGCGCCGCGAAACGTCTGCGCTAAGAGTGCCGTATTCAGCGCGCTGCGCGACAGCCCAATCGCGTGGCCCCTGGCGGGACGGGGCAACGAGGTCAAACGGCAATGCGACACAGAGTCATCCCGCTGCTGGCGCCGATTACCAAGCGCCAGCAGGATGAAGACGGATGTTACGAGACCAAGGCTCGTGGGCTCGCCATCCTCAATTCACCTTTGCTGAACAAGGGCACGGCCTTCCCGGCGGAAGAACGAAAGGCGCTGGGCCTGACGGGTCTGCTCCCCCCGGACATCAGCACCCTGCACGATCAGGTAAAGCGCGCCTACATTCAGTACGAGCGGCTGCCGGACGCGCTCAGCAAAAACATCTACCTGACTGCCCTGCACGATCGTAACGAGGTGCTGTTTTACCGGCTGTTCTCCGAGCACCTGCGCGAGATGATTCCTATCGTCAACGATCTGACCGTCGGCATGGCGATGGAGCAGTATCACCATGAATGTCGGCGCCCGCGGGGCCTCTATCTCTCGATTGACCATACGGACGGTATCGAAGAGGCATTCGCAAACCTCGGCATGGGACCCGGCGATATCGACCTGATTCTGGCTACCGACGCCGAGCAGGTTCTGGGAATCGGCGATTGGGGTGTTGGCGGCATCGAGGTATCGATCGGCAAGCTGGCGATTTACACCGCGGCGGGGGGCATTGACCCGACCCGCGTAATCCCGGTGATGCTGGATGTGGGCACCAATCGGGAGAGTCTGCTCAGCGATACCATGTACGTCGGAAACCGGCACGCCCGGATACGCGGAGAGCGTTACGACGCCTTCATTGACGCATACGTCAGCGTCGCGACCAGGCTGTTTCCCAATGCGGTGCTGCAGTGGGAGGACTTTGCGCCGGGTAACGGACGGAAGATCCTTAAGCGGTACCGCAATCGCATCTGCGTCTTCAACGACGATATGCAGGGCACTGGCGCTATTACACTGGCGGCAGTCATCTCTGCCGTGCGCGTATGCGGCACCCCGCTGCGCAATCAGCGTGTAGTCATCTTCGGAGCCGGCACGGCAGGCATTGGAGTTGCTGATCAGCTTCGTAGCGCCATGCTGCGCGAGGGCCTCTCTAAAGAAGATGCAACCAGGCGCTTCTGGTGCGTGGACCGGCAGGGATTGCTTACCGACGAAGTGGGAGGCCAACTGCACGATTATCAGGCGGCTTACGCCCGCCCTGCCGCCGAAACCCAGGCCTGGAAGAGCGACGGGAATGGTATTAGTCTGGCCGAGGTCGTCAGCCGGGTGAGACCGACTATGCTGATCGGCGCGTCGACAGTCGGCGGCAGTTTCACGGAGGCAATTGTTCGCGAAATGGCCGCGCATACGGAAAGGCCCATTATTTTTCCGCTATGCCATCCCTCGGCGCGGGCTGCCGCGAATCCGGCAGATCTGCTGGCATGGACTGACGGGCGCGCTCTGATCGCCACGGGAAGCGCTTTCGCCCCGGTGACCTACAAAGGAGTGACCTACGTGATCGGCCAGATGGATAACGCCATGCTATACCCGGGCCTCTGTCTCGGCACTATCGTGTCGCGAGCCAGCCGCATCAGTGAGGGTATGTTCGCGGCCGCCGCCAGCGCCGTCTCCAGCCTGGTGACGGTGCGCCAGCCGGGCGCCTCGCTTCTGCCGCATGTCGACGACTTGCGTGGGGTGTCGACGACGGTGGCAGTAGCAGTCGCCGAGGCAGCGGACGCGGAAGGTTTGGCAAGAGCCCGGTTTCACGACATCGTCCAACAAGTGCAAGACGCGATGTGGCAGCCGGAGTATCGCCGGATACAGGCAACCTGAGGAGGTCGAGAATGGATCATTTCCATGTGGTGGAGAATCAAGTGGGGACGCGAATAGCGCTCCTCGTGGACTGGCTTTGTGGTTGTGCCCATCGCTCAACCAGCTTTCCAATCACACTCCGGGGGAGCGTCAGTGGATCGATGCGCAACGGGTTACCCGAGACCTATATCGTCTGCCTGGCTTGTGGACGGCAATTCTCCTATGACTGGGACACCATGCGGATCGCCAGGCAGCATGCAAGGGTCGCGCAGCCTGCCGTGGCCATACCGCCTGTATCCGGCAAACTCGCCGTGCACGCACGATCCGGCAACCTCGCAGGCGCTAAATGAGGTTGGTGGTTCCCCAACAGCCGCTAGGGCGGGTTCTTCGGTGGACGCAGCGTGCGCTATTCGCCGGCTCCGTCGCTATGCTCGCTTATTGCGGGTTCGTCATGACGGACACCTGGGTGTTTCAGCATCGGGAGCGCCGCAACTTTGAGCGGCTGCTCGATGATCGGCAACGGGCGGAGCGCGGAACCCCTCGCGTCGTGTCCTCGGCTGCCTCCAAACATCCGCCGGCCGCCTTGATCCACGGCCTGATCGGCCGTATTGAAATTTCACGCCTCGGCCTTTCCGCTATCGTCATGGAAGGAACCAACAAAACCACTCTCCGGCGCGCGGCCGGCCATATCACCGGTACGGCGTTACCGGGTCAACCGGGCAATGTTGGCATTTCCGGGCACCGCGACACGTTTTTCCGGCCATTGCGCAATATCCGGCAGAACGACGTGATCACGCTCATCACATTGGACGGCGAATACCGTTATCGCGTGATATCCACCAGGATAGTGGAGCCATCCGATGTCCGGGTATTGGTTTCCAGCCCGAATGAGGTACTGACCCTGGTCACCTGCTATCCGTTCTACTTCGTGGGACCAGCCCCGTACAGGTTTATTGTTCGCGCCGAAAGGGTGGGAAATTCTTCATGAAAGAAGCGTCTAAAATCCGTAAGATTGCCTTCGTCGGCGACCACCTGCCGCGCAAATGTGGTATCGCCACCTTCATGTCCGACTTGCTGGCCGCCGTCGCCACCGCACATCCGCAAACCCAGTGTCTCGCCGTGTCGGTCAACGACATTCCGGGTGGTTACGAGTACCCGGATGTGGTGCGCTTCGAGATCGAGGAGCAGGACCTGTCGTCCTATCTGCGCGCCGCGGACTTCCTGAACATCAGCAACGTCGACATCGTGTGCCTGCAGCACGAGTTCGGCATTTTCGGCGGACCCGCCGGCGGTCATGTCCTGGCACTCGTGCGCGAATTGAGGATGCCCGTCGTCACCACGCTGCACACGATTCTGCGCGATCCTAGGGCGGACCAGCGGCGCGTGATGGACGGGTTAATCTCACTCTCAACCCGGCTCGTGGCGATGTCCGAACGCGGAAGACAGATGTTGCGGGAAACCTACCGGGCGCCGGAGGCCAAGATCGATCTCATCCCCCATGGCATTCCCGACGTAGGCTTCGTTGATCCGGCGTATTTCAAGGACCAGTTCGGAGTCGAGGGACGGGTAGTGCTGCTCACGTTCGGCCTGCTTTCCCCCAATAAGGGGATCGAACACGTGCTGAATGCCCTGCCGCGGATTCTGGCGGAATTCCCCGAAGTTGTTTATATTGTCCTCGGCGCCACGCATCCCAACGAACTGCGGGAGCACGGCGAGGCCTACCGGCTAAGTCTGGAAATTCTTGCTAAGAAGAACAAAGTCGACAAGAACGTCATTTTCTACAACCAGTTCGTGGATCTGGAGAATCTGAAAGAGTTTATCGGAGCCGCTGATCTTTACATCACGCCTTACCTCAACGAAGCGCAGGTCACCTCCGGCACGCTGGCTTACTCGTTCGGCGCCGGTAAAGCCGTGGTATCCACGCCCTACTGGCACGCCGCGGAATTATTGGCGGAAGACCGCGGTGTGCTTGTCCCGTTCGGCGACGCACCGGCCATCGCCCGCGACGTAGTCGGCTTGCTGCACGACGACACCCGCCGGCACGCCATGCGCAAGAACGCTTACCGAATGGGCCGCGAGATGGTGTGGAGCAACGTGGCGCAGATGTACATGCGTACTTTCGAGTGTTCCCGGCTGGAAGTAGCGGCCACCTCGCGAAAATCCCTGTCGGGCAAGACTCTGGATCAAAAACCGCGGGAACTGCCGGAAATCCGGCTCAGTCACCTCTCGCGCATGACCGATTCGACCGGCGTCTTCCAGCACGCCATCTTCAGCGTGCCGAACTTCTCCGAAGGATACTGCACGGACGATAACGCGCGCGCTTTCGTCCTGGCTGTGCTGCTCGGTGAAATGGGTGAGGAGCCGGAAGCCGTGCGGACTCTGGCGACTACTTCCGCGGCATTCCTGCATCATGCCTTCGATCTGCCGACTAAACGCTTCCATAACCATATGAGTTTCGACCGGCGCTGGCTGGACGCACAGGGATCGGAAGACTGCCATGGACGCGCTCTCTGGGCGCTGGGCTTTGGCGTGGGCCGGTCCCCCTTTCGGAGTTTCCAGATGATGGCGGGGCAGCTCTTCGCCCTGGCTCTGCCCGCATTGACCGGCTTCACTTCCCCGCGGGCGTGGGCATTCGGGCTGATCGGCATTCATGAATACTTGCGGCGCTTGAGTGGCGACAGCCTGGTCAACCAAACTCGCGAGACGCTGACTTGCCGGCTGATGGAGCGCTTCGATGCCAGCGCGCACCCTGACTGGCAGTGGTTCGAAGAGGAACTGTCCTATGACAACGCGAAGCTCGCCCACGCCTTGATCGTGAGCGGACAGGCTACCGCACAACCAGCGGTGCTGGAGCGGGGACTCGATGCCCTGCGCTGGCTGACCGAACTGCAAATGTCCGATCAAGGTCATTTCCGGCCCATTGGCAGCAACGGGTTTTATCGGCGCGGCGGCGTGCGCGCCGATTTCGACCAGCAGCCCATCGAAGCGCAAGCCACGGTCTCGGCTTGTCTGGAAGCCTATCGCGCCACATCCGACTTCGAGTGGTACGAACAAGCAGAGCGCGCCTTCGACTGGTTCATCGGCTGGAACGATCTGGGGCTGGAACTTTATTCTCCCGGGACCGGCGGCTGCCGCGATGGCTTGCACGTGGATCGGGTGAACAGCAACCAGGGAGCGGAATCCACTCTCGCCTTCCTGCTGTCATTAGCGGAGATGCGATTAGCGCAGAACATCTTGGCCAGCTTCAAGGAACCGATTGCAATCGTAGATTAGCCCGCTCCGGTCTCATTTTCCGTCAATGCTATGTCGATTCATCTCAAACGATCCGCCACGATCCTTATGCCCGACCAGTCGCGGGTTCTGTTGCGGCCTTTTGATCCGGGAGGCGCCGAGCGCGCCGCCGGCATCGTCAGCAGGATCATGTCGTTGCCGGAAGGCCAAGTCGGCGCACTCCTGGACGGAATCTCGGCGGAATTCTCGCGGCGGCACCATGACATCCGCAAAGTCTTCATGGAGCGCTATGAGAAGGTCGTTGAGCGGCCTTTGCCCGATCAGGACATATCGGAAGAACGACGACTGTTGATCGGCTCCTATTTCCTGGCGGAATACTCGTTGGAATCCGCTGCGCTGTTCAACCCTTCCATCGTTCCACATCCGGACCAAACGGGTCTGCCATACGGGGATCTGCGTTTCATCCTGAGCTTGCGCGCTACCGGGGAAGGGCACATCTCGTCCATTACTTTTCGCACCGGTATCATTCACCCCGATCAGCGGCTCGAAGTCGTCACCCCCACTGGCTTCCTTACTGAGCCGCGCCAGATTCCCAACCCCTTGTACGAGAAGCCGCTATTCGAGCGGAAACTCTCCGAACTGGGGTTGACCAGCGAATTCACGCGACGGGTCATGCACAGACTCGGGGAGTCGTTCGCGCTGGAAGAGCTGCGCGCGGCCCTGAAAGCCGAGCAGTTCCGCCTGCCGGATGGCATGACGCCGGAAGATCAAAGCGCGGCGCAGGGAATCTGGATTCTGGCCCGTTCCAACTATGAAGTTCAGTTCCACGCGGAGCAGGATATATCCGCGCGCATCATCTTTCCGGCAACGCCGTCCCAACGCAACGGCATCGAAGACGCTCGCTTCGTTTGCTTCCGAAACGATGATGGCGCCCAGATCTACTATGCCACCTTCACCGCCTTCGATGGCAAGATCGTGGTGCCCGAATTGGTGGAGACATCCGACTTCCTCCACTTTCGATTCAGAACCTTGAATGGTCCGGCTGCGGAAAACAAGGGTATGGCCCTCTTCCCCCGGAAGATCGGCGACAAGTATGCCATGCTCGCGCGCCAGGACAACGAGAATATCTACCTGACGTTTTCCGATAATGTGCATTTTTGGAACGAGCGCAGCTTGCTCCTCAAGCCTACTTTTCCCTGGGAGCTGGTCCAGATCGGGAATTGCGGATCTCCTATTGAGACCGCTGCCGGATGGCTGGTCCTGAGCCACGGCGTCGGCCCATTGCGAATGTATTCCATCGGCGCATTCCTCCTGGATCGCGACGATCCGGCCAAAGTCATCGGCCGTCTTCGCGAACCCCTGCTCAAGCCGAACCAACAGGAGCGGGAAGGCTACGTCCCGAATGTCGTATACACCTGCGGCGCACTGGTCCATAACGGCGAACTGATTATTCCCTACGGTCTGGCCGATCATGCCACGGGCTTCGCCACGGTGCCGCTCGATGAAGTTCTGGCAGCCATGGACTGAATCGTATGCAGATCATGGTTACCCACTCCACCCTGTATCTCTGGCTCCGGCCGCGCATGAACTGCGCGCAACGGCTTCTGGCGTTCGACATCCGGATAACGCCAACACCCGCCGGCACTGCGGAGTGTTTGGATCAGCACGGCAATCTGGCCCTCAACGCCCGGTTCGATGCGGCCACCACGGAATTGCGCGCGAGCCAGTTCACCGTGGGGATGCTTCGTGCGAATCCTTTTGATTACGTGCTCGCCGGTGAATCGTTGCGTCTGCCACTGTGGTACCGGGACCCGTTGCGCACGGCGCTGGCTCGCCATCGGACTGACGCGCATGTCGCCGACTCGGTGAAGCAGTATGCGCCGGCCGCGGCCGCCGGCGCGCAACGGAACGCGCGGGCGTTTTTGGTCATGCTGTGGCGGAATATCTTTCAAACCTACCGCCAGATGATCCGGCCAAGCGGCCCTCCCTGGGCTTCCGGCCAGACCCTTAGCTCGCAGGAAGCATCGTGCCGGGATCTGGCGGTTCGGTTCTGCGATGTTTGCCGCGTGATGCAAATCGCCGCCAGGTTCGTCAGCGCATATGAATGCGCGGCGGTCAGCAACCAGGATTATTACATGCACGCCTGGGCCGTAGTCTATTTGCCGAGAATCGGCTGGCGAGGGTACGATCCATCGCGCGGCCTGGGAAGACTGCCGTCGTTGTCCTTGCAGGTTGAAAATGCGGCGTAAGCGGGTGGCCATCCTCGCGCCGGTAGCCTGGCGCACGCCTCCACGGCAGTATGGCGCGTGGGAGACCGTGGCGGGCAATATCGCGGAAGGACTCGTCGCGCGTGGGTGGGATGTGACCTTGTTCGCTACCGCGGATTCCGTTACCCGTGCCCACCTGCACGCCGTGGTCGCCCGGGGATACGAGGAAGACCCCGCCATTGATCCCAAGGTATCCGAATACCTGCACATCTCCGAAGCGTTCGAGCACGCGGCTGAGTTTGACCTGATCCACAGTCACTACGACTTCATGGCTCTCGCCTACACGCGACTGGTGAAGACGCCGGTTCTTACTACCATCCACGGATTCTCGTCGCCCAAAATCATGCCCGTCTATGAGAAATATCGGGACGGGTATTTTGTCTCCATCAGTAACTCCGATCGCTCACCGGCGCTGAATTACGTCGCGACCGTCTATAACGGCATCGACCTGTCGTTGTATCCGCTCCAGGAACGGGGCGGCGGCCACCTGATCTTCCTCGGCCGGATTCACCCGGACAAAGGTGTGCATCTGGCGATCGAGGTAGCGCGCCAGAGCGGATTGCCGTTGCTCATCGCGGGCATTATCCAGGATCGGACGTACTTCCGGGAGCAGGTGGAACCCCATCTAGACCAGAAGATCCGATACATCGGACCGGTGGATGTGGCCGGCAAGAATGAACTCTTCGCGCAGGCGCGCGCCCTACTGCACATGAACACGATCCCAGAGAGATTCGGACTGGTCCTGGTGGAGGCCAATGCCGCCGGCGTGCCGGTTATCGCCATGGACCTCGGCTCATGCCGCGAGGTTATCAAAGAAGGGCAAACCGGTTTCCTGGTAAGCAACGTTGACGAAGGGGTACAAGCGTTGGCGCGCGTCTCTGAAATCGACTGCGGCGCGTGCCGCCAACGGGTCCAGGAATGTTTCTCAATTGAAACCATGGTGGAGGCATACGAGCGGGTTTACCGGACCATCTTCCATCTGGAAGCGGCGAGGCAATCATGAAGCCGGAAATAGTCAGAAGGTACCACGGCAACCCGATTCTCACCAAGGCTGCGATTCCCTACCCTGTGGAAACGGTCCACAATGCAGCAGTGGTGAAGTATGGGGACGAATACATCATGCTCTTCCGCTCTCATCTGCGCACGGGACGGTCGATCATTGGCCTGGCACGGAGCCCCGACGGATTCAAGTTCACCGCCGATCCGGAGCCGTTCCTGACGCCTGCGCGTGACGGACCTTTTGCGGAATACGAGGAGTTCGGCGTCGAAGATCCGCGCGTGACCCGGCTGGACGGAGATTACCTGATCACCTATAGCGCATACTCGCGCAACGGCGTGCGGATCGTCCTCGCCAAGACTAAGGACTTCAACCAGGTGGAAAGGTTCTCGCTCATCACGGAGGCGGACTATCGGAATGTCGTAATCTTCCCCGAGAAATTTGCCGGCCTTTATGCGCGGCTGGATCGCCCCCACTCGGAAATCGCCCCATGGTCGATCTGGATTTCCTATTCCCCAGACTTGCGCTTCTGGGGCCAATCGCAGCTCATTATGCGGCCCGAACCCTATCACTGGGACGAAATGAAGATCGGCCCAGGCGCGCCTCCGATCCGAACGGACCAGGGATGGCTCTCCATCTATCACGGCGTTTTCCGGACCATGGACGGATCGGTTTATCGCCTGGGAGTTGCGCTTCACGACCTGCGAAACCCGGCACGGATCATCGGCGTCTGTGACTCCTGGATTTTGCAGCCGGAAGACCCTTGGGAGGTCACGGGATATGTTCATAATGTGGTATTCACCTGTGGGGCCGTTGCGGAGTCCGATGGAACAGTGAAAATCTATTGGGGCGGTGCGGACACGGTCATGTGTGTGGGCGAAGCCACGGTATCCGAGTTGCTCGCGCTGTGCATGGATCATGGGAGACCGGCGAAATGAGGATCTGGGGGAGCTGCTCCATTGATCATGACGATAGGTGCGCTCGCGATCCTGGCGGTACACTGGCCGCAATTCGCTGCGGGTAGCGGCAACCCGCCTGCCAATCATGCCGAACGCGGCGGCAAAAAAGAGTCGACAAAATCCCCAGGAGGCCAGCCTTGGCTTTAGCCGGTTCTCGCCCGGGACGCACCAGGTGGCGCCGCTGCTGTCAGGCCGCTCCACGGGCTATGCATGATGCGGCAGCGGGATTCCGAAGGAAGATTACGGATCTGCCGGATTGACCAACTGTGTCTGGTGCGGCTGTGTCTATTTGACTGAAATCAAACCACGCGCGGCTTTTCGGAGCAGCGGAAATCGTTGCGTTGAAACCGCCCAGGGTTCAACCTTCACCTGCTTGTGGAGAACACTAGGCTTTGACCACCGAACACCCGTCCTGGGTGTCTTTTAGCTATTGGGGCGAAATCCGAGTTTCTCCGGGCGGCCACCCCTGACCATCTTCTCGGCCGATTTTCCCTTGTTCCGGGCGCAGTTAAGCCGCTCCAACTTGACAAACGCCCGGTGTGATCGGTTACCATCTTCTAGATCAGCCGATAAGATCGATAGAGTTAGTAGACGTTTGAATGAACGGCTTCCATCCTGTTGTTTCGGGTATTTGGTCCGTCGTGTCTCCGGCAAGAGGGCGAGTTTATAATGTTGGCTTCGCCATTCCGGATCACCGACGCGGGGAGATAAGCAATGCGAGGGCTACATGCAGTCTTGATTTTCGCCTGTGCCGGATTGGTGGCGCCAGCCGCCGACCACTGCGACAGCGGCATCTCGGCGGCCCGGCATACGGTCGCTCCCGCTGCGTGGAGCGTGGGCCAGGGCGAGAAGTCAACGGCGGGAATGCTCCAGATTCCCGGCGGCGAATTCTGGATGGGATCGGACCACGCCGACATGGAAGACGCCCGGCCGGTGCACCGCGTCTATGTCGCCCCATTCTGGATGGATCGCACCGCGGTCACCAACGATCAGTTCGCGCGGTTCGTAGACGCCACCGGATACGTCACCGTGGCGGAGCGCCAGCCGGATGCAAAAGATTTTCCCGACGCGAGGCCGGAAGACCTGGCGCCCGGATCGGTGGTGTTTACGCCTCCCACGCATGCGGTCGCACTCGACAACGCTTTGCTTTGGTGGCGTTACGTGAAGGGCGCAAACTGGAGGCACCCGGGGGGTCCGGCTAGCGACATCAAGGGCCGCGGCAATCATCCAGTCGTGCACGTGGCGTGGGAGGATGCGGCGGCTTACGCGAAATGGGCCGGCAAACGCCTGCCCACGGAAGCGGAGTTCGAATTCGCGGCGCGCGGGGGATTGGACCGGCAGCCCTACGTCTGGGGCAAGGAACTCAAGCCCGGCGGCAAGTTTCAGGCGAACACTTTTCAGGGTCACTTTCCGGACACCAACACGGCGGAGGACGGCTTTGTGGGTACCGCCCCGGTGGGCTCATTTCCGCCCAATGGATATGGCCTCGTGGACATGGCCGGCAATGTCTGGGAATGGTGCGCCGATTGGTATCGCGCCGATTATTACGAGCGGATTGCGCGTAACGGCGAAGTTGTTCGCAACCCGCAGGGACCCACGGACAGCTTCGATCCGGATGAACCCGGCGTAGCCAAGCGCGTGCAAAAGGGAGGCTCGTTCCTTTGCACGGATCAGTATTGTGCGCGGTACATGCCAGGCAGCCGGGGGAAGGGCGAAGTCAGCACGGGAACGAACCATGTCGGCTTCCGCTGCGTTCGCTAAGCGCCACGAGAAAGAGGGAATGAGAAACGTGCAACGAATCAGTCGGCTCTTAGGCGGGACGATGGCGCTGGGCTTGCCCGCCGGATGCGCGGCGGACACATTGCCGAAACCCGTTCCGGTGTTTAAGACTGTCATCCTGATTCTGCTCGACGACGCCGGCTTTGGCGGAACCGCTACTTTCGGGTCCGGCGGCGCCCCCCGCGCTGGACACGTTGGCCAAAGGCGGACTGCGCTACAACCGATTTCACGTCAACTCGCTGTGCTCGCCCACGCGTGCCGCGCTGCTTTCGGGCCGCAACGACCACGAAATCGGATTCGGCAGAATGATCGAATGGCCCAGGCGCGCCGCCTCGATTGCCGAAATACTGAAGTTGAACGGCTATCGTACGGCGGCATTCGGCAAGTGGCACAATACACCAGCCTGTGGGTTAAGCCGAGTCATCCCTGAATGACTTAGACCAAGAGGAAACCTATGAGAACGAAAAGCGTCCTGAGGGCGTTAACATCGACGTTACTGTTTGCGACGAGTACACGTCTGTCACTGCATGCCCAAGCGACACAGCCGTATCAGGGAGTCGTTGGCAGAACCCTCGCCCAGTCCAAAGAATGGTGGCCGGAACCTGTGAAAGCGCCTGCCGGCGCTCCAAACATAGTGTGGGTCCTATTGGATGATGTGGGCTTTGGCGCTGCCGCCACATTCGGTGGGCTCATCCAGACTCCCACCTTTGACACTCTTGCCAACAACGGTTTGCGCTATACGAATTTTCATACGACTGCGATCTGCGCCCCAACCCGCGCAGCGCTGCTGACTGGCCGTAACAGCGCGTCTGTCCACATGTCTGGATTTGCACACACTATTCTGTCCGCCGGATTCCCCGGCTGGGATGGCAGGATTCCTTCGTCGGCCGGAACCATCGCGGAAATCCTTCGTGAGAATGGGTACAACACGTTCGCGGTTGGCAAATACGGAGTAACTCCTGACGAGGACGCGACCGATGCAGGCCCATTCGATCGGTGGCCAACCGGAAAGGGTTTCGACCACTTCTTCGGATTTCTTGGTTCGCAGACCGACCAGTACAAGCCGGACCTGGTCGAAGATCAGGCTCACGCCCATCCGGATGGCCGCCACTTCAGCGACCAGATCACCGACAAAGCCATCAGTTATATCGATCGTCAGAAGAAGGCCGCGCCCAACAAGCCCTTCTTCCTGTATTACGCACCAGCCGCCACGCATGCTCCGCACCAGGTAGACAAATACTGGAGCGATCAATACAAGGGAACATTCGACAAGGGCTGGGACGTTTACCGTGAGGAGGTTTTTGAACGTCAGAAGAAGCTTGGACTTATCCCTCCCGATGCGATACTTCCCGATCGCAATCCTGACATTAAAGCCTGGGATCAATTGTCAGCGGACGAGAAAAGGCTTTATGCACGCTTCATGGAAGTCTATGCGGGCTACCTGACATATACGGACTTTGAAGTTGGCCGTTTGATCAATCACTTAAAAGAGACCAACCAACTGGATAATACGCTTGTATTCATTATGATCGGCGACAATGGCGCAAGCAAGGAAGGAACCTTGAACGGAGACATCGATCGCCCTCTGTTGGGAAAGAGCCTGACGGAAGCAGAGAGTATTACTTACAACCTGAATAAGATTGGGGAGATCGGCACGTCCGCTGCCACCGAGGGGAATTATCCTCTCGGCTGGGCACAGGCCGCAAACACTCCTTTCAAGTTCTGGAAGACGGATGCGAACAGTGAAGGCGGCACTCACAATCCGCTGATCGTCTTCTACCCGAAAGGAATTAAGGACAAAGGAGGGATTCGTACACAGTACAGCCACGTAATTGACATCCTTCCGACGACGCTCGATCTTGTGGGTGTCAAGGCTCCCGAGCAGATCAAGGGGATCAAGCAGATCGCGATTGAGGGAACTTCATTGGCATATTCGATTGACGATGCTAAGGCCGCTTCCCGTCACACGCTGCAGTATTACTACATCTTTGGTTCCAGATCGATTTACCACGACGGGTGGAAAGCCGAATTGGCTTACCCAAATAGCATGATCACCGGAAATGCGCAAAGCAAGCGGCCCTTTGATGAAAACGCCTGGGAACTCTACAACCTGAATGAGGACTATACAGAGCGAATTGACCTGGCCAAGAAGTACCCTGAGAAATTGGCTGAACTAAAAGCTCTGTTCGAAGATCAGGCACAATCGCATAACCTCTATCCCTACATTACTTGGGACGATGTAATGAATGGGCGAATTCACCGCACCAAAGACTCTAAATCCTTCGCCGATGCGGTGAAGGATTTAGGTAAACACGATAGTAGTCAATAGGCTGGGGTAGCCTTCCGTTAATACTGCGCCGGGGCGAACGATCTGTGTGGGGTCGGCCGGAGTGACGCACGCGGACGGGCATCCGCCCCTGCTCCCAAATGGTGCGGATCGCAGCGGCGATTTTCGGAGAACGAGCCTGGCACGGGACGAATCATGTGGGCTGCCGCTGCGTGCGCTAGGCCGCGACAAAAGAGAACGGGATTAGAAACATGCAACGAATCAGTTGGCTGTTAGCCGCGACAATGGCGCTCGGTGTGGCCACGGGATACGCGGCCGACACATTGCCGAAACCCGATCCGGCGTTTAAGGGAAAGATCGATCCCAGCCGCGATAAATCGGTGCCGGACTGGCCGCAGCGTCCCATGGCGCCGAAGGGCGCACCCAATGTAATCCTGATTCTGCTCGACGACGTCGGCTTTGGCGCAACCTCGACCTTCGGTGGTCCGGTAGCGACACCCGCGCTGGACGAACTGGCCAAGAGCGGACTGCGCTACAACCGATTTCACGTCAACTCGCTGTGCTCGCCCACGCGCGCCGCGCTGCTTTCCGGCCGCAACGACCACGAAATTGGATTTGGCACCGTAATCGAGGCGGCGCAGGGTTACCCCGGCTACAATTCCATCTGGCCGCGGAGTGCCGCCTCGATTGCCGAAATTCTGAAACTGAATGGCTATAGCACGGCGGCATTCGGCAAGTGGCACAACACGCCGGCATGGGAAACCAATCCGGCCGGCCCGTTCGATCATTGGCCCACCGGCCTGGGATTCGAATATTTCTACGGTTTCGTCGCCGGCATGGACGAACAATGGTATCCGCGCCTCTATCGCAATACCGTGGCCGTGGAGCCGCCCGCGACGCCCGCCGGCGGGTATCACCTGACCACCGACCTGGCAAACGATGCCACGCGGTGGGTCCAGCAGCACGACGCCGTCTCGCCGCAGAAGCCCTTCTTCCTATACTTCGCCACCGGCGCCACGCACGAGCCGCACCAGGTGCCGCAGGAATGGATCGACAAGTACAAGGGTAAGTTCGAGCAGGGCTGGGATAAGCTGCGCGAGGAGATCTTTGCGCGGCAGAAAGAGTTCGGCATCATTCCGGCCAATGCCGAGTTGACGCCGCGGCCGAAAGAGTTGCCCGCCTGGGATTCGCTCACGGCGGATCAGAAGAAGCTGCTCTCCCATCAGATGGAAGTCTACGCCGGCTTTCTGGCGCACACGGATTACGAAATTGGGCGCCTGCTGCAGAACATCAAGGCCGAAGGCCACACCGAAGACACCATCGTCTTTTACATTCCAGGCGACAACGGCGCTAGCGCGGAAGGCGGCATCGAGGGCCACGATGCTTTGACCGCCGAAGGCAAACCGCGCAGCCTCGACGAACGCCTGGCGCATATCAGCGAAATGGGCAGCGACCTGTATCTGAACCACTACGCGTCCGGATGGGCGTTCGCCACCTGCACTCCATTTCAGTGGAGCAAGCAGGTTGCATCGCATTTAGGCGGCACGCGCGACCCGCTCATCGTTTCCTGGCCGGGACACATCAGGGAAGCCGGCGGGTTGCGTACGCAGTTTCACCACATCACCGACATCGCACCCACCATCTACGAATTGGCAGGTATCCAATTTCCCGAATCCGTAAACGGCGTGAAACAGTTGCCGCTCGAAGGCGTGAGTATGGTCTATAGCTTCGATCATCCGGACCAGCCCAGTCCACACAAAGTTCAGTATTTCGAGATGGTCGGCAACCGCGGAATCTACAAGGACGGATGGTGGGCGGGTTCGCGCCATTTGCTGCCCTGGGATCTGGGCGCACATTGGCAGGATCGCAGGCCCGAGAACAATCCCTGGGAGCTTTACAATCTCAACGAAGACTACAGTCAGTCGCACGATCTGGCAGCCCAGAATCCGGAAAAGCTGAAAGAGTTGGTGCAACTCTTTGATAGCGAGGCGCGCCGCAATAATGTTTATCCGTTGACGCCTTTCGGCTCTCCCTTGCCCACGCCTTACGACGGCGCCACAACCTTTGTGTACCATGCCGGAGTCGAGCGCATTCCCGCGGCATCGGCGCCCCGGCTCACAGGCCGTGCGCATCGTATTACGGCGGATGTGGAGATTCCGTCGGGCGGCGCCGAAGGCGTGATCCTGGCCCAAGGCGGGGTGTTAGGCGGCTATACCCTCTTTATTAAGGACAGCCATGTAGTCTACGCTGTGAATGCTTCGGGCAACCGGGCTGGCTCGGTGGTATCCTCTGAACCGCTTGCGCCGGGCAAAGCGCACATCGTCGTCGAATTCACTCCCGATAAGGTTGCGCCTCGGCCGGGGCTGATCGCCGGGCGCAGTCCAAGCCCCGGCGTCGTCAAGCTGTCGGTCAACGGCAAACCGGCGGGCGAGACGAAAATCGCGGCTTTCGGCGTTTACTACTTCGAAACTCTGGACGTAGGCTCGGACCTTGGCTCGCCGGTGAGTCCCGACTATACCAGCCCCTTCCCCTTCACCGGCAAAATCGAGACTGTGAAGGTTGAACTTCAATGAAGACCAGATACACCAAAGCTGTAACTACTTCCGTGGCGCTGGCGTTGTCACTGGCCGCGATGCAAGCGGCCGATGTGCTGCCCAGGCCGGACCCGCCTTTTAAGGGAAAGATCGATCCCAGCCGCGATAAGTCGTCTCCCGACTGGCCGCAGCGGCCCAGCCCCCGGAAGGGCGCCCCCAACGTGGTGCTGATCCTGCTCGACGACGTAGGCTTTGGCGCAATCTCCACCTACGGCGGACCGGTGGCGACACCCGCCTTGGACGAACTGGCCAAGAGCGGACTGCGTTACAACCGTTTCCACGTCAACTCGCTGTGCTCGCGCACACGCGCCGCACTGCTTTCCGGCCGCAACGATCATGAATTCGGTTTCGGCACCGTGATCGAACTGGCCGCGGGCTTTCCAGGCTATAACTCGATCTGGCCGCGCAGCGCGGCTTCCATCGCAGAGATTTTGAAGCTGAATGGCTACAGCACGGCCGCGTTCGGAAAGTGGGGTAGTGGGCTAATTCAAAGTAGCCCACTACCGAAAGTGGCATAACACGCCCGTGTGGGAAGCCAATCCCGCGGGGCCTTTCGATCACTGGCCCACCAGCCTGGGATTCGAGTATTTTTACGGCTTCATGGGAGGCATGGACAGCCAGTGGCATCCGCGGCTTTATCGGAATACGACCCCCGTGGAGCCAACCACCACGCCCGCGCAAGGCTACCACTTGACATGGGACCTGGTCAATCAGGCCACCACCTGGGTGCAACAGCATGACGCCGTCGCGCCGCAGAAGCCGTTCTTCCTGTATCTGGCTACCGGCGCGACGCACGAACCGCATCACGTCCCGCAAGTTTGGATCGACAAATACAAGGGCAAGTTCGATCAGGGTTGGGACAAACTGCGCGAGGAGACTTACGCGCGCCAGAAAGAGTTTGGAATCATCCCGGCGGGCACCGCGCTGACGCCTCGGCCACAGGAATTGCCGGCCTGGGATTCGTCGACCGCCGATCAGAAAAAACTGCTGGCGCACCAGATGGAAGTCTATGCGGCGTTCATGGCGCACACCGATTATGAAGTCGGACGCCTGCTGCACAATATCAAAGCCCAGGGGCACGACGAAGACACCATCGTGTTCTACATTGTGGGCGACAACGGGGCCAGCGCGGAAGGCGGACTGGATGGCCACGACGCTTTGAACGTCGAAGGCAAGCCGCAAAGCATCGAGGAACGCCTGCAGCATTCCGATCAGTTAGGCGGCGAAATGTTTTCAAACCACTACGCCGCTGCCTGGGCTTGGGCTACGAATACACCTTTTCAGTGGAGCAAGCAGGTGGCCTCGCACCTGGGCGGGACGCGCGATCCGCTGATTGTCTCATGGCCGGGTCACATCAAGGACGCCGGGGGATTGCGCAGCCAGTTTCACCACGTTACCGATATCGCACCCACGATCTACGAATTGGCCGGCATCGAATTCCCGTCGGAGGTCAGGGGCGTGAAACAATTGCCGCTCGAAGGGAACAGCATGGTCTATACCTTCGACCATCCGGACACGCCCAGCCTGCACAAAATCCAGTACTTCGAGATGGTGGGGAATCGCGGCATTTACAAAGACGGCTGGTGGGCCGGCTCGCGCAACACGGTGCCTTGGGCGATGCTAGGCCTGTGGTCAGGGCCGATGCCGCCGCCGCACGCTTGGGAACTCTATAACCTCAACGAGGATTACAGCCAGGCACATGATCTGGCCGCGCAGAATCCGGAGAAGCTGAAGGAACTGGAGCAACTCTTCGATAGCGAAGCGCGCCGCAATAATGTTTATCCGCTGCTGCCTTACCCCGCGCTCGAGCCGGCGCCCAACGATGGCGCGAAGTCTTTCGTCTATCGAGCCGGCATTCAACGCATTTCCGCGCCCGCCGCTCCGCACGTGGTAGGGCGGCCCCACCGAATTACCGCCACAGTGGACGTGCCGGCCGGTGGAGCGGAAGGTGTCATTCTGGCGCAAGGCGGGATCTATGGCGGCTACACGCTTCGTTAAAGATGGACGGGTCGGCTATCAGGTGAATGGCTCCGGCAATCGCGCGGGCGGACTTTTGTCTACCGAGCCCCTCGCGGCCGGAAAGTCCGAGATCGTGCTGGACTACATGCCGGACAAAGCCGGGTTGGCTACCGGCCTGTCATTCTTCCTCACGGCGGGATCGGGCACGGCACGCCTGTCCATCAACGGCAAGCCTGCCGGGGAAGCTAAGATCGCCAGTTTCGGCGGCTACGGTTTGTACTTCGAGACGTTGGATGTCGGCTCCGAATTGGGAACGCCCGTCACTTCCGACTATACGAGCCCATTCGCATTCACCGGAAAAATCGAGACCGTGAAAGTGGATGTGCAATGAAAAACAGAACTGTTACTTGGAGCGTGCCGTTAGCACTGCGCGCCCCCGCAGTTTTGAGCCGCGGGAGATCGATCCCAGCCGCAATAAGTCTGCGCCGGCTTTCTGCCGCCAACCGATCGCTGTCCGGGGTCTTTTGCCGCGCGGAATGAGTTCGGTGAGATATGGGGCTATTCGGGCAGCGACTCGCCAAGGCGCGCGTAGCATATCGGTCCCAGTCGCCACACGCCCGATTCCAAATCAATGAGCCACTTTTTCCCATTCTCGTTCACGTACTCACCCGCCCGCGAGTCACGCTCAGAATGCGCGCACTGGTAATGCCGATGCGCACCAGTTCCCGGAGGCGGGCTTAAGTGATCCTGTCCCATCGCGCAAGCATAACGATGGCTGATCCTCTCTCGACGAGCGTATCGCCGGCATCGACGCCGCGGACTAACCCTTGGGACTGTGCGCCTGTCACTTCGACCGTCCCACGCTTTCGCTTCGCGCCGCATGCTGAGTTACGAGATGCGCGCTGTGAGCAGGTCTTACCAACGGGCCAGACCGCAAAAAAGGCTTGCGGCCATAAATAGAGGCAATGCAGCGCCGCGATGAACCTGCTATTCTTAATAAGGCTTTTGTTCACTCCAATCAACTTCGCTGCCGCGCCGGTTAGCCTACCCAAATTCTGAGAAGGAGAAATATTGAGAGACACTTTCGCTCTACCATCCTCCAGGGCCGCTGCTGCGCCGGGCAACAAGAGTCGACCGGTTCGACGCTTGAACGGCAGTGGCACCGTCACGACCGGACGCGGACGCGAGATCTCGGTGGAGTATCACCTGTCTTTTCCGCAAATTGATCCGACCGCCGTCACCGAAGATCCGTCAAAATCCGCGGTGAAGGACTTTTCGGGCCAAGTCTGGTGTCCGTACGATGGATCCTTCGTTAGCGTGTACTCCGGAAAGGTCCTGACTTTGCGGCTGGAAGACGGCAGACGGCTGCGGTTTCTCTACCAAAGCCGGGATGGCGCCATCGGAGTCACCGAATGGCTGGGCTGACCTAAGGGGGGATTGCAAACGGGCTTCAGCTCCCAAACGAGCCGGTTCTTTCGGGCGAGCCGCTCCGAACTGCACAGTTCAAATGTAAATCCTGTAGGCGCACGCGACTGGAGCTTGGTCTCTGTTGCCATCAGATGCCCGAGCAGAGCCGCCTGGATGCTGTCCGCATCACCAACAAAGACCCATTCTCGGCCGTTGGATAGACCGTAGACTCCAGCAAGTTCGGGCGCATTCCTTCGCACCGAAACCGGCGAAAACGAGAAGCACCCGAAGTTGGCAAATGGCATTTCTTCCGTTCAAATCATCAACGGTACATCAAAAAAGCCTGGTGACCCCAAGGTTTGACACCTGGGCGCACCCGGCCATTCAGAAAACCTTGAAGCAGTGTCCGGAAATCTTACCAGCGGGACTTGCCGCGCGCACGATCGCCGCCGAATCCGCCACGTTGGCCGCCTCCGCCTTGCGGTTTCGGCCGGGCTTCATTGATGTTCAGGGCACGGCCTTCCAGATTATGGCCGTTCAACGCCGTGATCGCGCGATCCGCCTCGGTCTCGTTGCTCATCTCCACGAAGGCGAAACCACGCGAGCGCCCGGTGTCGCGATCCGTCACCAGGTTGACCCGGTCCACTGCTCCATAGGGCTCAAATAGCGAACGGATTGCGGATTCGGTCGCCGAAAAATCCAAATTGCCTACAAAAATATTCTTCACGTTTTTTCCTTTTGCTTTCAATTGTGCGGGCTAGACTAGGCAGACTTGAATCGTTCGGCCAGGTTGTTGCGGGACTTTCAAAAAGCGCACTTCTACTGTACCATACTTCATCGACCCGATTTTCAGCGCTACGGCCGGCCCATTTTACGCGGCTGCGGCCAGGGCTTCCGTCTTGAAACGCCGCGACCGCGGCCACCAGGCGCGGATCGCGCACTCCGCCGAACCACGCGCCGGAAGTCGTTACCACCAGCGCGGTGGCCGTAAGGCGCGCAGCTTCCGCGATCTGGAATCCACGACGGTTCTCCAATACTCCGCCAAGACAGACCAGCGTGGCCAGAATATAGATGAAGTAAGCCACATTCAACACGGCCGCCTGCTTGGGAAGCAGCGCCAGAAAATGGCTATTGGCGCCTATCAGGACCACGAACTGCACCAGGCCGTAAGCACTCAAAAGCGCATTGCGCGGCGGATCGTACTTCACGAAATCCAAATGCGGATCGTACGACGCCTTGGGATACCGCGCGGCCACATCCGGCGGACGCCATCCCGGAGGCGCGAACCACACCTTCACTTTGTCGGACCAGGAAGCCGCATGCCATGCATCCTT
>JBEKYC010000023.1:0-90180 GCA_049511415.1 Bryobacteraceae bacterium | reverse complement strand
TTGCTGGCGCGCTGGTATTACTCGAGCTGGCGGGAGGGCGAATGGGTAGCCTGGGAGAGGTTCGATCAACCGCCGTACCGCAAGCTGGTGCATGCGATTTCGCGGGTGGCGCGACGCGATATGCCCTAAGAACTTATTTCGCAGGCGCCGGCTCGCCCAATTCGCGGAGGGCACTCTCATAATACGCTCCGCCTGCGGCGCCCGAAGCTTTGTGCCGCTGCAGCATCTTTTGGATCTCGATTGACGCGGCTTGCCGCTCGACCTCATTCATATGAGGCCATGCATATCGAAAGAGCACCACCACGTCCATATTGTGGTGCGTGAGATAGCCGCCGTTCTCGCGCCAGCCGATGGGATATTGCAGATCCTTTAGTTCGAGCAGCGTGTTGCCGACTCTGTCGAGATCGGGGACTTCAGATAGCTGACGATATGAAATGTCAGGCTCAGGTCGTCGACAAAGTCGATGCGCCCGTCGCGCTGATAGCGCTCTCCCCACCAGCCGGTGGCCGGATTGCGCAGTTGCTTCAGAAGATCGAGCAGGGTGGCTTTCATTTCCGGATGCCACGGGTAGGCGCGGGGCTGCCCGCGGACAATCAGACGGATCAGAGTGGAGAGCGCTTCATTCATTTCGCGGCGACGATCCACCCCGCTATGGGCCACATCCGAGACAGAAATCGAGTTGACGTACTGGGCGAGTTTCCGGGGGGAATTCACGCGATCGAGCAGTGGGATATGGCTGCCGCCCCGATCGCGGGAAAAGTGGCCGTCATAAGACGCGTCCAGGCGAAAGAACCAGGCGTCGTAACATCGGCCCCAGCTTCCATCCGCATCCTGTTCGCGCGCGCCGGCTTCCAGTTCGGGATGCGCGAGGCTGGCGCGCAGATCGCCCAAAAGGGCGTCGATGCGCTCGGTGTCCGCCGTGCTGCTCATCAGCCAGCGGAGTTCCGTGACGATCTGGTGCGAACAGGACACATCGCGCAACTCGGCTTCGCGCTCGATCACCTGGTGTTCCAGTTCCCGCAGAGCACGATAACGCGGGCCCATCAGCATGAAGTAGCGCGGATTGAAGGCCATCATCTCGCGCCGGACCGTCGCCTTGTTCTGTAGGTCCGGCGTTGGGATCTGTGCGGCGAGACTCATTATTAACGCCAGGAATAGGGCGGCAATTCCGGCTGCGATCGGAATTCGGATCGGCATGATCGGTCTCGTGGAGATCGTACCGCATCCGCGGCGCGGCATGCTGGTGCATGCAATTTCGCGGGTGGCGCGGCGCGACCTGCCGTAAAAATCGACACCACCCTTCCTTTGTGGTGTCAATTTAAATATCATATAGGCATGAAACTGCTATTCACATCTGCAAGTATGATTTTGCTAATGGGCGCCGGCGCGCGGGCGGATGACCCGGCCGCGTCCATAAAGAAGGTGCCGGTGCACGCCACACAGTCGGTGGCGGGCAAGGATCTTTTCCGCGAGTACTGCGCGGTGTGCCACGGAGCCGCCGGCAAAGGCGACGGTCCGGCTGCCGCGGCGTTGAAGACTGCGCCGTCGGACCTGACACGGATTTCCAAAAACAATGGCGGCAAATACCCGACGATCAAGGTGCAACATATTATTAATGGCGAATCGGGTCCGCAGTTCGCGCACGGATCGAAGGACATGCCGGTCTGGGGGAGCATCTTCGCGCATATGAGCGCGAATCCGGATCTGGGAACGGTGCGCGTTTATAATCTGGTGAAGTATATCGAAGAGATCCAGGAGAAGTAGGTTGGACGGCGGGACCGAAGTCTCGCGCCCCTAGCGGCCGGAGGGCAGGAATCCGAAGGAGACGATGGCCGCGCCTAATGTGCGCGGATCGTTGGCCGCGCGATAGGCAGGATTGGTTTCAAATTCGATTTCCACCGAGCCGGGTGCGCCTGGAGGCAGCGGCCAGCGCACGCTTTGTATACCCGGTTCGGAGAGGCGGACGGATCCCAAGGGGGCGCCGTTCAAGCGCAGGGTTGACTCGGCGTAACCCACGGCGCGCAGGGCTTGCGGGCCGACGTTCAGCACAGCCTCAAACTGAACGGCTCCGGGCGCGCGAAACAGGCGGGCGGTGGCGCGCGGCGCGGTCCAGCGAAATCCTTGTTCCAATGCATACCAGCCGTGGGTCAATTGCCAGAGCGGGGTGCGCTCGTTCATGGTGATGTAAGTGGCTTCCTCCTCAATCCACAGGTTGCGGCTAGGTTCATCCCAATTAAGCGTGGCGACGGCGGGGCTGGTGCGGAGCGCCTTGGCGGGCGGGCGGTCCAGCGGGTAGACATTGACGTTAGTGACCGGCAACAAGTAGCGCAGCGCGCCGCCCACTCCCCACGGTGGGAGCGAGGCCGGGAGGCCGCGATACAGGAAGAGCGGGATCTCTTGCAGAACTGGGGCGGCGGTGCGCAACTGCGCCACGTAATCGCGGACTACGGCGTCTTCAGCCAGTTTGCGGGTACGGTAATCGCGCAGCGCGAGATAGTTCCAGGGCAGCCAAGCGGCCAGGAACGCGGCTGCGGCGAAATGGAATCGGCCGCCGGCCAGTGACGCGAAGGCAATCGCCACGCCGGTCAGGGGCAGGTACCAATAGGCGCTATAGAGGCGGCCGGGCAGGAAGACCAGCGGCACGAAGAATAAGACCGTGGCCGCGACTCCCAGCCACAGGCGGCGATCGCGGCGCAAGGCGGGGAGCGTCAGCAGGGCAAGTCCAAGGAAGGGCACGCCAAACAGCGCCGCGGCATAGAACTTGACGCCGGCGGCCAGCGCGGCGGGCGTGAAGTGGAAGGCGTAGTCGTTATTTTGGTTTGGGTTCAAGAGGATGCCCTGCAGGCCGAAGGAAAGCGATACCGCGAGGAACGGCATCAGCGGTTTCCATTGGCGCCGGCCGAACCAATATTCGTAGCAGGCCAGAATTGCGGGGAGCATCACGGCGAGTTCCTTGGATTTGTAGGCCAGCCAGAAGGCCAGGAAGGAGAGCAGCCAGCGGCGGTCGATCCAGAAAAGCAGGCGGGCCAGGCAGAAGGCAGCACAGAACAGATCGAAGGCGTACATGGGCTTCCAGTAGATGTCGAATACGGCCATGTGAAAGGCGAAGAACAGCGCGCCGGCCGAGGCCTGGTACGGCGTGCTGCCGAGTCGCCGCTGCAGCAGCCAGAGCAGCCAGACGTTCAGGAGATGGACCAGATGGAGGGGTGGCAGGTACTTAGGAAAATCGAGGCCGAAATTACGGCTCATGATGCGGAAGTAGAGGTGGCCGACGGGGCGGAAGTTGCGGGCGTTATAAAGCGGGCTGACGAGGTCGGTGGCGAATGTGGCGAGGGGAACCTGGGGCGTCCAGCCGATGTTATCGAGTTCGTCGCCTTGGAAGAAACCGCGGGTAGCGCCGCGGTTGGCGGCGAAGAATGCGAGCGCCAGTGCCAGGCATAGGGCTAGTCCGATCCATTTGTTCATTGCCGAACACCCGATCTTACACCGGCGCGCCCGCACGCTAGAATAGTTCCAGTGACTGGGAAAGCATTTTACATCGAAACCTTTGGCTGCCAGATGAATGCGCACGACTCCGAAAAGGTCGTGGGGACGCTGTTGGCCCAAGGCTACAGCCAGGTGGAAACGCCGGAAGCGGCGGACCTGGTGCTCTACAACACTTGCAGCATTCGCGATAAAGCCGAGCAGAAAGTCTTCAACCGGCTGCAGAATTTCAAGCGGGCAGCGGGCAAAGGGAAAGTTTTTGGCGTGCTGGGATGCGTGGCACAGCAGGAGGGCGAGAAGATTTTCGAGCGCGCGCCGCACGTCAGCCTGGTGGCGGGCTCGGCCAGCTACACCAAGCTGCCCGAGATGCTGGTGCAGCTTGAGGCAGGCAACCGGCGCGTGACGGGCCTGAGCCTGGATACGGACGAGACCTTCGACACGCCGTTTACGCGGCGGGACAATCCGCATCGCGCGTACATCACCATTATTGAAGGCTGCGACAAGTCGTGCGCGTACTGCGTGGTGCCGTTCACGCGCGGTCCGGAGCGCAGCCGCACCAGCGAAAGCGTTATGGCGGAGGCGCGGCGGCTGGCCGAATCCGGCTACACAGAGGTCCAGCTATTAGGGCAGAACGTGAACAGCTTTCGCGATCCTTCGCCGGCGGGTTGGGATTTTGCCACGCTGCTGGCGCGCATCGCGGAGATTTCCGGCATACGGCGAGTGCGCTATACGACGTCGCATCCACGGGACTTCACCAAGGCGATTGTGGAGGCCATGGACGCCAATCCCGTGCTGTGCAATCACGTGCATCTGCCGGTGCAATCGGGGTCCAGCCGAGTGCTGGCGGCCATGCAGCGGTCGTATACGCGGGACGAATATATGCGGCGCATCGGTTGGATCAAGGGCGCGCGGCGGGAGATGGCGCTGACCACCGACATCATCGTGGGCTTTCCGGGCGAGACGGAGGCGGATTTCGAAGAGACGCTGAAGCTGCTGGACGAAGTGCAGTACGATTCGCTGTTCAGCTTCAAGTATTCGCCGCGGCCGAACACGTCGGCGCTGGCGATGGAGGACAAGATTCCGGACGAGGAGAAGACGCGCCGCATCATGATTCTGAATGAAAAGCAGCGCGCCATACAGATCCGGCGGAACGCGGAACTGGTGGGCAAGGTGGAGGAAGTGCTGGTGGAAGGCTACAACCAGGCGACCGGCCAATGGATCGGCCGCACGTCGCAGAATCGCACGCTGAATTTCACACATGGGAATGACGGCGGCGCAACGCTGGCGGGCTCATACATGCATGCCCGCGTGACGCGCGCCGGTCCGAATTCGCTGGCCGGTGAGAGCGTAGCGAATGTGTTTTAATGTAGCTGGAGGGTCTTATGGAAGTCGAAATGAAAATCCGCGGCTTGATGATGGACCCCGTCACCAATATGCCCATCGTGATCCTGAAGGATGTCAGCGGCAATGCCGTGCTTCCGATTTGGGTGGGCATTTATGAGGCCAACGCGATAGCGCTGGAAATCGAAAAAGTTTCGACGCCGCGTCCCATGACCCACGACCTCATCAAGAGCCTCCTGTTGGGACTCAACACCGGTGTGCGCAAAGTGGTGGTGAACGAACTGAAAGAGGAGACGTTTTACGCTCTGATCTGGCTGGAGCGGGACGGCGAACTCATCAGCGTGGATTCCAGGCCGAGCGACGCGCTGGCGCTGGCGCTGCGGTTGGATTGCCCGATCTTCGTGGACGACACGGTTCTGAAGTCTTCCAAGGCGGCGGCTTCGGTCTCCGATAAGGAGAATGAGAAGGAACTGCGCCGCTGGCTGGAAAACCTGAACGACGAAGATCTGGGCCGCTACAAGATGTAGCCGTGGATCTGGCTTCGAGGGGTATTCAACTTCTTTCCGAAACTCCCGCATTTGCGATGTTCTCGCGCGATAATCTCGTGGTGCTGGTGGAACGCACGCCGGCGGGCTACGGAAGCATCGGCAGCACCGGCGTGTGGACGGAACGCGGGCTGGCGTATCTCGTGTGGCGGGAAGAGCGGGCATTTCTGGCGGGAAAAGGCTTCGAGCATCCGGCCACGGAGGATGAGGTAGCGGCGGTGCGGCGATTTGGGGAGGATTTGAAGTCGGCGCTTTCGAGCGGGGCTATGAGACCAGCCGCAATTGAGCGGGATGGCGTAGCTTGATTCCCAGAACCCGGACGATCTGATTGATTCTCTCCAGGCTGGCGGATTGATAATTTGCCGCTTCGTAGCGTTGGATCTGCTGAGGCTTCAGGCCAAGTTTCGCCGCGAGTTGTTCCTGGCTCAAACCAGCGGCGATACGTGCCTGAATTAGCAGAGTAGGCAACTCTTCGATGGAGCCGAGGGCAATTGCGCTCCTTCCCGATCGCAGCCTCTGGTACTCGGCCAACTCGCGCTTGAGATCCGCGAGTTGGCTCTTGAGGCCATCGATTTGCGCCTTGCGCAGGGCTGGATGCAGGCCGGATTTGGGATTCGCGGAGGCGAGGATGACGGTCTGCTCAAACCTTTGCGCCTGTGCCTTTGTAATGCGATACTGCCGTTCATTCTTGATCATGCCGCCACCTGGTTAAATCGATCGCTAAAATACCTTTTGCCAATCCCGTTTCTTTGTCAATTTGGAAGAACTCCAGAAAAGTCCTTCCCGTGACGCCTTCTGGTAATTCGGCCGGGAAGAATTCGCCGCCAAATCGCTGCTTCTGCCGCGCTCGCGAATTGGAAAAGTCCAGAAAGACCGGATCCAACCTCGCGGCGTCGCACTATCAACGCCCCAGCAGGCGTCGAAGTCGCCTGGATTCGCCTTGTTGGTCACAAAACTGCCGTCCAGATACACCCGCCGGCATCCTGCTGCCTTCAAAAGATCCAAAGCCTGACGAAGCCCCTCGATCAGCGTCTTCCGCCGCGCAGTGAAGCTGAAGGCGCTTTACGATCTGACCCCATGGCGCGATGTGAATCCCCTTTGGCAGTCTGCCGGAAGCATCGAAATCGGGAATCACTAGCACAACTATATTGTTGTGTAGCGGCGTTTGTCAACTCACCGGCCATCCGCGTGCAAGGGAATGAGTCCGCGCGGGCTAACAGCCTAGGTCATGTTAACTTGGTTTTGAGTGCTCTCCATCGACGAACAGTTAACTTATTTGAAAAAGGGGCTGGCCGAGATTATCCCTGAGGAAGACCTGCGGGAACGGCTGGTGCAGGCGGCGCAGACGGGACGGCCGCTGCGCGTGAAAGCGGGATTCGACCCGACGGCTCCGGACCTGCATCTGGGCCACATGGTCCTCTTGCGCAAGATGAAACACTTCCAGGATCTGGGCCACACCGTGATTTTTCTGATCGGCGATATGACATCGCTGATCGGCGATCCGACGGGGCGGAATGTGACCCGTCCGCCCATGACACGCGAACAGATCGAGCACAACGCCGAGACTTATAGGGCGCAAGTGTTCAAGATCCTCAATCCGGAGAAGACCGAGATCCGTTTCAACAGCGAATGGCTGCAGCCGATGCTCTACGAAGACCTGGTGCGATTGTGTTCGAAATACACGGTGGCGCGCATTCTGGAGCGCGACGAATTCGCCAAGAGGTTCGCATCGGGCGTGCCGATCTCGGTACACGAACTGCTCTACCCGCTGGTGCAGGCCTACGATTCCGTGGCTCTGCGGTGCGACGTGGAGATGGGCGGCACGGATCAGAAGTTCAACCTACTGGCGGGCCGCGAGATACAGAGGGACTACGGCCTGCCGGCGCAGATTGTGGCCACCGTGCCGTTGCTGGAGGGTCTGGATGGCGTCAATAAAATGTCGAAGTCACTGGGCAATTACATCGGCATCACGGAGGCGCCGGAGATCATGTACCGGAAGGTGATGCAGATCAGCGACGATCTGATGTACCGGTATTACGAACTGCTCACGGACCGCAGCATGGCGGAGATTATGGCACTGCGGGCGCGTGTGGCGGCGGGGGAAGTGCATCCGATGCTGGCCAAGGCGGACCTGGCGCGGTCGATCGTAACGGATTTCCACTCCACGGGCGAGGCGGCGCGGGCGGAGGAGGAATTTAATCGGGTGGTGCGGCGCAAGGAGATCCCCAGCGATATACAAAGCGTGGCCCTGCCGGAGGGAATAGAGACGCCGGCAGGTATAAGGATTGACAAACTGCTGGCAAAGGTCGGGCTGGCGGAGTCGGTCAGCGATGGGGCGCGGAAGATCAAGGCGGGGGCCGTGGAGATCAACGGGCAGCGCGTACACGATCTGACGGTGGCAGCGGACGGGGCGTCGGAATGGATCGTACAGGCGGGGAAGAACTGGCGTAGGATTGTGTTTTGATTCGCCATGCTGGCAGTCGAAGACAACTTATATCTGGCGGCGGACGCGATACGGGCGCACAAGTTGCGCGCCTCGCTGACCATACTCGGCCTGACGATGGGTGTGGCGACACTAATCGCCGTGATGACGTTGGTGCAGGGCGCCAATAATTACGTCGAGAAGAAGATCGCCAATCTGGGCACCAACGTGTTCCGCGTTTCGCGGCTGCCATTCGCGATCACGGATTTCTCGCTGCTGGTGAAGGCGCAGCGCAATAAGAACATTCTGCCCGAAGATCTGGAAGCGGTGGCGGCGGGCTGCGCGCATTGCGAGTACGTGGGCGCTTCGGTGACCACGCCCATAGGATTTCGCTACAAGGACCGCGATCTGGAGGACGCCACGCTGATCGGGCACACGCCGAACATGGCGGATATCGACACGCGCACCGTCGCGCGCGGCCGCTATTTCAGCGAAATGGAAGACCGGCACGCGGCCAATGTCTGCCTGATCGGGGACCATCTGGTGAACGAATTCTTTCCGGGGATCGATCCCATCGGGCAGGTGGTGCGCTCGGGCGACGAAGAGTTCACGGTGATCGGGACGTTCGAATCCATCGGGTCCGTGCTGGGGCAGGATCAGGATACATTTGCGATCATCCCGTTGACCACTTATTTGCATTGGCGTGGGCTACGCAACAGCCTGACGCTGGAGATCAAGGCGGAAGGCGGGCAGCGGTTGTTCGAACAGGCCCAGGATGACGTGCGCGTCATTATGCGGGCGCGCCGGCATATCACTGAAGGGCACGACGAGGATTTTTATATTGGCACGGCGGAGAGTTATATCTCGCTGTGGCAGAGCATCAGCTCGGCGTTCTTTGCGGTATTTGTGATGGTCAGCTCGATTTCGGCGGTAGTGGGCGGGATTGTGATCATGAATGTGATGTTAGTCAGTGTCACAGAGCGGACCAAGGAGATCGGCATCCGGCGGGCGATGGGAGCCACGCAGGGCGACATCTTGCGGCAGTTCTTGACGGAGAGTGTGATGCAGTGTCTGATGGGCGGGGCAATCGGCGTGTTTTTGGGATTTCTGTGCGCACTGGCAATTCGCAGTTTGACTTCCTTGCCCGCCGCGGTGCAGACCTGGGTGGCTATTTTGGGCGTGATACTTAGTTCGATTATCGGGTTGTTTTTTGGGATTTATCCGGCTATGAAGGCGGCTAAGCTGGATCCCGTTACGGCTTTGCGTACGGAATAAGTGGGCAGACCACACAAAACGATGGTCTGCCCCACGGGCCTTAGTTTAAATGAGACTTGCGCCAGTCATCCTCCGATAACAGGGTTATGGCCGGGAATTTCTTGGCTGTCAGTTGGCGATCCAGATCCGGCAGTTGCTTGTTGGCTATTTCCGTAAACTCGTGGATGACGTCATCCAGTTCGTGGCTGAGCACGCCGCCGCGCGCAACCTGGGAATCGGTGGGCCGGCCCTCGTAAGAACTGACATCGCTGTATAAATCGGTCAGGAATTCGCGCAGGCGCTCCTCGCCGGTGATCATGCCGCCCTCTTTGGTCGCTACGATCTTGGAGCGCACGGCATCCACGGATTCCGCGAGGCCGGTCAGCTTGGCGCGCAGCGGATCCGATTCGGGCAACTTGGCGGCGCCCTTGGTAGCGGTGTCGCGCACGCCGATAATCGCATCCACGGCCCAGCTCATGTGGTTCAAGGTATCGCCCAATTTGGTGATCAGGTCGAACTGGGCCTTGCGGTCATCGACGGTGAATTTGTCGCGGGGATCGAGCACTACCTCGATCTTGGTGTTGTAGACCTTGTCGCCCTTGGTGAGGCGGACGGTGTAGACTCCGGGCAAAACTCGCGGCCCGATAGCGGCGCCGAAGGCTCCGGTGGCCGCGGGGGGCACCTGAGGCGGCTTCATGTGCATGGACCAGACCGCGCGGTTAATGCCGCGATGCCCGCTGGTGGGCAGGGTATCCACCAACTTGCCTTGCTGGTCGAAGACTTCCATTTTCATGTCGCCGTAGATATGGCGGCTTCGTTGGTAATAAGGAATGATGGCGTCGGTCGGCTTGTTGGGTCCGACAAATGTGCCATCGCCCTCGGACCAACCGCCGGATGTTTCCATCCACTGGACCGCCGGCGGAATCGGGAGGAACGCGGCGTATTCGGACATCAGGGCGGGAGTCAGCGCGCGGAGCGGGGAGATATCGTCCATGATCCAGATACCACGTCCGTGAGTGGCCAGGATCAGGTCGCCCGTGCGCGGGTGAATGAAGATGTCACGCACGGCGACCGCCGGAAAGTTCGAGCCTTTAAATTGCGCCCATTTTTGGCCGCCATCGACGCTGATCCACATCCCGAACTCGGTGCCCAGGAACAAGAGGTTGGAGTTGACCAAATCCTCGCGGATGACGTGCGCATAGCCGCGGATGCCGTTCTGCTGCACGGGCAGCGGCGTCCAGGATTGCCCGTAATCCGTGGTCTTGTAGAGATACGGGCGCATGTCGCCGTACATATGGCGATCGAAGGTGGCGTAGGCGGTTCCTTCGGCGACCCGGCTGGGTTCCACCCAGGTCACCCAGGGGCACTTGCCGACGCCCTGCACGTTGGCGGTGACGTTGGTCCAGTTCTGGCCGCCATCGCGCGTAATTTGCACGTTGCCGTCGTCGGTCCCGACCCAGATCAGTTTTCCGTTCTTGGGCGACTCCGCGATGGAGTAAATGGTGGTGTGCATTTCGGCGACGGAGTTATCGACAGTTACGCCGCCGGACTCCTCCTGCTTCTGTTTCTCGGGATCGTTGGTAGTGAGGTCGGGTGAGATGCGGTCCCAGGACTGGCCCTGGTCGCGCGAGCGGAACAGGAACTGCGCGCCAAGATATAGAGTGCCCTTCTCATTTGGACTCACCACGAACGGCGCGTTCCAGTTGAAGCGCAGCTTCTTTTCGCCATATTGGGCGTAGGGCTTAATCGCGCGGTTTTCGTGGGTATAACGGTTCACGCGGGCGATTTCGCCGCCCTGAGTTTCGACGTAGATATAGTTCGCGTCGGACGGATCTTCCCACATCCAGAAGCCGTCGCCGCCGCACATATTCTCCCAACGGGCGTTGCTCACACCGCCGGGATAGGAAGAATCGCCCACCCAGCAACTGTTGTCCTGCAGGCCGCCATACACGCGATAGGGTTCGGCGTTGTCGGCGCTGACGTGATAGAACTGCGACACCGGCAGGTTCATCAGATGCTCCCAGCGCGTGCCGCCATCTAGGCTGCGCCAGAGACCGCCGTCATCGCCTGTGAACATCGAGTTCGGATTGCCCGGATCGATCCATACGTCGTGAAAATCGCCGTGCGCATTGGCCACCGCGCTGAAACTGCGTCCGCCGTTGACGCTGAGCAGGAGCGGACCATCCACCTTGAAGACCTTGTTTTCGTCCTTAGGGTCGACGATCAGGTTGGCGAAATAGAAGGGCCGCCAGACCTGATACTGGCTGGCATCCAGGCGCGTCCAGCTTTGGCCGCCATCCGCGGAGCGGAAGAGCGCGCTGCTTTTTGATTCGATGGAAGCGTAAACCACCTGCGGCTTCGAGGGCGCCACGGCCAGCGCGATGCGGCCATAGGGTTTGTCGGGCAGGCCTTTGGCGTTGGCGGGCGTCAGTTCGGTCCAATGCTCGCCGGCGTCGGTGGATTTGAAGAGGCCGCTGCCCGGCCCGCCGGAGCGGAAGGTCCAGGCCTGGCGGCGGAAATCCCACATGGAGGCATAGATCGTGTGGGGATCCTGCGGCGCCATCGAGAGCATGCCGCAGCCCGTGGAACCGTTGGCGCCCGCGAGCACTTTGCGCCAGGTTTTGCCGCCATCGCCGGTCTTGTATACGCCGCGCTCGTCGTTATCGTCCCAGAGGTGGCCGGCAGCGCAGACATAGACGATATTGCCGTCCTTGGGATCAATCAGGATTTTGGCGATATGTTCGGAATCTTTCAAGCCTACGTTGTTCCAATTATCGCCGCTGTCAGTGGATTTATAGACGCCGTCGCCGATGGAAACGCTGTTGCGCGTCCAACTCTCGCCGCTGCCCACCCAGACATTTTTCGTATTTGACGGGTCGATGGCCACCGATCCGATCGACTGCACGTCGGGCAGGTCGAAGACCGACTTGAAGGTAGTGCCGCCGTTGATCGATTTCCAAACGCCGCCGCTGGCCGAAGCCGCAAACACGGTGAGGCGTCCGGAATCGTTCACGGCAGTGACAGCGGCAATGCGGCCGCTCATTTCGGCCGAGCCGATGTTGCGCGCCGGAAGGCTGGAGATGGTGCCCGAATCGTAACGGATCGGACCCGCGGGCGTTCCCTGGGCGAGGAGGCCGTCGGCGACGAGGAAGGCAAGCAGCAATATGCGCGTCATAGTTAGTGGGCCTTGGCCGGCATGGCCGGCATTTTGAACTCAGCGGCATCCATGGGCACATTGGCCTCGATCTTCTCTATGGTTACCTTGCTGGTTTCGTTCGGATTGCGAGGGTTGCCGGACTCGATGGCGAAGGGGAAGTAGATGCCATTGACCAGCTTGTAGGAACCCATCTCGGAGAACGATTCGCGCACCGAACCGTGGATATGGGTCAGTGTTTCCGTGCGAATCTCCAGGAACGTTTCGGGATCGAGGAAGTAGTAGATGATATCGCCGTTCTTCAGCGTCACTTTCAAGCGGTAGGCGTCGTCGCCATCCACGGTGTCGTGGCCGAGATATTCAATGGTGTTGCCCTTGGCCTCGAAATCCACCAGGTGGCCATAGAAATCGGCCTCGTTCTGGATGCCACGCAGGTCGTCTTCGCCGAGCAGTTCCGGATCTTTGCGGCCGCCAAACGGCATGATGCGCCAGCCAGAAGTGCCGTCATAGGCCATGGTTCCGGTCATATTCATCACGGTAAACGACTGGCGCATCAGATCGGGCGCCATGGTGTCCATGCCGATCTGGATGGTGAAACTGCCCTGTTGCATTTTTCCCGTCATACGCAGCGAATGGATCGCCTTGAGCTTCTCGATGCCGCCGTGGGCTTGCAGGTTTTTGTGGACCAGTTCCTCGGCGGTCTGCGCCCCCAGCAGCGTCGCAAAGGCCGTGCCGATGACGATTCTTGTGAACGGACTCATGTTGGGCTCCCTTTTTTGGCAGACACTATCGTATCAAAGCGAAGCGGCCGGAGTTAACTGTCGTTAACCTTGTTGGCCGCGTGGGTTCGGCTCAGAATATAGGTATCCATGTCCATACGCCCAATGCTCGCCTGGCTAACCTTGGCCCTCTGCGCCTACGGTCAAACCGCGCTGGATGACGCGGCTATCACCAAGCTGGTCAAAGCCGGCATCAGTGAGCCGATCCTGGTGGAAATGATCAACCAGCAGCCGCAGAATTTCCGGCTTTCTTCCGACGACGTGATCGCGCTGCAGAAGGCGGGCGCGTCGGACAGCATACTGAGCGCCATGCTGGCGCGGAAGAAGGCGGCCAACCAAGCGGCGGTAACGCGCGCTACGACTCCGTTTGCGCTGACTCTGCGCGATGCGACGCCGGTGCGGCTCAGCCTGACCCGCGAACTCACTTTCACCAACGTGAAGCCGGGCGATAAGGTCGATTTCGAGGTTATGGAAGACTACAGAATCGATGGCATGCTGGTGATCGGGCGCGGCGCGATAGCTACCGCCGTCATGACCATGGCGGAGCCGAAGACGCGCATGGGAAAAGGCGGAAAACTGGGCGTGAGCCTCAGTTCCATCCCGCTGATGAACGGCGACAAGGTGGCGATTCGCCCGGCGCGGGAAGGGCGCTCCGGCGCCTCATCGGCCAACCCGCAAGGGCCCACCGCAGTGATCCGGCCGGATGAGCCGGCGCTGCTTTTCACATATAGCCGGGAGGAGACTTTCCCGTCGGGCACCAAGTTCACGGCGTACGTCGATGGCGAGACGCAACTCAGTGCCGCGCGATTCCTGGTCGACATGGCGTTCACCTCCAATCCGCCGGGCGCCATGGTCAGCATGTACGGCGCGCCGCTCGGGCGCACGCCTTTCACCACCAAGCTGGCGCCGGGCAGTTACAAAGCTACATTCTCAGTAGCCGGTTATGCCGATATCACGCAGAGCCTATCGGTCGGACCGGGATACTCGAACGTGGCGAATGCCCCGTTCGAGATGCTGCGGTAAGTCCGCCTTCCCAACCTTTTGACATATTTCGCGTCCATATATTTGACTACGATATATGGTGATGCAGAATATGGAGCTGAAGAAGGGAAGCGCGGAGCTATTGATTCTGTCGCTGATCGAGGCGCAACCGCGCCACGGATACGACATCGGCAAATTGATTGAACAGCGCTCGGGTGGAACGGTTAAATTCCGCGTGGCGTCGCTCTATCCATTGCTATACCGGTTGGAGAAGCGCGGCTGGATCGACGGCCACTGGGTGGAGAAAGCCGGCCAGCGCCGCCGCCGTTATTATCGCCTGACCAAGGCGGGCCACCAGATACTAGCGGCGCAGCGGCGCGGATGGCAGGATTTTGTGGAAGCCATCAATCGCATTACGGGGTTGGAGAATGCCTGAAGGGCCGAATTGGAAATACGAGATTGCCCGGCGCCTGGCCGGGCTGAATCTGCCGCCGGAGCGCGAAGCCGAAATCGTGGATGAAGTGGCGGAGCACCTTGACGACGAATACCGGCGGTTGCTGGCGGCCGGGGCCACCGAAACGGAGGCGCTGGAGATGGCCATGGCCGAGTTGAACGGCCATCCGGCGCTGCCGGAGCAACTCCGGCGGGTGGAGCGCCGCGCTCCGCGCGAAGCGCTGGTTCTGGGAGCGGAACACCAGAGTGTGGCGGCTGACCTGTGGCGCGATCTGCGCTATGCGTGGCGCACCCTGAAGCGCAGCCCGGCATTCACCGCACTAGCGGTGTTGTCGCTGGCTCTGGGTATCGGCGGGAATGCGGCCATGTTCCGCGTGATGAGCGCGGCGCTAATCCGGCCTCTCCCGTATCAAAACCCCGACCGGCTGGTGGAAGCCGCGGAATCGGGATTCTATCCGCCGGGCGGTCTGGCCGATTTGCAACAGAAGTGCCGGAGCATGGAACTCGCCGGATACATGCCGGGCGTGCAGTTGAACCTGACGGGCCAAAGCGAGCCCTGGCGATTGAACGGCAGTTCGGTTTCCGCGAATCTGTTCGAAGTTTTGGGAACTCAGGTGGAATTGGGCCGCGGCTTTGCGCTGGGCGAAGACCAGGCGGGACAAGACCGCCTGGTGATCTTCAGCGATGGCCTTTGGCGCGACCGGTTCGGGAGCGATCCGGGCATTATCGGGCGGGTCGTGACGTTGGGCGGCGTGGACCGGCGCATTGTGGGTGTGGCCGCGCGGGGCTTTGCATTTCCGAACGCGTCGACCACTTTCTGGATCCCGCTGCACCTGGACCCGCGCGACTCCACCGCATACTGGGCCCGCGGGTTCATGCCGGTCGTCGGCAGGCTGCGGCCGGGGGTTACGCTGAGCCAGGCGCAGCGCGAGATCGGATCGCTGAGTTTGCAGATGCTGCGCCTGTTCCCCTACCCCATGGGCCGCGACTGGGCGGCGTCCATGACCGTGGTTCCGCTGCGCGATTATCTGACCAGCGGCATCCGCACCGAGCTGATCGTGCTGCAATGCGCGGTCGGGCTAGTGCTGCTGATCGCGTGCGCCAACGTCGCCGGTTTGCTGCTGGCGCGCGCCACATCGCGGCAGAAGGAAATCGCGTTGCGTGTGGCGCTGGGGGCGTCGCGCGGACGCATCGTGCGGCAACTGCTGACGGAGAGCGTGGTGCTGGCGATGGCGGGTGGACTGCTGGGGATCTGGCTGGCGCTGAGCGGTTTTTCGGCTCTGCAGACAGTGCTGCCTGCTACCCCGAGTGGGATCGCCGGCGCGCAGCCAGGCTGGCAGGTTCTGCTGTTTGCCGCCGGGCTGGCATTGGTTACGGGCATCTTATTCGGGCTGGTTCCGGCGCTGGCCGCGTCGCGGCAGGATCTGGCGTTGACGATCCGGAGCGGCGGGCAACGCGCGGCGGGCGCGGCCAAGGCCCGCCTGCGCAGCGCCCTGATCGTGGGCGAGGTGGCGCTGGCGGTGGTGCTGACGATCGGCGCGGGCCTGCTGGTGCGCAGCCTGTGGAAGCTGGCGCAAGTGGATCCCGGATTCCGCCCGCAGCATGTTCTGACCGTGCGCGTCTCACCGAACCAATCCTTGTGCCAGGATCGCGCCGCCTGCATCGCGCTTTATAACGAATTATTGCGGCGCACGCGCGACATTCCGGGGGTGGAAGACGCCGCCGCCGCGAACACCGTTCCATTATCGAGCACGATTCCGGCGTCGGCGGTGAAGGTGGGGGGCGTACCGTACGTGCCCGCCGAGCGCGCCGCGCCACTGTTCTGGGCGGGCGCGGTGACGCCGGATTATTTCCGGCTGATGGGGATACGCATTCTGCAGGGACGCGCATTGAACCGTGGCGACAGCGAGACGGCGGAACCCGCGATCGTGGTCAGCGCAGCTACCGCGCGACGCTATTGGCCGGGCCAGAATCCCATCGGCAAGCATGTGCAACTGGTTTGGGAAGATCGCTGGCGAACGGTGGTGGGCGTAGCCGGAGACGTGCGGCAGTTCGACTTGGCGGATCACGCTCCGGACTACATCCGCGGCGCTATGTACATGCCCTACCCGCAGACGGTGGATACCGACCGGCAACTGCCGGCTGTGATGGCTTTGATCGTCCGTACGGCGGCCGATCCGGCGCGGGTGGCCAACGGTATCCGGGAAGTGGTGCGGGATTTGAATTCCAACGTGCCGGTGGGAGAGATCCGGACGATGGTGTCGCTGGTGGACGAATCCACGCGGCAGTCGCGTTCGATGATGTGGCTGTTCGTCAGCTTTGCCGCGGTGGCGCTAAGTCTGGCGGCGGTGGGCGCCTATGGGGTGGTGTCGTATTCCATGGCGCAACGGACCTTCGAGATGGGCGTGCGCGTGGCTTTGGGTGCTGGCCGGAGCAGCATCTTCGGGCTCGTGCTGGGGCAGAGTCTCCGGTTGGTGATGCTGGGGCTGGCGATCGGCGTGGCCGCTTCATTCGCGCTGAACCGCGTGCTGGCGACGTTCCTCTATGGCACGGCCACTACGGACCCGGTGACCTTGGCGGCGGTTTGCGGCATGCTGGTGTTGGTCGCGCTGCTGGCGGGGTATGTGCCGGCGCGCAAGGCAGCGCGGGTGGACCCGCTGCTGGCGCTACGCGCGGATTAGCTGGTTTGAACCATGCGGCGCGGGCGATACAATAGGGACATGGATGCACCTTTCGCCAGCGGCCCCCTGGATCTGTTCGAGCGCCTGGACAACGAGTCCGTCGCCAATGCGGCGGCCGCGGCCTCCGAAGGCCTGGTACTGACCACGCTGGACAAAGCGGTCAACTGGGCGCGCAAGAATTCGATTTGGCCCATGTCGTTCGGATTGGCTTGTTGCGCTATCGAGATGATGTCCATGAGCGCTTCGCGTTTCGACATCGCGCGATTTGGCGCCGAGGTGTTTCGCGGATCGCCGCGGCAATCGGACTTGATGATCATTGCCGGACGCGTATCGAATAAGATGGCCCCGGTAATCCGGCACCTGTACCTGCAGATGCCCGAGCCGAAATGGGCGATTTCCATGGGCGCGTGCGCCACCTCCACCGGGGTATTCAATAACTATGCTTTGATTCCGGTGAACCAGGTGATCCCGATCGACGTGTACGTGCCTGGCTGCCCACCCCGTCCCGAGCAGCTCATTCACGCGCTGATGATGCTGCAGAGCAAAATTCAGGATCACAGCGGGACTGTCCGGCAGATCTTGAATCTGGCCTGACGGCAAGTTCTACGATCCGCCCGCGCAGTGGGTGGATTCGCTATGGCCATTGCCGTCCAAAGTCTTGCCGTCCAGGGTTTCCCGCACTTTGGAAGAAAGCGCCGCCGGCGTAAACGGCTTCTGGATGAAGGATGCGTGACTATGCAGCAGCCCATTATTCACCACCGCGCGATCCGTGTAACCGGACATAAAAAGCACCTTCATGGTGGGCCGTTGCGCCGCCAGCGCGGCGGCGAGTTCCCGGCCGCCTTCCAGGGGCATCACTACATCCGTGATCAGCAGATGGATCGCGGCGGCATGCCGTTCGGCGACGCGGCGCGCAGCCGAGGCGCTGGACGCATCCAGCACTGTGTACCCGTCGCGCTGCAGGGTGGCGCGCACCAGTTTGCGCACGGGTTCGTCATCTTCGACCACTAAGACCGTTTCGGAACCGCGCCCGCTTTTCGCCGCCGACGGAGAGGTCTCTTCCAGAGCCGGACGATCCTGCCGCGGGAAATACACTTTCACCGAGGTTCCGTAACCGGGATCGCTATAGACTTCGACACTGCCGCTGGTCTGCTTAACGATGCCAAGAACCGTGGTCAAGCCAAGCCCGGTGCCCTTTCCTTGAGCTTTGGTGGTGAAGAACGGCTCGAACAGACGGGATAGAGTGGCAGCGTCCATGCCGGAGCCGTTATCGCTAACCACCAAAGCCACGTATCGGCCCGCTTTTGTGGTGGTGTGCTTCGCCGCGTAATCGGAGTCCAGTGTCACGTTGGCCGTTTCGATGGTGAGAACGCCGCCGCGCGGCATGGCGTCCCGCGCGTTGACGACCAGGTTCATCACCACCTGCTCGATCTGCCCGGGATCGGCACTGACCTGGCCGAGATCGCCGCCGGGAACCAAGCGCAAATCGATATCCTCGCCGATTAACCGGCGCAACATATTGTCCATACCGCCGAGCAACTGATTCAGGTCGAGGATCCTCGGCTGCAGCGCCTGGCGGCGGCTGAAAGCCAGCAATTGCCGCGTGAGAGCCGCCGCGCGCTCGCCGGCTTTCATGATCTGCTCGGCGGCGGAGTGGTTTGGATCGCCCGCCGGCAGCGCTTCCAGCAGCATGTGGCTGTAGCCGTTGATGATGGTGAGCAGGTTGTTGAAGTCGTGCGCGATGCCGCCGGCCAGCATGCCGACAGCTTCCATTTTGGCGGACTGCCGCAGGCGTTCCTCCAACTGGTTGCGCTCCGTCACATCATGCAGCACGGAAAGCACCGCCTGGCGGCCGCCGTAAGAGATCGTATGGGACGCTACTTCCACATCGATCAAGCGGCCGTCTTTGAGCCGGTGCCGCCACTGCCCGCCCAGTGTGAGAGAAATGGCTTCCGCTACTTTCTCTTTCAGCCTCGGCACATCTTCCTGGGGGCGGATGTCGGCGATGGTCATCGCCAGGAACTCATCGCGGCTATAGCCGTAATGGACCACGGCTGCCTGATTGACTTCCAGAAAGTACAACGTCTTGCGATCGAAGACCCACATCGGCCGCGGATTGTCCTCAAACAAAAGGCGAAATCTCGAGTCTTTCTGATTTAGAAGTTCTTTCCCAGGCATGGCCAAGCCACTGACGCGGCCTTTCTCTCTGTTTCCAGCATAGTCGCTGTGCTTGACAGTCACAACCCAACTAACTGGAGCGAGGTACGGAATCTCACAACAACCGATGGGCGCTAAGTACCTTACTGATAGATATAGTCCGGGTACTATGGGTTCTACTTTACTGTGTCCTCAAGTACGATCAGTATTGCAGGAATATATCTCCGTTGCCATGCTGTAAGTGTCTTGCCGGATTTCTCCAATATCCATCAGTTGGAGCGGGGCCTGAACTGGACGACCCTGGCGTATGCCATATTCGTCTGCCTGGCGGCGGCTACCAGCTTATTGCTGGCGCTGTTTGCCGGACGGGTCACGGCAGCCAAGAACCATGAACTGAAACTGGTCGAGAGCACATCCGCGGAGGCGGTGGCACAGGCGCAAGCAGGATCCGCGCGCGCTAACGCCCAGGCGCTGATGGCGCATACCGAACAACGGCGCCTGGAGGCGGACATCGCCCACGCGCGCGCGCACCACGAGCAATTGCGCAAAGAGACGCTTGAGTTGCAACTGGCGCTCGAGAAAGAGCGGGCTGCGCGCGTGCAACTGGAACAGCGCAGCGCGTTTCGCCACATCAGCGCCGGCCAGAAGCAGGTCATTCAATCCGAACTGGCCGGCTTTAGGGGAGCACGCGTATTGCTGACCACCTATGCGGGCGATGGCGAGAGCGGCGCGTTCGCCGCCGAGATTAAAGCCGCCCTGGAAACCGGCGGGATGTCCGTATCGATGGCTCCGGCGCTGGTTTACGGAAAATCCCAGCCGGGCATCTCCATGGAGGTCGGCGCCAATCGGCGGCCGTTAGCCATGGCATTGGCGAAAGCGTTTGTGGATGCGGGTGTTTCGAGCGGCCCGATCACGGCGGCGGAGTCCGATGACCGGGATCTGCTGGAAATCATGGTGGGACCAAAGCTGTAGGTGGTTTTTGACCAAGGCTTACCGTTTTCGCCACGGCAGCCGCGGCGCCAGCGCATAATTCAGTTGCACCACCACGATAAAAGCGATGCTGACGTAAGTATTGATCAGACACAGCAATGCGCCGATGGCATATAGGGCTTGCGCCACTACGATGCGCCGTTTAATCGCGGAGGCCACGGTGGGAGATATGTCATCGCGCACCACGCCCAGCCCCAGGGCACACACCCAGGTCCAATACAGCATGCCGCCAAGCAGAGCGATATTCGCCCAGTAAGTCAACAGAGCCAGCCGGTAAGTGATGAAGCCGGCCAGCAGCATGGTGGAAAACGGTGTGAGCGAAACCGGCAGCAGGAAGAAGAGGTGCATCCAGGTGAGGCTGCGGTCGGAGCGAACGAGGTGGTTCAGTTGCGTCTGCTGGCCAACCCAAAATATGCCGAGAGTCATGAAGGTCATGGCGCACATCGCCAGACGGGGCGCGAGCGCTCCCAGCGCCAGCCACAGATCGTGCTCGCCGTGAATGGCTTCCACGGCCGGCGCATGCAGATCCAGCACCAGTAGCGTCATGGCGACCGCAAACACGCCGTCGCTGAGGGCTGCCAGGCGCTCCACGCTATGGCCCGCTATCTGGTTGTAAGTGGTCATGGGATCAGTCTACAGGCTCCCGGGAAGGCTTTCATAGAAGGATCGCAGCTCCGCGCGGTAGCGCTCGCCGCCGTCTTGCACTATGGTTTTGTGGCCGGCGCCGGGCACGGTATAGAACGATTTCGGCTGATGGCCGGCCTCGAATACCGCGCGTCCCATGGTGTAAGGCACCGTGCGATCGCGGTCGCCGTGGATGACCAGTAAGGGCGCGTGCACGGCGGCTACCTTGCGGCGGGTGTCAAATCCATTGGCGAACCATGCTCCAAACCAGGGCACGATTCTGCCCGCCATGGCGGAAAGCGACGTGAGGTGGCACTCCAGCACCAGTCCGGCGCACGGGCGGCGGGCTGCCAGATCCGCCGCCACCGCCGATCCCAGAGATTCGCCGTGCACTACGATTTGCTCTGGACGGTAGCCGGTGGCGATCAGATAATCGTAGCCGGCGTCGGCGTCGCGGTAGAGACCGCGCTCGGTAGGATGTCCTTCGCTCTTGCCGTATCCGCGATAGTCGATCATCAGAATCGACGTTCCGGCGGCGGCCATCTCCCGAATATGTCCCGGCCGGTGCGACAGGTTCGCGCCGTTGCCGTGCAGATAGAGCGTGGCGAGGCGGCTGCCCGGCGCCGCAACCCACCATGCATGCAGGCGCACGCCATCGCTGGTGCGCAACCAGACATCCTGGGCGCCGCACTCCGACTGGGTGTGCCACCACCCGCGGGGATAACGGGTCGGCTGGTAGACCAGACGGCTTACCGTGAAGAAAATCGCACCGTAAAGCAGAATGATCGCGAGGCCTATCAGCCACAGACGCATTCTGCAACTATACCAATAGCGGGTCGATAAGCCGCCCTTACGCCCACAGGTTCAGCGTGCGGACCAGCGGCTCGGGCTGCTCGTCGAACACCAAGCTGACTGCCCGCCCGACGCGCCAGCGGTAGAGGGCCAAGGCGGCGTGCACCAGGACGATCAGCGCCAGCAGCCAGACAAATCGCACGGGTCGCTGCAACATCCAATATTCGAGCGTCAGAAGTGCAGAGACATAAGTGGTGAAGCCGAACAGATAGATCGGCCAGGAGACTTTCAGGTTGGCCTTACCCGGCAGATAGGAGCAGGTAAATGGAAACTTCTCAAAACTGACCAGCAGCACTTCCACTAACAGACAGGCCACCACCACGCCGAACATCATGTGCAGCAGCGCGGCCGGCCAGCCCCAGAACAGTACGTGCAAGGGAAGCAGGAGAACGAACAGCGGGATCACGCCCAGTGCGATCATGGCTTTCTTCACGCCTTTCAGGCAGATGCGCGCCTGGCCGCGGTCGGACACCTGGAACATCCAATTGGCTTTCAGTTCGGCGGGGATGGCGAAGACGTGGCGCATGCCGCACAGCAGGAAAAATGCGAGGATCAAGGGGGCCGGCAGCAATTCGGGGATGGGGTGGTACATCCAGGCATTGCCGCCGCGCGCCACCAGCACGGCCAAACCTTCGAAGATCAGGGCACAGCCGGCCGCCACGTATGCGGCAAAGAACAGCTTGTGCCGGCGGCTGCGCGTGAGCGTGTGCCATACGAAATAGAAAGCGGCTTGTTCCAGGCTGTGGCGTACGAGGAAGCGGTCGCACAGCCGGCACACCGCGATTTCCAGGGCGGACGGCTGGTGGGAGAGGCTATCTTCGCTTTCGAGCGAGCGCTTGACGTGTCTTTTGTAACTGATCAGGTACGCCGCGACGGCGGCAATCACGGTAAACCCGGCGGCCATGCGCGCCGTGGACGCTAACTCGCGGAATACGGGATTAGTCCAACCTAACTGCGTCTGATAGAGACCCAGAAACCAGAGCGGCGGAAACCAGGACACCGCCGGGCTATTGACGGAGGCGTACGGGTGCAGGAGGGAGACGATCCGGCCGGATAGCAGGAACATCAGGATCAGCAGCGCCACCAGCCCGAACTGGACGTAGGGCGAGACGCGCCGGAACAGACGATATCCGAGCAGGTTCATCAGAATACCTTGCGCCGCCACGCATAGGAAAAAGACGAAAGTATTGGCCGCCAGCACGCTGACGATATGGCAGCGCGCGAAACCGGCCAACATCATCAGGGATCCCTTCTGCGCCACCACGGCGGTAAACATCACCGGTGAGAAGGCGTTGATAGCCAGGGAGAAGATGCCCAGGAAGGCCAGCAGCGCGGCCATCTTCGCGCCGAACATGACGCCCAGCCGGATGGGCAGCGGCGTCAGGTTGGCATAGTCGCGGCGGTCCGGGAACAGCATCTCCCATTCGATCACGGTCACCAGTCCCATTACGGTCATGGAAAAGCAGATGAAGAATTCTTTCTCGCCCAGCGATGCCAGGTCGCGCACGAACATGGGCTCTCTCTGGAGCGCGACGTACTTGGACATGAACAGGAACGGCAGCAGCATGCCGGGCGCGGCCAGCATGGCCAAAATGTTGACGACTGTGGAGCGCATATCGCCATCCAGCGAGATCAGGTCGTTATCGAAAAACCGGCTGAAGAAATGACGGGCTAACTCGCGAAACTGGGTGGACTCATTCTCCGTTTCCATCGGTGTTCTTCGGTGGCCGAATCAAGCGCACATGGCCTCGACGATATCCTCCGCGATCTTACCGGTATCTTCCTGCAAGACCAGTTGCGAGAAAATGTCTTCGAGCGAGGGTACCGCCATCAGTGCCCGCAGATGCGCTACCGAGTCATTCGCAACCACGCTCCCTTTGCGCAAAATGATGACATTGGTGCAGACTTTTTCCACCACCTCCAGAACATGCGAGCTATACAGAATTGTCTTACCCTCGCGCGCCAGTGCCTTGATCAGATTTTTGAAGACCAGTCCGGTGGTCACGTCCAACCCCGAAAGAGGCTCATCGAACACCAGCACGTCGGGATTGTGAAGCAGCGCGGCGGAAATCAGGATCTTCTGCTTCATGCCTTTTGAATAAGAAGAAATCGGCGCGTACCGATGCTCGTGCAAGGCCAGCAGATTCAGGAACCGGTCGATGCGGGATTCGAGCGCCGCCGCCGGCAGGCAACGCAACCGCCCCACCAGTTGCAGGTACTCACGGCCCGTCAGATACGGATAGAGGTTGGGCTCCTCCGGGACATAGCCTAGTACCCTTTTGTACCCGATCAGATCCTGCCGGATGTTGCGGCCTTGATAAAGGATCATGCCGCGGGAAGGCTCCAGCAGCCCGGTCAGCATCTTGACGGTGGTGCTCTTGCCGGAACCGTTAGGCCCAAGATATCCCAGGATTTCGCCGGGTTTGATGGTAAAGTTGACATCCTCGACCGCGGGACGGCGCGTGTAGAGCTTGGTCAGGCCGCGGACTTCGAGCATACCGGTGAGACACCGTCGCGCCGCAATTTGTTCCAGAGGATTCGCCGGATAGAACGAAGGTTAACAGTACTCCAGTAGCCGATAGCAAACCAAACGTAGCATTGTTTCTACAGCCCCGCGACTCTATAGTTAGTGTTTATGGGGAACATACTGCAGTTTGCCTACGGCTTCTGGCGCCAGGAGTCCGGGCAAGATCTAATCGAATACACCTTATTGCTGGCGTTCGTTTCGCTCTGTTCGGCGCTCCTGTTTACCAGCGCGGGCAGCAACGTAAGCAAGATCTGGAGCACCACCAACACCACCCTCAGCACGGCTGTTATCAAAGCAGGCAGCTAGGAAACCCGGGCGGTTTAGCCACTAGTTAATACGGCGCGCCGGCCGTACCCAGCGCCGGCTGCCGGATCTCCAGACAGCCCTTCCCGGTGGGCAGCATTTTGCCGGGATTGAGCCGTTGCTCCGGATCGAAGATCTGCTTCAGGCTGCGCATCATATCCAGAGTTTCGCTCGAGAATTGGCGGTCCATCAGCTCGTTCTTCTCCATCCCAACCCCGTGCTCACCGGTGATGGATCCGCCTACTCCGATGCAGAACTCCAGAATTTCAGCGCCGGCGGCCCTGGCTTTCTCAAGATCTCCAGGCTTGCGCGCGTCGAACAGGATGATCGGGTGCAGGTTGCCGTCTCCGGCGTGAAATATGTTGCTGATGGTGAGGCCGTACTTTTGGGCCGCTTCGGCGATCGCTCGTAAAGCGGGCGCGATCTGGGTGCGCGGCACCACGCCATCCTGCACATAATAAGACGAGCTGACGCGTCCCACGGCCCCGAACGCGTTTTTGCGGCCCTTCCACAGCAACTCGCGTTCTTCCGGCGTTTGGGCCACCCGAACTTCGCGCGCATGGCAGGAATTGCAGACATCCTGGATTTGCGCCACCTGCTCCTCCACGGTTTCGCGTAATCCTTCGAGTTCGATCAGCAGGACGGCCGCCGCATCCATGGGATAGCCGGCGTGGGTAGCCTGCTCGACCATGCGCAGCATCACGCCATCGAGCATCTCGATGGCCACCGGTACGATGGCGCGCGCGGTGATCTCCGCCACCGTGTTGCCGCAATCCTCCACGCCGGCGTCGCGCACCGTGAGCGTCTCCATGTCCAGAAAGCCCGCGTCGTAGATGGCCAGAATGGTTTTCACCATCTCCGGTTTGCGCATCAGACGCACCATAACCTTGGTGATCAGGGCCATGGTGCCTTCCGATCCGGTCAGCAGGCCAGTTAGATCGTAGCCGGGCATATCGACTTCTTTGCCGCCGGTAGTTACCACCGTACCGTCCGGCAGCACGAATTCGAGGCCCAGAACGTGATTCGTGGTGACGCCGTAGGCGAGTGTGTGCGGACCGCCCGCATTTTCCGCGACGTTGCCGCCGATCGTGCAAGCGCGCTGGCTGGAGGGGTCGGGAGCGTAATAGTAACCTTGCGCCTGGACCGCCAGCGTAATATCCAGGTTCACTACGCCCGGCTCGACCAGCGCCCGCTCATTTTCCAGGTCGATTTCGAGAATGTGGTTCATGCGCGCGAAGCCCACCACCAGGCCGCCTTCGCGCGGTATGGCGCCGCCGCTCAGCCCGGTGCCGGCGCCGCGTCCAACAACGGGCACCCCGTGCTCCGCGGCAATTTTAACGATGGAAACGACTTCTTCGGTGCTGCGCGGAAAGAGCACCATTTCGGGGCGGCCCGTCTCGACGCTGCCGTCATAGCTATACAGCGCGAGATCTTCGGGGCGGTCCAGGTATCCGCGCGGACCGAGCCGTGCAATGAGCTGTTGTTTGGCCGCCGTCGGAAGCATGGTCGTGTGGGACGGCCCGCGGCCGACCCTACAGAAACGACTTTACCGCATCCACCATGCTGCCGTCCGTCCAATTGGTGGCGCCGATGATCTTCTGCACCACCCGGCCCTTGCTGTCGATAATGTACGATTCCGGGTACTTGAACGTACCGTAATCGGCGCTGATCTTGGCCTGGGGATCGCGCGCGGTCATGAAGGAGACGTGCGTGCGGTCCAGGAATGCGCGATACTTTTGGGCATCCGTGTCCATGCTGACGCCGAGCACCACCACGCCGGAACCCGCCATCTGCTGGGCGAACTGATCGAGCGAGGGCACCTCTTCCACGCACGGTTGGCACCAGGTGGCCCAAAAATTGAGCACCAGCAGCCGTCCGCCGAAGTTCGACGCCGTAATCACGCGCCCATTATCCGCCGTGATGCTGAACTCCGGCGCGCTATCGCCCACGCCCACGATGCGCTCGTGGATGGAAGTATACAAAACAAAAACCAGCACCGCCAGCAACAGGACAATGCCGGACTTGAGGATTTGATCGATTTTGACGCTTTGCATCTCTGGAAACTATAATTTTAATGTACTTCCAATCCATTTGCTGCATCGAATAGTTGGCTGTCCATGCTGATCACCCGCAAAGTGGAATTCTCGGCCTCGCACGTTTGCCGTAACCCGCGGCTTTCCGATGCGGAGAACACGGCTCTGTTCGGGGCTGGCGCCAATCCCTACGGTCATGGCCACAACTACGTGCTGGAGGTCAGCGTGGAGGGCGCCCCCGACCCGGTTACCGGCATGGTGATGGATCTGAAGGTACTGAAAGACGTGCTCAACCGGGAAGTGGTGGATGCCTACGACCATCGCTTTTTGAACCGCGAGGTAGCGCCCTTCGATCGTGTGATTCCCACGCCGGAGAATATAGCGATCGATATCTGGAACCGCCTGGCGCCGCGCTTCGCGGCCAATCGGGCGCGGTTGCACGGCGTGCGGCTGTACGAGACGCCCGACCTGTTCGTGGATTATTTTGGAGGCACGGCATGATCCGGGTTACCCGCAAATACCGTTTTTCGGCCTCCCACCGGTTGCATGCGCCGCAACTGAGCGAGGGGGAGAATCGCGAACTCTACGGCAAGTGCAATAATCCTTTCGGTCACGGCCACAACTACGAGATCGCCGTGAGCGTCAGTGGTCCGTTGGACAGCCGATCCGGGCGCGTGGTCGACCCCGTTCTGCTGGATGGCCTGGTGCGGCGGGAGGTCGTCGAAGTTTTTGATCATCGCAATCTCAACGAGGAAGTGGAAGCCTTTCGCGCCGTCGTGCCCACATCCGAGAACCTGGGCCGCGAGGTGGTCCGGCGGTTGAAACAGAATTGGCGCGCGGTGTTTCCCGCGGATGGACCGCGCCTGGAAGGCGTGGCTATCGCGGAGACCAGCCGCAACGCATTTGAAGTGTCAGCCCATGAAATCGCATAAAGCTACGGTGAAAGTGATGAACCCGCCGGCCGATCCGTCGATTGCGCCTCTGGTGAAAGAAATGCTCGACCGACTGGGAGAGGATGTGCGCCGGGAAGGCCTGGAGCGCACGCCCGAGCGCGTCGACCGCGCACTGCGGTTTCTGACCAGCGGCTACCAGATGGACGTAAAGAAGGTGGTCAACGGCGCGTTGTTCGCCGTGAAGTACGACGAGATGGTGATCATGAAGGACATCGAGTTCTTCAGCATGTGCGAGCATCACATGCTCCCGTTCTTCGGCAAAGTCCACGTCGCCTACATCCCCCGCGACCGCGTCATCGGATTGAGCAAACTGCCGCGGCTGGTGGACGTCTTCGCGCGCCGCCTGCAGATTCAGGAACGCATGACCCAGCAGATCGCGCAGACCATTCAGGATCTGATCGATCCCATGGGCGTGGGCGTGATCTGCGAAGCGCGCCACTTCTGCATGATGATGCGCGGCGTGGAAAAGCAGCACTCCGGCGCCGTGACCAGCGCCATGCTGGGCGCTTTCCGCAATCGCAAAGAGACCCGTGACGAATTTCTGGCGCTGGTGCGGACTCCCAACCACACCTGAATTTCGCCGGATATAATTGTCGGTGTGCCGGATCTCAACCGCCCCTTCAGGCTGCTTTTCGGGATCGCCCTCTGCGCCTCTGGCGCATCCGCGGCCAACATCGGTTTCCAAGTCAACGGCAACTGCCTCGATGGCAGTTGTCCTTCGCAACCGCTCGGCTTCAGTTCGACCGCCAGTCTGCCCTTGGCCAATACCGTTACTCTGGCCAATGGCGACGTTTACAGCATCACCGGAACGCTTTCGTGCGCGAATAATTCGAATGGCAGCCTGGTCAACGTCTACTATCTATTCCTGGTGACCTACCGCGGCAATGCCGGCGCATCGTGCCCGGCCGGCGAAATATGCGGGACCGGGCCCTCCCAAGCCGACACCCTCACCATGGATCTGATCTCCGCATTTCAGACTAACGCCAGCTCCGGAGATTTCGTTGAAATCCTGGAAGGCACATTTGGTTCCACCGTCGCCGCCTCAAGTTCCGCGCAGATTTGCACGGTCGGCAACATCTGCACCCCCACCACGAACCCGCCCGGGTCCTTTGACGTGAGTGCATCGTTTCCACAACCGCCCTCCAACGGCGCATTCTATTTTGATTTCACGACCACGGCGGTCTTCGGCGCCGGTTCGCCGGTGGGATCGTATATCCTGTTCGACTACCCCGCGTTTCCCTTGCCGAATATCGTGGCGGCCGTCAGCGCCAGCGCATTTGGCGAATTCCCCACCTTCGCGCCCGGTTCCTGGATCGAAATCTACGGAACCAACCTGGCCGCGGGCGCCGAAACGTGGGGCACCATCGATTTCAGCGGCCCCGGCGGCGTGGATGGTCCGACCACGCTCGGTGGCACAAATGTGACCATCGCGGGGCTGCCAGCCTTCGTGGATTACGTCAGTCCGCTGCAGGTGAACGTGCAGGTGCCGGGAGGCGTGCCCACCGGACCGCAACCAATCGTCGTCCAGACCGCCGTGGGTAGCAGTCCGCCCTTCACCGCCACCGTGAACACCACGGAACCCGGACTGCTCGCGCCCCCCAATTTCAAGATCGACGGCACGCAATACGTGGTAGCGCAATTTGCCGATGGCACCTACGTCCTGCCGCCGGGTGCGCTTTCCGGCATTAACTCGCAGGTCGCTGCGCCCGGCGACACCATCGTAATCTACGGGATCGGCTTCGGCTCCGTGAGTCCGAACATTCCGCCCGGCCAGCTTGTGGAGCAGGCCAATACGCTCGCCGCGCCATTTACTATCTCGTTTGGCGGTGTGCCGGCCACCACGGTGCCTTACGACGGACTGGCTCCCGACTATATGGGACTCTACCAGATCAACGTGGTGGTGCCAGCCGTCGCCGCGAGTAACACCGTGCCCTTGACCTTCACCCTGGGCTCCGCGAGCGGCGCCCAGACCCTCGCCATACCTATAGGAAACTGACTCCGCCGCCGGATATAATTGTCCATGTGTTCGATCTCGATCACCTCATAACCGGCGTCTTGACCGGGACCGTGCTGATCATGTTCGGCCTCGTTCGCGGGTTGTTCCAGGAACTCGTCGAGGGGGCGCACAAGATCCTCAACCTGGTGTCTTCCGGGCTGGCAGTTTCCACCGGCGCCGACAAGCACATGCGCCAGCCGGCGTGGCTGGCCATACTGGGAGCGCTATGGATCGCGCTCAGTGTCGTGGCCTATTTATCGGCCTGACGGCTACTTACCCGCCATTTTTTTCTGGATCAGCAGCGCCTGGGCATTCAGATTATTCAACTGCCGCAGATCTTCCTCCGCCATGGCGATGGAATCCTGGATGCGCGCCAGGTCGCCGCTGCCCGCGGCGGGCGCGTCGGTGCGCTGCGCCTGCAGCACGCCGGTGAGCGAACGGTACTGTTCGGTGATCTGGCGGTAGCGCCGCAAAATGCTGTTGAGATAGGTCTCCCGGCGCTTGTGTATATCCTGCAATTCGACCGCGAGTTGCTGGATCTCGCCTAATTTGCGCGCATCCGCGCCGCCTTGATCGCGCAGCTTCTGATAGGCGATTTCCACCTGCGTCACGCGCTCGCGGTTGCTCTTCAGCTCTCTTTGCAGCGCGTCTACCGCCTGGTTGGCGGCCGAAAGGTTTTCTTTTAAATCGGCTTCCGAGGCGGACAGGCGCTTGTTGTCCAGGCCCAGATCCTGCACCTGAGCTTCGGCCTGTTCGGCGCGTGTTTCCAGCCGCGCCACGGAAGCGTTGGCGTCCGCCAGCGAGAGTTTCAATTTCTGGATGGCGATGGCGTCTTCCGGATTTGCGACCGGCTTGGCGGCTGGCGCGTGTCCCGCCGCGGCGGGTGGAGTCGGTTGGTTAGCAGGGATCGCCGGTGTGCGCGCAAGTTCCGCTCCGCGTTGCCGCAGCCGCGCGTTCTCCGCCGAGAGTTGCGATATTTGCGCCGCCTGCCGGCGGTTGACCCGCACTTGCCACGCGACCGCTCCCGCGGCCGCCAACAGCACGACGATCCCAATAAGCCAGCGTTTCACTGCCACCGTATTATCTCTCTTTCACCACAAAGCGGGTGCGATACGTGAGCGTGCACTTGCCGCCCGCATCCAGTTGCACCGGGACGATCTTGGGCAGCCCATCTGGCAACGTCACGGCCACGCTGTAAGACGATGCGATCAGCGCCACGGCGCGATGGATGGCGTCGGCGATCTCTTCGCTCGACCGGCAGAAAATCGCGCTGCCGCCGGTGACTTCCGCCAACTGCTTCAACCCGTTCTGATAGGCCTCCCCCAGCCGGTCGCTGCGATAGCGCAGATGCACCACGAACAGGGGCGCGCGCCGCTCCGCCATGACACCGGCCACTTTGGAAATCTTATCCTGTATCAACGCTTCCGGAAAGCGCCGGCTCAAATCGTGCGTGTCACTGGAATTGATCACGGGATTGGTGAAATCCTCGCGATAGTTCTCCACGTCGCTGTCCGTCACATACAGCACTGCTACGCGGATGGCGTTCTTGGCCAGGATGGAATCCGCGACTTTGGTAACGGTCTCGACCGTATCGAGCAGGCCGGCCTTGCCGCTGACCGGTAAATCGCGGACGGCGGCCATCGCCGGCGTGCGGTCCGGCCCCGGATCGGCCAGCACCTTGGGGCCATCCTGTGCGCGCATCACCGCCACGTCGGCGCGTGCCGGCAGTTTGCCGATCTCGGTGGCCAGCGCTTCCTTAGCAGGTTCGGCCAGCGAAAGGTCGCCCGCCAGATCAAGCACCGCGACGAGCATCAGACTGTCGGCCGGTCCCTTGACATCGATCACGCGCGAAGCGGCGCCCGCCACGGTGGCGTGCAGGTCCTTGATCGTGAGGGGCGGATCGCCGCCGGCATCGGACCAGGCGGCCACCTTCAGAACCGCGGCTGCCGGCTTGGGCGGCGCGGCCGCAGCCAATCGCAGCAGGAGCGCGCCGGCCAGCAGCAGACGGATCAAAAACTCAACCTCAGACCCAATTGAATCACGCGGCCGCCCCGCGAGCCAATGATCTTTCCGGCGTCCAGATTAGGTGTGGTGGCGGACCCGATCACGTTATCTGGATCGTTCCAGTTAGCGTGATTCATGAAATCGAAGGCCGTGGCGTTGAATTCGAGTGTCTGATCCGCGCCGAGGGTAACTCGCTTGTTCAATGACATGTCCCAATTCTGCCAACCCGGATTCAGCAAGCCCGCCAAGGTGCGCGAGACGTCGCCGATGGTGAAGTCAGCGGGCTGAATAAAGGCCGCGGGGTTATACCAAAGCGATGGTCCCTGATTGGCGACGTGCTGGTCCACGCCCGGAACCACGTCCACTTGCAGCGCCTGCACCACGCCCCCGGTATTATTGAACAGCGGCGTCAGATAGATAGGGTCGCCGCTGGCCGCCGTGCCCATGGCGCTTACCGACCAGCCGTCGATCAGGTAGCGCCGCCAATCCGGAAAACGCAGAAACGGTTTATTCGGTCCAAAGGGAAGTTCGTAAGTGCAGCTCAGGTCCAGATGCACGGGGCGATTGCCGGCCGTCACCGACCATTCGTCGTTACGGTTGAAGAAATCCTGCGTGCCGTAGGGCCCGGAATAATCGTCCATCTGCTTGTTGAATTCGAAGTAGGCATTCACCGACAGGCCGCTCGACGAGCGCTTTTCCAGCCGCACGTACCCGGCGTCGCGCTGATACCGGCCCACCGGATACTGGCCGTACACATTGAATCCCTGATATTGCGGATAAGGCCGCAACGACTGATTGAAGGCCAGATTGTTCAACTCCACGCCGTATTGCAGATCGGCCAGGGGAATCGCGTTGGGATTCGCGGCGCCATTGCCGACCAAGAGATTCTTGCCGCCGCCGTAGTAGAACCCGACCGTAACGACGGCGGACGCTGGAAGCTCGCGTTCCACCGAAAGAGACGCGGACTGGTAAGTGGGCAGCCGGTCCGACATGTCGATCAGATCCGCGATGGTGTTGTTAGCCGCATCGGGTTGCAGGTCCGGCGTGGGCGTGGGCGAAGGCGGCACGCCGTTGCGCAAGATCAGCGCGGGCTGCAGTTGCGAGTCGGGCGAAAGATAGGTCGGATAGGAGTTGAAGCCTTGCGTGCCCCACTGTCCGGAGTAAATCGGTATGCCGGAATAGCTGCGCGCGAAGTTGGAGCGCACCACCGTCTTGGCGTCGTTCAGCGGATTCCACGCCAGGCTGAAGCTGGGCGCCACACGCACCAAAGTTGGCTGGAACGTGCTGCCAAAGCCGCCTTGTCCGGCGACGACCAACGCGCCGGGCAGGCCATTGGCGGGGTTGATGGCGCTCAGGTCCACCGTCGATTGGCGATCGTATTTCTCGGATCGCGGCACGTACAGGCCCGCGTTCAGTCCGAGGCTGATGGTCAAGCCCTTCATCGCCTCATAGCGGTCGCGAAAAGCCAGCGAGCCTTCCGAACGCCGGAAATACGAGGGCTGCGTGTCGATGGTTTGCTCGGCGAAGGACGGCAATCCCAGCAGGAAACTGGCCAGCGCGTCACCCGTATCGACGATGCCCGGCAGGCTGGTGAGGCCCGGGTCGAACGAGAGCAGGCCTGCCGGATACTGGGGCCAGAAGCTATTCACCTGCTGAAGTGTGTACCGCGCGTCCATTCGTAGCGTGTGCTTGCCGCGCTTGGTGGAGAGATCGTCGCTCCATATATAGTTGTTTTGCGCGCCGCGCGAAAACGGATAGGCTTGCCCCATGCTTAGGTATGGTCCGAATTGCATCAGCGGAAAGCCGTCGCCTGCGATTCCGGTAAGGCCGATCTGGGCGGCGTAGTTGGTTTGGTCCTGTGGATCGCCGCTGGTGGAGACGTTGGAATTGGCCTCGAAGCCGAACGTGTTGACCGTGCGCGGCGAAGCGGTGAAGATGTAGTTCAGCGATCCGCGCCGCGATTGGAAATCGCGATTGGCGGGGCCCGGATTCGCGGCCGTGGGAAACCATTGCGCCGCGCCCAGCGTGCCGTTGGAAAATGCCAGTTCCGTGGTGACGCGGTGGCGTTCGCGCACGGATTGGTCCAGCTTGCCGATCATGCCATTGGCCGTGTTGGTCTCGGGCGAATCGATGAAGTAGTTATTGCGGAAGAACGGTCCCACGTCGGTGTTCGGCGCCGGATAGAATTTCAGCGCGGCCAATGCCACGGGATCGAGACGCGAAGCCGGGATGATGTTGCCCGGGAACAGCGACCGGTTGTATTGGAGGTTGGTGGTGGAGACCGGCTGTGTGGGATCGTAGCTCGAATTCGGGCTGGTGGTGGCCGGATCGTAGATGGGCAGCACGTTGCCGGCGTCGTCCACCACATCGGAGTAATCGCCCGCGCGCTGCGCCATGGTGGGAATAGTTTGCAAATACGTGCGGTCGATGCCTTCGCGCACGCCTTCGTAGGAGATGGAAAAGAAGGTGTTGCGGCCTTCGAGCAGGTGCGGGACAACCACTGGACCGGCCACATTGAAGCCGAACTGATTGCGCCGCAGCAGGGCTTTGGTGCCGCCGTTCTGCCGGATTTCGTGCGGGATGGCGTCCAGCACGTCGTTGCGGAAATTTTCGAATAGTCGCCCGTGCCAATCCCGCAGCGGGCTGTGCCGGCCGGCCTTTGCGGGGCTGTCCGCGCGCAGCCCCAAATTACGTGTTTGGACCTTAAACTCCTCAATCGCGGCATTCATCTCCGCGTCCGGCGGCGTAGGGACGGTGGACTGTTGAGCGGCCGCGGCGGCGCATAGAGACACCGCCATCAGGAGCGGGCGGACGGGCATGTGCGTATTTTATCAGGTGGCGATGGGAGCTTAAGAGCTGTCTTCAACGCCGAAATTGATTCGAGCTGATCCCACCGCTCAATGGAATTTTCGCCGGCACGGGGAGCACCTCGGCCGGACTCGCGATGGAAGCTTGACTTGCCAGACGCTTGCGCAAACCCCTTTCTTAAAACCCAAGACGACGCAGAACGGTTCATAGTCAACGACCAAGCTGCGCGCCAGTCCCGATTCTCTGGCAGGAGCCCAGCAGCGCGACCCAAAATGAAGCTGGGACTCGACTCGTTGGGTTAACAGCCGGCAGAGGAACTTCATCGGACAACTTGACCAACGCCATGCGACGGTTGCTCCAGTCTTCCTTGTTGTCAGGCTTACGGGCGAGATTGAGATAGAAGGCGATGATTCTTTTTCCCAGCAACGATTTGCTGAATTGTTCTAATGACACACTTTCGCCGTTTAGGCATGCTAGGCCGTCCTTGCCCACAAGGTAGGCTGCCATGGTCGGCGTGAGGTTCAAGAACTTCGCCTCAGCCATTCCGTACGAAGAAAGGTAAAGGACCCCACTATTGGTGCCATCGGCTGCCTGCCGGATAGGGTCGCTACCGGTCGGCCACTCGAAAACGTGAATGCCAATCTGTCGCAAAGCCGCAATGAGAGCTGCGTGCCCGGTAGCGTCGGCCTGTTGAGTGCGTATTCGGTTCTGGGCGGTACCCCGAACGGCATCATCCCGATCGTCGGCAGCTATCCTGGCGAGCAGGCCCGGGTCGGCTAGTTTCCCGGTCGCAGTTGCGCGCACCTGCGCATCTTTGTCCTCGACTGCCAGCTTCGCTAACAGTGTTTCATCGGTCAGCCTTTCGACAGCGGCCCTGCGCACGGTTTGATCCGTGTCGTGGACCGCAATCTTCGAAAGCAAAGCCTGGTCGGCTAGCTTCCGCACGGCGGCGGCGCGAACACCGGCGTCCGGGGCCGCTTCGGCGACCTTCTGCAGCAAAGCTTGGTCCGTCAACATCTGCACGGCGCGGCCCTGGACCTCAAGATCCTTGCTTTCCACCACAATCTTCGCCAGCAGAACCTGGTCGGTCAGCTTATCAACGGCGGTGATCCGGCCAGCTTTGTCCGGGTTCTCCAGCGCCATCTTCCCCAGCAGTTGTCGGTCGGTCAGGCTAGCCATCGCGCCATTGCGGACATCCATATCCCTAGCCTCAACCGCGAGCCGCGCCAGCAGAGCCTGATCCGTCAACCTTTGGATTGCCGCCTTGCGCACGGGACCGTCCCTGTCGTCGGATGCCACTCTTGCCAACAGGGGTTGATCAGTCAGCCTCCGGACGGCAGCCTTGCGGACATCTGGATTGCCGTCCTGGGTCGCGAGTGATGCGAGCAGCGTCTGGTCCGTTAAACTGCTTGTGGCCTGAATGCGCACGGCAGGATCTCGGTCGTGTTCCGCTAGCTTCGCCAGTTCCCGGCACGCATTCTGTTTCTTAAGCGAGTCGCACCGGTATGCAAGATTGGATACGTTGCGACTGGACCACAACGGCATGGTTGTGAGGATCGATAGTGCCAGCATCGTGGCAGGTTTCGCAAAAAGTGTCATATCAAGCAATTCAATAGAGTATCACCGCCCCCGCAGGACACGGATCTCCTCGGATACGGCGCGCTATGTGGTCTTCTGACCGCCAACCACAACTGACAACATGGAAATCGACCCGCCATCCACGCCTTCCACTGGAAAGCTCACTGACTCGCCCTGCTGCCGCGATGCGATGACATATAGCAACGGTAAGTAGTGATCCGGCGTGGGAATCGATAACATGGCTTCGCGGCCGAGCCGTTCATAACTCACCAGCGGCTTGTGTTCCCCGGCCACGATCATCTGGCGAGCTTCCTCCTCGAAGCGGACGGCCCAATCGTACGGCTCGACCGCGTGGCGGCCCCACGCGTAGGCGTGCAGATTGTGCACCAGGTTGCCGCTGCCCACGAGGAGCACGCCTTCTTCGCGCAGCGGCGCCAGGCGCGCGCCGAGTTCGTAGTGGAAACTCGCGGGCTGGGTTTCGTCGATGCTCAACTGGACGATGGGCACGTCCGCCTCCGGATACACGTGACACAGGACCGACCATGTGCCATGATCGAGGCCCCAGCTTTCATCGAGCTTCACCGGCAGCGGCGCCAGCAGCGCGCGCACGCGCCGTGCCAGCTCGGGATCGCCCGGCGCGGGATACTGCACCTGGTACAACTCGCGCGGGAAGCCGCCAAAGTCGTGGATGGTACGCGGCGCCGTAGTGATGGTGACACCGGTCTCCGGCACGTACCAATGCGCGGAGATGCTCAGGATCGCCTTGGGCCGCGGCATCTCGCGCCCCATAGCGGACCACGCTTCCGTATATGTATTGTGAAGCACGGCATTCATGGGGTTGCCGTGGCCGAAGAAAATCGCGGGCGTCATACAAGTCTGCTTCATAGGCTACCATCGTCTATACGTGTCTGAACTACCTCTGGAGATCGATTCGGTTGTGAAGCGCTTCAGCGACCTGACCGCCGTGGCGGGCGTGTCGCTCGCGGTCCAGGAGCGCGCCTGCCTGGGCCTGTTGGGACCCAACGGGGCGGGAAAATCTACGCTGATCCGCTCGATCGCCGGCCGCGTCATTCCGGATTCGGGCAGCATTCGCGTCTTCGGCCAACCGGCCGGATCGCCGGCTGCTCGCGCGGCCCTGGGTTGGGTGCCGCAGGAACTGGCGCTCTATCCGCTGCTCACGGCCCGCGAAAACCTGGAGGCCTTCGGACGTTACCAGGGCTTGCGCGGCCAACCGCTGCGCGACGGGATCCACTGGTGTCTGGAATGGGCCGCGCTGGCCGACCGCGCCGATGCGGTGGTCAAGACGCTTTCCGGAGGCATGCGGCGGCGGCTCAACATGGCGGCCGGACTGGTGCATCGCCCGCGGCTGGTGCTGCTCGATGAACCCACGGTGGGCGTCGATCCGCAATCCCGCAACCGCATCTTCGAAATGGTCGAAGGGCTGCGCGGCGACGGCACCACCGTGATCTACACCACGCATTACATGGAAGAAGCCGAGCGGCTGTGCGATGCGATCGCCATCATCGACCATGGCCGGGTGATCGCGCAGGGCGCCAAAGAAGATCTGGTGGATCAATCCTTCGGCCGGCGCAGTGACGTGCTGATGCGCTTCGCGGCGGATGTGGACAACGTGGCTGCCTGGGCGGGCGCGCACGGTGGCGCGCTCGACAACGGCGTCGCGCATTTCGCCGTGGCGCAACCCACGGAGATCGCCGGGCTGCTGGATGCGGCAGCCCGCGATGGCCTGGAAGTGATCGACGTGGTGCTGCGCCGGCCGAATCTCGAGTCCGTATTTCTGCATTTGACTGGAAGGGAGCTGCGCCAATGATCGCTGCCATCGTCCTTAACGGATTCCGCGCCCTGCGCCGCGACCGAGGCGCCCTGATACTCTCGTTCATTCTGCCGATTGCGTTCTTCAGCATCTTCGCCTTCATCTTCGGCGGCATGGGCGGCGGCACGCCGCGCGTGAGCGTTCTGGTGGTAGACGAGGATCGGAGCGCGGTGTCGGCGCGATTGGTGCAGGCGCTGCTGAAGGAGGCGTCGCTCGATGCGCGTACGCATGCGGAGGCGAAGAAGGGCCAACCTACGCCGCCCGATTACACCGCGGCCACCGCTGAAGCCGCCGTGAAACGGGGTGATGCATCCGCTGCGCTGATTATTCCCCAGGGATTCGGCGCGGCGCCGATTGCATTCGGCCCGGCCACGAACCGGCCCACCATCAAACTGCTGCATGACAGCTCCGATCCAGTGGCGGCGCAGATGGTGGCGGGGATGCTGCAGAAAACCGTGATGACCGCTATGCCGGACGTGATGGCGCGGATGGGGATGAAGTATTTTGAGCAGTTCAGCGGCAGTCTGACTCCGGAACAGCGGCGCAATATCGAGTCATCCCTCTCGATGGTTCGCAGCGGCAGTAGTAGCGGCGGAGGCAATAACGCCGGCGGCAGCCTGGTGGCACTCGACATACGCGACGTGGTGGGCGAGAAGCGTTCTATGATTTCCTTCTATGCGGCCGGTATCGGCGTGATGTTTCTGCTGTTCACGGCCAGCGCGGCGGGTGGCAGTCTGCTGGATGAAGCCGAGAGCGGCGCTCTCGACCGCATCCTGAGCGCGCGCGTCAGCATGACCACGCTGCTGGCGGGCAAGATGGCCTACAGCGCGCTGCTGGCGTTCCTGCAACTTACGCTGATGTTCCTGTGGGCGGCAGCCGTCTTCCACCTGGACCTGTTCACGCATGTGCCGGGCTTCATCGTGATGACCGCGGCCACCGCGTTCGCCGTAGCGTCGTTCGGCATGGTGCTGGCCAGTCTGTCGCACACGCGCGCGCAAGCGGGTGCGATTTCCACGCTGCTGATCCTCACCATGTCCGCCATCGGCGGCAGCATGTTCCCGCGCTACTTCATGCCGGAAGCCATGCAGAAGGTGGGACTCATCACCATCAACGCCTGGGCCATCGACGGCTACACCAAAGTGTTCTGGCGCGACGAGCCGGTCTGGCATCTCGCGCCGCAACTGGGGGTGTTGTTCGGCGCCGGCATCGTCCTGTTTCTTGTCGCGCGGCGGTTTGCGCGCCGCTGGGAATATGCCTAGCTGGCTGCTCCTGCTGGCGGCGCTGCCGTACACCGTGTTCCAGCAGCCGGAGCGGGTGACCATCGCCGATTATACGGGTGACGCCATGGAGCCATTTGTCACCCACGACAGCCGCTATCTTCTATTCAATAACCGCAACGATGCGGCGGTGAACACAAACCTGCATTATGCCGAGAGAATCGACGATCTGCATTTTGTGTATCGCGGCGAGATCCAGGGAGTCAATACCCCTGCGCTGGAGGGCGTCCCGTCAGTAAGTTGCGTGGGGGAGTTGTACTTCGTGTCGACGCGCAGTTACCCGACGACTTACTCGACGATCTATCGGGCGCGGTTCTCGGGCGGTGTGGCCACTGGCATCGAACTCGTGCCCGGGATTTCGCGTCACATGGCCGGCTGGGTGAACTTCGACGCCGAGATCAGCGCCGATGGCCAGACGTTGTACGCGGTCGACAGCCAGTTCAGTGCCAAAGGCACGCCGCAGACCGCGGATCTGTTCATCGCGACGCGGCACGGCGATGGATTCGCGCGTGCGCCGGACAGCGACCGGATCTTGAAACTCGTGAACACCGGCGAACTGGAGTACGCGCCCGCGGTTTCATCCGACGGGCGGGAGCTGTTCTTCACGCGCGTGCGCGTGATACGCCCCGACGCGGAGCCGCAGATTTGGGGCGCGGTCCGGCCGAGTGCCGACGAGCCGTTTGGTTCCCCAAGCCTGGTGAGCGCCATCCATGGCTTTGCGGAAGGACCGGCCCTCTCGCCGGACGGGCTGTCGCTCTATTACCATGCCCGCGAAAAGGGACGTTTCGTCATCTTTCGGGTGACGCGCCGGGAGGTGCCCGCAGGTGTGCGTTACGGATGTCCGTAGAAGAAAAAGCCGGCGGGCACTCGGAGGAGCATGCCCGCCAGCCGGTTCCGCATCCTCGGATCGGAACCTAACTCGAAAGAGGTCGCTTACACTTTGTATGACGCAAAAAATGCCCCGAGAGTTGCAACCGGACTGTAACATCCGATGTTCAGCGCATATAGAAGAGACTGAAGCGGGGCAAGCCCGCCTGCTCCAATAAGTTGCGTTCCAGATACTGCTTTTCCAGTAATGCCAGATGCTCAGCGGTCATTTTAGAGCGGTAGGGGCGAAGCTGGGCATCGAGTTCGCGGCGCGCGGTCAATAACTGTTCTTCGGACTGCCGAGAGCGCGCGGCGGCCAGGGCTTTCTCCTCTAGAACAGTAAGACGCCGCTCCAGATCTTCCAGATCCGCATAGTGCGCCTCGGCTTCGGCGGCGAGCCGTTCCAGGGCCGCGGCGATTTCGGCGAATTCGGCACCGGCGTGGCGGACGGCTTCCGCGTTGTGTGACAGATACGCGCGCAGATCGTCTAATGGGAAGGGTGGCGCGGATTCGCGCACGGCGGGGCGTTGCATCGTGCCGGCCATCACTTGCGCCTCGGTGAGCACGGCTTGCGCGCAGAAGGCCAGGGAGTTCACCATTTGGGCTTTTTGGCGGCGGCCGCGCCATTTTTCGAAAGCCGCGTCGATGCCGCGCAGCACGGCTTCGAGCGGCACATCCGCGTCCTTCCAGGTTTCGATCAGGGCCCAATCGAGCGGCGAGAGCAGGAAGAGGCTGGTGCCGCGGGCCTGCTGAAAGTGCTGCTCGATCTCGGTGTAGTAATTGAAGTAGTTGTAGATCCAGTCACTCACTTGGCGGCGTTCCGTTCCCAGATGAGTTCGAGACCGGCGAGCGTGAGGTGCTCGTCGATATGTTGCAGATGGCGCGAGCCGCGGGCGATGAGCGCCGCCTGACCGCCGGTGGCGACGCATTGCGTACGGGGGCCTAGCTCGGCGATGAGGCGATCCAAAATGCCATCGATCATGCCCAGTGCTCCATAGTACAAGCCTGACTGCATACTGGCCACGGTGTTACTGCCGATGACTTTGACGGGCTCGCGAAAATCCACCATGGGCAAGCGGGCGGTCTTCGAGAACAGGGCTTCGATGGAGATGCCGATGCCGATGGCGATGCAGCCTCCGAGATACTCGCCGGCGGCGGAGATCACATCGAAGTTGATGGTGGTGCCGAGATCCACGACGACGCACGGCCCACCGTATTTCTGATAGGCGGCTACGGCATTGACCAGACGATCGGCGCCGACTTGATTCGGATCGTCGTAGCAGATGGGCATGCCGATGTCGGTTTGGGGGGTGACGAACAGCGGATCGATTTGGAAGTAGCGCTGGGCCATGGCGGCCAGGCTGGCGTCGAGCGGCGGAACGACGCTGGCGATGATGATGGCATCCACACCGGGGGAATCGAGCGAAGCTAGCGCAAATAGGTTGCGGAGGAGGACTCCCCACTCGTCGGCGGTCTGGCCGTGGACAGTACGGAGGCGCCAATGGCTGATCAGCTGGCGCTGGTTGAAAGCGCCTATGGTGATGTTGCTGTTGCCTACGTCGAGGGCCAGGAGCATGGTGTTTAGGCACGATGGTTCAGATCGGGCGGACTCCTCCGGCTAGTATAAGTGTTTCGCGGCCGTCATCGGTGCGCAGTTTCAGGAAGCCGTTGGGGTCCAGGCCGGCGGTGGTCCCGGTGATGATACCTCCGGGTTGATCGATCTGGACTCGCTTGCCTCTCGCGTAGGTGGAGTGTTGCTCGAAGAGATCGAGGATTGGCTTCGGTCCGCCTTCGACCAACATGCGGCAGAAGCTATCGATAGTCGGGAGCAGGGTGCGCAGCAGGTCTTCGCGCGAGTGCGGGTGGCCGGCGGCGAGGCGCAGCGAGGTGGCTTCGTGGGCGATCTCGGGCGGGAAGATCGGATGATTCACGTTGATGCCGATGCCGGCGATGGCGGCTGTGTCGACGAGCTGCACCAGGATGCCGGCGGTCTTCTTTTCGCCGAGCATGATGTCGTTGGGCCAGCGGAGATCGGGTCTCAGGTCAGTCACGCGCGCGATGGCTTCGGCGGTGGCCAAACCCAGGGCCAGCGTCAAGAGGGGCTGGGGCGACAGCCGCAAGACGACCGAAACATAAAGGCCGGATCCTGGTTCGGAGTGCCAGGTGTGGCCGTGACGTCCCTGGCCGGCGGTCTGTTCCTCGGCGACCACGGCAGTTCCGGATGCGCAGCCCGCGGCGGCAAGGGCGGCGGCTTCGTGCATGGTGGAGGTGATGGACTCGAAGAACGAGACTTGGCGGCCGGGGATATCGAACGGCCTCATAGACCTTCCAGGGCGGCCTTCACTTTCGCGAGCTGCGCTTCGTAGTCGGCTATCTTGGCGCGGAGGGAAGCGACCACGTGTGGCGGCTTGCGGCTGAGCGAGGCTTCGTCGGCAAGCTGGAGATCGATACTGGTGATGTTTTTGACGAGCTGATCGTGCTCTTTCTGGAGGCGTCGGCGCTGGGCCTCGATCTCGGTTCTGGGCACGTGGAGCACGAGATCGAACTGCGAGGTGGAGCGAGTGGCGGCGCCGGCCGGCGCGGGATCGGAGCTGAATTCGAGCGTGACGCCGGCGAGGCGGCGGATGGCGGCGGTGTGGCGCGGTCCGATTTCGAGAGCATCGCCGCGCGCGTGGAGCGCACCTTGCAGTTGAAGCTTCGGATCGAGCTTCATTTCGGTGCGCAGCGTACGGGCGCTGGTGACGATTTCCTGCAACACGCCGATTTCGCGTTCGGCCTCATGGTCGGCATTCTGGCGGCGATATTGGGGGTACTCAGCGAGCGCGATGGACTCCGGGCGCGGGGCATTGCCCTTCAAGCGTTGCCATAGCTCCTCGGTCAGGAACGGCATGGCCGGATGCAGCAGGCGCAGGGCAGTTTCGAAAGCCGCCAGCACGTTGCGCCAATCGGCGTTGAGGCCCGAATTTTCCTGGAAGCTCGGTTTCTTCAGTTCCAGATACCAATCGCAGAATTCGTGCCAGAAGAAATGCCAGAGCAATTGCGCGGCTTCGTGATAACGATACTGCTCGATGGCACGATTCACCTGCTCGGCGCAGGTATTCAGGCGGCTGAAGATCCAGCGGTCTTCGACGGCGACTTCGATGGATGGCTGCGCCTCCGGGCGGAAGGTTTCCAGGCGGTTGGGCAGCCACGGCTCGACGCCGGAGCGCTCCATGTTCACGAACAGCAGGCGCGCGGCGTTCCAGATCTTGTTGGCGAAGGAGCGCGTGGATTCCATGCGGTCTTCGGAAAGCACGATGTCGGTGCCGGGCGCGGCGCCCAGCAGCAGCGCCATGCGCACGGCGTCGGTGCCGTACTTCTCGGTGACCACCAGCGGATCGATGGTGTTGCCGCGGGTTTTGGACATCTTCTGGCGTTCGGCATCGCGCACCAGGCCGTGGATGTAGACCTGGCGGAAGGGAATCTCGCCCATGAACTCGCAGCCCAGCATGATCATGCGGGCGACCCAGAAGAACAGGATGTCGAAGCCGGTAATCAGCAGCGAAGTGGGGTAAAAGAGTTTGAGATCGGCGGTGTCGTCGGGCCAGCCCAGCGTGGAAAACGGCCAGAGGCCGGAGCTGAACCAGGTGTCGAGCACATCAGGGTCCTGCACGAGTTGGGAGGAACCGCAGCGCGGGCAGGTGGACGGCGCTTCGCGCGCCACGACGATCTCGTTGCACTCCTGGCAGTGCCAGGCGGGGATGCGATGGCCCCACCAGAGTTGGCGCGAGATGCACCAGTCGCGGATGTTGTACATCCACTCGTAATAGGTTTTGGTCCAGTTTTCGGGGATGAACTGGATGCGGCCGGTTTCCACCACATCGATGGCTTTTTCGGCGAGCGGCTTGGTGCGCACGAACCACTGCGTGGAGATGAGAGGCTCGACGACGGTCTTGCAGCGATCGCAGCGGCCGATCGACAGCACGTATGGCTCGACCTTTTCGAGCAGGCCCAGGCGCTCGAGGTCTTCGACCACGCGTTTGCGGGCTTCGAAGCGATCCAGGCCGGCGTAGGGACCGGCTTCGGCGGTCATTTGGCCGTTTTCATCGATCACTTTGATGCGCGGCAGGTTGTGGCGCTTGCCGGCTTCGAAATCGTTGGGATCGTGGGCGGGCGTGACTTTAACGGCGCCGGTGCCGAATTGCGGGTCGGCCAGATCGTCGAGGATGACGGGGATCTGGCGATTCATCAACGGCAGGTCGACGGTGCGGCCATGCAGGTGGAAGTAGCGCGGGTCTTTGGCGTTGACCGCTACGGCGGTGTCTCCGAGCATGGTTTCCGGGCGCGTGGTGGCGACCACCACGTATCCCGTCGGCGTGTCCGAATCGGTCACCGGATAGCGGATATGCCAGAGATGGCCTTGGGTTTCGGTGTTCTTGACTTCCAGGTCGGAAAGGGCGGTGTGGCACCGGGGGCACCAGTTGACCATGTACTCGCCGCGGTAGATCAGGCCTTTTTCGTAGAGGCGGACGAAGACCTCGCGGACGGCGCGGGAGAGGCCGGGGTCGAGGGTGAAGCGCTCGCGGCTCCAGTCGCAGCTAGCGCCCAGGCGGATCATCTGGCGCTTGATGGTGTCGCCGTATTGTTGTTTCCATTCCCAGACGCGCGCGATGAATTTGTCGCGGCCCAAGGTGCGGCGGTCGAGGCCCTCGTCGGCGAGCTTGCGCTCGACGACCATCTGGGTGGCGATGCCGGCATGGTCGGTGCCGGGGAGCCAGAGGGTGTTATCGCCGCGCATGCGGTGCCAGCGCACGGTGACATCGATTTCGGCGTGCTCCAGCATGTGGCCGATGTGGAGCGATCCGGTGACGTTGGGGGGTGGAATGACCAGCGAAAAAACGCGCGGCTGGGCCTTCTCGGAGGCATGGAAGACACCGGAGTCGATCCACCACTGGGCCCAATGCGGCTCGAACCGTTGGGGCTCGTAAACCTTCTCAATTTGCATGGAAAGTACCATGATATCAAGCCTCGGACATTTGCTCCGTTTGAGGCTTGCGGCGGGTGGCGCGTCGGTATTGGCGGCAGGCGTTCAAAAAGGCGCGCTGGTAGCGGGTCTGGCGCTGGGAGAGCCGGTCGAGGAGAGGCATGATGCTCGAAACGGAATCGGCGGCGGCGAGGATCTGGTTTTCGATGCGCTGCCAGTGGAACTGACTGGCGCGCGCCTGGGCCATTTGCTCGAGGAGACGGATCTGATCGGGGGTGGGGGAGCGGCAGGAGGCCATGAAGAGGCGGCGGAATTGGGCGAGAAGGCGCGGGTCTTCGGCGGGCAACGGCACGGTTTTGGCGCGCAGGCCGTGACGGAGACTGTTGAGGCGGCTGAAGGACTTGCCGCGGGCGGTACGAGGTCCGGTGGACGCTTGAGAATTGCGGCGGTTGGCCGCGATTTGTTTTTCGGTCGGCATATGGCAAAATTACGAACGAAGCCAATAGATGGTTTATTTACAATTAGTTGCAAAATGGGCAAAACCAATTTGCGGTGGGGACAATCGGATGGGTCCGGCAGAGTTTCCGGGCCACTGATGTGCGATTTCCCGACATGAGGCTAGCACGGCGATGGCTGCGATTTTGGGGGCGAAGTGGGGAGAGTGGCCGGTAGGTTATTGAAGAGATGAGAGGTGGGTGGCGGACGGATTTTTGGGAGGAGGTGTGAACGGCGGCGGCCGCTGCTTCAACCCTGCGATCTTCTGCTTCAAATCGGCTCGATGGGCCGTAGCCGTGGTCCTGCAACCGGGAACCGGGCACTCCGGCTTGGCGAAGACCGTGAATCGCCGCTGTAAAATACGCCAGACTCCCGGCCCGATAGGTCCTCGGGGCATCTATCGGCGCCAGCAGGCGGATGTCGTCTACGCCGCCTATTCACCACCCGCCTTGTGTGGGATGCTCATCGACCATTGGAAACGGACCCTCGTTTCACCTTCGTCTTGTGTTGGACGATTCTCCCTCTGATTTAATTAACACTGGTTTAATTAACCGTTAAAATAACCGTTTAAATAACAGTTGCAAACGGGCCCGTTCGGATGTATAATCCTGAAATCCGGGAGACAGTCAGGGAAATCCCGGATACTGTGACGCGGAGGTGTTGCTCCGAAACTTGGCCCGCAGTCACGGTGCGGTTCCCTGTCTGAGATTGTCGTAACTTGAGATACATTGCACGCCATATAGCTCATGATCGGTCATAAGGCTAACCCAGAACCATTGACCTAGGTGCGCCGAGGCGGCCGGACAAGAGGTTAATCGTGGCGACCACTGCTTGGATGATCTTCGGAACAACCGGCCGGTATGTCACCAACGCGAACTTGCCGCCTGATTTTAGGTCAATGGCCAAGAATTACGTGCAGAACGAAGGCTGGGTCATTACGGCCATTTATTGCTACCCGGATACAAATGGCTATGTCATCTTCGGGACGAATGGTGGAATTTCATGGTCTGGAAGCTTTCCCAGCGATTTTGCCGGGGCTACGTGGCCGCTCAAGAATCCGGGGGACCGTACGCCACTCTACCTATCGTGGCAGGCAGCGGCGGAGTGGCCGGTCTTTTGCTCGGATGGCGCCTACGCTCCAGGGCCAAATGTCCCCAGCCAAGTGAGCACTTCGATTCCTACCTTGTCCAACACTCATGACCCTCTCGTGTTTTCACCCCGCGGCGACTGGCTTCTAATCGGAAATGACAAAGCCAACGAGGGTGTCGGGAGCTATCCCAGCAGCTCTGGATTTCCAGCCGACGTGCTGGTCGCGGCGAATGCCCTCCCCGACCATGCCGGCGAGGCCAGGGTGACATTACAAGGCTGCGGTCAACCCCGTGGGTTTAGCCTGATTGGGTGGCCGGTAGCAACCAGCGGTTCCGACAAGACGGCGCGCGTGTTCGAGCTTGTGGCGCGCGGGTTAAGCCGCTCTGTAGTCAGAAGCATGGAGACAGTGCGCGAAAGGATGGTACTTTATGCCTACAACTGTTAGTTTTGACATCCGTTTTGGCGTGTCATCGAGCGCCGTGAGTCTCGCTCCCGGGGGCAGAGACGGTGTGGCGATTACAATTCAGTGGACCAGAGTAATAAGCGGGGGCAACGACGATGCGGTCGACAGCAGCACCTCCTCATCCGATGGAAGCTCCGCGCTGACGACTGGACTCGTCACATTTAGCGCGAAGCCGCTACCCTCGGGTGTCACTGTCTCCTTCGAGCCAACCTCACTCACACTCACTGAGGGGACGGAGGCGGGAGCGACGGTCACTTTCAAAGCCGCTGCGACCGCGGAGGCGGCGAGCACGGAGGTGGTCGTCGTCATGAGCGGCGCTTTCTCGGGATCCACCGAGATGGTCGTCAGCGTCGCAAGACATCTAGGTCTGACGGTGGGCACTTCGGGTGAAAACCAGGCGTCTACCACGGATGCTGTGAGCCTCGCCCCCTGCGCCAGCGTAAGTATCCCGATAGTTCTGCAAGTGGATTCGGGAGTCACAGGCACCATCGCCCTGGCGCTAACGACGTCCCTCCCAGCGGGGATCAGCGCGCAGTTCGATCCGGACAGCTTTACAGCGCCACAGAAAGGGGGAGATCTCACCGGAGAGTTGACGCTAACCGCGGGCTCAACCGCTGGCCCAGGCACCACCAGCGTCACCTTCGCGGCGGAGGTTGGCTCCGAAACGCGCGCAGCCTACACATTCCCGCTCACCGTTCTGGCGCCCTACATCTCGAACGTTTCGCCCGCTAGCGGACAGGCGCCGATGTTAGGGCAGCCGGGCACAACGGTGACCATTTCAGGAGGCGGGTTCGGGCCGGGGAGCACGGTGACCTTCGGGGGCGACTCGCCGGTGCCTCCCGCCTCGATCGCCTCCGATGGAACTTCGCTCGTCGTTGTCGTCCGACCAACCTCCACCAGCGGACCACTTGTGGTGACGACTCCCGCCGGCGCGACATCCGGAACACCCTTCGCTATCGACAACTACCGAAACACGCGCGGCTACATGGCGGTAAATCAGGATGTCATGAACCTCGTTGGCGGGAACTGGACCTTCAACGACGCAACGGTGTTGTTTGGCTCGTCGCAGACCAATTGGACGTTCATCATCACCGAACAAAATTGGTTCGTCTATGTCTTTCTAGCGATTGTCAACCCTGTGCTGGACACCGCAGGCCTGTGTTTTGGAATGTCGCTGTCGAGCCAGCGGTTCATTTCGGGGGAGGAGTCATATGGGCTTTACGATCAACAACCGGCGGCTCAGCTGGAGACCGACGGCCCGCCCGGCCCGAATGTCTGGCAACTCAACGGACCTCCGGGCGACCAAAACACGGGTCTTCCGAACTACATCCGATGGCAGCATCTTGCGCAATTCAGCGTCGAGAGCATTAATAACTATATTGGCCAGCACAATCCCTTCGCGTCGTGGTCGGCGGCGAACCTAAGGAGCACGCTCCAAAATGCATTCGCCAATGGCATGGGAGCCCTGGTCGCCGTGAGTCAAAGCGTCGGTGATGGACATGTACTGGTAGCCTATCAAATCGTCGATGACGACAACGGAGACTTCGACATCCTGGTCTACAACTGCAATGTGCCGTTTACCGTAGCCGAGGACAGTAACTCTAGCGCGACCCAATCCGCCGCTATTCTTGCCGCAAGTAACAGCAAAATCCACGTGACGAGCGGCGGAACGTGGACCATCCAACCATTCGCCGCCGGAACCAATAATCAGTGGACGGGCGGCATGTCGGGCATAACGGTCACCTCCTGGGAAACCATTCCAAACCAGCCCACAGCCCCTTTCAACCCTTTCGAGGTTGCTGTACTGGCCGGGATGGTGATTCTTATCGCGCTGGGCGCGGCGAGTGTGACCCAGGTGAGCGATGGCAATGGTCACCTGCTCTTTGCGAATGGCGAGTGGAACACGGATCCGACAACCGCGCTGGCGGGGGTGGCTCCAATGCCTAACTGCGGCGGCCTGAGTATAACCACTCCGACCCCGATCGTGAGCAATGTGGCCGGACCGTTAACGCACACCATCACGGGCAACGCCGCGGGCAGCTACGACTTCAACTGGCTCGGAAAGGGTCAGGCCCTGACACTTGCGGGCGTGTCCGCGGCCGCCGGGTCGAGCGACACCGTGGTGGCGGATCCAATTGCACAGAAGGTCGACTTCACTCCCAGCAGCGACAAAGCGTTGAACGCAACATTGATCGGCACTGGCACTACGAGCAAACTCCCACGAAAGGCGACGCTGAATACCACGGCGTCGGCGAATGCGGCGGTGAGTCTGTCCTTCGATCCGGGGGCCGAGACATTCTCATACACTCACGCGGGGGCGCCGACCAGCTACACCCTGCAACTCTCCTCCCTTGATGCCACCGGAGCGGCGACGACTTTTACGACAGCGCCAGCTCCGGTGGCGACGGGTGACAACCTCACCTTTACACCGGACTGGACCCAGCTCGCCACAGGTGTTGGCACCGTGCTCCGCACCGCGGCCGACGGTACGGTAGTTAGCAGCACGCTGGAATGACGGACTCAAAGCGCAATTGGCTTACCGCGCCGCGCACACGCCATAGCTGCCGCAGGATTTTTGTGAGGAGGCGTGACCGACACCATGCTTGCCCACGGCTTGAAGGAAGTTCCCCTTATGGGAACCTGGCCCATCGGGAATACGAGAGGGGAGCATGGATGACATGAGCACCGGCATGGTGGATCTGGACACGAAGCGCTACGGAAGATTGCTCGCCAAAGCGCTTCCGGCAGTGATCAAGTCCGAGGACGAGAACGACCGGGTACTGGCGATCATCGAAGGCCTGCTGGCAAAGGGGGAGCGGAACTTGACCGCGGAGGAAGAGGCTCTGCTGGAGTTGCTGACCGATTTGGCGCACGATTTTGAAGAGCAGCACTACCCGCTACCTTCGGTCCCACCGAACCAGATGGTCGCATTTCTGCTGGAACAGCGCGGGTTGAAATCCACGGCTCTTTGGCCGGTGGTGGGGTCAAAGGGGCGGGTTTCTGAGATTCTGTCCGGGAAACGGGCCATCAGCAAGGATCAAGCCAAGAAACTGGCCGCTTTCTTTCACGTCGGAGCAGATCTGTTTATCTGACGCCGGCTTAGCGTTTACTTGCCGAGGGTATCGTCTGCCAATTGTTTGAGGCGCACGAATTCGGCACGCTCGCGGGCGGCGTCGGCCTTGCGGCCGGCCAGCACGTAGGCGGCCGCGAGCGAGAAATGTACCTGGGGGCTATCGGGAGCTTGTCCTCGGGCGATTTCCAATTCCTTCACACCCTTTTCAACTTGGCCGGAGTTGGCCAGCAGCCTGCCGAGAACGCCGTGCGCGGCGAAGAATTTCGGGTCGGCGGCCACCGCGCGCCGGGCATAGGAGATGGCCTCGTCGGCCTCGCCGCGCTGCTCGTATTGCAGGGCGATGGTGGCCAAGGCCTCGCTGTCTTTCGGATCGCGATCCAGCTCTTTTTGGAACTCGCGCAAGGCGGCGTCGGGGTCGGTGGAGAGCAGGAACGATCCATAGACGTAATGCACGTTGGGCGCGTTGGGATAATGATCGAGGAGATCGGCGAAGTACTTGCGCACCTCCGCGGGATTACTGGCGGCGACGGCGCAGACGGCTCGGCCGGCGCGGTCGACGAGATCCTGCCCGGCTGACGGCACATCTTCGGGCGCGACGGGCCGGCGGAGTCCGGCGAGACCGGCGGCGCGGACCAAGGCGGGCGTAATCTCTCCGAGTTTGACTACCTTTTCCAACACCTGCAGAGCGGATTCATACTGCCCGAAGCGAGTGTACAGGAGGATGGCATGGTACAAGACGACACGGCGGGTCTCGGCGTCGCCGCCCAAGCCGAGGCGGCGGCCCTGGTTGATGTCGGAGAGCGCGCGGGCGTACTCCTTGGTTTGGTATTCGCAAAGGCCCAGGAAGGCGAAGGCCGGACCGGCCTTGGTGTCGAGGGTGACGAGCTGGCGCAGGGCGTCGCGGGCGGCGGGATACTGGTCCTGGTCGTAGAGCAGCATGCCGAGATACCACCAGCCTTCATTCCAGGTTGGGCGCAGGGCGACGGCCTGACGATAGAGGTTTAGGGCGTCGGGGATGCGGCCCTGTTCGCGGGCGTCGGCGGCTTGTTTGGAGATACGGGTGAAGGTTTCGGTTTGATCCGCGGCCTTGCCGATACCAGCAACCAACAGCAAGAGCAGGATTGCATGACGCATGCGGTGAAGTCCAATTATATGGCAATGGCGGAGCGGAAGGCGTCGATGGACTTAGTCAGGCTGGTTACCGGATCCCCCAGCGGGAGATACTCCATGGCTAAGTGGCCGGCGAATCCGGTTTTCTGGATGGCTTTGTAGATATTCGGATAATTCATTTCGCCTGCGCCGGGATCGTTGCGTCCGGGGTTATCGGCTACGTGGAAGACGGCGGTGAAGGGTGCGGCTTCAGTCAGCGTGCGAATGACGTTTCCCTGCTGGACCTGCTCGTGGTAAAGATCGAACAGCAGGCGCACGTGAGGATTGTCCACTTCGCGGACCAGTTTCAGACCCTCGGTGCAGGTGGTGAGGAAGAAGCCTTTGTGATTGACGAGCGAATTGAGCGGCTCGACGATGGCAGTGAGATCGGCTTCGGCTACCAGGTCGCCGGCGCGGCGGGCGCTTTCGAGCAGACTGGCATATTGTTCTTCGTGCGTGCGGCCGGGGATGGCGTTGCCGCTCATGAGGATGATGCGCGGGATTTCAAGCTTGCGCGCGAAGGTGATGGCGTTGCGCACGTCGACGAGGAAGGCATCGCGATGGGATGGGTCGACCATGGAGACGGGGCGCTTGCCCCAGTCGGGTGAGCCCAATAGCGCATCCATGCCGAGACCAAACGAAGCGGCGGTTTTCTTGACGCGCGCGATGTCCGCGTCACTCCACTGGGCATACTCGCCGATCAGCTCGACCGACTGCAGGCCGGCGCGCGCGGCAATTTCGAGCTTCTCTTCGAAGGAACCCTTGAGGGTCCAGAGCATGACGGAGCTGGTGATGCGGGCCTTCGGCGCGGGGGCGGATTGCGATCGGGCCAGCGCGGCGCCAGCGGCCAGCACGGCTCCGGCTTTTAGAACTTCTCTACGGTACATAAGCGATGAATGCAAGAGTAGCATGCGGGACTAAAGTCCCGCGCGGGCTGAAGCCCGCCCTCCGGCGCGTTATTGCCGCGTGGTATTCTGAGCCAAGAGTCTCGGTTTGGGTGTTGGATCATGCGTGAATTGAGCTATACCACTCCGCACGGGATCGCAGTCACACGCACAGTCACCAAGGTGAGTTATGGCAGGGGCCTGAAACACCTGCTGCGCGATCTCGACTGCCATCGCGGGATTTATCTGTCTTCCGGATACGAATTTCCGGGGCGCTACTCACGCTGGGATATCGCCGCCACGCGTCCGCCGCTGGAGATTGTGTCTTACGACCGGCGGGTGGAATTCCGTCCGCTGAATATGCGCGGCGAAATTCTCAATCAGATTCTGCTGCCGGTGCTGGAAAGCCATCCGCACTGGGATTCATTCGCCTGCGAGAAGGGCGTGCTGGTGGGCCGATTGAAACCGCTGCCGGTTTTATTTCCGGAAGAGGAGCGCAGCAAGCAGCCATCGGCGTTTTCGATACTGCGCGCGCTGATCGAAGAGTTCCGCGGCGAAGAGAACTGCCGGCTGGCGCTGGCCGGCGCATTCGGCTACGACTTACTGTTCCAGTTCGAGCCCATCAAGAAGAAGCTGGCGCGCAACGGACACAAAGATCTGCATCTGTTTCTTTGCGACGAGATCCACTTCATGGATCGCAAGAAGGAGCAGATCGAGCGCTATCAGTACGATTTCGAGCGGCAAGGTTTTGCGACGCTGGGCCTGGAGCGGACGGCGGAGCCCATCGCGCCGGCGCCGGAACGCGAGGCGGGGCCGATCGTTTCGGATCACACGCGCGAAGAGTACATGGCCAAGGTGGAGCGGGTGCGCGAGGGGATGCGCTGCGGCAACTATTACGAAGTGGTGTTGCGGCAGACGTTCAGCACGCCTTACTCCGGCAGTGCCTCGTCTCTGTTCGAGCGGGTGCAGCGCGCCAGCCCGAGCCCGTACGAGTTTCTTTTGCAGTTGGGAGAAGAACAGTTGATCGGCGCATCGCCGGAGATGTTCGTGCGCGTGGAAGGGCGGCGCGTCGAGACTTGCCCGATTGCAGGCACGGCGCAGCGCACGGGCGATCCGATGCGGGATGCGGAGAACATACGCGAGTTGCTGGGGTCGACCAAGGAAGAGTCGGAGCTGACCATGTGCACGGACGTGGACCGCAACGACAAATCGCGCGTGTGTGACGCGGGGTCGGTGAAGGTAATAGGGCGGCGGCTGATCGAATCCTACGCGGGCGTGTTCCACACGGTGGATCACGTGGAAGGGTACTTGAAAGAGGGCTTCGATTCACTGGACGCGTTTCTAAGCCACATGTGGGCCGTGACGCTGGTGGGCGCTCCGAAGAAGGCGGCGGCGCAGGCCATCGAGGGCCTGGAAAAAGATGCGCGCGGCTGGTATGGCGGCGCCGTGGGCATGATCACGCTGAACGGCGACATGAATACCGGCATCCTGATCCGCACGACGTATTTGCGGGATGGCGTGGCGCGCTATCCGGCGGGCGCCACGCTGCTTTATGATTCCGTGCCCGAGATGGAGGATCGCGAATGCCATCTGAAGGCCACCGGCTTTTTCCGCACGGTCGGAGCAAACGGGAGCACGGCGGCGCACCCAGCGGCGCATGTGGAAGAGGGAGTGGGCCAGGGCACGCGGCTGCTGCTAGTGGATAACGACGATTGTTTCATCCACACGCTGGCAAATTACGCGCGGCAGACGGGCGCCGAAGTGGTGACATATCGCGCCGGATTTCCGGTGGAGCTGATCGGGAAGCTGAAGCCGCACATGATTCTGATTTCGCCGGGGCCGGGGCGTCCCATGGAGTTCGGCGTGCCGGAACTGGTGCGGCAGGCAGTGCGGCTGGGCGTGCCGGTGTTCGGCGTATGTCTGGGGCTGCAAGGCGTGGTGGAGGCTTTTGGCGGCACTTTGGGCGTGCTGGGATATCCCATGCACGGCAAACCATCGTGGGTAAAAAATTGGGGCGCGGGCGTGTTTGAGGGGCTGCCGGAGCGTTTTCAGGTGGGGCGGTATCATTCGCTGTTCGCGGTGCGGGAAGTTTTTCCGGCATGCCTGGAGGTGACGGCGGAATCGGATGACGGGGTCATCATGGGGCTGCGCCATCGGGAGTTGCCGGTGGAGGCGGTGCAATTTCATCCGGAGTCGATTCTGACTTCGGCGGGCGACTACGGTCTGCAGTTGATGAAGAACGTGGTGCGGCAGTTTGGGGCGGGACTAAAGTCCCGCGCGGACTAAAGTCCGCCCTCCTCATCGCGGCGGATGATGTATTCCTCGAACGCCAAGCCCACGATGCGGATGCGGTCGGGGTACACTTCCACCATATTGACGTGCGGGATCTGGTCGCCGGGGATGGATAATTCGGCCAACATTTGGTCTACGGGAATCGCGCCGCGCACCGCGGCGACTTGGGGACCATCACCATCCTGCCATTCGTGAACTACCTGGCAGCCGTGCGCGATCAGACGATGGAGCACGGTGCGCGCGGCGTGGAATCCCGCGGCGGCGGGGTCATTCGGTAACAGATCCAGCCAGGCGGTGATCAGGCGGTAAGTGAACCCCCAAAGCGGCGCCGCGCCCAGTTCGATCGCCGGAAACAGAATTTCAGGCGGCACGCCGGGAACATGGCGCAGGACGTGGCGCGCGGGATCGCGCAAGCGGCGCAAGGGCACCCAGACGGCCTCGACGGCTTCACGCGGATCGGGCACGGCGGGTATCTCGTCATCCACGCTAAAAACGAAGGGCGCGACTTGCAGGAAGCGTCCGACCCTGCGGCGCGCCACAGCCGGGGGCAGCGCGGTCAGCAGTTGCTCGCACGCGATGCGGATGGCGCACTCTTCCCAAAGCTCGCGCAGAGCGGTATGCAGCAAGTCGGCATCCGAGGCGTCGCGGCGGCCGCCCGGGAAAGACCAATGTCCGGACCACGGATCTTCGGCGCGTTCGGCGCGGCGGATCAGCAAGACGGATTGGGTGGCAGCGGCGCGCACAATGGCGACGGCCGCGTCCGGTGCAGACCCCATAGTTCTATTCTCGGCTATGAAAACGTCCAGACGGGGGGATAATGGAAACCTGGAGAACTGGTGAAAGGCTGGTGTTTGGCGCTACTGCTTTTGTCGCTCCCGGTGCAGGCTGCCGGAATCGCAGTGACGGGCCGCGTGATTGACGAGAATGAGGCCGGCATCGCCGGCGTGGACGTCACGGTGCGCGATGCGGCGGGAGCGGAGTGGCACGCTACCACCAGCCCGACCGGTGGATTCCATCTGGATGTTCCATCCGAAGGGCAGTATTTCTTCGGGGCCACGCAGGCGGGATATCTTTCCGTGAAGAACCTGGCGGTCAGCATCAGCGCGGGCATGGGGCCGGTGGACCTGATCCTGAACCACGCGAAAGAGGTGCTGCAATCGGTGGACGTCAACGCTACGCCGGAAACTTTGGACGTAGAGCAGACGCAGTCGGAGCGGGAACTGACGGGAATTCAGATCATGGATATCCCGTATCCTTCCACGCACAGTCTGCGCGAGGCCATGGCGCTGATTCCGGGCCAAGTGGAAGATGCGACGGGCGGCCTGCATTTCGATGGCGGACGCGAGAACCAAACCAACTATCTGCTGGACGGATTCAACATCAGCGATCCGCTGACGGGAACCCTGCTGACCACGGTGAGCGTGGAAGCGGTGAGCGCGCTCGACTACCTGAGCGGACGGTACTCGCCCGAATACGGGCAGGGCTCGGCGGGAACGCTGCAGATCAAGACTCAGACGGGCGACGATCAGTTCCGCTATTCGGCGACGAATTTCTTTCCCGGATTCAGCACGGCAGGCGGCCCACATCTGGGCGACTGGACGCCGCGGCTGAATTTTTCGGGCCCGTTCGTCACGGGGCGCGCGTGGTTCGCCGACAGCCTGGATGCGGATTACAACGTCGACGTGATTCCGGGGCTGCCCAAGGATGAGAATACAACCACTTCGCTGCAGGGCAGCAACATACTGCATACACAGGTGAATATAACTCCGTCCAACATTCTGTACAGCGACTTTCTGGTGAATTATCTGCGGGCCACGGAACTGGGGCTAGGCGCATTGAGTCCGCCTTCGACGACGCTCGATCAGCGCGGGCGCACTTATTTCGTCTCGCTCAAGGATCAGATCTATGTGGCGCGCGGCACACTATTGGAAATCGGCTTCGCGGAAATGTCCACGGTGGCGCGGCTGGTGCCTTTCGGCGAGGGCACTTATATCATCACGCCGACGGGCACCAGCGGTTATAACTTCATCAATTCCACGCAACAATCGCGGCGCGGGCAGTTATTAACGAACCTGTTTCTGCCAAGCTGGCATTTCGCGGGCACGCATCAACTGAAAACAGGCGTGGATGTGGACCGGCTGGACTACTCGCAGTTCATCAGCCGGACCGGGTACGATCTCTACGGGGTGAGTGACAACTTACTGCGCTCCGTGACATTCGCGGGGAACGGCGATGTGAACCGGCCCAGCCTGAGTGCGTCGTCGTATATAACGGATCACTGGCAGGCGCGTCAGAACCTGTTTCTGGAATTAGGCGTGCGGGAGGACTGGGACGAGATTCTGCGGCGATGGCTGTGGTCGCCGCGGACGGCGATCTCCTATTCGCCAACCCGTTCGGGCAATACGCGGATTTCGGCGGGCTTCGCGGTGCTGTACGATCCTACGATCATCCAGCTTTTCGTGCGGCCGCTCGACCAGTACACAATTACCGATATTTACGCGCCGACCGGCGCGCTGGTGCTGCCGGACGCGCTGTCTTACTATACTTTGCCCAGCGAACATTTGAAGGCGCCGCTGTATCAGAACTGGAGCTTCGGGGTGGATCACCAGTTTCGGCGGCACATACGCGCCAGCTTCAATCTGCACCGGAAGCGGGGCGGGGACGGATTCGCGTATGTGAATACGCTGCCCGCGCCCATAGCGGCGCCGGCGGAGATCGCCAGCCAGTATCATGCGGAGAACATCGAGCAGATTTTCACCTTGACCAGCTCGCGGCACGATGAATATGCCGCTGCGCAAGTGATCGTTCACCAGACTCTGGGAGGGCGCTACGAGTGGATGGCCAGCTACACGCGCTCGCGCACGCATTCGAACGAAGTGCTGGACCCATCCCTGCAACAGACCTTGCTGATCGGATCGGACAACGCCGGTCCGTTGCCATGGGACGCGCCGAACCGGTTCCTGAGCTGGGGATATCTGCCCACATTCTGGAAGAACTGGGCGGTGGCTTACCTGTTTGAAGAGCGCACCGGATTTCCGTTCTCCATACAGCACGACAACGGGCAGTTAGTGGGCGCGCCGGACTCCTTGCGGTACCCGGACTATTTTAATATCAACCTATACCTGGAATGGCGTCTGCATCTCGGCAAGTATCGTTTCGCTTTGCGCGGCGGGGTGGATAACTTGACCGATCACCGCAACCCGACGGTGGTGAATAACATTGTGGAATCGCCGAACTTTTTGACGTTTTACTCGAGTGAGGGACGCCACTTCGTGGCGCGCCTGCGCTGGCTGGGCAAAGAATAAGTGCCGGAACTGCCGGATATCGCCGCGTACCTGGAGGCTCTGGAGCCGCGGGTGATGGGGCAAACGCTGCAGCGCGTGCGCCTGGGCAATCCTTTTCTATTGCGGACAATGGAGCCTGCGCCGGCGGAGGCGGAGGGGCGCACGGTGAGCGGCCTGCGGCGGGTGGGCAAGCGCATCGCGATCGGGGTAGAGGGCGATATCTGGCTGGTGCTGCACCTGATGATCGCGGGACGGCTGCATTGGCGCGCAGCGGGGGCGAAGCTGGGCGGCCGCCAGAATCTGGCGGCGTTGGATTTTGCGGACGGCACGCTGACGCTGACCGAGGCCGGGAGCAAACGGCGGGCGTCGCTGCACGTGGTGCGCGGCGAGGAGGGGTTGCGGGGGCTCGATCCGGGTGGCATCGATGTGTTCGCAGCGGATTTGGGTGCGTTTCGGGAGGTGTTGACCGCGGAGAATCATACGCTGAAGCGCGCGCTCACCGATCCGCGCACGTTCAGCGGCATCGGCAATGCTTATTCGGACGAAATTCTGCATGCGGCGCGGCTCTCGCCGATCGCGCAGACGCAGAAGCTCACGGCGGAAGAGATGGCGCGCTTGTACGCCGCCACGCGCGATACACTGCGGCTGTGGCTCGACCGGCTGCGCGCCGAGGCACGCGGCAAGTTTCCGGAGAAGGTCACGGCGTTCCGGGATGGCATGGCGGTACACGGGCGTTATGGACAACCTTGTCCGCGGTGCGGCGAGCCGGTACAGCGCATCCGCTACGCGGACAACGAGACGGATTATTGCGCGCGCTGCCAGACAGGCGGCAAGGTGCTGGCGGACCGGGGGCTGTCGCGGCTGCTGGGCAAGGACTGGCCGCGCACGCTGGAGGAGTTGGAGGCGTTGAAGCGGCGGTAGGATTAACGCGAGACACGCGCGTCATGCGGGGGAGCGCCTGCTTGACGCGCTCCGGCTACTTCGTTGTGTTCGAGCAGATTGCCGCTACGGGCGGGGTCCTAAAGGCGTCTTAAATCAAGATTTCACGACGACGGTAATGAAGAGAGTTTATGGTCTGGATCCAGCCAGATCAGGTAAAACGTGTCGCTGATTATTACGCCATGCACTCGCCACAGCGACTTCGGCGGCGCATGGATCCGGTTCCAGCGCAAATTGCCAGGGTTGCTGCCAAAGGTCAACGTCGTCAGTGGCCCCAATTCCGAACCCGGAGGGTTCGGATGTCTCCCGGAAATCAATGAAGTGACGATGTTCACTATGGTCGATATCGCGAAAATCCTCTACAGTCCGCTCGCTAAAATACTTCAAGGCGGATAGCAGGCTGTTCCAGAATTGGAGCGTGCAATCTTCTGACTTGAATTTGCGGTGAGTCAGGTCCAGATGCTTAAAGGAAAACGTCAGTGTGCGTAACGGGCGGAGCGTCCGGCCGGACCCGCCCATTTTAGCCATTCATGCGAGCTCGATAATATTCCTTCATCGATTGGTGCGTGATCACGTTATGCGAGGGCGCATCGGGCGGCAACCCGCCGCGGGCCGCTTGCCAGGGGCGTTCACTGTGCGTAAGCCGTTCTAGCTGCAACCCGGTGAAGTCGCCGTATGCCATAAGCACTTCGGTCACGTGTTTTCCGAGCCCCGTGGGAAGTTGGCCGCTTGGGACACTTGCGGGAATTGGGTTCCACTGGTAATCCCTGTACAGGCGGAAGACCTCTGGAACCACGGGACCGTGAACCCACGCCTCAATCTGCTCGGCAAGTATTGGCGTGCCAAAAATTGCCAGATGCCACGCCTGGGCGTAATACAGGAGCTTCTGAAGTTTCAGGTTATCAATTTGCCGGTTCTTCGGACTAAACCAGGCCACAATATGCGGGGCTAGCCAAGATGCCTTGATGAGGTATATGTCATGCCTCCCATGCTTAAAGCATAACAAGCGTGTCCAGTTGTGTCAATAGTAAAGTATTGATAACATTGTCGTTAAGCACTGCTTCAAGATCATTTACGCCATCACAAACCCGGAGAACTCGATGGTTTTCTACCGCACCACTTCGGCGGGGTCGTCCATTTTGATCGACGGCTTGGGGTCCAACGGTTCGCGCGCGGCGGCGGGATCGAAGAGGCGCTTGTCCTCGGGTTGGACGTGGTAGCCCTCGTAGTCCGGCGTGCTGGTGAAGCAGTCGCTCAAGTCGCTGGCTACGGCGTCGAACAGGTTCAAGGGCGGCAGGCCCAGCAGGCGGAAGATGGTCTTCAGCATTCCAGGAAAGCTGGTGTTGACGTGCGAGACATAGCCGCGCTTGAAATACGGCCCCATCCCGATGAAGACCGTACGGTGGGCGTCGATGTGGTCGCGGCCGCCCTGGGCGTCGTCTTCGGTGACGAAGATGGCCATCTCCCGCCACCAGGGCGTCTGCGACAGAAACTCCACGATGCGGCCCAGGGCGTAGTCGTTATCGGCCACGTACGACGCCTCGTATGGGTAGCCATCCTGCGGACGCGGCTCGGTCATGTGATCGTTGGGCAGGTGTATGAAGATGAAATGCGGAAACGGCTCGCCGCCTTTCACGTACTTTTCCTGGATCTCGTGGATGAATTGGGTGGCGCGGAACTGATCCGGGATGTTGGTGTTGAACATGGGGTAATCGCGCGAAGTATGGCTGAAGAGCGGCTCCGGCATGGGCACGTTGGTGACGAAGCGCGCGCCGGTGGGTTTGTATCCGGGGCTTTCGTCGCCGCCGGCCAGTTCGAATCCTTCCCCGTAGTTGCGGAATGAGACGCCGTGGCGCGCCAGGTGATGCCAGATGGTGCCGCCCTCCGGCTGCTCTTCGGGATGCACCGATGAATTGCCGCCGGCGAAGAGGAAGCGGCCGGGCGCGGTGGTGGGGAAGCGGAAATCGCGGGCATCGGCGTAAGAGGCGCGGAACGACGATTCGGTCCAGGCATCCGGGTAGGCGCCCACCAGCCAGTGATGCCCGTCCACGCTGACTTCCGAATCGGCGTAGAAATTGTCGCTGAAGGTCCAGCGCAGCGCCATGGTGTGGTGATTGGGGGTGACGTCCACACGCTGCAGGCTGAGGCGGTTGCCTTTGCCCGCCGCGTGACCGAGGCGTCCGAAGCGCGCGATGGCAGGAGCGCCCATCACGGAAGTGCCGTTGGCCAGGCGCATGATGTCGCCGAAGACTTCATCGTAAGTGCGATTCTCCTTCACGATGAGCACCACGTATTTCACGGCGTCGGGGAGCGCGCCGGGCGTTTCGTCGCGCGGCCGCAGACCGTTGTTATCCATCACCGTCCGGCTCGCCTCCGCCAGCTCCGCCGCATCCGGCAGGGCGAAGGACGAGATGCTGCCGCGGCGCATGGTGCCGATGAACGCGGGGGAAGCGTCCGGGCTCACCGGAAAGGCATCCTGCCAGACGTTGGGGCCGGTGCCGGGTCCGTTCACATTGGCGACGAACACGCGTCCGCGGTCGACCAGCACCTGACTGGGGAACCAGGCTACGGGCAGATGTCCAATGAGCTTGGATTGGGCGGTGTCGATTACCCCCACGGCATTGATGCCCGCTTCGGCCACCAGCAGCCAGCCGCTGGACGGATCGAAAGCCATCCCGATGGGCAGCGCGCCGCGCACGTTTTCGAGACCGGGAATGCGGATCTCGATCTGGCCGGCCACGCTGTTGGATTTGGGATCGATCACGGTAATGGAATCGTTATGCGCGTTGGAGACGAACACGCGGTCGGCGGTGGCGACCACGCCGGACGGACTGCTGCCGCCGTCGATTCCGTCGCCGAACGGCAGGCCGGTGCGGATGAACGTCTCAAGTTTGGGCGCTGCTGGATCGTTCAGGTCGATTACAGCCAGGGAATTCGATTCGCGCACATTGGGATCTCCCAAGGCGGGCACGTCCACGGGGCCCTTGCCGGTTTCAACGCGGGTGCCGGCGCGGGATTCCGGGGAAGGAAAGCCGAAGGCCGGAAAAGGCAGGCCCGTATCGCGCAAGTCATGGGGATCGATACCGGGGATGGCCCGATATTCAAAGACGCCGACGTTCGTAACATAGGCTTTGCGCTTATCGGGGGAAAGCGCCAGGGCGAAGGGCAGGCGGCCGAGCCGCACGGACGACAGCACGTGGTGCTTGCGCACGTCGATGGCAGCCAGGCGGAAATTGGCCTGATCCAAGACCCAGATGATGCCGCGATCGGCATCGTAGGCCAGATCTCCGGTGAAGCTATCGGTGAAGCCATCCTGGTTTAAGTCATAGTTTCGTTTGGAGTCGCCGGCGCCGAGGTCGATCAGGCGGACGCGGCCGGTGTTGCCCTCGGAGGCATACACGGCGCGCTCGCCGGCGAATGCCAGGCCCATAAAGACGCTGTGCCACTGGTCATCGTCCTTGTCTTTACCTTTGTCTTTGTCTTGGGGGCCTTCGGGCTTCCGCTTCCGGGGTGCGAACAACTGGCGGACCTGCCAGTTGCCGTCCTTGGCCTGCTCCAGCACGGTCAGGGAGAACCGGTCTGGGCCGCTATTGGCGGATACCAGCGATTTTCCGCTGGCGCTGATCGCCAGTCCAAACGGGCCTGGGCCGGTAATGTATTGCTTTCCCAGCGGTGAAATGATGCGTCCGCCGGGCAGAATGCTGGCCGCGCCGGGGCGCCGCAATGCCGGGCGGATGCCGGCGGGAGCCGAATATTCGACAGCGCAGATGGGGATGGCGAGGAGAAACAGCAGATAACGCATGTCCAGTCTTTTCATGATAAGCGGGCGACACGCAACAAATCCTGCACATCGATGCAAGGTCTACACAGTACATTTCTCGCAAATCGTGCGAAACTGCACGCCGGGATACTGGGTTTCATAGTGTATTGAGCGCCACGGTAGGAATATCACGAATGGCACGCGGAATGCTCTAAAGGCGCGGAAGAGAGGAGTCGATGCGAAATCTGTTGGTTTTCCTGGTGCTTGCGGCGAGCGCGATGGCGTGTTCGGCGCAAACCAGCAAAGCCGCGAAGACTTCTTTGACCGGCTGCGTGGACGAGCGCGACGGAGAATACGTGCTCACCAACGATCGGGATTTGAAGCCGACAGCCCGCTTGCGCCCCGCGGCTGGATCGGCGGAGGATAATTTCGCACGCCACATGGGCGAGAAGGTTACGGTCCAGGGACGGCTCTCGGACGATCAGCCGCTGCCGGTCCTGACCGTAGAAAGTCTGAAGACCGTTTCGCAGACCTGTGCTCCATCGGAGGCGCAACCCAAATGACATCAAATCAAGACAGTTTTGGAGGAATGCATATGGCAAGTACCGCGAGAGTGATCGCACCTCAAAGAACGCTGGAAGATCCATTGGCCCATCTGCCGTGCTCGACAATCGTGGAGTACAAGAAGGGTCAGAACATTTACAGTCAGGACCAACCCTCCACCAGCTTATATCTGGTGATCGAAGGCAAGGTCAAGGTATCCCGGATGGCTGAAGACGGCCATCAGGTGGTAGTGGACATTTATCAAACGGACGAGTTTTTCGGGGAATCGGCGCTTTTGAATCTGCCCCACCGGGCCGAATCGGCCACGGCGCTGGAAGGCACCAAGCTGATGACTTGGACCACCGCGGAGATCGAGGACATCGTGGGCAAACGGCCGCGCCTGGCGGTGGCGCTGCTGCAGATCCTGGTGCAGCGGACGATCGATTTCGGGCAGCGCATCGAGAGTTTTTCGGTGGACAATATCGCCCGCCGGCTGGCGCGTTCGCTGATCCGCTTTTCCGAGCGGCTGGGCACGCCCGAGGCGGATGGATCGACGAATATGGCGCCGTTCACGCACGAACTGCTTTCGCAGTACGTGGGCACTTCGCGCGAGATTGTCACGCACTATATGAATCAGTTCCGCAGGGAAGGCTACCTGCGGTACTCGCGCAAGGGCATCACCCTATATCGCGACGCCTTCAAGGAATGGCTGCGGCAGAACGCGCGGTAGGCTTCCGGCGCGCGGGGCGCGCCAACATCGACGGAAGGCGTCGATGTTAGGAGGGGGCGACGCGGCGAGGGGGAGACGCGGTGATTCCGGTTGCCTCGTTTGCCTTGGCTAGGGCATGTGTAGGAATTGGCCCAGATGCTGTTCGGCATTGCCGGTGGCGCGGGCCAGCTCCACTTTTGCCAGGTTGTGGGCGAAGAGGCTGGTGATGTAGTCCAGATCCGCGGACGCCACGGACTCCTGGGCTTGAGTCACTTCCACGGCGTCGGTGATGCCCGCTTCAAAACGCTGGCGGGTGAGGGCCAGGGTCTCCCGGGCCACCTGCTGGTTGTTGCGCGAGACATCCAACTGGTGGGCGGCGGTTTCCAGATCCAGAAACGCATCGCGCACGTCGGCTTCGATGCGTCCACGGGCGTCGGCCAGCTCGGCGCGGCGCTGCCCCAGCGCGGCATCGGCTTCCTGGGCTTCGCCTTCCATGCGTCCGCCTTGCCAGATCGGGATGCGCAGCGTACCCACGAAAGTAAAAGTGCCGTGGGACTGGCCCGGATTGACCCCGATGGCGCCGTAGTCGGCGGACAGGGCCAGCGAGGGCAGATGTTCCCATTTTGCGGCGCTGCGCACGCGTTCGGCGGCGCGCACCTGCGCTTCGGCCGATTGCAGGTCCGCGCGATTCTCGAAGGCCTGTTTGAGCGCCTGCTCCAGGCTAAGATCAGGGGCGGGCGAGAACGGCACCTCGTCGGTGATCTCGTAATCGCTGTTGGGGGGCAAACCGGACAGGCGCGCCAGATTGATTTTCTGCTTCGCCAGATCGTTCTGCAGCGACATGAGCCGCTGCTGTTGGGTTTGCAGTAGCACCTGGCTGCGGTTCACGTCGATTTGCGGATTCAGTCCTACTTTTCGGCGGTCCTGCGTCTGCTGGAAGATGGCCTGCGCCGTATCGATCTGCGCCTGGCCGGAGCGCACGCGGGCCTGGGCGGCGATCACCTGTAAATACGCGCCGCCGGCCGCCAGCACCACCAGGTCGCGCGCGTCGCGCAGGGCGGCTTCATTGGCCTTGACGAGTTCCTGCGCGGAGCGGTAGTTGTTCAGCGCGGTGAGGTCGGCCACCGTTTGCGTCAAGGTGGCGCGCAGATCGAAGTAGTTGTACGGGCCGACGACGGTAGGGATGGTGAAACCGCGGATGGGCAGGCTGAGGCGCAGTCCGAAGGCGGCCAGATCGGTCTGCTGCACGGATTCGCGGAGATAGCTGTTCAGGTTCGGCAGCAGCGCACTGCGCGCCACGCGGGCTTGGCCGCGCGCCTGCCGCATGGCCTGCGTGAGGCCTTCCGTGCCCAGGTTGTATTCCAGACTGCGCGCCACCGCATCGTGCAACGATAGCTTGCCGGAAAAGGGCTTGGCGGCTCCGGGAATGCTGCCGGTGTATGGCCCTTGTACCTGGACGGAGGTGTTGAGCGTGTTGACGCTGGACGTGACCCCCGGCACGGGCGTCTCGACGGTGTTGACGGAACCGCCCTGCCCGCCGCGTCCGGAGAGCGGCAATTGAGCGGCGGGCGTGCCTTGGGGTGGCGGCGACTGCGCTTCGAGTAGTGCGGCGCAGGCGAAGATAACTGGCAGAAGAAGGCGAATGTTCATGATGGTGTCATCCAAGTTGTTTACGGAAACGCCAGACGCTCAGCGCCAGCAGCACCAGCGCGAAGCCGACCAGGGCCAGGAAATTAGGCCAAAGCACATCCAAACCGCTGCCCTTCATCAGAGTGGCGCGCGCGATGATGCCGAAGTGGCGGATGGGGTTCAGCCAGGTGATGGGCTGCATCCAGGAGGGCATGGCTTCCACCGGGGTCAAAGATCCCGACAGGGTCGCCAGCGGCGGATTGATGAAAAAGGCCGTCATCTGCGCTTGTTGCGCCGACTTGGTGAAGGTCGCGACGAAGGTGCCGATGCCGATGCCGCACAGAATGCACAGCGCCGCGCTGAGCACCAGCAGGATCAGGCTGCCGCGCACCGGCACGGCGAAGAACAGGCGCATGATGACGATGGCCAAGGTGGCCATTACCAGCAGCAAAAAGAACAGGGGGACGATCTTGGCGATCACGATGTCCGTGGTGCTGGCGGGGGTCATCAACAATTGCTCGACGGTGCCGCGCTCGCGCTCCTTGATCATGGCGGTGGAAGCTACCAGCGAACCGTTCAAGATCAGCAGCACGCCGAAAGTTCCGGTGACGATGAACCAGGCGTTCACCAGGCCGGGGTTATAGAGGAACGCGGTGACGGAATTCACCGCGCCGCGGCGGTCCGGCGGCGATGCACCGACCATACGGATTCGCGGACGGATACCCTCCGCGGCCAGGGTCTGGTTATAAGAGAGGATCACGCCCTCGGCATAGCCCTGCGCGATGGTCGCGGTGTTGGCATTGGCGGCGTTCAGGAGAAGCTGCACATCTACCGGCGTGCCGCGGCGGATCTGGCGGGCAAACTCGTAAGGCACCACGATGCCGGCATCCAGTTTGCCGCGGCTGATGGCATTTTGCATATCCAAAACGGAGGCGAAGTCGCCACCCAGGCGGAAGCTCTTGCTCTCGGTCAGGGTGGAGACCAATTCGCGGCTCTCGGGCGTGCGGCTCCAGTCGATGACGCCCAAACGCAGGTTCGACACCGTGGCATCCAGCGCGAAGCCGAAGAGCAGAATCTGCAGCGTGGGCGGAATGATCAGCGAGGTGGCCAGGCGCTTGTCGCGGCGGATCTGGGCGAACTCTTTTTTGATCAGGGCGTGCAAGCGGGTCATGCGTTCACCTGCATGCGGCGCATGGTCAACCAGGCGAGCGTATAGAACACCGCGCCCAGCACCGCGATCATGAAAACGGAAAACCACATGGCCGGCCATCCGCCGCCCTGCAACAGCGCGTCGCGGACGATCTCGATGTAATAGCGGCCCCACACGATGTTGGAGACCCAGCGCAATCCCGGCGGGATGTTCTCGACGGGAAAGATCAGGCCGGAGAGCAGGAAGACCAGCAGGAAGCCGCCCAACGCGACTACCTGAATGGCGGCCGCCTGGTTCGGGATACTGGCGCCCACCCAGGTTCCGAAACTGGCCACGCAAAACGCGTATAACACGCTGCCGACCAGGAACGGCGTGGGATCGCCGGCGATGTGCTGTCCGAAGAATGTGAGCAGGCTGATCATGGAAAGGATCCATTCCAGGGCGGCGATCACCATAAACGCGAGAATCTTGCCGAGCAGGAATTCGTGCGCGGAAATGCTGGAAACATAGACCTGCAGAATGGTCTTTTGTTCGCCCTCCTTGGCCATGGCCAGCGCGGCCAGCAGGGCGGGGAACATGGAGATGCCCATGACGAAGATGCCGGGGCTATAGAATTTCGGGGAATCGCGGCCGGGATTGTACCAGAGCCGCACTTGGGCGCCGACGAGCGTGGCGCCCGCCATGACGCCGTTGGCCTGGTTGAACGCATTCGTCACCTGGTTGACGTAGCCCTGCACGATGCGCGCTGTATTGGCGTCGGTGGCATCCGCCAGCAACTGCACCTGGGTGCGGACGCCGCGGGCCATGTCGCGGCCGAAGTTTCTGGGAATGATTACTATGCCGCGCGCCGCGTTGGCGGTCAAAGCATCTTCGGGATGGCGGTCGGGCGGCCAGGAAACCACGTGGAAGGAAATGGAGGCGCGGAAGGCGTCGGCGAAGCGCCGCGAAGCGGAGGAGCCGTCCAGATCCTGAATCACGAGCGGCAGATCATGCACCGTCAGCGAGATGGCCGTGCTGAGGAGAAACAGGAGGATGAGCGGCAGTAGCAGCGCCAGGGCCAAAGCCAGGCGGTCGCGGAACAGTTGGGTCAGTTCTTTGCGTGCTTGGGAAAAGATGCGTCTCATATGATTGGCTCCCGTGGGGCAGACCATCGTCTTTTGTGGTCTGCCGCCTTCGCAGTTGGGCAGACGACGAAAAACGATCGTCTGCCCCACGCCTTAATCCTCGGTTGCAAACTTGCCCTCCTGCCGGGCCTTTTCGACGGTGGCGATGAACACGTCTTCGAGGGAGAAGCTTTCCTCGTGGATGTCGCGGATGGCGATGCCCGCATCACGCAGTTTCGCGGTAAGCGCCGCGCTGGCCGGCGCCACCTCGTCGTCGGTGATGACGTGCAGCCGGTCGCCGAACAGGGACACGCGCCAGCGGTCCATCTGTTCCTTCAGTAAGTCGGCGGCGCGCTGCGGATAGTCCACATGCAGCTCGAGCAGGTGCCCCTTCTGCGCGGCTTTGATGGCGCTCGGCGCGCCTTCGGCTACCAACTCACCAGCGACCATGAAGCCCAGCCGATTGCATTGCTCGGCCTCTTCCAGATAGTGGGTGGTGACCAGAATGGCGGTGCCCATGTCGGCGAGGCGGTTGATCATGCGCCAGAAGGCGCGGCGCGCCAGGGGATCGACGCCGGAGGTCGGCTCGTCCAGGAACAGGACGCTGGGCTCATGCATGGTGGCCGCGCCGAAGGCCACACGCTGTTTCCAGCCGCCCGGCAGACTGCCAGTGATCTGCTGCTCTTTCCCGGTGAGGCCCGAGAATTCCAGTATCCACTTTTTCTTTTCGGCAATCTCGTTTTCCGGCACGCCATAGACGCCGGCGAAAAATTCCAGGTTTTCGTCGATGGCCAAATCGTCGTAGAGCGAAAACTTCTGCGACATATATCCCACCAGCGCACGCACGGATTCGGCGCGAATGCTGCCCTCGCCGCCGGCGAGCCGGGGCGTGCCGGAAGTCGGTTCAAGCAGGCCGCAAAGCATCTTGATGGTAGTGGTCTTGCCCGCGCCGTTGGCGCCCAGCAGGCCGTAGACTTCGCCGTAGCGCACGTTCAGGTTGACGTCGTGCACGGCCGTGAAATCGCCGAAGCGTTTGGTCAGGTGCTCAGCGCCGATGGCCACTTCGCCGGCCAGATTGCGATGTGGATGATGCCCCGGAAATGGCGGCACGTGGACTTCCTGGCCCATGGCGCGCAGCCGCGCGACGAAAGTATTTTCGAGCATGGGATCGGCGACGCGGATGTCGCGCACCGCGATCCCAGCCTTGGCCAGTATCTGTTCTACCGCGGCGCGGCCGGCCGCGGGATCGGGCACAATCACGTCCAGCCGGTCGCCGAAGCGCTGCACGTCTTTAATGACTCCATTCACGGCCTCGGTCAGCCGGTCTTCCGCATCGGCGAGTTTATCGGTATGGACCTCGAGGCGCCGCATGCCCAGGCTGTCGCGCAATTCGGCCGGCGTGCCGGTCTGATGGATCTGGCCCAGATGCATGAGGGCCACGGTGTGGCAGCGCTCGGCTTCATCGAGATAGGGCGTAGCCACCACGATAGTCAGGCCGTCGGCGGAGAGGTGCGCGAGGGTGTCCCAGAATTCGCGGCGCGAGACGGGGTCGACGCCGGTGGTGGGCTCGTCGAGCAGCAGCACTTGCGGCTGCGCCACCAGGGCGCAGGCGAGCGACAACTTTTGCTTCATGCCGCCGCTCAAACGGCCCGCCAGGCGGCTGGTGAAGCGGTGCATGTCGAACATGCGCAGATAGCGGTTGCCGCGCTCGGCAATCTCCGCGGGAGGCACGTGGCGCAGGTCGCCCACGTAGCGCATGTTTTCGGCGACGGTCAGGTCGGGGTAGAGGCTGAAGGTCTGCGTCAGGTAGCCCACCTGGGAACGCGACTCGCGGGCGGGTTTTCCGAATACTTCAACTACCCCGGAACTGGCCTCCATGATGCCGGCCAGAATCTGGAAGGTGCTGGTCTTGCCCGCGCCATCCGGTCCGATGAGACCGAAGATCTCGCCCGTGCGGACGTGCAGATCGATGCCGCGGATGGCTTCCACGGGTCCGTAGTTTTTGTGCAGGCCGCGGGTGGAGATGGCGCTCTGCCCCACAATTATTGGCGCGGGGGTGGCGGCCATGTGTCTCCTGTGACGAGGACTTCGCCGTCGGCGGGCATGCCAGGCTTGGCGTATCCGAATCCAGCCTTCAATCCGAGTTTGACACCCACCACCTGCTTCACGCGGTCGTCGCGGAAGTAGGTATTTTCGGGGGTGAAGGTCGCCTGCGGATCGATGCGCAGGACATAGGCATCCAGCGGCTGCTTGGGATTGGAGTCCAGAAATACGCGCGCGGCCTGGCCGACTTTGACGCGGCCGATCTGGCCCTCGGGAATGAAGCCGCGCAGATAGACTTTGCGCAGATCGAGCAGCGTGATGATGGGCGTGCCGGCGGTGAGCACCTCGCCGGGTTCGGCCGTGCGCGTGACTACGGTGCCGTCGAAGGGCGCGGTGACGGTGAGGTCCTTGCGGTTGTCCCTGGCTTCTTCCAGCGCGGCGCGGGCGTGTTGGGCATCGGCGGCGGAACTTTCGATATCGGCTTGTTGCAGGCTGATCTGCTTGCGCACTGTGTCGGCTTGCAGGCTGCGTATGTCCGGGTTGTCCAGAGTCGCTTGTGCGGCGGTAAGTCCGCCCTTGGCGGCCTCCACGCGGCGTCTGGCGGAAGCCACCAGCGCGGCTTGCGTTTCCGCTGTAGTCACGGCCTGTTTCGCCTGGCGCTCGGATACGGCGCCGGTCTTCTCCAGCCGGGTGTACGCGTCCTGATCGAACAGCGCCAGTTTGTAAGCGGCTTCCTGCTGCGCCAGGTCGGCCTCGGCGGCGGACAACTGACCCTGCGCCTGGGTAACTCGCCCGTTGGCATCCACCTTGGACTGGCTGGTCTCCACGGTATTCTGGCTGAGTTGCTCCTCCAGAACGGCAATCTGCCGGTGCGACCCTTGCAGATGCGCTTCGGCCTGCTGTAACGTAGCCTGCGCCTCTTCCACGCGCGCGCGTAACTGCGCGTCGTCGAGCACGGCGATGATGTCTCCGGCCTTCACCAGGTCGCCCTCGCGGACGCGCACTTCGAGCAGCCGGCCGGTGGCCTTCGACGACACCGCGGAGTCATCGCCTTCGACGCGTCCGCTCAGGAAGACGGCATTCGCCGGTCCGCCCGGCTTGGCCCACACGACGCGCCACAGGACGACGGCGCCGATCACTAATACGAGTGCGATGGGGATGATCGCTTTTTTATTCATTGCGAGACTCTCTTTCCCGGCCGGTGCGGACCGGCTGCGGATGTTTTTGGGCGTGGCCGCCGGGCAAAGCTTTTTAGCGCGGCGTATGAAAAAGCCGCGATGTGATCGGCGATTTCCGACAGGGTTTCCGGATTGAATTTCAGTTCCGGCCATAGCCGTTTGAGGACTTCGCGCCCGTGCGCGTACATGATGATCTGGCCCATGACGCTTTGCGTACAGAGGCGCGTAGTCCGGTCTTCCGGCGGGCGGCCGATGATGGATCCCACCAGGGCGCAGGCAGCCGCGTAGCGGGGACGCATGATCCGGTTCACGACGCCATCCAGAGCCGGCGTGGGCTGCGCCAGTTCGTGCGTCATGATGCGCACGGGCCAGGCCGGCTGGCCCCCGCCGTACATTTGCTGGAGCACGCCGTGGACGTAGGTGCGCAGCGCGGCCTGGGGGTCTGGGCGCCACAGGGCCGGGTCGAAGGACGCGGCATCTCCGGCCACGCAGGCGGCCCGGCGCAGGACTTTGTTGTACAGGCCCAACTTGTCGCCGAAGTGGTAATTGACCGCGGCCAGATTTACTTTGGCGCGCGCACAGATATCGCGCACTTTGGCCTGTTGAAAGCCGGTTTCGGCGAAGACGTGGCCGGCGGCTTCGAGCAGGCGCTCTTCGGTGGGGTCGCGCGGCGGAGTGGGGCGTGGATTTCGCGGCATGGATAAAACAGTATTTTAAAACAGCTGTTTTAATTTTGCAAGCACGAAAAGCACTGCGTTGCCGGGTGATTTGCTCAGGCGCGTTCGATCAATTGCAGGAAGCGTTTGCGCACGGACTCCGCGGTGGCGTTGTCGGACGCGATGACCAGGATGGTGTCGTCGCCGGCGATGGTGCCCACCACCTCCGGCCACTCTTCGTTGTCGAGCGCCACGGCCACGGAGTTGGCGTGGCCCGGCGAAGTGCGCAGGACCACCAGGTTCTGCGCGGCCCGCACGTCGTGCAGAAATTCCGCGGCCAGCGTGCGGAACGAGGGCCCCGACTCTTCGGGCAGCATCTCGCGATAGCCGTCCTGGGTCTTCACCAGCCGGAGTTCGCGAATGTCGCGCGAAAGCGTGACCTGCGTGGCGGCCAGCCCGGACTGCTGCAACTCGCGAGCCAGCTCATCCTGCGTGCGAATAGTCTTGCCGCGGATGACTTTGAGGATCTGGCCGTGGCGGTAGGCTTTGCTCATACCATCTTCGCGAGCCGCACGCGTGCTTGCGCCAGCGCCTGGGCGACCGCTTGCGGACCCGTGCCGCCGGCGATCTCGCGGGTGCGCAGGCCTGCGCGCGCATCCAGCAGACGCGCCATGTCCGGGGTGAACTCGGGTGCGAATCGCTGCAGTTCGTCGGCGGACCAGTCGGCCGGCTTACGGCCGGTGCGCACGCTTTCGAGCACCAGCTTGCCGACCAGTTGATGGGCCTGGTGGAACGGCGTTCCGGCGCGCGCCAGCGCTTCGGCGAGATCCGTGGCAATGACCCAGCTTTCCTGCACGGCGGCCAGCGGACGCTCCGGATTCAGGCGCGCGGACGCAATAACGGCCTGCGCCATTTCGAGCGATCCGCTCACCTGGTTGGCGGCGTCGAACAGCGGCTCTTTATCCTCCTGCATGTCCCGATTGTAGGTCAGCGGCAGGCCCTTCATGGTAATCATGAGTGAGTTGAGGCAGCCCAGTACGCGCCCGCATTTGCCGCGGATCAGTTCGAGCGAATCCGGGTTCTTCTTCTGGGGCATGAGGCTGGAACCGCTGGTGACTTCGTCGGCCAGGTCCAGCCAGCCGTACTCTTCGCCGGAATACAGAATCCAGTCTTCGGACAGGCGGCTCAGGTGCAGCATGGTCACCGACGCCGCGTACAGGAAATCGAGCGCAAAATCGCGATCCGCGGAAACGTCCATGCTGTTGGCGGTGAGCGCGGCGAAGCCCATGTCGCGCGCCATGGCTTCGCGGTCGAACGGGAAACCGCTGCCGGCCAGCGCGCCGGAACCGAGCGGCATCACGTTGGTGCGCCGGCGCGCCTCGGCGAAGCGTTCGGCATCCCGCGCGAACATTTCGAAATAGGCCAGCAGATAGTGCGGCCAGAGCACGGCCTGCGCGCGGCGGGTGTGCGTGTAGCCGGGAATGACGGCGTCCGGATAGCGGGCGGCTTGATCGACGAGCGCCTGCATCACGCCGGCGATCAGCCCGCGCACGCGGTCGCATTCGCCGCGCAGCCACAAGCGCAGATCGAGCGAAACCTGTTCGTTGCGGCTGCGCCCGGTATGGATCTTGTCCGCCACCGCGCCGGCATGTTCCTTCAGCTTGCGGATGACTAGGGTGTGGACGTCTTCATCCTCCGCTCCGGCGAAGAATTCCGGTTCGGCGGCTTCTTCGCGGATCTGGTCGAGCGCCTCCACGATGCGGGCGCGCTCCTCGGCGCTGAGGATGCCGGCTTGCTCCAGCGCCCGCGCGAAGGCCTGCGAACCCTGTATGTCGGCGCCGATCAGACGGCGGTCGAAGTGCAGCGATCCCGAAAAGCGCTCGAAGATTTCGGATGGGCCGGTTTCGAAGCGGCCGCCCCAGAGTTTCATGCGGATTTTTCGGCAGCCAATGCGGCGCGCACCTTGATGGGCAGGCCGATCAGGTTGATGAAGCCCAGCGCGTCCTTCTGATCGTAGGACGCGCCCATGGTGAAGCTGGCGATATCCAGCGAGTAGAGCGAATTGGGCGACTTGCGGCTCACCGGCTCCAGGTTGCCTTTGTACAGCTGCAGCGTAACTTCGCCCCTAACCGGCGCGCTGACCGCCGCGAAGAAGGCATCCAGCGCCGCGCGCAGCGGCGTAAACCACAGCCCGTTATAGACCATCTCGGCGTAGTCGAGCGCCAGGCGCTGCTTGTAGTGCAAGGTCTGCCGATCGAGCGTCAGCGCTTCCAGTTCGCGATGCGCCGCGTAGATCAGCGTGCCGCCGGGAGTCTCGTAGCAGCCGCGCGATTTCATGCCCACGAAGCGATTCTCCACCAGGTCGATGCGCCCGATGCCGTGCGCGCCGCCGATGGCGTTGAGCTGCTCCACGATTTCAACGCCAGTCAGCCGCGCGCCATTCACCGAAACGGGCACGCCCGCTTCGAATCCGATGGTGACTTCCGCGGGCTGGTCCGGGGCTTCCCGAGGACTGCGCGTGAGCATCCAGATATCGTCCGGCGCGGGGTTGGCGGGATCTTCCAGCGCGCCGCCTTCGTGCGAGATGTGCCAGAGGTTGCGGTCGCGGCTGTAGATCTTGGTAGTGGATTGCGCGATGGGCACGTTGTGCGCCGCCGCATAAGCGATGGCGTCCTCGCGCGACACGATGTTCCATTCGCGCCAGGGCGCGATCACCGCGAGATGCGGCGCCAGCGCTTTGTAAGTGAGCTCAAAGCGCACCTGATCGTTGCCCTTGCCCGTGCAGCCGTGCGCCAGGCCGTCGCAACCGGTGGCCAGCGCCACTTCCACCTGTTTCTTTGCCAGCAGCGGCCGCGCGATGGAGGTGCCCAGCAGATACTTGTGCTCGTAGACGCCGCCGGAGCGCACCAGTTTCCACAGATACTCGGTGACGAACTCCTCGCGCATGTCCGCGACATGTACTTCGGAGGCGCCCGTGCGGAAGGCTTTCGCTTCCAGGCCGGTCAACTCGTCGCCGCCCTGGCCGATATCGCCGCATACCGCGACCACGTCGCAGCCGTAATTCTCCTTCAACCAGGGGATGATGACAGAGGTATCCAAGCCGCCCGAGTACGCCAGGGCGACCTTCTTCGGTTTGTTCATATTCCAGTGATTATCCCAGCATCATGAGCAGCAGCGCCTTCTGCGCATGCAGGCGATTTTCGGCTTGATCGAAAACCACCGAGCGGCTGTGCTCGATGACGGAATCGGTGACTTCTTCTTCGCGGTGCGCGGGCAGGCAGTGCATGAAGACGGCGTCCGGCCGGGCCAGCGCAAACAGCGTTTCGTTGACTTGATACGGGGCGAACGCCTTGCGCCGCTTCGCGGATTCCTTCTCCTGACCCATGCTGGTCCAGACGTCGGTGTAGACGGCGTGTGCCCCGGCGACGGCTTCCGCCGGATCGTCGGTGAGCTGCAGCGTGGAACCGGACACGGCCGCGAGGCCGTCGGCCTGCGCCACGATTTCCGGATTCGGCTCGTAGCCGTGCGGCGTGGCGATGGCGAAATCGATACCCAGGCGCGCGCAGGTCAGCATCAGCGAATGCGCCACGTTGTTGCCGTCGCCGCAGAATGCCAGCTTGAGTCCGTTGAATTCGCCGAAGTGCTCTTTCAGCGTGAGAACGTCGGCCAGCACTTGGCAGGGGTGATACAGATCGCTCAAGGCGTTGATGACCGGCACGGAAGACCAGTGCGCCAATTCGTCGACAGTGTCCTGCGAGAAGGTGCGGGCTACAATGGCGTCTACCCAGCGGTCCAGGTTGCGGGCGACATCTTTAACGGGTTCGCGCACGCCCAGCGGGCCTTCGCTGAAAACGCAATCGCCGCCCAGTTGCTTGATGGCCAGTTCGAAGGTGAGCCGGGTGCGCAGGGAAGCTTTTTCGAAGAGCAGGCCGAGATACTTGCCGTCCAGGGCGTGGGCGTACGCGCGCGGCGACTGTTTGATGTCGGCGGCTAGGTCGAGCAGGCCGGCCAGTTCGTCGTCGGTGAGGTCGAGGTCACGGCGGAGGTCCGGGGCGGCGATGCGGGTGGTTTGTTGTCGGGAGATGGGGAAAGCAGCCACGGCGGCACCTCGTTGTGAATGATTATTCACTACAATGAATAATATTACAAAAAGCGGCCGGGTTTGTCAAGGCTGGTAAACCGCCATAATCTCGGCCGCCGCCGCAGCCGTCCTCTCCCGCAACTCAGCCGGCTCGAGCACCTCGATCCGCGCCCCGAAGCTGAGCGCGAATTGCAGCGCTTCTTCTTCGGCGTCGAACCGCACCCGCACCCGCACCGCTTCGCCCTCGGCGGTTTCCTCCTCCAAACGCCAGCCGCGATAGCGCACCCATCGCATCACGTCCGGACCGGCCCGGAACGTGGCGTAATAGCGCGGCAGCTTTTCGCGGAACTCCGCGGCGGAACGCTCCCAATAGGCCGCCAGATCGAACCCGGCCGGCCGCCGCGCCGGGCTGTCCAGAATCGCGGCCTCGCGCACGCGCGACACACGGTAGGTGCGCGGCTCGCCATCGGCCGTCGAAATCAGATACCAGGTGCTGCCCTTGGCCACCAGCCCCAGCGGATCGACCGTGCGCTCGCCGGCTTCGCCCAACACGCGTTGATACACGAATCGCACCCGCCGCTCCCGCCACAGCGCGTCCAGCAGCACCGGCAGACAGGCGACCGATTCCGCCGGATCGCGCCAGCCGCGCGTGTCCACCAGAATGCGCTGCCGGGCGAAATCCGCCTGCGGGCGCGAGGCGGCCGGCAGGGACGCCTGGAGTTTGATGAGCGCGGCTTCGGCGTCCTGGCTCAGGCCCAGGTCCGCCAGCAAGCGCGTGGGCCGCGCCAGGAACAGCGATTGGATCTCCGCCGCGTTCAGTCCGGTGAGCCGGGTTTGATACTCCTCCAGCAGGCTCCAACCGCCGCCTACGCCGCGCTCCGCCACCACCGGCACGCCCGCGCCGCTCAGCGCGTCCATATCCCGCAGGATCGTGCGCGCGGAGACTTCCAGGCGCTGGGCCAGATCGCGCGCGGTCACCCGCCGCTCGACCTGCAGCACCAGAAGGATGGAAAGCAGACGATCGCCGCGCATAGGGAAACTTTATCAGCAAAATATGACAACAGGTGTCATGAATTGCCGTCTACACTGCTTGCATGAAACCTTTGGAAGGAAAGATCGCGATTGTTACAGGCGCCAGCCGCGGCGCCGGAAGGGGCATCGCGCTGGCGCTGGGCGATGCGGGCGCTACGGTCTACGTCGCCGCGCGCACCTCGCGCACCGGACCCCGGCCTGAAGATGGCGCACCGGGGACCATTGAAGATACCGCCGAGGAGGTGACGGCGCGCGGCGGCCGGGGCATTCCGGTGCAAGTGGATCTGGGCGACGAAGAGCAAGCCGCCGCGCTGTTCCATCGCGTGCAGGAGGAACAGGGCCGGCTGGATGTACTGGCCCATTCCGCCTGGGGGATCAATGTCATGGAGGTATGGTCGAAGCGTTTCTGGCAGCTCAGCCCCGGCATGTGGCGCGGCATGCTCAACACCATCAACGCGGCCTGGTTCTGCGGCGTGGAAGCCGCCCGCCTGATGGTGAAGCAGAAGCACGGCCTGATCATTCACGTGACCGACAATCTGCACGACGATCCGCTGGCCTACCGCGGGCAAATCCTTTGGGACCTGGGCCACGAATACCTCAATCGCCTGGTGCTGGCCACGAGTCACGACCTGAAAAAATCGCGGGTCGCGGTGGTGGGTCTCAATCCGGGCTTCATGCGCACGGAGCGGGTCCTGATCCACATGGCCACCGAAGAGCTTAAGAAGCAATTCCGCTTCGATTTGAGCGAATCGGTGGAATACATCGGGCGCGCCGCGGCGGCGTTGGCGGCGGATGGCGATGTGTTCCGGAAGACGGGCCAACTGTTGTGGGTGGCGGATCTCGCCAAAGAGTACGGCTTCACGGATATCGACGGCCGCTACATTCCGCTGTTCGATCCGAAAGCGCCGCCGCAACTGTTCCCGGTTTGACCCACACTGCAACGTTCCGGGATCGAAATTCACAATATACTGAGAGGGCGCCGGTATGTTCGATTTGAATCGTGCCAACGAAACTTTGTCCATTGCGGGGACGGTCGAACTACCTCCAGTGAACCCGGTTGCGGAATTCCGCGAAAAGCTGGACATCAGCAGTCCGCCGCCCTTCTTCTCCTACACTTTGATCGCGCTGAATATCGGCGTTTTCCTGCTGATGGCCTTCAGCGGCGTGAATCTGGAACATCCCACGGTGCCCGCCCTGGTCGCCTGGGGCGCGAATTCCGGAGCGCAGACAATCGGGCAGCATGAGTGGTGGCGCCTTGTGACGTCGATGTTTGTGCACATTGGGCTGTTGCACTTGGCTTTCAACATGTTCGTGCTCTGGAAGGTCGGCCCGTTCGTGGAAAGCCTGGTGGGCAATCTAAACTTCCTGCTCATCTATATGGTTGCCGGACTCGCCGGGTCGGTGGCCAGTTCGGCATGGCATCCCTATGTCACCAGCGCGGGGGCTTCCGGCGCGATTTTCGGGGTGTACGGAGCGCTGCTGGCGATCGCGTATTTGAGGAGCGACGCCATCCCTTTGGAGGTCTTAAGCCCGCTGACCAAAAGCACGCTATTTTTCTTGGCTTACAACCTGGTATTCGGGCTGGCCAAACAAGGTATCGACATGTCCGCCCATATCGGGGGTCTCGCGGCCGGCTTCGTGTGCGGCCTTCTGTTGAGCCGTCCCTTGACTTTCGAAGAGTTGCGGCCGAGTGGTGTCCGTCAGATGGTGGTAGTTGGCGGAGCCGCTCTGATCTTCGCGGCCACGGCGTTCCTGCTGCCGCATCCCGTCGATTTGCAGGCCGAGTTACGAACGCTGGGCGCGGTGGAGAAGACGGCACTGGCGGCTTACTCGTCAGCCGTGAAACAAGCGGGCGGACGGGTCCTGGGCGACGCGCATCTCGCGGATCAGATCGAAAAGGAAATCATACCTGCCTGGTCCGCCGAGCGGAACCGGCTGGCCGCTTTAGGCAGCTTGCCGGAGCGCCAGCAGCGTGTGATATCGCTATTACTGAAATATATGGATGCGCGCCAGCAGGGGTGGACGATGTTCGCCTCCGGATGCCGACGGCACGACTTGAACGCCCTGATGCAGGCTAATGTGAAGCAGACCGAAGCACAACAAGTGATTGCGCAGATCAAGGCCTTGCCGCATTAGGCTGCATAGAGGTAGCGTGGCAAAGAGGCGCTGTGATGCCGAAGCTGACATTTCATCTTGCACTATTGATCCCGCTCTTCGGCGCGGCCAATCCGGCATGCGGACAAACGCGAACGGTAATTGCCGCACAGGAAGCCGCGGCGCACCGCATTCAAGGCGACAATTGGATCCGCGTCCCCGGCGCACACGGTTTCGATAGTCTTCAGCTCCAGTTGGAGGTGGACAAGGACGGCGCCATCACGGCAATCGAGGTGACTGCGGGGCCCGACTGGCTGAGGGTCGCTGCGGTCAATCTGGCTGAGAGCTGGCGGTACACGCCGTTTGAGAAGAATGGAGGGGCGGTTCCGGCGACCGTCACGGATTACATATCGATTCTCCCGCCTGAGCGGCTGCCAGCCAGGAACGTCCCGTTCCCCGAGGTAAAGAAGTGGGCCAGCGTAAAAATCACGCTGCGCCGAACCAGTTGTCTTGGCGCTTGCCCTGCCTACGAAGTCCAAATTGACGGAGACGGCCGGGTCACTTTCCAACAGGAATCACCGGTCAGACAGGAGCGCCACCGCCAGATTTCTCGTGAGGCGCTGGCAAATCTGCTGGAGGTCTTCCGCCAGGCGGACTACTTCTCACTGGATCGAGAATATCTTTCTACGGTTACCGACTGGCCGACATGCATCACGTCGATCTCCATCGATGGCCGGTCCATGTCCGTCCGCGACTACGCGGGAGTATCAGTGGGAATGCCGGCATCGGTTCGCAAAGTGGAGAACGCCATTGACGAAGCTGCGGGAACGCAGGAATGGTTGAAAAAAGGGATTGAGGTTTCATCGCGCGGCCGCAACCGTTCCCGTGCCGACTTCGTATACCTCCACCCAAAGCCCGTGCCGCTCCCAACGCGCCACTGGCGTGAACGGCCGCCCCAGCATATCGCGCAGGGTCAGCTCCGGCTGGTAGCCGTAAAAGTATCGCCACATCTTGCGCACCAGTTCGATGTTAGTCCAACTCCAGGCCGGCTCCCACATGCGCGAGAACAACACCAGCATGCGCGCATCCTTCCGCCAGTCCGGATTGTCGATGCTCGCCGCCGTGAAATCCGGCAAAGCCCGAACTGGCACCGCGCGGCTTACGTAGCCGAATTCCGGCCGGCGCAGCGCGGAAGTCAGCGGCCAGACCGTGGCGACCGTCTGGCCGCCGCCCTGCCGCTCGATAAACCCGGCGGCGGTTTTCTGCAAGCCCACGAAATCGGTGAAAGTCAGGTTGTTCTCGAAAGGGAACGGATACGGCGGATTCCAGAAGTTGCCGGCGATCAGGCCGGCCAGCAGCGCCAACTGGCAGGCCACTTTCAGGGGCCCGCGGTAAAGCGACGTGCCGGCTAGCATGGCCGCATAAACGATCGGCAGCACCGGCAGCAGGTAGCGTTCCAGCATCGCGCCACCGACGGCGCTGAGGAACAGCACGTAAACGCCGGCTACCAGCCAGGCGATCCGCCAGCCGCGCGTGGCGAAGATGCCGCGCCGCCAGGCCAGCAGAATGGCGATGCTCCCGATCCAATGGAAGTCCTGGAAGAAGAGGTAATACAGCCGCCGCGCCAGCGCGAACCCAAACCGCGCCGGATGGAATGGATCATACAGGTTATAGCGCGTGAATTCGGTATTGCCGAAGAGGTGCCCGGTCGCCCGCGCCAACACCAGAAGCCACACGGCCAGCGCGGCCGCGGGCAGCAGGAACCAGATCGCCTGCCGCGCGCGTTTCTCATAAATCAACCAGCCGCCAAATAGAAGCGGCAGGAGCAGTCCGGTCTCCTTCACCAGCACCAGCGCCGTACACGCGACAGCCGCCATAGAGATCTTGTCCTGCAGGAACAGCAGCAGCGCCAGGCAGGTGAAGAGCATGGCCGGCATGTCCAGTTGCGCCAGCATGGCCTGCGCGAAAAACAGTGGCGAGACACACAGTAGAAAGACCGCCATAAACGCAGGCGCGCCGCGCACGTTGCGGCATAACTCGATGGCCAGCAGAAACGCCACCAACAGCGCCATGGTAGCCAGCAGCAGCATGGCGATGCGCGTGCTCACGATAGAGTAGCCCGCCAGGGTCCAGAATCCGGCCAGGTACGCCATGACGCCTGGCGGGTGGACGTTGGGTACGGTAGAGTGCGGAATCCACGCGCCACCGTGGAGAATGTCCAGCGCGGCGGGAACGAACTGCCCGAGTTCGTCCCAGTAATAAGGCAGGCGCAGCAGCGGCGCGTGCAGGAAAAAGACGATCAGGGCGAACAGCGCCAGGAAAAACAAGTATGTCTCGGGACGGATACTGCGGCGGGCGGGCTCCCCGGTCACTGCACAGTACCAGCGGGCGGATGCGGCTCCAGCTTGATCTCGCCGAAGGCGGTTTCGTATTGCGTGACGTTCTGCTGCAGAACATTCAGCAGCGCCTTGGCCTGCTGCGGGCTGAGATAGATCCCCTGGAAATTCTGTATGTTGACGTTGTCGGGCGCCGTCTGATTGACCAGGCCGAAGAGCAGAAAGAAGTCCCACAAATTCACGCGGATCTGCACGCTGTTGGCGTAGCCTTCCCGGTATTCCGGGACCGTGCTCATCTGGATTTTAGGCGGTTGCGGCTGGCTCATAGTGCCATGGTGACACAAAAAAACCGCAGGGTAGGCTTGAGCCGGCGGAGGGCTTCAGCGCGGCCGATTTGAAAAAATTTTGTAAATTCCCAAAACCTCGGCGCACATTTTTGCGTCCGATGAGGTGAAGAGGCAGGAAGGAAAATGAAAGCACTCAAAGAGAACGGTGGAAACGGTCTGGCGTTTTGTCCCATGTGCACGCACACCGTGCCTGCGACAATCGATAACGTTGGTAAGCGGCCCAGAGTCGCCCCGGGGCAACGCTGCCCCCGCTGTGCGGCCTCACTCGACGTAGCCATGGTAGTACAAATAGCCGAGGCCGCCTGACCGGGTGCGGTACTTTTGGGATGGCGCGCGGGCGAATTGCGCGTTATAGTGTAGTCAGACTGGGAACCAGATGAAACGAAAGATGCCGCCCAAATCCGAACCGGTGATTGCCCCGGAGATTCTCGAACAGGCCAAGCGTTCGATCATGACCGACAACCTGCGGAAGCCCGCCAAGTGTTCGGTTTGTGGGGGGGATACTTCGCTCGGCCAGGGCGAGCCGCTATGTTGGGTCTGCCGGCGTCTGAAAATCAGCGCCTGGCGCGACATGGAACAGCAGTTGCCCGCTCAGGAATGAAGTCCGGCCGCCCGTTCATAAACAAACGCCGCGGCGATTACGTCTTCGACCGCCAGCCCATTCGATTTGAATAGTGTGATCGCGGCGGGTGAGGTGCGCGCCAGCTCCCCGCCCGATACGATATCTTTCAACTCCACGATTCGCGGGCTGTGCCAATCCGCCTCCTCCAGCGCCATCAACAGATCGCCCGATTCCATGCGCGCCTGTTCCATGGAATCCACCACAATGCGATCCGCGCGCTTCACCAGATCCGTGGGCAGTTCCCGCCGCCCGGCCTGGTTCGATCCCATGGCGTTGATATGCGCGCCCGCCGGCACCCATTCCGCCGCCAGCACGGGTTCCTTGGCGAATGTCGCCGTCACGATGATATCCGCGCCGCGCACCGCCTGCTCCGCCGTCGCGGCGGCCTGGACCGGCGTGCCAAACGCCGCCGTAGTCTCCGCCGCGAACGCGTCGCGCTTGGCCGCAGCGCGGCTCCACACGCGCGTCTCGGCGATAGGACGCACTGCCAGCATGGCCTCGAGCTGCGTGCGCGCCTGGAATCCGCTGCCGATAATCGCCAAGGTGGCGGCGTCCGCGCGCGCCATGAACTTCGTCGCCAGCCCGCTGGCGGCTCCGGTGCGGATCTGCCCCAGGTTGTTCGCCTCGATCAGCGCCAGCGGCTCGGCATCCGCCGCGCGATACAGCAGAAACAGGAAGTGCGCGCCATAGCGTGGATTGGTGGCATAGATCTTGGCGCCATAGTATTTCCCGTCGCTGGCCGCCATGTAGTGTAAAGCGGAGTTGGTGGGCAGAATCAGCCGGCGCCGGGGCTGATTGATGGCTTCCCCGGTGCCCAGGCGTTCGAAGGCGGTCTGCATCAGGCGTATGCAGTCGCCCATCGGCAGCAGCTTCCGGACTTCATCTTCAGTGATATAGACAGAGGGCTTCATCGGTTGGCCTCGATCGTTTGCGCCACATCTTCCCATTCGGTCATCAACTCGACCAGATCCGTCCGCCGCGCTTGCAGCAAATCGCTCACCCGCACGCTCTCCTCCGCGCTGACGTAATGCGCCAGCGCGCTTTCAAAGTCGGCGATCTCCACTTCCAGCCGCGTCACTTCATCCTCAATCGCGCGCCGGCGCTCCTTGAGCTGCCGCAGCTTGATCGGATTCAAGCGCCGGTCGCGCGCCGCCGCCGGCTGGGGCGCGGCCACGGCGGCAGGCTGGTGGTTCTGTTTGGCCGGTTCGGCGACCCGCTCAACCGCCGGCTCCGGCGTCGCTTGCCTGCCTTCCTTCCGCCACACGTAATCCTCATAATTACCCGGGAAAACCTGCACCCCTGCATCGGCCACTTCGAACACGCGGGTGGCAAGCTTATCGATGAAATAGCGGTCGTGCGACACGAAAACCACCGTGCCGCTGAATTCCTTCAACGCCTCCAGCAACACATCCTTGGCGCGCAGATCCAGGTGATTGGTCGGCTCATCGAGCAGCAGGAAATTCGACGGCATCATGAGCATCCGCGCCAGCGCATAGCGGTTGCGTTCGCCGCCCGACAGCACCCCGATGGTCTTGAACACATCGTCTTCGGAAAACAGAAAGCAGCCCAGTATCGACCGCAGTTCGGTGTTGGTGGCGCGCGGCGCCACCTCGCCCAGATCGTCGATCAGGCGCGCGCCCACATCCAGCTCCTTGTATTGATCCTGCGCGAAATAATCCGGCTGCGCGTTGTGTCCCAGCGCATATTCGCCGGAAGTGAGCGGCTCCGTCCCGGCCAGGATCTTGATCAACGTGGACTTGCCCGCGCCGTTGACGCCCACCAGCGCCACCCGGTCGCCACGCTCGATCACGAAATTAACGCCGCCGAAAACCGGCACGTCGCCGTAGCTCTTGGCCACGTTCTTGAATTCCGCCGCGATGCGCCCGCTGGGCTTGGGCTGCGGAAACTTGAAGTGGATGGTCTTCTCGTCCGGCGGCACCTCGATCTTCTCGATGCGCTCCAGCTCCTTGATGCGGCTCTGCACTTGCTTGGCCTTGGTGGCCTGATAGCGGAAGCGGCTGATGAAGGCTTCGAGCTGCTTGACGCGATCCTGCTGGTTGGCGTAGGCGGCTTCGAGCTGCGCGCGGCGTTCGGCCTTCTGCTGCTCGTAGCGCGTGTAACCGCCGGTGTAAAAGTGCACGCCCTTGTTCCACAACTCGAGCAGCTTGCGCACCGTCATGTCCAGAAAATAGCGGTCGTGCGAGACCAGCACGTACGCGTGCGGATAAGCCGCCAGATAGCCTTCCAGCCAGTTGCGGGCTTCCAGGTCGAGGTGGTTGGTGGGCTCGTCGAGCAGCAGCAGGTTGGGCTTTTCGAGCAGCAGTTTGGCCAGCGCGATGCGCATCTGCCAGCCGCCGGAGAATTGTTCGGTGCGCTTGGTCCACTCGCGCTGCGGAAATCCCAGGCCGGAGAGCACGGTGCCCACCTGCGCCTCGATGGCGAAGCCGTCGCGCGCGCGGAATTCGCCTTCGGCGCGATGGAAGCGCTCTGCCACCTGCGTGTACTCGCCGCTCGCCGGATCCAGTTCCGACATGCGATGCGCCAGATCCTCCTGCTCGCGCTCCAGCGCCAGTACATCTGCGAAGACCGTCATGCATTCCGCGAAGACGGTGCGCCCGGAAAGCGACAGACCCTCCTGCGGCAGGTAGCCGACGGTGGCGCCCTTCATGGTGACGATGCTGCCGGCATCCAGGCCGTCCATGCCGCCCAGGATCTTGAGCAGCGTGGATTTGCCGGTGCCGTTGGCGCCCACGATGCCGGCGCGCTCGTTGGGCGTCACCAGCCAGTCAAAATTCTCGAAAAGTGTTTTGGGGCCGAAGCGTTTGGCGGCCCCGGTGAGTTGGATCATTGCGGGGTGTAAGAGTTATTGTAACGGGTGCTGGGTGCTGGGTGCTGGTTGTGGGTGGTGGGTTGTCGGTTGTAGGTGGTGGGTCGCGCCGCAAGGCTGTTGCCCACGGGAGCCTACGGGCGCACGACAGCCGAAGGGTGATCGTCGATATATTGTGCCTCCTCTGGTCGAAAGCCCGAGGCGGAGTTGGCGATTTACGGCAAGCAGCGACCAGTGAGGTTCAAGCGCGGGCGTGCCGGTCGGGTGAGGCGTCCTTCAATCCACGGCGGAGATCACAGTATTTCGAAGGTCACGTTGCTCTTTAGCGTGCCGCTTGGCGTGGTCACCCGGATTTGGCCGGCAGTCGCGCCTACGGGCACGGTGGCCGTGATGGCAGTCGGCGAGAGAATCGTGAAGGGCGCCGGCGTGCCGTTAAAGGTCACGCTGGTCGCGCCCGTCAGATCCGTCCCAAGGATCGTGATCCTGTTTCCCACTTTGCCGAAGGTGGGGAGGGTTTTCACGAAGGGGCCGAGGCCCATGGACAAACGGAAGACCGTGCCGTGGTTGTCGGGCCCGCCGTAGTACGTGGTTGTTCCGTAAAAGCTCCCATCGGTGCCTTGAACTAAACCACCCTGAGGGTAAGCGCCGTCGGTGTCCTCGAAGCTGTGCAACGTGGCGAGCGTGCCCGTAGGGGTGATTTGAAAGATGGTGCCGTAGCCGATAGCCCCGCCGTTCTGCGTTGTCCCGTAGAGGTACCCGTCGGTGCCTTGAACCAACGTGCTGGACGGGTAAGCGCCGTCAGTGTAGTCGAAATTGTGCAGGATCGTCAGTGAGCCGGCGGGCGTGATTTTGAAGACTGTGCCTTCGTCGCTGGCCCCGCCGAACCAGGTGGTCCCGTAGAGGTTCCCGGCGGCACCTTGGATCAGTGCGCCGTACGGCCAACGGCCGTCAGCACCGTTGAAGTTGCACAGCGTCGCGAACGCGCCGCCCGGGCTCATCGCGTAGATTGTGCCATCGCCGTACGTTCCGCCTTGTTGCGTTGTCCCGTAAAGCATCCCATTGGTGGCTTGGACCAATCCGGCGATCGGGTTGTCGCCGTCAGTCAGGTCGAAGGCGTGCAGCGTCGTTAGCGTTCCACTGGGGTTAATCCGGAAGACGGTGCCATAGCTACCCGCGCCGGTATTAGTTGTACCGTACAGCATCCCATTGAAGGACTGGACCAGTGCGCCGTAAGGGTACTCGCCGCCCGTACCTCCGAAGTTGTAAAGCGTAGTCAGGATTCCATCGGGCGTGATTCGGAAGATCGTGCCGAAGCCGTCTCCGCCGTCAGAGGTTGTTCCATAAAGCAGTCCGTCGGGGGCAACGATCAGGCCCGCCTCAGGCAGGTCACGGTTGCCGCGAAAACTGTAAAGCGTTGTAAGTTGGCCCTGGGGGGTCATTGCGAAGACCGTGCCATGGCTTCCATCGAAGGTTCCGCCGTAGGCTGTGGTGCCGTAAAGGTCCGCGTTAATGCCCTGCACGAGAGATCCGTAGGCGGGGTAGGCGCCGTTGGCTCCGCTGAAATTCACCAGAGTGGTGAAGGTCTGGGCGCGCGCAGCGATGCTGGTCGTCGCAGCGATTAGCGCGACCAGCAGTAGTTGGCCCTGGCGGTCTTTCGAGGCGTATCGGGGCACCGAGTTGTCCTCCAATCCGGCATCCGGGAGCGGCCCGGGATTTCCGTTTGGCTCTCCCTATGGGACAATTCTACACCCAGCACCTCCGCCAGTTTCGATTCCTGCAAATTCGAAGCGGCTTGGCTTCTGATCCAGGCCATGGCCATGGGTGTCTGACGGCCGACAGGAAATTCGCCTTCGGCCTGGTGGAAACGGTTGGCCACTTGCGTGTACTCGGGGCTGGCGGGTCCAGTTCGGACATGCGGTGGGCGAGGGTTTCCTGCTCCTGCTCCAGGGCGAGGACATCGGCGAAGACGGTCATGCATTCGGCGAAGACGGTGCGGCCGGAGAGCGAGAGGCCCTCCTGCGGCAGGTAGCCGATAGTGGCGCCCTTCATGGTGGTGATGGAGCCGGCGTCTAGACCGTCCATGCCGGCCAGGATCTTGAGCAGCGTGGATTTTCCGGTACCGTTGGCGCCTACGATGCCGGCGCGCTCGTTGGGCGTCACCAGCCAGTCGAAATTCTCGAAGAGTGTTTTGGGGCCGAAGCGTTTGGCGGCCCCGGTGAGTTGAATCATTGGTGGGGTAACTTCTATTTTAGCTGAGGGAGAGAGCGGGTGCTGCGGCGGACGGCGGAGGCAAGCCGGGCGATCTCCGGATCGGCGGGACGCTGAATGGGTGGGCGCGCCGTCCGGGCTGGAAAAGGAATGTTAATGGGCAATATCGGAATGGGAAACCATACCTCGGTTCCGGCAGGGACGTCAACTTAAACGAAGCGGTTGCGTACCAGACAAACGAGATCCCGCCAAGAAATCTTAGATCTGTAACGTTATGAAGTGCTAATCACACTATAGTAGTGGCAATGTTGTTTCGATCTTTGGGGGCGCAATGAAGGCCTGCTCGTTTTGACAGGTGAAGAGCAGAAGTTCACCTCAAATCACTACCCCTGTGATGAAACACCGTCTGACTCGGAGGTAATAGACCATGCCTGGGCCCCAAGACTTGTGTGAGCCATCTGAGATTTCTCGGAAAGGCGATCGAATCTATGATGCGAAATATAGGGCCGAGTATGAGGCTAGCAATCAAGGGAAGTTTGTTGCCATTAACATCCTGGACGAATCCGCGACTCTAGGCGAGACACCCGTCGCAGCACTGGATGCCGCCCAATGGAGTCAACCGAGCGGCATCTTCCACATTATCCGCGTTGACCCGAGCGGTCATGCCCTGAAGGCGAGCGTCGACGTCAATCAGGGCGCGACACCTGCCGTCTTGGATTCTTCCCCGGCCGAAACCCCGACTCCGATCCTCTCGCGGTTCTGGCGCTGGCTCAAAGTGCCTTCTCATCTCCTCAGTGTTATAGCGATAGTCGCGACGCTCGTTGTACCAGCCGTCGAGAAGGTTCTGAAGGCGGACGAGGAGCTAAGATCAAAGATCGACAGCCTAGGTGAAATCACCACCAGATTGATACGCTCGAATTATGAAATAGGCGCAAAAGTCACTGAGGCCACTTCCGGTCTTTCCCCGGAGGACCGCTTCGGACTTTTCTCACTAGAGAAGGAGAATAACCTAAAACGAGCACTCGCAATTGCTCATTCGATAAAACACGATGTTTATCCGTCCATATTGTTTGAGCTAGCGAACGAGCTCGCCATCACCGGAAGGTTTGAGGATGCGGAGGAATTGCTTCAGGAAGTGCTTCACCGTAGTTCTCGCTTTCATCGTGGCGAGCCACCCTCAGTCGAAGAGAGTTTCCAGGCTCATCTAATGCTCGCCAAAATGGTCGTAGCTGAGGGTCAGAATGATTCGCGAAAGATGCAGCTCGCACGAAAGACATATGGCAAAGAGCTCGCGCAAGCACTCGAGCCGGATCTGAAAAACAACTCTGAGGTGGCTCGCACAAGAAAGGCCGGACTCTTGACGGATTGGGCTGATCTGGACGGAAAGGTGGGAGACCCGCGCTCGGCGCAGCAACATCTTAGTCAGGCGCGCGAGATAGTGGCGACCCTGCCTCCCAATCCATTACTGCAGGCACGATTGCAGCCTCCTCAGCTTGCAGGCTCGACGAACCAGGATGCTTTCTCGAATAAATTATCCACAGTTCTGACGCTCTCCCTCGGGACGAGCAACTCGAACATTGCATTCCTTGTCAAGCCGCCTAACCTTACACAGGATGACTTCAGCGGTTCCAACCTATTTATTTACGAGGGGGGTAAGCTCATCGGAGTGTTTGAGCCGGACCATTGGTTCAGAAATGACGATGGAAGCCTTGCCGGGATAAAGGTCCTCTGGGTACGGACGATCCCGGTGCTTGCGGACGGCAAGCGCACAATATCGACGGAATGGCTGATCGACTCGGGCAGCGCTACGGGCTTCACGGGGACCCACGCGGAATTCGGTAAGCCACCAATCCGTTTCGAAGCAAGAATTCTGCATCCTACTGACCCACCACGGATTTGAGCCTGTCAGATACGGAAACCCGCTTCGATTACTCTCTCAAGTCTAGGGGGCCAGACGCGCGGCCTTCCGAAGAGACAACACTTCCGCATCGAATGGTTGTTGCTCAGCCTTATAAATCCGGGCCGTTGGGCGGGCGTTGTGCGGCCATATCGGGCAACAAAACCGGCGCTGGTGTCCGGTCGATTCTATTCCCTGCGGGCGACACGCTCAGTCTCTCATCGATTTCGCCACTTGGCCGGCACCAAAAACCTCAGCGAATATGCGCTTGGACCGGTCAACAGGAGCGCAAGTGCAATCGACAATTGCGTCAGGGCGTATTCTATGCCTCCCTTGCCAATGTCAAAACCGTGCGGCAGGTGCACCAGAAAAATTGCTCCGAGCATAACAACAATGATGCACACCGCCCCAAATCGGATCAAAACCCCAGTCAGAAATGCCAGGCCGCCGGCAAACTCTGCGAGCCCTACCAGATATCCAATCGCCGTGGGCTGATGCATGAACGCGGCAAATCTCTCGGGGCCAGGGCCTCCAAAGACGCCGAAGAGAATCGCGCTCCCGTGATACAGGAATGCCACGGCGCTGGCCACTCGAACGATCAGAAGCGCTGCGTCGACGCGCGCAGGCCATGCCGGACTTGTGAATGTACCCATTTTCCCATCTCCGTTTCTGGCGAAGTAAAAGGCAGTCGGACCCACTCGGAGTACCTCGGCCGGGCGCCACTAAACGCCGATTTTACAACAATGGTGTTCGCCCCCAGCCAAGAACCTTGTGGAGCGCCTTTGCGGTGCAGGCCAAACCCTACTGCCTGAAGTCGAGCCAGTGATCATGTTGGCGGTGACCTTGACGCTGGCGGTGGTCGGCTTGGCGGCGTGTGCGGCGCTCGCCGAGCCCTCATATCGGTCAATATCGTACATGAAGACCTTAGCTCCGGACGGCGGCGACAGCAAGCGTTATCTTCTGGAAACCACTGCGTCTCCCATCCCCCCGAAAGGCGACACCGTTCCCTAGATGTCGGTCAACGGGAATATGCTCAGCTACCTCCACGCTTCCGCCGGTTTGGCGCTGAGGCTCCCCGAAGGAGAGCGGGAGAAGTTTCTCGCGAGGTCACAAAACGAAGCTGTGCGAGGCGTATGGAGTCGTTCAGAGGGAATATGCGGCCGTGCCCGACGCTCTGCTGACTAAGACCGCTGAATTGAAACCGTACTTCAAGATCAGCTACGAGTACGCCAAGAGCCTAAAGCCCAAGTTAGAAATCGTCGATCATCCAGACGTTCGACGCCGTGGTCCACCGCAGGAACGCAAGATGCTTCCCGTCAGGCGATGGTATTCCCCACGTATCCAGACCATCCAAGGCTTGTTCATAAAGTACCTGCGACTCACCCGCCGGACTCACGTGGAGCAGGTACTGTCCATTGGCAGGCGTGGTGCTTGACACATA
>JBEKYC010000022.1:0-165836 GCA_049511415.1 Bryobacteraceae bacterium | reverse complement strand
TATCGCGCGGGCGCAGTCCCGCCAGGCACGGTGGACGCCATCGCGGAATCCGCACGCCAGACCATCGCGGATGCCGCGGCGGCGTTCGAAGCGTTCGAATTCTCGCGCGGGCTGGAGGCCATCTGGGCACTGCTCTCGCGGCTGGATAAATTCATCGTGGAGCGCGCACCCTGGAAACTGGCGCGCCAACCGGAAGCGCAGGCCGATCTCGACGCTACCTTATATACAGCCGCCGAAGCCCTCCGCATCGCGACCGTCCTGCTCGCGCCCGTGCTGCCGGAGTCCACGCGCAAAATCTGGGCCCAGCTCGGTATCGCAGAGCCGCTTGAATCCATCCGCCTTGACTCGTTGCAATGGGGCCAGTTACGCGCCGGCCAGAAGATCGGCGAGGTCGCCGCTGTGTTCCCGCGTATCGACGCCGCACCCGCCATCGAGAAGATGAAAGAGTTGGAAGCACAAGTCACCGCCGCGCAGAACATCATGCTGGGCAAGACGCCGCCGCCGGCTCCCCCTACCGAGCGCATCGCCATCGAAGACTTCACCAAGGTCGAGCTGCGTGTCGGCCAAGTGCTTTCCGCCGAGCCAGTTAAAGGCGCAAATAAATTGCTTCACATGAAGATCGATATCGGCGAGCCACAACCCCGCACCATCGTAGCCGGCATCGCCGAAGTCTATCAGCCGGAGCAGATGATCGGCCGCAAAGTCGTGATCGTCGCCAATCTCCAGCCGCGTAAATTGCGTGGCATCGAATCGAACGGCATGATTGTCGCCGCCTCGCTCGAAGGCGGCAAGCCCGTGCTCGCCGGCTTCCTGGAAGACGTTCCCATCGGGGCGCGCCTGAAGTGAAACTGATCGATTCGCACACGGTCCGTCGGATCTGGAAGCGGCCTTGCGGCTGGCGCGGCAGCATCCATGCATGTACGCGACGATCGGCGTGCATCCGCACGACGCCGCCAAAGCCACGCCGCAGACCTTCGCCACCCTGGAGAAACTACGGAACGAAGCCAAAGTGGTGGCGATAGGCGAAATCGGCCTGGACTACCATTACGACTTTTCGCCGCGCGACGTGCAGCGCGACGTCTTCGTGGCGCAGATGGAACTGGCCCGCCGAGCCGCCAAGCCTATCGTGATACACACGCGCGAAGCCTGGGACGATACGCTGCAGTTGCTGCGGGAGCATTGGCGGGGATCTGGCGTGATGCACTGCTTCAGCGGCGGCGCGGCCGAAGCCCGCCAGGCGTCTGGCCTTCGGCGGCGTGCTCACGTTTCCCAAAGCCGAAAACGTGCGCGAAGCCGCGCGCCTGACCCCCGAGGATCGCCTGCTTGTGGAGACCGACGCGCCCTACCTGGCGCCCGTGCCGAAACGCGGCAAGCGCAACGAGCCGGCCTTCATGGTGGAGACCGTGCGCCGCCTGGCGGAGGTACGCGGCGTATCGCCGGAACAGATCGCCGAAGTCACTACACGGAACTTCGAACGGCTGATGCTAAACTGAAAATTCCAAATGAACTTGGGCAGGCTCGGGCAGGCGATTACCGGCAAGGAGATTTTCGACCTCATTCACGACGATCTGGAGCGCGTCGAGAAGGAGATCAGCCTGGAGACCGTTGCTTCGGTGGAAGTAGTCACGCAGATCGGCCAATACCTGCAGGAGAGCGGCGGCAAGCGGCTGCGGCCATCGCTGCTGCTGCTGGCTTCCAAGCTCATCGGTGACGGCGGCGAGAGCGCCATCCATCTGGGCGCGGTGGTCGAGATCGTGCATACCGCCACCCTGGTGCATGACGACGTCATCGACGACGCGCGTACCCGCCGCGGCCGGCCGTCGGCCAACGTCCAGTGGGGCAATCACACTTCCGTGCTGGCGGGCGACTGGCTCTACATGGAAGCTTTCCAGGTGGCGCTTCGCGAGCGCAACTTCCACGTGCTCGACCTGCTCATCGGGTTGACGCAGATGATGGTGGAGGGCGAACTGCTGCAGCTCGAACGCATCGGCCGCATCGCAGTGACCGAGGCCGATTGCATGGAGTTGGTGGATCGTAAGACCGCCTGCCTGTTCTCCGTCTGCGCCAAGCTCGGCGCGTTGGTGGCGGGCGCGGATTCGCCCACCGAAGAGCGCCTCGGCGATTTCGCCTGGAACCTGGGCATGGCCTTCCAGTTGGTGGACGATCTGCTCGATTTCACCGCGCGCGAGAAAGTGCTGGGAAAGCCGGTGGGCAATGATCTGCGCGAGGGCAAAGTGACCCTGCCTCTGGTGTACGCACTGGAGCAGGCCACGCCCGAAGAGCGCCGCCGCGTCGAAACCATCCTGCGCGAGCGCAACTACGACCGCGTGCCGTTTTCGCAGATTCTGGCCATGGTGGAGCGTTACCAGGGCATCGGGCGGGTGAAGGAGCGCGCCCAGGCGTTCACGGAGAAGGCGCGGGCTATTATCGGCGAGTTCCCCGACTCACCATACCAGCGGGCGTTGTATAGCATTACGGAATTGGTCACCGAGCGGGATCACTGATCGCGATCCGCAAGAAGGACTCCCAACTCCAGCTAAGGATTACGGGAAGCTGGCAGGCTGGCGCGTTGCCGGATCGAATGCCCTTCTCCAGCCAACGAAGCATGGCCTCGGCGCCGTCCTGGCGGAGGTCACCGGGGCGGCTTGTAGCTGCAGCAAAGCTCAGAAAGCGCCTTCCTGGCGCAGGGCGATTCGGATTAACAGCAGATCCTCAGCGTTCACCGAGAGCACCTGTATGGTGGCGCGGCCGATCGCCTTGCGCCCGACAAGGTGCGCCTCCTCCCATCGAAAATGTTTCTTCCAGTCATCCTGGCGCGGATGAAACAACCGTATGGTTTGGCCAGCGTTCGGTTCAATCCCCGCAATATTCGGTAAAAACTTACTTGACAAATCAAGACTGCGGTTTAGGGCCGGCAAGCTTCCCAGCGCTGCAGCGCCGCTATCATAGTTGCTATGTCCGCTGACGCACCTGCCTTCCAGTTTCTCGATCCGGGTGAGCTCCGCGACGGCGACATGGCCCTCGAATTGGCCGCCACCTGCCCCGCCGATCCGGTGCGCGGATGGGTGCCCTATTATGTCTTCCACATCATGATCGCGGATACCCGCCGCCGGGCTGGAGAAATCCAACTGCGCATCGGCGATACCGAGCACTTGCGCTTGTACGGCGGCCAGGTGGGTTACGGAGTCCGCGCGGCCCATCGGGGTAAGCATTTCGCCGCGCGGGCACTTCGTCTGCTGCTGCCGCTGGCCCGGCGGCATGGGCTGGCGGAATTATGGATCACATGCAATCCCGATAACCTGGCCTCCCGGCGGACCTGCGAAATTGCCGGCGCGGCGTTCGTCGAGATCGTCGATCTGCCGTCCCACGTGGATCTGTATCTGGAAGGCGAGCGGCAGAAATGCCGGTATCGCCTCAGTCTGCTCCCCGGCTGACGCATTCACAAGCGTCATTTCGCCGCCATCCTGCTGAAAGCACAACCGAAGCCTCCGGCGGCGGGATCGGCGCGCGCATTCGCCGTGCTACCGTCTTGGCCGGAGATGTCATCCCGACACGTGCCCGCCGAACACTCTGCCGTCCTGCGGTATTCCGTGGCCGTAATGGCCGTGTTCTTAGCCGCGATGTTGCGCCTGGCGCTGAACGCCGCGCTGGTTCAGGAGACGCCGTTTCTCACATTCACCATGGCGGTGATGGCAGCCGCCTACTTTGGGGGAACCGGACCGGGGTTGGCCGCATCCGCCCTTAGCCTGCTGACGGCGGAATACGTATTTCTCCGGCCCCAGTACAGCTTCGCCGTGGCACATCCCGCGGATGCCATCGCCCTGGCTCTGTTCGCGATCTCGTGCGTTTCAATTACGCTGCTGACCAGTCGGCTGCGGGACGCCCTCGCCGACGCCGCCGAAAGCCATGCGACCGCGCAGGCGCTGCTCGATTCCTCCTCGCAAGCCATCATTGCCACCAACGCCGAAGGCCGCATCACCGTAACCAACGCCCACACCGCGAGCATGTTCGGCTACGCGCCCGGCGAGTTGCTGGGCCGGCCGCACGACGTCCTGATTCCCGAGCACGGCGTCGGCAGGCGTAAAGACGGCGGCGAGTTTCCCGTCGCGATCACACTCAACTCCGTCCGCACCAAGCGCGGTATGTGGACGGTCTGCTTCGTCACCGATATCACGGAACGTCTGCGATCCGAGGAGCAGTTGCGGCAAAGCGAACAGAGTGTGCGCCACAAGCTGGAGAGCATTCTGGCGCCGGAAGGCGACATCGGCAACCTGGAGCTGGGCGACATTCTGGATATAGCGGCCACCCAGTCTCTGATGGAAGATTTCTATCAGCTCGCCGGCATCCCCATGGGTGTAGTAGATCTGAAGGGCAACCTGCTGATCGCCGTGGGATTCCAGCGGGTCTGCACTGACTTTCACCGCCGCCATGCCGAAACCTCCGGCAACTGCATTGAGAGCGATACGCGCCTTACAGAGGGTGTGGCGCCGGGCGAGTTCAAGCCCTACAAATGCATGAATCACATGTGGGACGCCGCCACGCCCCTCATGGTGGGCGATGAACACGTCGGTAATCTATTCTGCGGCCAGTTCTTCTTCGACGACGAGCCCTTGGACGTGGATCTGTTCCGTGCACAAGCCGCGCGCTACGGCTTCCCCGAGGAAGAATACCTGGCTGCGATTCAAGCCGCGCCGCGCTTGAGCCGGAAGGCCCTGGATACCGGCATGGCCTGGCTGACGAAATTGGGCCAGATGCTTTCCGTTCTCAGTTATAGCAACATCAAGCTGGCCCGTTCCCTGGCGGAGCGGGACCGGCTGATGCAGTCGCTCCAGGTCAAGGAGTCCAGCCTGCGGGAAAGTGAAGAGCGCTGGCGGCTGGCCATCGAGAGCACGGGTCTGGGAACTTTCGACGTCAATCTGCTGACCGGCGCCACGGTGTGGTCCGCGCTGGCCAAGCAGCAGTTCGGGCTGGCGGCGGATGCGGAGATCGACCACCGGGTCTTCTTGAGAGGGTTGCATGTTGACGACCGGGAGCGCGTGGAACTTGCTCTGGCCGGTGCCCGCCAGCCGGCCAACGGCGGCAAATATGCCAGCGAATATCGCGCCATCGGGCCGGCTGATGGGCAGGAGCGCTGGCTGTCGGCCTGGGGCAAGTTTTTCTTTGATGACGCAGGGCGGCCCGTGCGACTGTTGGGCGTCAGGCGCGATATCACCGGCCGCAAACAAGGAGAGGAGGCGCTCCGCGAGAGTCAGGCAAAGCTGGAGGCGGCGCTGGCCAGCATGACCGACGCGGTGTTCATCTCCGACGCGCACGGTCGTTTTATCCATTTCAACGACGCATTCGCCGCGTTTCATCGGTTCAAAAGCAAGGACGAATGCGCCCGGAGCTTTGACGCCTATCCGGACATTCTGGAGGTGTTCTTGCCGGACGGCGCCCCGGCGCCGGTGGACATGTGGGCAGTGCCGCGCGCCCTACGCGGCGAAATGGTCAACAATGCCGAATACACCGTGCGCCGCAAAGACACGAGTGAGACCTGGGTGGGAAGCTACAGCTTCGGGCCGATCCGGGACAAAGACGGCGCCATCGCCGGGTCCGTTGTGGTGGCCCGCGACGTCACGGAGAGCAAGCGCGCCGGCGCGGCTCTGCGGCTCCTGGGCGAGCTCGTCGATCTGTCGCACGATGCCATCATCACGGCCGACGCCAAACGCGTGATCCGCACCTGGAACGCCGGCGCCACGGAGATGTATGGCTGGACCGAGGCCGACGCCGTGGGCCGCGTGACGCACGACCTGCTACAGACGCGCTGCGCCGTTACCACGAGCGAGCAGGATGAGGTACTGCGGCGAAACGGCCGTTGGGACGGAGAGCAGAGCCACAGGGCCATGGACGGAACGCCGTTGTGGGTGGAGAGCTGCCAGGTGCTGGAATCCATAGGCGAGATGACGGCGATCCTGGAGATCAATCGCGACATCACCGCCCGCAAACGCGCCGAAGAGGAGCTGCGGCGTCTCAACGCGGAGCTGGAGCAGCGCATACGCGATCGCACCGCGCAGCTTGAGGCCGCCAACCGGGAACTGGAGGCTTTCGCCTATTCCGTCTCGCATGACCTGCGTGCGCCTCTGCGCGGCATTGACGGTTGGAGCCTGGCGCTATTGGAGGACTACACGGACAGACTCGACGAGGAGGGGCGCAAGTACCTGGAATGGGTTCGTTCCGAAGCCCAGCGCATGGCCGCCATGATCGAGGACCTGTTGCAGCTCTCCCGCGTGACCCGCAATCCCATGCAGCGTAGAAAGGTCGACCTCAGCGCCTTGGCCGAAACCGTGGCGCGCCGCCTGCGCCACGCGGCGCCCGGTCGCTCGCTGGTATTCGACATCCGGCCGGGCCTGTCTGCCTGGGGCGACGAGCCACTGTTGGAGATCGCCCTCACCAATCTGTTGGAGAATGCCGTCAAATATACCGGCCCGCGCGCCCAAGCCCGCATCGAGGTGGGTCAGTCGCACGACGCGGATGTCGCCTTCTACGTGCGCGATAACGGCGTTGGCTTCGATCCGGTCTACGCGGACAGGCTCTTCACCGCTTTTCAACGGCTGCACAAGCCCGCGGAGTTTCCTGGCACGGGGATCGGGCTGGCTACCGTGCAGCGCATCGTCCACCGCCATGGCGGACGCGTGTGGGCGGAGGCCATGCCGGAAAATGGCGCCACATTTTATTTCACGCTGCCGGGGGACGAAGCCAAATGACGAAGGAAAAAATCATCCTGTTGGTGGAGGATAACCCCAGCGACATCGCCCTCACCCGGCGTGCCCTGAAAAGAGCGGGGGTCGTCAATCCCATTGTGGTGGCGGAAGACGGGCAGGCCGCCCTCGACTATCTGCTGGCCGGAAATGGCCCGCGCGCGGGACTGGATCTACCGGCCCTGGTCCTGCTGGACCTCAATCTTCCCCGGGTATCCGGCCTGGAGGTTTTGGAACGGATTCGCGCCGATCAGCGCACGCGCCGGTTGCCGGTGGTGATTCTGACCACCTCTACCGAGCCGGTCGAAGTCGCCAAGGGTTACGATCGCGGCGTGAACAGCTACATCGTCAAACCCATCGACTTCTCGCGATTCGCCGACGTGGTGCAACACTTGGGCCTGTATTGGCTACTGCTGAATGAGGCGCCTCCCGGACCAGATCCCGCCGCCTGATATTCTCCACTCGCGATACACTGATTCGGATGCGCATCAAACCCCCCATCCATCTGACTCTCGCCAATCTCCTGCTGTGCACGGTCCTGTTCTGCCAGCCGCTGCCCCAAGCCAAACGCCCCGAAGACGTGGGCCTCTCGTCCCAGCGTCTGGATCGAATCCATCGCCAGATGCAGGCTGACGTGGAGAGCCATCGCATTCCGGGAGCGGTCCTGCTGATCGCCCATAACGGCAAGGTCGGAGCGCTCATGAGCGTCGGCTTTGCGGACCGTAAGGCGCAGGCGGCCATGAAGCCCGATGCCATCTTCCGCATCGCGTCGATGTCGAAGCCCATCACCACGGTGGCCGCGATGATTCTGGCGGAAGAGGGTAAGCTCGATATCGGCGCGCCCCTGTGGCAATATCTCCCGGAATTCAAAGACGTGACCGTGGGCATGGAAAAAGTGCCTGCGAAGCGCGCCATAACCGTGCAGGATCTGATGCGCCACACCTCCGGGCTCACCTACGGTTTCTTCGGCAGCACGCCGGTGGACGAACTGTACCGCAAAGCCAATCTGATGGGCAAGAAGTCGCTCGCCGAAATGGTTAAAACTATCGCGCAGCTTCCCCTGTTGCACCAGCCGGGCGAGGTGTGGGAGTACAGCTTTTCGACCGACGTTCTGGGACGCGTGGTGGAGGTCGCCAGTGGCAAGGACCTGGACGCCTTCGTCGCCGAGCGCATCACGGGCCCGCTGAAGATGCGCGATACGGGTTACTATCTGAACGCCGCGCAGGCTGCCCGCATGGCGCATTCCGATACTCCCATCACTCTCGCGGGCGATCCGACGGTAAAGCCCGCGATAATATCGGGCGGTGGCGGCATGCTGTCGACGGCTGGAGACTACGCGCGCTTCTGCCAGATGATGCTCAACGGCGGGGATCTCGACGGTGTGCGCATCCTGGCGCCGAAGACGGTGGCACTGATGACCTCCGATCAACTGCCGCCCGCCACGGAGCGGCATACGCCGGTCGCGATGATGCTGGGCGCCTTCGGTCCCACGCCCGAATCGGGCACCAGCTTCGGATTGGGCTTCGCCGTGCGCACCGATCCTGGAAGGAATTCGATTCCAGGATCGGTGGGAGATTTTCACTGGGCCGGCATTACCGGCACTTTATTTTGGGTGGATCCGAAAGAGAAGCTGGTTGCAGTCCTGATGATGCAGGTTCCGCAGGCTACGAACGTGCCTTACTGGAGACAGACGCGGATGCTGGTGTACCAGGCGCTGGTGACGGAGTAAGCGCTCCGGAGTCCGGGTCGCAATGTTGGAGGCGCGGGTCGGGATCGAACCGACGAATAAGGGTTTTGCAGACCCTGGCCTTACCACTTGGCTACCGCGCCGATCAGTCGTATAACTGCAAAATACCGCGTCCGGTGCTCCCAAGTCAATTTTCGACCACCGGCAGCAGCACGTACGATGGCCGCCGCGCGTCGTGATAAACGGTCTGCGAAGCCGTGCGCAGTTCCGTCGCCTGGTTTACCGGACCGCCCGTATTGGGGTTACGGTCGAAGCGCGGAAAATTGCTGCTCGAAATCTCCACGCGGATGCGGTGTCCCTTTTGAAACACGTTGCCGGTGACCCCGGCGTCGATGGTCACCTTGGAAGTCTCGCCGGGACGCGCCAGTTCCGGCTCCTCCAGCGACTTGCGGTAACGCAGCCGCAGGATGCCGTCGGTCAGGTTTTGCGCGCGCCCGTCGGGAAACACGTCCACCAGCTTGGCCGTGAAATCCGTATCGTGCGCGGACGTCGCCGCGTAGAGCACCACCCGCACGGGGCCGATCACCTGCATGTCGCGGCGCATGGGCGCGGTGGTGTAGACCAGCACGTCGCGGCGCTGCTCCACCGTTCGCTGATCGCGCGGTCCCCAGGGAAAGACTTTGGGATTGCAGCACGCCGCGCCGCCCACGGTCGGCACCGGATCGTGCGGGTCGAAGACGAACCGGTCCGCCGCCTGCAATGTTCCCGCTTCCGGCGCCCGCGTTTCCAGTTTGCCATCGCCCGCCAGCGAATTGGCATGCCCGCGGCTCTCCAGGTAGAAGCGCATCTGCCGGGCCGGCGGAGGCCATTCGCGCGCGTCGCGCCACTGGTTGGCGCCCATCACGAAAACACGCACGGGCGCCTGCGAAAGCAGCGGCGTGTCCTTGCCTTTCAAGAACTGGTCGAACCACTGCATCTGGACACCGCGCAGAGGCGTGATGGCGTCCGGCCCGAAATCCACGCCGTCCAGCTTGGCCGTCATGTTGTGCGGCCACGGCCCGATCAAAATGCGATCCACGCCCGAACGCTTGTGCAAGTATTCGTAGGCGTCCAGGTCGCTCTCCACGAAATTGTCGAACCAGCCGCCCACCGAAAACACCGGCACATGCACCTTATCCAATTGCTCGCGCACGCTGCGCGCCTTCCAGAACGAATCGTAGTCCGGATGCGCCACGGCTTCCTGAAACATCTCGGACGTCTGCCCGGTAGCGGCCACGTCGGCGGTGGCCAGCGGCAGGTGCAGCACGAACTGGCTGAAGTCCGGATGAAAACGCGGTGCGCGCAGGTTTTCCGACATCCACAGCAGGCGCTGGCCGAGCTTCATCGCGCCGCCCGGCGAGTAGAAGCGGTCGCGGTAATCGTCACAGCCGGAGACGGATGGAAAAATGGCCTTCAAGTGCGGGTTGTTGAGCGTCGCCACTTTCCACTGCACGATACCCACGTACGAACCGCCCATCATGCCGACTTTGCCGTCCGACCAGGGCTGCCGCGCGATCCAGTTCAGCGTGTCGTCGCCATCGGCCGGCTCCTGTTCGAGCGGGCGGAAGATACCGTCGGACGCGTATCGCCCGCGCACATCCTGCACCACCACGGCGTATCCGTGATCTACAAATGGCGCGTAGTTCGGAGAGACATCCGTTCCCTTGTTGTAGGGCGTGCGCACCAGGATGGTGGGATAGCGCCCCGGCGCCACGGGCCGGAAAACATTAGCCGACAGGCGCACGCCGTCCCGCATGGGAACGGTCACATCGAGGCTCTTGGCGATCTCTTCAGGCGTCGCGGTCAACACCGCGGCGCACAACAGAAGTATCAGTGGCGATAGGCGCACAACGTCTCCCAATACTGTTCCGCGATTCGAACGGCCTGGTGACGCTCAACGATGTGCCCGGACGCGCGTTGTCCGATTTCACCCGCACATTCTTTCCATGATGTTAACAGAAACATGTGGCGCAGCAGCGAAATTTCTTCGCCGGCGCCTGGCTCAATGCGCAAGCACGCGCTAGCCGGATAGCGCGAGTTCTCTTGGCTGTCGGTCAAAAGCACAGCCTTGGCCAGACCCATCAGGCGGATGGCGATGCCGGAGGTTTCGCCTGCCGCCGGATATCGTAGGTTGATGCACGCATCCACGGCCAGGGCGGCGCGCCAGAAATCGCGTTCGGCGAGATACGGCAGGCGCACGATCCCTGGGGCGGTCAGCAGAGGCGCCACGGCGCGCTCCAGATCCCGCGAGACGAACGATCCCGCGATCAGCAGCCAGGCATCCGGGCGCGCTTGCCGGAGTCGCGCGAAGGCGCGCAGCACGCCGAACAGGCGCTTGGATTCGCGCAGGTATCCGAAGACGCCGAACAGGCACGCGCCCGGCGGCACGCCCCAATTGTGGCGCAGGCGGATCACTTCCCAGCCGGAAGGCAACGCCGGCGCCGCGAACAGATGCGGGATCTCGATCACCGCCGCGGCGGGCGCGTGCGCCTTCACCAGGCGCGCCGCCGCCGGGTTGTGCACCACCACCGCGCGCGAACGTTCCGCGATGCGCTTCAACATCGGGTAATCGAAATAGCGGCTATCCGAACCGGAACTGGCCCGCGCGGCCCACAGTTCTTCGGCCAAGGCACGATGCCACTCGCCGTAGTTGTACACAAACTCGGCGATATAGGCGTCACGGTCGAGCGATCCCAGGAAGAAGTGGTGCAGCACGGCGTCATGCAGCACAGCCACACCCGGTTGGGCCAGTGCCCGCTCGTAAATCGCCCGGTGCAGTTGATTGTTGCCCAGATGATACAGGGCGACGTCCGCGTGACGCGGCCGGATCGCCACGTCGCCCTGCCGGCGCAGAGCCGCCAGCAGCGCCGCCGCATAATCGGCCACGCCGGTGCGCGCGGGCGGCAGCGGCGCGAAATAGCCAACCCTCACGGCTTCCGGCGCTTTCCGAAAAGCGCCGTTCCCACTCGCACCATAGTGGCGCCCTCTTCGATGGCCGCCTCCAGATCGTGCGACATGCCCATGGAAAGCTGCAACAGTCCGTGCGCTTCCCCCAGCTCGCGCAGGCGCCGGAAGTAGGGCCGCGACTGCTCCTGGTCGTCCGACCAGGGCGGCATGGTCATCAGCCCGAGGAGCTGCAGATTCGGGCATTCGCGGACCGCTGCCGCCAGTTCCGCGATTTCCTCCGGCGCAGCGCCGGCTTTGGCCTGTTCCGTCGAAAGCTTGACCTCCAGCATCACGTCCAGAGGCTTGTTGGACTCGTTCAAACGGCGCGCCAGCTTGGCCGAATCGACAGTCTGAATGGTATCGAAGATCTCCGCGGCGCGCCGGGCTTTGTTTGTCTGCAAATGCCCGATCAGGTGGAAGTGCGCGCCGGACAGATCGCTCACATCGGGCAGCTTGCCTGCAAACTCCTGCACGTAGTTTTCGCCGAATTGGCGCAGCCCCAGCGCGTAGGCATCGCGAATCACCTGCGCGGGGAATATCTTGGTGACGGCCAGCAGCGTAATGCCGGCCGGATCGCGGCGCGCGCGGTCAGCCGCTCGGTTGATGCGCAGCCGGACCTCGGCCAGTCTCTGCTCCAAAGTGTCCATGATTGGGCGGGCGAGCCTTCATTATCTCACCGCGCTACAGTCCGGCTTGCGCTGCAACCACGCGGCCGATGGCGGCCCAATCCAGGTCGGCTTCGCCGCGGGCCAGCGCAGCCAGATAGCGGTCGCGCAGCACTCCGGCCAATGGCATAGGCACGGCTGCGGATTCGGCGGCTTCCTGCACCAGGCGCAGATCCTTAAAGCCCAGAGTCAGCTTGAACCCCGCCGGTTCAAACTGCTCGCGCGCGATGGCGCCGCCGTAGCCCGCGTAGAGCGGGGAATTGAATAGCGCGCTGTTGGCGATCTCCAGAAATTGTCCGGCATCCACGCCGCACTTGCGCACCAAAGCGAACGCCTCGCCCAGCGATTCCAGGGCGGCGGCGATGAGGAAGTTACCCGATAGTTTCACGACGTTAGCCAGCCACGGATCGGTCCCCACGATCGTTGTTCCACGCCCCACGGCATCGAACACCGGCCGGCAGCGTTCGACTGGTTCCGGGGCGCCCGCTGCCACCACCCACAGCTTCGCGGCGGCGGCCGCTTCCGGCCTGCCGAAAACCGGTGTGGCGACGTAGTGCTGCCCGCGTTTCACATGCAGTTCGGCGAGCCATTTTGAGCACGCCACGCTGATGGTGCTCATGCCCATGTGGACCGCGCCAGGGGCCAGTGTTTCCGCCAGGCTTTCCGCCGCCGGCCGCACGGCGTGATCGTCGGCGAGCATGGTGATTACGGCTTCCGCATCGCGCGCCGCGTCGGCGGGCGAATCGGCCAGTGTGGCGCCGTCCTGGATGAGCGGCTCGGCGCGCGCCCGCGTGCGATTGTAGACAGTGACTTGATGACCCGCGCGCAATAGATTGCGCGCGATAGGAGATCCCATATTACCGGCGCCGATAAATGCGAGTTTCATGATATGTGTCATTCTAACGTCGTTCGAGCGTGAAGCGCTTATGGCAAAGCCCGGAATCCTTGTCGAAATACCCGGTATGGGCCGGCGATCGATAACCACAGTCGTCAGCGACTATACCGGAACGTTTTCCCTGGGCGGTGTCATCGCGCCCGACGTCCGGAGCAAGCTCACCAGCCTGGCCGCGCTGGTCGACCTGCATATTGTGACTGCGGACTCATTCGGCACGGCCGTGCGCGAACTTGCCGGGATTGCAACTCCGTACTTACTGCAAACCGGCCGGCACGACACTGAAAAATCAGACTATGTGGGCCGCTTCGATCTTACGCATGTCGCCGCCATCGGCAATGGCAACAATGACCGGCTGATGTTGCAAGCGGTGAAGGAGGGCGGGGGATTGGCCCTCGCGGTGGATAACGGCGAAGGCTGCGCCGTCGATGCGTTGCTCCACTCGAACCTGGTTGTCGTGGGTGCGGCCAATGTGCTCGACCTGTTGCTCGATCCCGTACGGCTGAAAGCCACGCTGCGGTTCTGAGGGTGCGGCGCCTGGCCGGGCCAGTACGCCGGACAACCACCGCCACGACAATTCCCGACTGGCTGTCCCCAGGGCGGCGGACCTCATGATTTATTCCCGGTCGCCCGCCACGTCATCCGGAACATGATCCAAATCCCGCAAGATCTCCTGCAGGCGATCCACCTCGTACTGATGAGATCCACAAGCCGGCTGTGCTTTAAGGGCCGCCAACGCTTCAGTCACCTGCGCGCGGGCCCGTGCCGGATTCGACGACGCGCGGTCGATGGCAGCCTGGGCCCGCCGCCGAACCCAAGGCGGCGCGTCCCTGTTCTCCCGGTCCAGCCACTGGCGTGCCGTGTCCGGGTCCTGGCGATGGAACGCCCAGAAATACGCGGCCTCCATGGCGAACTCCGCAGCCTCGCCGGTCGTCCCATCCGCCACCGCACGATCCATGTATTGACCCGCCGTCTGGACATCGCCGCTATCCAGAAAGTGAATATACGCGAGATAGAAGTTATAACGCCGCGAGGCCGGATCGCCCGGAGCCTCGCCGAGCCGGCGGATCAGATCGCGCGGCCACTCTCGCACCCGCAGCGGCGTAGCATCGGAAGAAGCCGTCAGCAGACCGCGCTCCACTTCGTCGCAGGCCCGTCCGCCGCGTATAACCTCCCATAGCAAGAAGCCGTCGGATCGGGCCGTGCCTGCGCGGAACGGGACCAGGCCCATCAGCCCAACCACCGCCCATTGGACACTGAAGCTCCAAAACCAAAACAAGGAGGCGCTATGGGCATGCATCGCCAATCCCCCAAATGCCATCCCGGTAAGTAATGACGCTACAGGTCCGCCGGCCGCACAGAACGCGCGTTGCAACCTGAAATGCGCGAATGTGGACGGCACCAGGTTAACGACGGCGGCGTGGCGTAAAGGAATGAAACGGATCGTCCAGCCCTGCACGTTGCGACTGAGTGCCACCGGGCCTATTCCGAAACTCAGGCAATGCTGCGCGGCCGCCGCGCCCGCCAGGAAGTGTCCCAGTTCGTGAATCAGCAATCCGACGGGACAGGTGAGCGCCAGGTAAGCGCATCGCCACCCAACTGAAGGAATGCCAAAGCCCAGCGATTCCGCCAGACCGTACTGGGCGTGGAACACCGCCCGTATGATCAGGGCTCCGGCGATGACCACCAAAAGGTTGGCGACGGCCACGATTCCATATTGAACCCGAGCGCGAAAGAGTACAAGCTATTAGTCCTGCCGCAAAGCCGTCATCGGATCGATCCGGCTGGCGCGCCGCGCCGGCAGGAAGCTGGCAAATAGCGCGGCCACCAGCAGCACGGACAGCGTGACGGCGAAATCCGCAAGGCCGCTGGGTTGCATGCCTTCCACCAGGCGCAACAGCACGCGCCCGGCGGCCAGCGCGCCGGCCGCGCCCACCGCGACACCCGCCGCAAGCATGCCCAGGCTCTCGCGCAGCACCATCCACTGCACATCGCGCGCGCTGGCGCCGAGTGCGATGCGCACGCCGATTTCCGGCACGCGGCGTCCGGTCAGATACGCCTGCACGCCATAGATGCCGATGCAAGCCAGCAGCAATGCCAGCCCCGCGAAGATGCCGAACAACAGCAGCAGGAAACGCTGCCGGGCGAGCGTGTTGTGAGCGAGTTGGTCCAGGGTGCGAACCTCATAGAGCACTTGATCGTTGGCCACGCCGCGCAACTCATGCCGCAACGGCTTCACCAGGCTCAACGGAGGCACATTGGCCCGCACCGCGATGGACATCAACTGGGACCAGCGGCGCAGCCATCCGTCGGGCACCTGCGCCAGGGGATAGTAGAACTGCGCGCGCACCTTGGAGCGATCGTCGCCGGCGAGTCCCCAATAGCGCACATGGCCCACCACTCCGATCACCAGCAGCGGTGTGTCGCCCATGTCGGGAATCCAAAGCTGCCGGCCTACGGCAACGCGTCCTCCGAAAGCGCTCTGCGCCAGCACGTCGTCGATCACAATCACGCGCGGGCCGCCCATGCGGTCCTGCTCGGTGAAGAAGCGGCCCTGGCGGAGCGGCATGCCCATTACCTTCAGATATTCGGGCGTCACGCAGGTGGAGAGCGCGATGGGCTGCTGGTTTTCGGGTGGCACGGCAGCCGTAGTCCAGTAGCCGGCCTGGTTGTTGCCTTCCCGCATGGGGACGGTGTCGACTGTGGTGACGGCCTGGACGCCCGGAATCCGGCGGGCACGATCCAGCACATTGTCCCAAGCGGCGCGGATGAGCGCGGGATGCGGGAGGGTGGCGGGCGAAAGCGCCATGCGGCTGACCAGCACGTTGCGGATGTTAACGCCCGGATCGAGCGCGGAGAGGCGCAGCAGCGTGCGTCCCAGCATACCGGCGGAGACCAGCAGCACCATGGCCAGCGCGATTTCGGCGATGACGAATCCGGCGTGCAGGCGTCGGGGACTAGCGGACACGTTCCGTGTTCCGGCGCGAAGGATGCGTTCGAGCGCGCGCGTGGGAACGCGCAGGGCGGGCGCCAGGCCGAAGAGCAGGCTGCTGGTCAGCGCCACACCCAGGGCGAACGCCAGCACGCGCCAGTCGAGTTGTACTTCACTCGCCCGGGGTAGGTCGCCCGGCCACAAGGCCAGGAACGGGCGGATGCCCAGGGCCGCCAGCGCCACGCCCAGCGCGGCCCCGCCGACGCCCAATACCGCGCTCTCCGTGAGACACTGGCGCACCAGCCGGAAGCGGCCCGCGCCCAGAGCTGCCCGCATGGCCCACTCGCGCTCGCGCGAGACAGCGCGCGCCAGCATCAGGCTGGCCACGTTGGTGCACGCAATCAGCAGCACCAGGGTCACGGCGCCCAACAGCAGCCATAGCGTCGAGCGGACGTCTTCCACATCGGGCCGCAGCAGTTCCACGTGGAATGTGCGGCCCTTGTTGCTGTCCGGATGCTGTTCCGCCAAGCCGCGACCAATCGTCGCCACTTCCGCGCGCGCCTGCGCTACTGTGGCGCCGGGACGTAAGCGCGCCATGCCCCGCACCGGATGCGCGTTGCGATTCCGTAGATACGCGGCAGTGTCCTGTCCCAAGGGTGTGTAAACATCACCTTCGCCATCCAGTTGCAGACCAGGAGGCGCGATACCCACAATCGTGAAGCGCTGGCCGTCCAGAACGAGGGTCGCGCCGATGGCGCCCTCGCCTCCGGCGAAATGCCGCTGCCACAGACTGTAGCCCAGGATGGCCACGGGCGTCCCGCCGGGCCGGTCCTCTTCGGGAAGGAACTCGCGTCCGCGCAGAAGCCGCACGCCGAGAACCGAAAACAGGTTGTGCGACATTTCGAATTGTTGCTCGTACTCCGCCTCGCCGGGTTCGCTCAGAGTCGCGGAATTATAGACCCAGCCGGCCAGATCGACCGAGCCGGCGCCGTGCCGGATATCGAGAAAATCCGGGTATGCCAGATATTCCATAGCCCAATGCGAATTGTCCAGGTGACCGTTCACTTCCACCAGGCGGTCGGGATGGGGATAAGGCAAGGGCTTGAGCAGCACGCCGTTGATGACGGTGAACATCACGGTGGTTGCGCCAGTGCCCAGCGCCAGCGTTAACAGGGCGACCGCCGCAAATCCGGGCTTCTGCCGCAGCGTGCGCACGGCATAGCGCACATCCTGCCAGAAGTCTTCCAGCCACCGTGTTCCGCGGGCGTCGCGGCATTGTTCTTTCACCTGCTCGGGACCGCCCAATTCCAGCCGCGCCAGCCGCCGCGCTTCGGCGGGCGAGTGGCCGCGCGCGATCAGGTCGGCCGCGTGTTGGTCCATATGGTAAGCCAGTTCCTTAGCGAGTTGCTCTTCCATCTCGTTCGGATGCGATAGCCGTTGCAACCAACTCATGTGATTACTCCTGCCGCAAAGCACTCAAAGGGTCGACGCGGCTGGCCCGCCGCGCCGGTAGATAACTCGCAAACAAAGCGGCGACTGCCAGTACTGCCAGCACAAAGCCAATCGTCACCGGCCCGGCCGGCTGCATGCCGCTTACCAGATGTCCGAGCAACCGGGACGTTGCCAAAGCCGCGCCCAATCCGACCGCCGCACCGACGGCGATCATCCCCAGGCTCTGCCGCAGCACCATCCAGAGCACATCCCACCCGCCGGCGCCGAGCGCCATACGCACGCCGATCTCCGGCACGCGCTGCGCCGTCAGGTATGCCAAAACGCCATAAATGCCGATGCACGCCAGCAGCAACGCCAGGCTCGCGAAGATGCCGAACAGCAGCAGCAAGAAGCGCTGCTGCGCGAGCGTGGCCCCCACGATCTGCTCCATCGTGCGAACTTGATACATGGCTTGATCGCGCGTCGTTCCGCGCACTTGCTGCCGCAGAGCCGCAACCATATGCAGCGGCGGCACAGCCGTCCGTACCACCAGCGACATGCCCGCGGCCGTCATGCGCAAATACTCGTCGGGCAACCACGCGAAGGGCAGGTAGATTTGCTCGCGGATGGCCGCCTGGTCGTCGGCATCCAATCCCCAGTGCCGCACATGGCCCACCACCCCGATCACTCTCGCCGGGCCCACAAATTGCAACGACAGCCGCTTTCCAACCGCGCCCCGGCCGCCGAAGGCGCGCTTTTCCAAAACCTCATCGATTACGATCACAGCCTCGCTCCCCACGCGGTCCTGATCGGTGAAGAACCGGCCCTCGAGCAGCGGAATGCCCATAGCGCGCGGGTACTCCGGAGTCACCAGGGTCATTAATGCCAGGGGCATCTGATTGGTGGGCGGCGCGGCGCTGGTGGTCCAATAGCCGATCTCGTCGTCATCGCCGCTCATGGGGATGAGATCCGCGAGTGCGGCTGCCTGGATGCCCGGTGTCGGGCGCACACGATCCAAAAGGTCCTGCCAGGCGACCCGCGTGCGCGCCGGACTCGCCAGCGCATCCGACGACAGCGCCACGCTGGTCACCAATACGTTATGCGTGTTCATGCCGGGCTGCACAGCCGACAGGCGCAGCATCGTGCGCCCCAGCATCCCGGCCGCGATCAGCAGCACTACCGCCAGCGCAATTTCCGCGATCACAAATCCGCTATGCAGACGCCGCGAGCTGCCGGTAACCGTCCGTGCGTTCGAACGCAGCGCCCGTTCCAACTCGCGCACCGGAGCGCGCAAGGCTGGCGCGAGTCCGAAGAGCAGCCCGCTTAAAGCCGAGGCGCCCAGCGCGAACAGCAGCACGCGCCAATCCAGTTGCACCTCGTCGGCGCGCGGCAATCCGCCCGGCCAGAACACCAAAAATGGGCGAACGCCGATGGCCGCCAAAGTTACGCCCAGAGCGCCGCCGCCGAGCGCCAACACCGCTCCCTCCGTGAGACATTGGCGTGCCAGGCGGCTGCGGCCGGCGCCCAGCGTGATGCGCATGGCCAACTCCCGCTGGCGTGAAACGGCGCGCGCCAACAAGAGGCTCGCGACATTGGCACAAGCGATCAGCAGCACCAGGCTGACTCCCCCCAGCAGTAACCACAAGGTGGGACGTGCATCCCCTACGATCTGCTGGCGCAGCGGCTTGACGCCGATGGAGCGGCCCGCGTTGGCCTTCGGATATTCTTGCGCCAGGCCGCGGGCAATGGTGGCCATCTCGGCCTGCGCTTGCGCCAATGTTATTCCCGGCCGCTCGCGCGCGGTCACCTGGATGCCCGGGCGCATCTCGCGATTTTGCATGGTCGGCTCTGTATTCTGGCCCAGGGGCGTGTAGACGTCCGCGTTTCCCAGTAGTCCAAATCCTGGCGGTGCGATGCCCACCACGGTATAGGGCGTGCCCTCAAACACCAGCCGCGCCCCGATTGCATTCTCGCTGCCGCCGTACCGGCTCTGCCACACGCGATAACTGATGATGGCCACCGGCGTTCCACCCGCGCGGTCTTCATCCGGCAAAAAGGCGCGGCCGCGGCGCAGCGGAACGCCAATGACCGAAAACAAGTCCGCGGAGACCATGCGGCTGGGAACGAACTCGGCATCGCCGGGTTGGCTGACGGTGCCGCCATGATATCGCCATGCCGCCATATCCAGAGATCGGCTGGCGCGCCGGCAATCCAGAAAATTCAAATAGGCGAACGACCATTCCGCGCCGCTGTATTTCTCGGGCTGCTCATGCACGCTCACCAGACGATCAGCATCCAGATACGCCAGCGGCTTCAACAGCACGCTGTTGATGACCGTGAACATCACGGTCGTGGCGCCGGTTCCAAGCCCCAGCGTCAGCAGCGCCGCCGCCGCGAATCCTGGCCGTTGCCGCAAGGTGCGCAACGCGTAGCGGAAATCCTGCCACAAATCTTCCAGCCAGCGCGTGCCGCGGGCATCTCGACATGCCTCTTTCAACTGCTCGGGTCCGCCCATGGACAAGCGCGCCTGGCGCCGCGCCTCGGTGGGCGCGTGTCCTCGCGCCATCAGATCCGCGGCGTGTTGGTCCAAATGGAAAGTCACCTCTTTGTCGAGCTGCTCTTCCATCCGCTTTCTGCGCAGCAGTCGATGCCACCAACTCATTGCGCGCCCCCTGCGGACATTTTCAGAATCAGCCCCACGGCCTCCGCCAGCCGCGCCCAACTGGCGGCTTCGCTTTCCATCTGGGCCCGGCCTTTGCGCGTCAGGCGGTAGAACTTGGCTTCGCGTCCGGTTTCGGTGTCCTTCCAGTCGGCCGCCAGCAGGCCGCGATTCTCCAGGCGGTGCAGGGCGGGGTAGAGCGACCCCTGCGGCACCTGAACCACGTCGCGCGACACCTGTTGCAGGCGTTGCGCGATAGCATAGCCGTGCACCGGTCCGAGCGCCACGACTTTCAAAATAAGCAGATCCAGGGTGCCTTGTGGCAGATCCGATTTTTCCGGCATACGCGATACCTCGTTCTTCTACACATACCATCCGACGTGTAGAAGCGCAAAGTGTCACGAACCGAATTTCGGTCTTGACCGCGAAGCGCATGTGGTCGCCGGCATCCCGGAAGCGCTGGAGTCCGGCGGGGATGAGAAACAGCACGCCCGCCAACCCAACGCGCTTGGCGGGGAGCGTTTCTTCGTTGGGGCGCCAGTACGCAGACCCGTGTCGCTCGTCGGCCAATCCGGTCAAGCACCAAGGTCCGCAAGCTGGTACCCAGTACCCAAAACCAGGGCGGCTCGCGTGTTCCCGCCGGGGTACAATGCAGACGCAACCGTTGGGAGGGTCGCGTATGCTGAATGCAAAGCTCTGGCTGGTCTGGTGTCTGTTCGCTGCTATTAGCCAAGCGCCTGGGAATGCGCAGACGCCAAAGGAAATCGTACTGCACAGCTTCAATTTCGGGCCTCGTGGAGCGCAGCCATGCGCCAGCCTGTTTGCGGGTCCTGACGGCATCCTGTACGGCACCGCCGAATTCGGGGGCACAGCCAACGAAGGTGTGGTTTTCCAGGTTACTCCGACGGGCCAGCAGAGCGTCCTCTATAGTTTCAAAGGCGGCTCCGACGGGGCTAGCCCGTGTTCGTCTGTGATCCGCGACACGGCCGGCGACCTTTACGGCACAACCGGTTTCGGTGGCACGGCCAACGCAGGCGTAGTTTACAAGCTCGATGCCAGCGGCATCGAGACCGTTTTGTACAGCTTCACGGGCGGCGCGGACGGCGGCGACCCCGGCAGCCTGATCCGGGACTCGTCCGGCAACCTGTATGGCACTACCTGCAATGGCGGCGCGGATCAAGGCGGCGTGTTGTTTAGAATGACGCCAGCCGGCCAGGAGACCGTGCTGTACAGTTTCGGCTTCGGTAGCTGTCCCACCGGCAGCCTGGCTCTCGATTCGGCGGGCAATCTCTACGGGACCACCTCGATGGGCGGGTCGGCCGCCGGCAGCCTGTATATGTTGAGCCCGGCCGGAAAGTTGACGGTGCTGTTGGACTTCGGCTCCGAGGCCGGATGCTATCCCTATGGCGGCGTGGTCCGCGACTCGTCCGGCAATCTCTACGGCACGGCCAATGGCTGCGGCACATACGGTTATGGCACGGTTTATAAGTTCGACACCGCCGGTAACCAGACCGTGCTGCACAGTTTCACTTACAAGGATGGCGCCGAACCCACGGCGGGCGTCACATTGGATGCGGCGGGCAACCTTTATGGAACCACGTTTTACGGCAGTCAGACCGGTGAGGGTGTCATTTATACCGTGAATGCCTCCGGCACTTACCGCGTCATGCATAGCTTCGATAGCGTGGACGGGGCGAATCCTTTCGGGGGCGTGATCCTTTCCTCCGGCAACCTCTACGGCACAACCGAATATGGCGGCACGGTAGGCAGCGGCGTCGTCTACCAGGTGAATGCGGCCGGACAGGCGTCGGTGCTATTCAGCTTTCCGCCACCCGCGGGCGGCATCATCCCGTACGCGGGCGTGACTCGCGACTCGGCCGGCAATCTTTACGGCGCCGCCTACGACGGCGGGAGCGCGAACCAGGGCGTGGTATACAAGCTCGATCCAGCCGGCCACGAAACGGTGCTTTATAACTTCCTGGGCGGCTCCGACGGCGCCAATCCCTATGCCGGCGTGGTGCTCGATTCCGCGGGCAACATCTATGGCACCACCCTTCTCGGAGGCACGGCCAACATGGGCGTGGTGTACAAAATTGACCCGAGCGGCCAGGAGACCGTGCTGCATACGTTCACGGGCGGCTACGTCGATGGATACTGGCCCTATGCCGGCGTGATTCTCGATTCGTCCGGCAATCTCTACGGCACCACATTCCGTGGCGGTGCGCTCGATTCCGGATCGGTGTATCAGATCGATCCCGCCGGCAATGAGACGATCCTGTATAGCTTCAATTGCTATCCCGATGGATGCTGGCCCTATGTCGGCGTCACCCGCGACTCCGCCGGCAACCTGTATGGGACCACTTACACGGGAGGCCTCGAGACGTCGGCCAACGGCGGCACCGTTTATAAGCTGGATTCCACCGGCAACTTTTCCGTGCTCTACACCTTCACGGGCCTGGCCGATGGAGGGGCACCTTACGGCGGCGTGATTCTCGATAGCTCCGGCAATATCTACGGAACCACCACCGCGGGCGGCTCCGGAACGCGGGGCACCGTCTACAGCCTCAGTCCGGCCGGAAATGAAGCCACGCTCTACAATTTCACCGGCGCGAGCGATGGAGGTGATCCCCAGGCGGGCGTGATCCGCGATTCATCCGGCAATCTGTACGGCACCACCGTGGCGGGCGGGGTGGCCAACGGCGGCGTGGTCTATAAGGTGGATACCGCGGGCAACGAGACGGTGCTGTACAGTTTCACTTGCGGAAGCGATGGGTGCACGCCCTACGCAGGCCTAATCCGCGATCCGGCAGGCACGCTCTACGGTACCACCGCATTCGGCGGCAAGTACGGTTTGGGCAGGAACGGTTCGGGAGTTGTGTTCGAACTGAAGCCACAGTAGGATTTATCCGCGCGATTCCTTCGCTCTTTTAAGGAAATCCAACTCGGTTTGTTTTGGAATCCCCGCCTCGAAGCAGCGGCGGCAGCGCGCCTCGTACATGTCCGCGGCGCCCACCACGATCAAGTCCTCGGCCCCCCGCAGCCGCTGCGTATGCTTGGCCGGGTTCCCGCAGCGCACGCAAATCGCCAGCGTCTTGGTGATGGATTCGGCCAGGCAAAGCAGGTCCGGAATGGGCACGAACGGGCGGCCCAGATAATCGGTATCGAGGCCCGCGACAATCACCTGCTTGCCGCTGTCGGCCAGGCGCTGCGCCACGTCCACCAGGCCGGCGCCCATGAAATTGGCTTCGTCCACGCCGATCACTTCCGAGCGCCAATCCACCCGGTCCAGGATCTCGCCGCCGCCGCCGACCACCTCGGATTTCATGCGCAGGTCGCCGTGGGAGACGATCTCCTCGGCGGAATATCGCGTGTCGATGACGGGCTTGAAGACCTGCACCCGTTTGCGCGCGATCATGGCGCGGCGCAACCGGCGGATCAACTCCTCGCTCTTGCCCGAAAACATGGGGCCGCAGATTACTTCGATCCATCCGATGTTGCCGGTGACAAATTCCATCAAGAATGGTTTACCACGCCGCGGCGGTCCGTCAAAGGTTAGTACCCGGAAGCTGTGAATGGAGCCGGATATGGATACAATGCAGGTTTATGAACAGGTTTTTCTGCGCCCTGCTGCTCGCGCTGGCAGCCCATGCCGCCGACAAGAAGCCGGTGACGATCCAGAACATGCCGGCGCCGCCGCATATGCCGGCTATCACCTGGGCGCCGGACGGGCAGCGCTTCGCCTGGATTGAAGACAAGGCGATCTGGCAGTATGAGGTGGCCTCCAAGAAAAAGAAGCAATTGGTGGCACTCGGTCCCCTGGAAGAAAAGGCCGTCAAACCGCCGAAATCCGAAATCACCGATTGGCAGAACCGGCGTGTCTCCGAACAGAGTTTCCAGTGGTCCACGACCGGGCAGGAGATGCTCGTCGGCGTTTCCGGTGATCTGTTTCTGCTGCACACGGAGTCCGGAAAGTGGGACCAGCTCACCAGCACGGCCGAGCCGGAGCGCGACCCCAAACTCTCGCCCGACGGCCGCTTCGCTTCCTTCCGCCGTGGCCACGACCTCTACAGCCTGGAAGTCTCGTCGAAGAAAGTAACGCAGCTTACCGCGGATGGCTCCCCCACTTTGTGGAACGGCGAGCTCGATTGGGTGTACCCGGAGGAATTAAATCTCTCCACGGCGCACTGGTGGTCTCCCGACAGCACCGCGATCGCCTATTTGCAGTTCGATATCAGCCGGGAACCGGTGTATCCGCAACTGGACTTACTTTCCTGGCGCGCGCTGCTGGAGCCGGAACGCTTCCCGCAACCGGGCACGCCCAACGCCGATGTGCGCCTCGGAGTGGTCGCGGCGGAAGGGGGTCCGACGCGCTGGATGGATCTGGGCGACACGCGCGAGCACCTGCTGGCGCGCGTCTATTGGGCTCCGGACAGCCGCGAAGTGGCTTACGAACGTCTGAATCGCGTGCAGAGCCGGTTGGAGCTGGGCTTGGCCGAAGTGCGCACCGGCGCCACCCGTATTCTCCTCACCGAGCAGGATCCGCATTGGATCAACGTAAACGATGATTTCCGCTTTCTCTACAAAGGGAAGCAATTCCTGTGGGGCAGCGAACGCGACGGCTACCGCCATCTTTACCTCTACACCATCGACGACAAAAAGGTGACTCCGCTCACCAAAGGCGAGTGGGAAGTGACGGAAGTGGCGGGCGTCAACGAAGAAAAGCGCGAGGTCTTCTTTGTTTCCACCGAACAAAGCCCGCTCGAGCGCCAGCTCTACCGCGTGCGCCTGGATGGCAAGCTGAAGCAACGTCTGAGCGGCGGCGCCGGGACGCACGGCATCTCCATGAGCCCAACCACGGAGTTCTACATGGATACGGCCTCCAGTCTGACCACGCCGCCCCGCCGCACCCTGAACGACAGTGAAGGTTCCCAGATCGGGGTCTATCAGGAAGCTACGCCGCCGGATGCGGAGATTCTGCCGGCGGAGCTGATCAAGCTGAAAGCCGCGGATGGCGCGCAGCTCTACGCGCGCATGATCAAGCCGGCCGGATTCTCGCCGGACAAAAAGTATCCGGTCATCGTCATGGTATACGGCGGACCTGGGGTGCAGGCGGTGCGCGACAGTTGGAGCGGCGCCAATTTCGACCAGGTGCTGGCGCAGAGGGGCTACATCATCTGGCAGCTTGATAATCGCGGCTCATCCGGCCGCGGGCACGGCTGGGAATCGGTGATCTACCATAAGATGGGCGAGCGGGAATTGAGCGATCAGAAGGACGGCATCGCCTACCTGAAAACGCTCGGTTACGCGGATATGACGCGCGTGGGCATCAGCGGCTGGAGTTACGGCGGATACATGACGCTCTATTCCCTGGCCAATGCCCCGGATGTTTTCAAGGCGGGTATTGCGGGCGCGCCCGTGACCGACTGGCGGAATTATGATTCCATTTACACCGAGCGCTACATGGGCCTGCCGGAGGAGAACGAAGATGGCTATAAGGCCAGCTCGCCCCAGACCAAGGCGGCGGATATCAAAGCGCGCTTGCTGATCCTGCACAACATCGAGGATGACAACGTGCACTTCCAGAACACCATGCAGATGGCACAAGCATTGGAGCGCGAAGGGAAGCAGTTTCAAATGGTGGTGTATCCGCAGAAATCGCACGGCGTGGGCGGTCCCCTGCGACGGCAGATGTACCAGACCATGCTGGATTTCTTCGATAAGTCGCTCAAGGACTAATTAGAATAAACAAGGAGGTTTTCGTGGCACACAATTTTACGCGGCGCCATTTCTTTTACGGGTCTCTGCTGGCCGGCGCGATTCCCGTGCGGGGATTCGGCAGCGTGCCTTCTCTAACCAGGCTCGGCTACAAGTCGCCCAACGAGAAGTTGAACGTCGCTTCCATCGGCGCGGGCGGCAAGGCCTACAGCGACATCAAAGGATGCGCCTCGGAAAACATCGTGGCGCTGTGCGACGTGGACGAGCAGCGCGCCTCCCGCATGTTCGGCCAGTACGAAAAAGTGCCGAAGTACAAGGACTTTCGCAAAATGCTGGACAAGGAGGCGGCAAACATCGACGCGGTCATCGTCGCCATTCCGGATTTCATGCACGCCACGGCGGCCATGTGGTGTATGGAGCGCGGGAAGCACGTATATGTGCAAAAGCCTTTGACGCGCACGGTTTGGGAAGCCCGGCAATTGCAGGAGGCCGCGAACAAGCACAAAGTGGCCACCCAGATGGGCAATCAAGGCTACTCCAACGAAGGCACGCGCCAGGCGGCGGAGATGGTTTGGGCGGGCGAGATCGGTAATGTAACCGAAGTGCACGCCTGGACCGACCGCCCCATCTGGCCGCAGGGTCTGACCGAACTCCCCCCCTCGGAGCCGGTGCCGGACACTCTCGATTGGGATCTGTGGCTGGGGATCGCCGAAACGCGGCCCTACGCATCCGGCGGACCGGACTACAAGTCCCCGCTCGGCGGCCACTTTTATCAACCGGGCAACTGGCGCGGCTTCTTCGATTTCGGATGCGGCGCGCTAGGCGACATGGCCTGCCACATCCTGGGCGCTCCGAACCTGGCGCTGCAATTGGGCGCTCCCACCAGCGTGGAATGTATTCGCAAGGAAGGCCCCAGCAGTTTCATGTTCCCCCGGAAATCCGTAATCCGTTACGATTTCCCGGCTCGCGGATCCATGCCGGCGTTGGCTCTGTACTGGCATGACGGCCTGACCGAGTCACCGAAGATTCCCGGCGTGCCGGATGGCGAGTTGCTGGGAGATTTGCCGGAAAGTCCGCGCGACCGGACCGTCCGCCGGCCAGATCCGCCGCCCTTCACCGGTTTCATCGGCGACGTATTTGACTACGCGAAGTTCCAGGCCGCTAAGAACGATCCCAAAGCCTGGAAACCGAGCCCCGATGGTAGCCTGTTCGTCGGCGAAAAAGGCATGCTGACGACCGGCACGTATGGCGAGGAGACCCGGCTTCTGCCGGTAGAAAAGATGAAGGACTACCAGTTCCCGCAGCCGTTGCTGACACGCTCGCCGGGTCATTACCGCGACTGGATCCGCGCCTGCAAAGGCGGCGACGCTTCGTGCTCCAATTTCAACGTGGCGGTTCCATTCGTGGAGTGGATGCTGCTCGGCGTAATTGCTCTCCGGTTTGAAGGAAAGCTGACGTGGGATGCGGACAACATGCGGTTCAGCAACAACGCCGAGGCGAATCAGTATCTCACGCCCACATTCCGCAAAGGCTGGTCGTTCACATAGACGATGCCCGTAGCCATGGAAAAGCAGGTTGTGCTGGTGGTCGGCGCGTCCAGCGGCATCGGCCGCGAGACTGCTGTATTATTCGCCCGTGGCGGCGCCCGCGTGATGGCATGCGCCCGGCGCGAGACGCGCTTGCGCGAACTACAGGAATCCCTCGCGCGGGAAGGCCGGGCGCTGGAGACTTTCGTCGCGGATGCGGCGGATGCGTCGCAGATGGAGCGCCTGGCGCGGCATACTCGCGAGCGTTTGGGCGAAATTGACGTGATGGTGTTCGCCACAGGCATCAACGTGCCGGATCGCGCCATGAAACGTCTCACGACTGCGATCTGGGATACGGTGGTGAGCGTCAATCTCAATGGCGCTTACTACATTACGCGGGCGGTGCTGCCGGCCATGCGGGAACGTGGCGCCGGCCATCTGATCTACATCTCTTCCGTCTCCGGCCTGTTCGCGGATGTATCGGGCGCCGCCTACCAGGCCTCCAAACGCGGTCTGCTGGGTCTGGCTCACGCGATTCGCGTGGAAGAGAAAGAGCACGGCATCCGGACGTGCGTGATCTGTCCCGGCCTGGTGGATACGGAAATTCTAGACCGGCGTCCGGTGAAGCCTTCGGCGGAGACACTGGCCAAGGCGCTGCGGCCCGAGGACGTGGCGGAGACGGTGTTGGCGGTCGCCAGTCTCCCCAGCCGCGCCTGCGTCCCCGAGTTGCAGGTGGTGCCGACGTATCTCTGATCCGGCCTTACTGCTCGCCAGCGATGCTGATAATCTCCGGGCTACTGTTGGCCAGCGGCTGTCGGTTCCAATCCCCGAATTGCTCCTCGATCACAAAACCAGCCTCGCCAAGAAACGTCGAGAGCGAATCCGGATCGAGAAATCTCAAAGTGCTTCGACTGAGCTGCGGCTGCGTCCACGCGGCGCCGGTGAATGTGTGGGTGAAAGAAACGATTCGGCCGTCAAAGGGCGTGTCAACCCGAGTGGTTATCCGCACCGTTGCGCCGTCAGCGCCGGTGACCTCGGCGTTCTCCGGCGTCCAGTGGTCCCACGCGCGTGCCAGCGGATTACGGGTCTCGAAAGCAAAACGGCCACGGTTCCTAAGGGCCCGGCGGCTCGCCGCGAGCGACTTGCGGATTTCTTCGTCCTCGATGAGAGCCTGAAAGGCATGACCGGTCATGACCACGAGATCGAACTCGCGTTCCCAGGTGATAGACGCAAGATCGCCGAGCACCCACTCGATATCCCGCCGCTTGCGTGCCTGCGACAGCATGCCGGCCGCCGGGTCGAGCCCGCATAGCCGGCCTTTGTGACCGGACTGGCGAGCCTCGTGGAGCATGGCGCCTGTCCCGCAGCCGGCGTCGAGCACCGCTTCGGCAGACATCACCAGCGGCAGATAGAAGTCGGCGTCTTTTCTCTGAGACCGCGGCCACCAGGCATCGTATAACGAGGCGAGATGATGGTCGGAGTATAGGCGATCGATCATAGGCCGGCTAAGGTTTGCCGTCGGCGACGCCGTTGGGCGCGCCGCGAGGATCGGGCCGAACCGTGACGGGCTGGCTGTAGGTTTTTCCATCCACGGTCAGCCGCACGGTGTACTGCCCTGGCGGCAGACTGGCTGCGCCGCGTCCGAAGCCGCCCGATCCACCCGCAGACGGCGCCGGCGTCGCGGGCTTGGGCGCGTCCGCCGGTGCCGAACAGGCGTCCCTGACCGCATCGCTGCCACCGGCCGCGCCGCGCCCGAAACCGCCGCGGCCGGCCGGACCACCCAGCGGATAGCGATGCATACCCGCCGCGGCTGAAGGTGGCCGCGTCGGCTGTACCCAGATGGCCTGCACACTGAGCGTCTCGGTATCCACCGTGCGCACCGGAGTATCACTAGCCGCGCACTGGCGCACGGCTCCGGAACTATCCAATAATTCCAGCTTCAAAGGCTGATGCGCGGCGTCGCGCAGCCAATAATAGGCCAGCACGCCGGCCGGCGGATTCTCCATCTGCGGCTCTTCGTGCGGCAGGGGCGTGCCGTTCATGCTGCCCACGCGAACGGAGTAGGTCTCGCCGGGTTGGAACAGGTAAGCGCCGGCGGCGGCGATCTGATCGCCCTGTGAAGCGGCAATCTGGCGCAGCGCGCTCATCTGATCCATTACCCAGAAGCCGCGGCCGTGCGTGGCCACCGCCAGGTCGTCGCCGTGTACCAGGATGTCGCGCACGGAGGTGACCGGCATGTTGTTCTGCAATGGCTGCCACTGGCCGCCATCGTTGAAGGAAACGTAGACGCGCAGTTCCGTGGCCGCGTACAGCAGGCCCTTCGCCTGCGGATCTTCCTTCACGGAGTTGACGTAAGCGCCGGCGGGAATGCCGTTGACCACGTTCTGCCAGGTCTTGCCGCCGTCGTGCGTGCGGTAGATGTAAGGCTTGTCATCCGCGATGCGGTGCCGGTCCACCGATGCATAAGCGGTTTCGGCGTCGAAATGTCCGGCTTCGATCTGCGACACCTTGCTCCACGGGGTCATCTCGCGGGGCGTGACGTCGGTCCAGTTCTTGCCGTCGTCGCGCGTGACGTGGATCAACCCATCGTCGGTGCCCACCCAGACCGTCGCGGCCTGGAGCGGTGATGGACCGATCGTGTACACCACGCCGAAGCGATCGGTCATGGGCTGGTCGATGTCTTTCGCCGTGGTGGGGTCGAGATTGGCGGGAACCTCGGGATGCATGCGCGCCAGATCCGGGCTGATCTTCTCCCAAGTGCGGCCGCGGTCGCGCGTGCGCATGACGAACTGATTCGAATAATACAGCGCCTCGTCGGCCAGCGAGAAGACCTCCGGCAGCGTCCAGGTTCTGCGATTCGGGTCTTTGGGGTCCGCTGGCGGTAATGATCCGCCGAGCGAAGCACCCGTGTTGAACGACTGATCGCAACGCCCGGCGCCGCCGCCGTACAGTATGTTGCCGTCCTTGGGGTCGGGTACCACGGTTTCGCTTTCCCCGGCCAGACAAGTGGGTTCCCAGTTGCGGAACGTGAGCACGCCTTCCCGCGACCAGGTGCTGACCCCCACCGCGCCGCTATCCTGCTGCGCTCCGTACAGCCAATAAGGGAAGCGATTGTCGGCGGCGACGTGGTAGATCTGCGCGGTGGGTTGGTTGTACCAGGTGCTCCAGGTTTTGGCGCCATCCACGCTGACCACCGTGCCCTGGTCGCTCGACAGCACCATACGATTGCCATCCTTGGAATTCACCCAAAGCTGGTGATAATCGTCGCCGCCAGGAGCGCCCTTCACCGGCACGAAGGTCTTGCCGGCATCGGTGGTCATGAACGTGGCGGTGTTCATCACATAAGCGCGGTCCGGATTGGTTGGGTCGACCGCCACTTCCTCGAAATACCAGCCGCGGCCCCACAGCCGGTTCTCCGCGTTGACGCGCTTCCAGTGGTCGCCGGCGTCATCGGAGATGTAAACCCCGCCGCTCGGCGGAGCCGTAGTGGCTGCCGGCTGACCCATCCGAAAACCTGGAGGGACGGCGCGTCCGGTATCGTCCACGACGGCCCAAAGCCGCTTGGGATTGCTGGGTGAAACCGCCATGCCGATCTTACCCACGAAGTCGTCGTTCGGAAGACCGCCGGTCAATCGCTTCCAGTGTTCGCCTCCGTCCGTGGATTTGTAGAGCCCCCCGCCCGGCAAATTGGTGGGCGCGTAGACCGACCACGGCGGACGCCGCGTGGCCCATAGCGAAGCGTAGAGCACTTTCGGATGGTGCGTATCGATGGCCAGGTCGACCGCTCCCACGTTGTTCGGATGGTCCTTGTTGAAGAGCACTTTCTTCCAGGTCACGCCGCCATCGAGCGAGCGAAAGACGCCGCGTTCTGGATTGGAATCGTAAATGTGGCCGAGGGCCGCCACGTACACGCGATTCGGGTCCCGCGGATCGACCGCGATGCGCCCGATCTGGCGCGTGTTTTCCAGGCCGATATGAGTCCAGGTCTTGCCCGCATCAACGGATTTAAACACACCGATGCCGTAGGAATTCTGGCTGCGGATGTCCGGCTCGCCCGTTCCGGCGTAGATGACGGCTGGGTTTGAAGGCGCCACCGCGATAGCGCCGATGGAACCGATCGGGATGCCTTCGTCGGAAATGGGAAACCAGGTGCGGCCGGAGTTCTCCGTCTTCCAGACGCCGCCGCCGACGGAGCCGGAGTAAAACGTGTCGGGCTGGTCGGGGTGCCCTGCCACGGCATAAGTGCGCCCTCCCCGCATGGGACCCACGTCGCGCCAGCGCAAACCGGACAGCAGGCTGTCGGGATACTGGCCGGCGGCAGCCATCAGAGCCAGGCATAGCGTGGCGAGAAAAGGAAACCAGTAGCGTGGACGTGTCATGTTTGCGAGCCGATTAGAGACACTTTATCACTCCGGGAAGGAGAGGCTCTCGACAAACAGATCTTCGAAGTGCGGCTCCGCATGCAATTCGACGTGCGTGACGATCGACGAAAACGCCTGAAGCCATGCTGTTCGCCGCGAGGGCGCCAGCAACAGCATGCGCGCGCCGCGCAGTGCGGTGTTGCCGGCTGCGTGGACGGTAGGTGCCCAGCCGGGCAACAGACCGATGCGGCGGGCGCTGTCGGCACGCATATAGTTGCCGAATGCTCCCGCCAGGTGGAACGACTGCGCGTGAGGCTCGGCGAGCAGACTGAGCCCCGCGGCCACCGCTCCCTTGGCCAGTTGCAATTCGCGAATATCCGCCTGCGTTAGCGCCACGTCACCCGCGATCTGGATTCGTTTCCCCGCCGCTTGGATGCGGCCACGCGCGTCCACCAGGCCCAACTCCAGCGCTGCGGCTATCGCATCCACCAACCCGCTGCCGCAAATGCCTGCCGGTTCGCCGCCGCCGATCACCCGGGCGAGGAGCGCACCGTCGCGAACTTCGACCCGGTCAATGGCGCCGGTGGCGGCCCGCATGCCCCTGGCGATCCGGCCGGCTTCGAAGGCGGGTCCGGCAGCGGTGGATGCGCAGCGGATGCCGAGGCGGTTGCCCGCGGCGATCTCGCCATTCGTGCCCAGATCAATTAACACCTGATCGCCGTCGGATTCCAGGAAGCCCACCGCCAGCAAGCCGGCCAGCAGATCGCTGCCCACGAATCCGCCGGCGCATCCGATGAAATCCACGGCGCCGCGAACCGGAGCGTTCCAGTCCAAGGTGCGAGCATCTATGCGGCAGGAAGCCAGCGCCGGCGACCGGAATGGCACGCACGAGAGCGGCTCCACGCTGAAGCCGCAGAAGAGGTGATGCATCACGGTGTTGCCCACCAGCAGGACTTCTTCGAGCGTGCGGCCGGCGCTCAAATCTTCCAACATGGTTCCCAGGGACTCGCGGATAAGCCCGGTCAGCACGCCCGGCCGCTCCAGATCGAACTGGATGCGCGTCATGATGTCGGACCCATGCCGCGCCTGCGGATTGAGCGCGGTACGTACGCCTTCCACTTCGCCGTTCAACCGGTTCACAAGCTGGACTACCAGCGTGGTGGTTCCCAGATCGATCACCGCGCCCCATCCCGCGGCTGGTTCGAACGGCACGCGCGCTTCGTCCGAGAGCACGTCTGCCGACCATTGCCCCACGGCGAGTCGAACCCGTCCCACGCGCTGCGCCCGGCAACCCAAACGCCAGCCTTCCGCCAGTTCTCGGTCCGGGAGCGCGGCACGCATTTCGGACGTGATCGGGACGTTGCCCTCCAGCACACGAATGCGGCATCCGCCGCACAGCGACCCGCCGCCGCAAGGAAACTCCACGCCTTCGTCGAACAAGATGTCGCGCAATTCGCGCGCGTCTTCAGGCCGGATCTCGACAGTCCTACTCACCGTGCTCCCGGGCGTAGCGGGCCATGGCCAACAGATTTTCCGGCGGCGTACCGCGCGGAACCTCGCATCCGGCGCCCACGATGTAACGGGGTCCCGCCGCCTGATGGCAATCGGCTACCGCGGCGGCGACCGATTCCGGCGTGCCATCCCGTAGCACGCGCACCGGATCGATGTTGCCGAGCAGCATCTGCCCGAGACCCATAGCCGCGCGGGCTTCGTGGATCGGCGCCGGAAAATCCAGATCCACAATATCGGCGCCGGTCCGGCCCATGCCTTTCAAGATGCGCCGCGTGTTTCCGCAGATATGCAAACGCGCCAGCGCGCCGGCTTCGTGAATGGACGCGACCAGGCGGCACTCGCCGGCGAATACAAAGCGCTCGTAGAATTTCGGTCCGACTAGCGAAGCCGCGGCGTCGCCGACGCCGATCAGCGTAGCGCCGGCCTCTATCTGGGCCTGCGCGAAAGCGATCTCCATCGCCACCACGAAATCCACCAGCCGGTCCACGAACTCCGGATCGTCGAAGAAATCCAGCATCAGGGTGTTCAAGCCGCGCAAATCGGCGCCCATGGCGCAGGGACCTTCCACCCAGCCTTCGACGATTCGGTCCGCCCCGGCCGACTCCGCCAGTAACCGCACGGCTTCGACGCGATCCCGCATGCGTCCCGGCGCGGCCGGATCGGGGATGCGCAAGCGCGCCAGAGTGTCTTTCTCCGCCAGTAGCGCGCGGCTTTCAATAATAGCGGGGGGCTGCTGGTCAAACCACTCGACGGCTGCCCCCAGGTCGGAGGCTTCCCGCGCCGGATCGGAGATCGCCGAGACATAGTCGAAGCCATAGCGTTCTGCGGTGAGTAACTGCGCGCGCGCCAGCACCTCGCCGTGCGAGGCGTAGTCGCGATAGCTCACCTCGGCGGTGTCGGCCGCGAACATCATGGTGATGGGCATCAAAGGCAGATGATCGACGGGCCGGTCCGCCAGCGCCGCCAGGACTCTCTCTTTTGCGGTCATGCCACACTCCTTCGCGCGGCGATGACCTCGTCGTCGTACCGCGCCACAACCTCGAACCCCGGCTCGACCACCAGGAAATCCGCCGCATCCCAGTCACCCGCCACGAGGTGCTGGAACAGGCTCAGGTCGCCGGGCACTTTGGTGAACGTCCAGCCCTTGCTGGCCGCTTCTTTCCGCGCCCGTTGCTCGAAGCTGTCATTCGGCTCCAGGCCGGTTTGGATGTACGTCAACTGGCGGTAGGCGCTCTCATAGCGATACAGTTCTTCGTACAGATACCGGCCATTGTCCTCGCCGTATTTGGCGATCAACTGGTCCAGCGTGGCCCCCAGCCCCGTGCGCACCTGCGCCAACTGGACGAGGCTTTGGCCCCGCTCCAGCCATCCCATGGAACGGAAAAAGACTCCCGGATTCTGCTCGAAGTATTCGCGGTACTTGTGCCGGCTGCCGAACAGCAGGGCGATGCAATCGTGCGTGCGCGGGATCACCAGCGGAATCGAAACGGCGCGTAGCCCATGGACACCATTTCCGCACAGCCCGTAACCCATCAGCACGGCATCGTAACGCGCCGGATCGGCCTGCGTCACCGCGTGTTCCAGGGCGTCGTGCATGGCAGCCGCGCCCACATCGTGCAGGCCTTTGGGCAGAAACTCCACGTCCACCTGGTGCGGCGAGCGCGCCACCGCATCGCACATCTCGCGGAAGATCACCTCGCAACTGATCAGCTTCAGACGCATGCCGCCATCGCCTGGATGAATTCGGGACCTGTGCCGCAACAGCCGCCGATAAATGACGCGCCCGCCTCGAGCAGCGCTGGCACGTGTTCCGCAAACTGCCGGGGAGCCATCCGGTATACGATCTGCCCGCCCTCCCACACCGGCAACCCGGCATTCGGCTTGATCCAGATCGGCAAATCGCACGCCGCGCGCAAGCGCCGGCAAATTGCCGCGAATCCCTCGATTCCCGAGCCGCAGTTTGCGCCCAAGGCGTCCACACCCTCGGCCGTCATTGCCGCGGCTACCTGTTCCGGTGTCGCGCCCGTCATGGTGCGGTCCTTGTTGCGGCCGGTATCGAAAACGAAGGAGGCCACCACGGGCAACCCGGTGACTAGCGCCGCGCGTACCGCAATACGGGCTTCTTCCGGATCGCTCATGGTTTCGACCAGGAGCCCGTCCGCCCCGGCGTCTGCCAGCGCCTGGGCCTGCGCGCCGAAAGCCGCCGCGAGCCTTTCCGCGGTCACTTCGCCCGCCAGCAGCATTTTGCCGCTGGGTCCGATGGACGCAATTACCCGCGCTCGACCTCGCGCGGCACGGTGTGAGATCTCGACCCCGGCCCGGTTGATCGCGCCGATATCCGCGTCCGGAAGGCTCACCGCGTTCGCACGAAACGTGTTGGTCAGGATGATGCGGCTGCCGGCCTCGCAGTAAGCGGCCGCCACCGCCTCCACGCGCTCGGGATGCTGCAGGTTCCACGGATCGGGGGACTCTCCAGGCGGCAATCCGCGCTTTTGCAGTTCGGTGCCCCATGCGCCATCGGTGAGCAGCGGACCGCCGGCGAGCCAGTCCGCGAAACGGCTCATGACCGCCCTTTCCAAAATGACTCGATATCCTCCAAGCTCTTGCCCTTGGTCTCCGGTGTGACCCGCCAGACGAAGACGACGGTGAACACACAAATGGCGGCGTACAGCCAGAAGGTGCGCGGCGCGCCGATCGCGGTAGTGATGGAGAGAAAGCTGATGGTCAGTGCCGAACAGGCCACCCACAACACCACCGTAGCTACCGACATCGCGCGGCCGCGGATGCGGTTCGGAAAGATCTCCGACAGGACCACCCAAACGCCGGGGCCCAGTCCCACGGCGAAAGCGGCCGTGCAACCCAGCATGGCCGCCACCACCAGAGTTGGCGAGGGAGCCGCCGAACGGAATGCCAGACCCAGGCAACCCAGGCACACTCCCATCGCCCCCGCCGACAACATCAGCAGCGGTTTGCGGCCCACCTTGTCGATCAGCCACAGCGCCACAACGGTCGCCAGGAAGTTGATCCCTCCGATCAGCACGTTCACGCCGATGGCCGCCGAATCGCTTTGCTGCCCCACGCGCTCTTTCAGAATCAGGGAGCCATAAAACAGCACCGTATTCACGCCGCTCCACTGTTGCACGGCGGCCAGCACGACGCCGATCAGCAGCGCGCGGCGGATTCCCGGAGCGAATAGCTCCGCGAACGTGCCGCTCTCCTCCGTGATCGCTTCGCGGATGCGTGCCACCTGTCCTGGTGCCCCAGCGGGATCGTCCACGCGCGACAGTACCCACAAAGCTTCGGCCTCGCGTCCCATTTCCACCAGCCAGCGCGGGCTTTCCGGCACGAAGAACAGCCCCACGAAAAATGCCAGCGAGGGAATCGCCGCGGCCGCGAACATCCAGCGCCATCCGTTCTGCGTGTGAAAAGAGAATGCCCAACTGACCAAGTACGACAGCAGGATGCCCGTCACAATGGCCATCTGGTTCAGCGAGACCAGCCGTCCACGAATGGCGGCTGGCGAAACCTCGGCAATGTAAAGCGGAGCCAATAGCGACGCGATGCCGATAGCAATACCGCCGGCGAAGCGCGCCGCCGCGAACTCCGCCAGGTTCCGCGGCAGAGCCGCGCCTACCGAGGAAACCGCGAACAGCAGGGCCGAGAACAGCAGAATGCGCTTGCGGCCCCAGCGGTCGCTCAACGATCCGCCGATGGCCGCTCCCAACACGCAACCCGCCAGTAAGCTGCCGGCGGCAAACCCGGTCTGCACTTCGTTTAGGCCGAATTGCTGCCTGAGAAACAACAGCGCGCCGTTAATTACAGCGATGTCGAAACCGAATAGCAGGCCCGAGGCCGCAGCCACCAACGAGACGCGGTAGACGTATTTCATGGCTCCAGCCGCCAATCGGTGCTGAGGACGGAGAAGCCGGTGGGCCGCACCACCTCTAACTGCGCGCGCACCAAACCGTTCGCCGTGAAGGCGACCGCTACGCTGGCGGAGTCACCCGGTTTCAGCACCGGCAATTCGAATTCCCGTCTCTCGACCGGAATCCCGTGGCTCGTGTAACCGGTGGCCCGCAAGCGGTAGCCGGCCAGCGTATAGCCTGGGATGCGCTCTCGCGTGCGGATGTGCACTTCGCCTCCGAGCGCTTCAAGCGACGCCACGGGGCTCGACTCCACACGCAACGCCGCGAACGACGGCTTCGCGCGCCCAAATAGATCCACTACGCCATGTACGCGCTGCTGCATCGCGCCCACGCCTTGATCGCCAATGTGCGTGCGATAGTCGTTGTAGCAAAAGAAAATCGCGCCGCCTACCGCCGGATGCTCGCGCATCACCCGCGTCTGCTCCCGTAGAATGCGTATCCGCGTCTCGTCGTCTTCCGGCCGGTCCGGCGTGCATGCGCAATATCCATATTCGGAGACCACAATCATCTTGCCGGGAAAGGCCCGGTGGATCTCATCCAACTGGCGGCTCAGATCGTCCCGCGAGCCCTTGTACCAGGAGCCGTAATATTCGTTCCACTCGATGAAGTCCATTTCGCCGGCCACGTCGCGCTCGGGCGTCGTTTGCAGCGAATTGGATGCATAGGTGCACAGCCGCGCCGGATCGAGCTTTTTGGCTTCCTCTAGCAGCCGCCGGGCGAACTTCGCCGCTACCGGATTCTGTCCGCCGATCTCGTTGCACAAGCCCCAGGCAAACAGGCTGGGATGGTTGCCGTCACTCCCGATCATCTCGCGCAATTGTTCGAGACCATTGTTCAGAATCGCGGGCGATGGCTCGCGCGTCATACCTTTAAATGTGTCGCCGCCCCATGCCGGGACTTCGGTCTGAATCAGAATCCCGTGACGATCACAGTAATCGAGCACGCGCCGGTCCTGTGGCCAATGCACGCGCGTGAACACGGCATTCAGTTCCTTCATGGCATCGTGATCGTGGCGGATCCAATCCTCCGGCTCGGCCATGCCGTAAGCCGGATGACTGCCGGCCATGCGCTCCACACCCATCAGGCTGACGCGCTCGCCGTTCAGGTAGAAACTGCCGTCGCGCACTTCGATTCGCCGGATGCCGAAAGTGGAGCTTAGCGTATGCGTCCCGAAACTGACCTCGGCGGTGTATAAATGTGGATGATCGAAGTGCCACAGCTTCGGCTCTTTCCACAGAGGTGCGTCCAGCGTCACGGTGGCGGTTTCGCCGGCGCGTAGGGTCACCCGCTGCGCGTCTGCCTGTTCCAGCACCACGAGCCCGGTCCCGTCATCGATCACCCGATAGCCAATCGTGCGACTGAATGCGACACCGCCGGAGTTGCACAAGACGGGCGCGAGCGAAATCGCCTCTGGATCGGCATGTACCGCCACGCGCTCGATGTACGCCTTAGGCGAAACCAGCAGCGTCACTGGGCGGTAGATGCCGCCGTCGAGCGCCCAATCGCTGGAGCGCCCGCGCGGCAGGATGCCCTCGTCGAAGGCGTTATCCACCTTCACCAGGATGCTGTTGCGCGACCCGAATCGCAGCAGCCGGGTGATATCCACGCGGAACGCCGTATATCCTTTGCCGACATGTTGGCCGGCCGGCTGCCCGTTCACGGAAATCCACGCGGAATGAAAGACCGCCTCGAACTCGATGCGTACCGTGCTACCTGCCCACGCAGCCGGAATCTCGATCTCCCGCCGATACCACGCCACGCCGCGGTAATTTTGCAGGCCCGGCATCACCTGCCAGGTGTTCGGCACCTGCACGGCAGTCCAGGCCGGATTCGGATCGGTGCGGAAGAGCCATTCGCCGGAAAGGGGGACCTGCTCGCAGACACTCGACCCCGTGGGCTGGGCGCTGCGCCGCGCACCCACAGCCCCGGCCGTGGCGCCCAGAAAACCGCGGCGCGATGGCTGCATCTAGGCTACCTTCGACATTTGCCGCGCCAGCGCCACCGCTACGCTGGCGTTCAAGCCGTATCCATCCGCGCCAATTTCATCGGCGTACTGCTGCGTAACCGGCGCGCCGCCCACCAGCACCTTCACTCGGTCGCGTATACCGGCCTTCTTCAGCGCTTCGATGGTAGTCTTCATCGAACCCATGGTTACCGTCAGCAGCGCCGACAGGCAAACCAGGTTGGCGCTGGAGGACCGCACCGCATCGATAAACCTCTGCGGCGAGACGTCCGCGCCCAGGTCGATCACCTCGAAGCCGCCGCCCTCCAGCATGGAAGCCACCAGGTTCTTGCCGATATCGTGCAGATCGCCCTTCACGGTGCCGATCACCACCCGGCCCACCGGCTGCGCGCCCCGCGCCGCGAGCAACGGCCTCAGCAGCGCCAGCGAGCCCTTCATGGCCCGCGCCGAGAGCAACAACTCCGGCACGAAGTAATCTTCGCACTCAAATCGGCGCCCCACCTCGTCCATCGCCGGAATCATGTATCTGGTGACCAGTTCCAGCGGATCGGCATTTTCCGCCAGTGCCATCTCGGTAACCGCTAATGCTCGCTTGGCATTGCCATCCAGAATAGCCTCGCGTAACTCTTCGTAGTTGGCCATCATCCAGCCCTTCCATTAAATTCCTGTACGGCGTCGAGCATCGCCACGATGTTTTCCACCGGCGTACCCGCCTGCACATTGTGAATGGAGTTAAATACAAAGCCGCCGCCCGGTGCGAATACTTCGCAGCGCCGCAGGACCTGCTCGCGGACTTCCGCGGACGTGCCGAAGGGCAGCGTCTTTTGGGTATCCACGCCGCCGCCCCAGAAAACCAGTTGCTCCCCGTACTTCGCCTTAAGCCCTTCCGGCTCCATTCCCGCCGCGGAACACTGCACCGGATTGACGATGTCGAACCCCGCCTCGATGAGAGATGGATAGAATCGCGCTACCGACCCGCAGGAATGCTTAAAACATTTCCAGGTGGTGTGGCCGTGCATCCATCCGCATACGCGCGCATAGTATGGCAGCCAAAGCTCGCGAAAAACCGGCACGGAGCAGAACGACGAAGTCTGCGTGCCGAAGTCCGTGCCACAAACGAACACCGCGTCCACCATGTTTCCGACGCGTGCGTGAATGCGCGCCAGGTTGGCCAGCGCGATCTCGCACTGTTTCGAAAACACCTCATGAATATATTCGCGCCGGCTGCGCGTCGAAATGTACCATTCGGTAATGTCGCGAATGCCGCGCGGATCTTTCAGAAACGGAGCGGGCACCAGGGCGATATCGCCGAACGCCGTGCCGCCGAAATTGGCGATCACCGCGCGTCCCTTTCCGGCCGCCTGGCGCACGTCCTCCTCAATCGCCGCCAAGTCGCCTTCCGTCAACGGCTTGAATTCCTCCACGTTATCTTCGGGGTTGAGGTGGTCCCCGTCAAAGTGATTCTGACGGATGATCGCGTCGAAAAAGTGAAAATCCTTTGGCATCCGCGCGCTGGGCGGCGCATCCAGGTCGCCTTCCGGGTAAATGAGCGTGTCGCCATTATCGTCGATCCGCGTGTTGAACTTCTCCGGCACCAGCACTTCCATCCCATTGAAGTTCCATGGCTTCCAATTCTCGATCGGAAAGCCGAACATGGTCTGCCGCGGAAAGACGCCTTCCACGTCGATCCCCATGGCCTGTTTCAGATCCTCATCGATCAGCCCCAGCATCTGATACGGCTCATGCACCTTGACGGGGGATTTTGCGAGTCCGTAGTAATCCCGCAACGCCGCCACGCAACTGGCGTGGACTCCGGTCACCGCAGTGCCGCCGAAATCGATCGGGATACGGTCGGGCCGGCGATGTTCCAAGGTCTCGATCACCCGCCGCCGCGACGCGCCCACCTGTTCTCCAGCTTCGGCCAAGTGCACCATTGCCTCCCGGGAGCCGTCAGGCTGCCTTGAGATGATTATATCCGGATCTCTTTTGTTTATTTAGAATGCGCCTGGCGTTGTGCTCACGGCTTGCCAAACTGGATCGACCGCATTATCCTGAAGACCGAGGAGGAAAGCACCATCGCCCGGACCGGTCTTTGGATTCCACGGTGGCTGTTCCTTTCTTCTCTGAGCTGCGCCTTGATGCCCGCCCTGGCGCAGGCCCCCCAGCCCGAAGTCCGCATTCGCAGCGCTCCCTGGTATCCGGGCAACCTGGTTATCTCGGCGGACGCCAATCTGGTGGAACTGGTGGCCACCGTGCACGACCGCCATGGGAACTCGACCGGCGGCTTGTATGCGGCGGACTTCGAAATACTCGATCATAATCAGCCACAGGCGATCACGTTGTTCTCCGAGCAAAAAGCCCAAGCGCACGACCGCGCGGGCTCGCCGGCGACTGCGAGCGCTGCCTCTTCCCCGGCGCCCCCATCCGACCCGCGATCCATCGCGCTGTTTTTCGATGATGCGCATGCCTCCATGCTGGGTGTGCGCAAATCCGCCGAGGCGGCTGCGCGGCTTCTCTCCGACGCCCTTCCGGCTGGCGACCTGATCGGGATATTCACATCATCGGGAGCGGTGTCCGTCGATTACACCCGCGACCGCAAGCTGGTCCTGGCTGCTCTGGCGCGGTTGCGGGCCCGTCCGCTAAGTGGCGTTCACGCCACCACCTCTGCCCCACGCTCGGGCCGTCTGAAGCGTATATCATCGCGCGACATGTGGACCTCGGCATAGAAGACGCTGCCGTGGGTCAAGCGGTTGGCTGCAATTGTCCCGACCCTCCACCATCAGCATGCGTCTTCGCCCAGAGAGGGGTGGTGGAGAGCGCGGCACAGATCGTGTGGCAGCAATACGAATATCAATCCACCAGCGCGCTGGACGCGCTCCTCATGGTGATCCGCCATCTGGCCGCGGCGCCCGGCAGGCGCACGTTAATTCTGATGTCACCGGGCTTCCCGACCGGCGGCATGGAAGAGCGGACCAGCGCTCTGACGGATGCCGCGCTCCGTGCCAGCATCACGATTAGCTCAATAAACTCCGAGGGTCTGGTGACGGACCGCACCGAGGCGCGGACACTGTTCCTGATGGGCGATTTTATGGCCCAGGAGGCAAAATCCACCGGCGGACAATACCTGCATGACACGAACGACTGGGCTGGTGGTCTGCGCACCCTGGTGGCAGTCCCCGAAGTTTCGTACGTGCTGGGCTTCTCGCCGTCTGGAAACCGCGATGGCGAGTACCATTCGTCGCAGATCCGGGTGCGAGGAGACCGAGGGTACCGCGTGGATTAATAGCCGGACCAGGGTATGTACGCTGACCGTTTCGGATCTGAGCGGCGGTGCGCTGCGCGTGACCGGCGTCCGGCGTTTCGACGCGCAAGGTCAGCCTGTCCCCTGAAGTTGCGGGCATGGCCGCTGCATGCTAACATAAAGCAAGATCCCTGTGCCAGCGCCGCCCGCATTCTTCAGGACTTGCATCCAGTCCCGCCCAGCATCAGTAAAATAAAGGAGTTAATCCAAAGCTAATGGCTTCCAATAACTATTCCCAAGGCGCCCAGGTGGAGCACGATAAATTCGGCTTGGGAACTGTGCTTTCGAGCAATGATGAGCGCATTGTGATCAAATTTGACGATCACGGCGAAAAGAAATTCGTCACCCCCATGGTCATGGGCCAGCTCAAGAAGAGCGACCGGCAACCGCCCGCCGAAAAGCGCGGCGCCCGCCGCAAGGCCAAGGCCGTGCCGGCGGTTGTGCAGTAGGGATCTCGAGGACTTTCAGATTGAACGCTCGACAAAAACGGCTTTTCGAAGAAGCGCGCAAGAAAAATCCAGATTTTAAAATGCCAGCCGAAACGGTCACGGACACGGAGTTGTCCGAAGACGATCTGGCGCTGATCAAACAAGGTGTCGGCGACAAGACCAGCCGTCCGGGAGGGTCGGGCCCCTCCGATGGCGGTGGCGGAGGCAGCGATGCACAGCGCGAACAGGGCGGCGCTGTGGTGACCTATTTCGAAGCCAAAGGCTTCGGATTCCTGCGCCCCGATGACGGCGGCCGCGACGTGTTCTTTCACGTCTCCCGGCTCTCCGAAGGCGACCCCACCACTTTGCGGCCCGGTACCCGGGTCCTCTACGAGTTGGGCATGGATCGCACCGGCAAGCCCGCCGCCAGCAGCGTCCGCATACCACCCCCGGCGGCGGAATAGCTTTTCCGGCTGAAACGCCCGGGGGCTGGCCCCGGAACCCATGAAGCCCCTCCCTTCCATCGCCGGAAAGCCCATCCGCGTGGAACTACGCCGCGGTTTGCGCGATGGCACCGGCGACGTCCATGCCGGCGCCTTTCTGCGCGAACGCCGCATCGCTTTCGATGCCTCCGTAGCGGAGGATCGCCGCGAGACCGCCCGCATCTTCGTCCACGAACTCTTCCATTTCGTGTGGCTGCGCCTGGGCAACCCCCGCCGCTGGTCCTGGGAGGATCTGCTGCGCGCCGAATTCGCCGCCCACGCCCGCGGGGAGATGGGTTGGTCCGCCGAATGGCGCAAGCGCGCCCTGGCGCCCGCCGATCGCCGCCGCCGCAGCCGCCGCTGGCGCGAATATGCCTGCGAAAGCTTCTGCGACACCGCCGCCTGGATGTTCGCCGGCCTCCGCTCCCACCCCGAATTCACCCTCGCCAACCGTTTTCGCCAACGCCGCCGCCAATGGTTTACCGAATCTGTTGTGACCGATCGAATCTCGATATAATCCATATATAGGTACAGGAGGCTAAATGTCATTGCCGCGTCTGGGCGCCATCATACTCACCGGCTTCGCCCTGGGGTGGGTGATCTATGGCTGTTCGCCGGCCCGGCCCGCGCGCGCCGCGTCCCTCAAGCCCACCACCGAACGCCACGCCGCCCCCGATTTCGCCCTCAAAGACGCCGACGGCAAAACCGTGCGCCTCTCCGACTACAAAGGCAAAGTCGTGCTGCTCGATTTCTGGGCCACCTACTGCGGACCCTGCAAAGTAGAAATTCCCTGGTTCATGGATTTCGAGCGGAAGCATAAAGACAAGGGTTTCTCCGTCCTGGGTGTCTCCATGGACGACGACGGCTGGGATGCGGTCAAGCCTTTTATCAACGATTTGGCCATCAATTACCGGGTGATGGTGGGTAACGACTCCACCGCCGAAAAATACGGCGGCATCGAGGCCCTGCCCACAACGTTTCTGATCGACCGCGATGGCAACATCGCCTCCGTGCATGTAGGCTTGACCAGTAAGAGCGAGATTGAAGATGACATCGAACAACTATTGCAGACGCCCGCGCATCCTGGCGGCGGTGGCCACATTTCTCTGCCTGCCGAGCTTGTGGGCACAAGGTAACCAGTATCTGATGGCCGAGGCCCCCCAAAAGCTGGTGGCCAAACGTGGCACGTCCGTGGAGGCCAAGATCGCCGTCTCGATCGAGCCCAATTTCCACGTGAACAGCAATACCCCCAGTGACGCCTATCTGATCCCGCTGAAGCTCACCTGGACCGCCGGCGGTGCGCTCGAACCCGGCGAAGTCGTCTTTCCCAAGGCGCGCATGGAAAAGTACGAATTCTCCGACAAGCCCCTATCCGTCTACAGCGGCGACTTCGACCTCGTCGCCAAATTCAAGGTGCCCGCCGGCGCTCCCCAGGGTCCCGGTATCATGGTGGGCAAACTGCGCTATCAGGCATGCAACAACAACTCCTGCTTCCCCCCCAAAACCGCGGAAGTGCGCCTGTCATATTCCGTCCAATAATGGGGGGCGGACTTCCGTCCGCGAGGGGCTTTAGACCTCACACGCGCTGGATCACGCAATAATGGAATGGACGGGTGGAACAATTGACCCCCTCCACTCGTCTGGATATTGAATGCGTTCGAATGCTTCTTTTGGCGAAGCCGTCACCGGCGCGGTCCTGTCCCTGAACGGCAGCAAGCTGCGCAGTTTCCTCACCCTGCTCGGCATCATCCTGGCGACCACCACCCTCATCGCCGTCATGTCCGTGATCGATGGCATGAACGTGTACGTCGCCCAGAACGTTTCCAGCATGGGCGCGGACGGCTTCATGGTCCACCGCATCGTGATGATGGGCATGTGGGATCCCAAAAAGTTTCTGGAAATGCAGCGCCGCAATCCGGAGCTCTCCAAGGAAGAATTCGACTTTCTGAAAAGTAACAGCCACCTGCTGCGCGAGATCGGCATGTCGTTGAGCCGCAACGTCGCCGTGCATGTCGGCAAAGAGCATCGCGACAATGTGCAACTCACGGGCGCCACCGCCAACTACGGCGTCATCTCGGACATCGAGCCGGTGGATGGCCGCTTCATCACCGAACTGGAAGACGAGCGCCGTTCCATGGTCGCGTTCATCGGCAAGGATCTGCAGAATCAGTTCTTCGGCAACACCAGCCCGATCGGGAAGTCCGTGATCGTGGAAGGCATGCCTTTTGAGGTCGTGGGCGTCGCCAAGACCAAGGGCACGGTCTTCGGTAATTCCCGCGATAATTTCCTGGTGATTCCTGCCGAGACTTATTTCAAGATCTATGGCCCGCGTTCCGGCATCGGATACAACTTTGTGGCCACCAACCAATCCGTGCTGCAGCAGGCCGAGGATGAGATCCGCGTGCTGTTGCGTGCCTACCGCCACCTGCACCCCAAGGACGAAGACAATTTCGGCATGGTGAGCTCCGATTCCCTGGTGAACGTGTTCCAGCAATTGACCGGAGCCATCGCCGCCACCGCCGTCGGCGTGGTCTCGGTATTTATGGTGGTCGGCGGCGTGGTCATCATGAATATCATGCTGGCCGTGGTCACCGAGCGGACTCACGAGATCGGCATCCGGAAATCCGTGGGCGCGCGGCGCAGCGACATTCTCAACCAGTTTCTGGTGGAGTCGTCCATCCTGTCGGCCACGGGCGGCGTGATGGGTATTACGCTGGCGTGGTTCGTGAGCCTGTTGGTGAAAGCGCTGACACCCGTGCCCATGCATATTCCCATCTCCGCAGTGATCGTGGGCGTGACGCTTTCCGCCGCCGTAGGCTTGTTCTTCGGAATCTATCCGGCCCGCCGCGCCGCGGGCTTGGATCCAATTGAAGCATTGAGGGTGGAACGATGACCGTAAGTTCTTTGGCATCCGGTGTTGGGCTGGCGCTCGATACCGTGCGCGAGCATAAGATGCGCTCCTTCCTGACCGTGCTGGGCGTGATCATCGGCACCGGCGCCGTGATCGGCGTGGGCGCCATCATTGCCGGGCTGGACGGCGCCGTCACCAACATCCTGAAAAGTTTCGGACCCAACACCATCGTGGTGCTGCGCGGCAGCGCCATGGGCGGCTGGACCCTCGAAGAGATGAAGCGCAAGTCGCTCACTCGCGACGACGCGCTGGCCATCGAAGACCGCTGCCCGTCGGTCGAGCACGTAAGCCCTTATCTCTTCTCCAACTGGGATCAGATCCACAAAGCCCGCTACAAGGGCAATGACAATTACAACTTGGATATCGGCGGCACCGAAGAAGGCTACGCCGCCGGCGGCACCGTGATGCTGCAAGGCCGCTTCTTCACCGACACGGAGAACCGCCATCACATGCCGGTGGCCGTGCTGGGTGAGGATTTGGGCAAAGCCTGGTTCCAGGGCGTCGATGCGGTCGGCAAATGGATCGAACTGGACGGCCACGCATTGGAAGTGATCGGGGTGATGGAGCGTCCCGCCGCCTCCTTCCCGGGCCAGGACGACAATCGCATCCTGGTGCCCTATTTCACCATGCACAAGCTCTATCCCAGCGCCAACGAAAACATGCTGATCGTGATCGCCAGGCCTGGATTGCTGTCCCGCGCCGAAGATGAAGTGCGCACCATCCTGCGCATCCAGCGCAAAGTTGCCAACAACAAGCCCGACAACTTCTCGCTCTCTACCGCCACCCAAATGATCGAGGACTTCCATCGCATCACCGGCACCGTGGCGCTGGTCATGGTCATCCTCAGCTCCATCGGACTCCTGGTGGGCGGCATCGGCGTTATGAACATCATGCTGGTGTCGGTCACCGAGCGCACCCGCGAAATTGGCATTCGCAAAGCGTTGGGCGCGCGCAAGGCCGATATTATTCTGCAGTTCCTCACCGAGGCCGTGGTCCTCACCGGTATCGGCGGCGTGATCGGCCTGTTTTTGGGCTGGTGCGTTTCCCTCCTCACCGGCCTGATCTTCAAAAGCCTGCCCACGGCCGTGCCCTTATGGGCGGCTGTCTCCGGCATCATGGTCTCCGTCGGCGTCGGGCTGTTCTTCGGTATCTGGCCCGCCGGCCGCGCCGCCAACCTGGATCCCGTAGTCGCGCTGCGTTACGAGTGAAAGAACTTATGGCGGAGGGCGTCGATCGAGCTACGCCCAGCTTGCGCAGTTTCGTTTTTCAGCCGTCAGGACCCGTTGGAAAGCGGTCCGCGGCCCAAACCACATCGCTTCCCTTCGTGTATTATGCCGCGGGGGTGTTCACCCGCGGCGGCGTGGGCTTATTCAGGCAACAATGTTTAAATTTGATGCCGCTGCCGCAGGGGCAGAGATCGTTCCGGCCGGGAGTGGGTGGTTTGCGGTAGGGGATCTGGGTAGGCTCAGGCTGCGGCGGTTGTGCAGAATTGTGCGGCGCCACAAGAATTTCGGGCGGGTCGGGAAGCAGGAGGGCGGAGTCGCCGGGCAGGTATTGCGTGACGTGGTCGAGGATGGTCTTGGTAGCACGGAAGCGCAGGGAGGGCAATGCGGTGGGGTCGTTGGCCACGATGCGCAGATTGTTGAGGCATTCGGCGGCCATGGCGGCGGCCTGATCCCAGAACAGGATCTGTTTTTCAAGGCGGGCCTGTTCGAGACCCTTGCGGAAGGCTTCGACCTTGAGCCAGTTGCTTACGGTGTTGCGGTGGACACCGGCCTGCTGCGCGGCGGCAGTGGCGCTATAGCCGGCCGCTATAAAGGCCAGCACCTTTTCCTGATTGGGGGTAAGAGGAGTGTTTTCCATACATGCTTCCTTTGAATTTCAGGGAAGCATGCAGACACTTTTGCGGGACTGGGAGATGGGCGGTAAGTGATTGTTTCCACGCGGCAAATATTTTTGCGGGAGGCGTGACCGGCGCCGATTTGGAAGGCAGGATTGGAATTTGGTGGACGAGATGGGATTCGAACCCACGACCCCGGCGTTGCGAACGCCGTGCTCTCCCAACTGAGCTACTCGCCCACGCAAGTGAAGCGACCACTACAATATAACATGATGCCCGAAACGGATCTCGGCGGACAGTTGCAAAAGATGCAGCGCGAATGGGACCAGCGCGCGCGCGAAAATGCCCGCTTCTACGTCAACACCGAACGCCAGGATTGGACCGACGAAGAGTTCTTCCAATCCGGCGAGCGCACCGTGGCGGAGGAGATTCTCACCGACATGATCAACATCTGCCAGGGCAAAGATCCCAAACGCATGCGTGTCCTCGAAATCGGCTGCGGCGCCGGCCGCGTCACTCGCGCCCTGGCCCGTGTCTTCGGTGAGGTCTATGGCGTGGATATCAGCGGCGAAATGGTGCTTCAGGCCCGCGCCGCCCTGGCCGGCCTGCCGCACGTCCATATCTTCCAAAACAGCGGGAAGGACCTGGACGTACTAGGAGACACACGCTTCGATTTTGTCTTCACGTCCATCGTGTTTCAACATATCCCCAGCCGCGAGGTTATCGAAAGCTATGTGCGCGCCGTGCGCCGCCGTTTGCGCCGTGGCTGTCTCTTCAAGTTCCAGGTGCAGGGCGGCGAAGCCCTCGATAATCCGCCGGACGATACCTGGTTGGGAGTTACCTTCTCCCAGGAGGATGTCCGTAACATGGCCATCCGTTGCGACTTCGAGATGCGCTATAGCTACGGCGCCGGGTCGCAGTACTTTTGGTTGTGGTTCTTTCGGCCGAAGTTACTGTCCCCGGCCTGGCGCGAGCACCGGGACTATAAGCTGAGAACCACTTACAGGAAGTGGCGCGCTCGAGGCCGCCGGCTCTTGCGCAGACCTTAGTCGCCCGCGGACTGCCCCTTCTTCTTGCGCCGGCTGGCCCAGTATTTCTTCATGCGCTCCGAAACCATCAGGCGCTCCTTCTGGCCCATCGACTTGCGGCCCCGGCGTTTGAGTTCCGGTATAGTACCAGTACCCTCAAATTGCTCCAGTGACGCAATAACCCCATTGAGCTTTTCTAACTCTTCGTATAGCTCGCGAATTGCTTTATTTAGATCCATGGGGGACCGGGACGGCGCCGCTCCCGATCGTTAGCGTGTCAAAAAGGGCCAGTGCCAAATCGGATGCAGCTTATAATGCACCACGGCAAAATAGGTTAACGCACCGAGCACCAATAACACAATCCCACTAATTGTTAATACCTTTCCCCAGGGGAAACTCCGCCCTTCCCGCTTGAGTACCAGAAGATATCCGGCGAAAATGCCCACGTAGAATAACAGGCACATGGGCGTGGCGAAGAGCATCATGTTGAATGCATCCGGCGTGGGGGTCACAATCGCGGCGATGATAAAGATGCCGAGGATCGCGTAACGGCTGTGATTCAGCAGGAACCGGGGACTGACAATCCGCAGCAACGTCAGAAAGAAGATGAGGATGGGCATCTCGAACACCAACGCGACGCCCAGCGTGACGTTCACGAACAGATCGAAGTACTCGTTGATGGAGACTATCGGCGTGATGCCGTTTTCCATGCCGATGCCCAACAGGAAAGTCAGAGCAAAGCGGAACGCGATGAAATAGGCGAATGCGCCGCCCATGATAAACAGCCCCGCCGAACACAACACGAAGGGCGCGGCATAACGGCGCTCGCGCTTGTAGAGGCCGGGGGCGATGAAGGCCCAAACCTGGTAAAGGATCCAGGGAGCGGCGATGAAGATGGCGCACAGGATGGGCAGCTTGACGTAGATGACGTTGAACTGCTCCATGGGCGAGATCGCCGCCAGGTTCGGCGGCTTGACGCCCAAGTGCGTCAACGCCTCCACCGCCGGCGCGGCGATCAGCCGCCACAGCTTGTCGCAGAAGACCAGGCTGGCCAGGAAGGCCACCAGAATCCCCGCCACCATCTTGATGATGCGCGAACGCAGCTCTTCCAGGTGCTCCAGGAACGACATGCGCAGCATGCCGTCTTCGTGGTCGCCGCCGGATTCGGGAGGGTCGGGTGGTGGAGGCGGCGCGCCCCCGCCCCGGCCCGTAGCCGTGACCGCCACCGCTTTGGAGCTGGACGTTGCTTTACCGGCTGGAGTCTTCGCTCCATTGCCGTCTTCAATCGATGCCATTTATTGAGAGCTAAACGTTATGCTCTACCACCGGCGCATTTTCCGGGATGTCTGCGGCGCCCGGCGCGACGCCCTCGGGCGTGGTTTGGTGGGCGACGACGCCCTCCGGCATAACGGGGGATACGGACACAGCGCCCTCAGTTGCGGATGCGCTGTCTGTGGAAGTGTTGGTTACGTTGGAATCATGCGGCTCGGTGGTGGTCGAACCGTACGGCTCGCCGTAGGTTCCCGCGTCGCTCGAAGAATAATCGTAGTTGTAATTGTTGTACTGATACCCGCTGGTGATTTCTTTCAGGGATTCGTTTTCCCGCTCCAGGTTCAGCATTTCGCGATCGAAAGTAGCTTTCAATTCGCTCTGCGCGCGGCGGAACTCAGTGATTGCCCGGCCCAGCATTCTGCCCAATTCCGGCAGTTTCTTGGGGCCGAAGAGCACCAGCGCGAGCAGAAATATAAAAATCATTTCCTGCACGCCGATGGGACCCATCTGGTTGCCTCCTCCATTCAAACTCCACCCACATGATATCATGCGTGCCGCAGCGCGTTTTGGATGGCGAGGTTCGTAACGCTCCCTCACGGCCGCGGCTCGGATCGGAATGCGCGGCGCACCGCTATGTGATCGGCGGATCGTACAGCGTCGGCATCTGCCAGCACCGGTACGAGGTGTGCGGACTCGATAGATTCAGCACTTCAGTTCCCTTAATCGTGCCGGGGGTGGGCAGGATCTCGATACCATCCGTGACCTGCGCCCCCTCGCTGAAAAAGTAATTGCCGTCGAACAGCAATTGTGCGCTGCCCATATAACTGGCATAAAATGCCAGCTCCACGCTCAGCACCGGTGTTACCTGGCGGGCCGTTTCGTCCACCGTCAACGCCATCCCGCGGCTGTGGCAGTCGCTCGGACCGCAGCTCTTGCCCAGCCCGAGAGGCGGCGCCGACACGCGTGTATTGCCGTTATCGAACATGGTCAGCGGTCCGTTCCCGCTATTCTCGTAGCCCGCATCATGCTGGTGCGAGAACCACGGCCAGGGATCCGCGTTCACGTTGACGAACGTGAAGTCGCCGTCCTGGCCCATCCGCCAGATGATATCGCCCGCGCCCGCGCCGTTGTTGTAATCCACCTTGATCAGCCAGTCCTGATCCCGCAGCGAAACCAGGAAGTCGCCCGTGGACGGCATATAGTAGATGCAGTTGCCATGCGTCCAATCCTGCGCGCTCGTCGCCAACAGCAGAGTCAACGCGCAGTCCGCTCCCTGGCCCGCCGCCGGATCGCAAATCTCTCCCAGCACCGCCGCCCGGCTGATATCCAGTTGTTGAAACGAATCGTAGTACCACACCACCTGCCACTGCGCGTCCAGCACGATCAACATCTCGCTGAGTATGTCCACCGGCGGCCCGCTCGGATTGCTGCCCTGCGTTCCCGCCGGGAAGATCTTCTCGACGTGCGCCAGCAATGCCGTATATTCCGCGCCGTCGATGGTGTACCGGATCGCATCGTGGCTCAAATCGTTCAGGCAGGCGGTTCCCACCGGCGCCGGAATGACCACGCCTACGCACGACCCCGCATCCGTCGCACCCATGGCCATCAGTTGTTGCGAGAGCACCCCGGTGTTGGTTTCGCGCACGATATTGCCGGCTAAGTCCACCTCCCGCAGCATCTGTAACGTCTGGTTCGACGAGTTCCACGACAGGCCGTCCTGCAGGACCAGCAGCGTGCCCCCGGACAGCGGCCGCGTCATCATGGTATTCACGCCGCTCGCATAGAACCAGTCGATATTCCCCGAAAGATCGGTCGCCACCGGCACAATGTTGTTGGTGAACCCCCACAGCACCATCGCATCGGTAGTGTCGGTCCGGGGACCGGCGGGTATCTCGACGGTGAGAGCCGGAAGCGAATATCCCAACCCCAAATGCGCAGGCAGGGCTCCCGTGGTGAATGTCAGGTTGCTGCCGTTGGTGATCGTGCTTCCCGTCTGCACCTGCGAAAACATCGTGTACGGCGTCGAGGGCAGCATTCCGGCCACGTAGAAGTTCATGCTCAACGGTGGCTGGCAGGCCGTCCAACTCGTATAAGAAGTCGGATTCGCGCCGGTGAAGAAAGCCACGCGCATGGTGCTGCCCGCCGCGCACAAAGGCGCGCTGAATAGCGCCACCAGGGGATTCTCCACCGCTGACACCGTCGCGCCGCTGGGCGCCCGGCTCGTTAACGTGAAGTTCGCGCTTTGCGTGGCCGTCTCGCCCGATGCAAAATCCTTGGCGATTACCTGGATCGTGTACACGCCCTCGCCGGAAATGCTGTTCCAGGCCAAAGGCTGCGCGGCCCAGATGCCGGCTTCCTTCTTGCCGACGTTATAGTCCCGCGCCAGCGCGAAAGACTGGCCGTTGAACGACACGTTGAATTGAAAGGTCAGGCTGCTGGCGTTCGTATCGGTGGCCAGCACTTCCCAGGTGACCGGAGTTCCTAACGGCTGGGGTGAAGCCACCGAGGGCCTGATCGTCACCACCGCCACCGTCCCCCACAGCGGCACTTGCGCCAGAATCAGAGCCACAAGCAGACTTGCGGCGGACGAACAGTGATGGCGTGTCAAGGAAGCCCCTTGCGAGAAAGTATCACGCCGCTTGCTCCGCCGGCAAGCCTCGCACCATTACGTGGTTGGTGGATCGTACAATGTCGGCATCTGCCACCCGCGGTACGACGGGTTTGGATTAGACAGATTCAGCACTTGCACGCCGTTCACGGTGCCGGGCGTGGGAAAGATCTCCATCTCTTGGGTCAATACGGCCCCCGCGCTGAAGAAGTAGTTGCCGTCCGAAAGTAGTTGCGCCGCGCCCACCGAGTTGGCATACAAGCCCAACGACTGGCTCAGCAGAGGCGTCACGGTAAGTGCGGTTTCCGAGACGGTCAGGGACATGCCGCGGCTGTCGCAGTCGTTCGGTTCGCAGTCTTTCCCCAGGCCCAGCGGCGGCGCCGAAACCCGCGTGTTGCCGTTATCGAAGAGCGTCAACGGCCCGGCGCCGTTATTCTCCATGCCGGCTTCGTGCTGGTGCGAGAACCACGGCCAGGGATCGTTGTTCACGTTTTCGAACGTGAAGTTCCCTTCCCGCCCCATGCGCCACAGGACGTTCCCCGCGCCCGTGCCGTTCTTGTAGTTGATCTTGATCAGCCAGTCCTGGTTGCGCAGCGAGACCCAGAAGTCGCCCTCGCTGGCCTTGTAATAGATGCTGTTGCCATGCGTCCAATCCTGCGCGCTGGTGGCCAGCAGCAGGTCGGTTTGGCAATCCGTGCTGCCCAGGTAACAGATCTCGCCCAGCACCGCCGCGCGGTTCAGGTTGAGTTGCTGGAAGGAATCGTAATACCACACCGCCTGCCATTGGGCGTTCAGCACCACCAGCATCTCGCTCAAAATATCCACCGGAGGTCCGGTCGGACTGCTTCCCTGAGTTCCGGCCGGAAAGACTTTTTCGACATGCACCAGCAAGGCCGTATATTGGTTGCCGCCAAAAGAAAACTGGATGGCATCATGGCTCAGATCGTTCAGGCACGAGGCGCCCACCGGAGCTGGAACCACCACGCCGGCGCACGACGCCGCATCCGTGGCGCCCAGCGCCGTCAACTCGGCGGAGAGCGCTCCCGTATTGGTCTCCCGCACCACGTTGCCCGCCAGATCGATCTCGCGCAGCATCTGCAGGAGCTGGTTGGAAGAGTTCCAGGACACGCCGTTCTGGAAGGTGAGCATCGTGCCGCCGGCTAAAGGACGCGTCACTACCGAATTCACGCCGCTCGCGTAATACCACAGAATGTTGCCGCCGAGGTCGCTGGCCGTGGTCACGACTTTGTTCGTGAAGCCCCACAGCAGCAGCCCATCAGTCGTATCCGTCTGCGGGCCCGCGGGCGTGTTGACGGTCAGCACGGGCAGGCTGAATCCAGGCTGCAGTTGCGCGGGCAGCGCGCCGGTTGTGAACGTCAGATTGCCGCCATTGGTGATGGTGCCCCCGGTCTTGACCTGGGAATACATCGTATAAGCGGTGGAAGGCAGCATCCCGGCGATGTAGAAATTCATGCTCTCAGGCGCCTGGCAGGGTGTCCAATTGGTGTACGCCGGCGCGTTGGTCCCGGTGTAAAAGGCTACCCGCATCGCGCTGCCGCTGGCGCAGGATGGCGCGCTGAATAGCGCTACCAGCGGATTGGCGGTCCCCGCGACGGTGGCCGTGCTCGTGGCCAGCGGTGTTAGCATGTAGCTGAAGGTCTGGGTAGCCGTCTCGCCGGACACGAAATCCTTGGCAATGACTTCAATGTTATAAGTCCCTTCTCCCGCGATCGTGTTCCAAACGAATGGCTGCGCCGTCCACACGCCCGACGAAAGCGTCCCCGCGTTAAAGTCCCGGACCATCGTGTAAGAGCCGCTGCCGAACGCTACATTGAATTGAAAGATCAGGCTGTTCGGGTTCGTGTCCGTGGCCGTGATCGTCCAGGTTACGGGAGTTCCCAGCGGCTGCGGGGAAGCGAGCGAAGGCGTCATCGATACGATCGCTACGGTAGCGCCCAGGGGAGCCTGCGCCAGCATCATGGCTGCCAGGAAACTTGTGCGGCAAACGTAATCGCGGAGCATGCGGTTTCGAGCGAGCTTACCACGCGCCGGTAAGCGGTGCAATGCAATCGCCCTGCGTTTTACAAATCGCAGTACTGTTGGTACCTGCTCTGCCTCCGGCTGCTATAATTGGACCCAGATTCATGCGCGCCGAAACTGCCGTGGCTCAACTGTTACTGGTCCCGCTTGGGTTACTTGCGGGCGCCCTCGATCGGGACTTCTCCGGCAACTGGACTCTCGATTCCCAACAAAGCAACTTACGGGGTTTGCCCATAACTCCCGGCGGTCTGCTGGCCATCCATCAGCAAGGCGACGCCTTCCGCTGCACCGAATCGGATGTCACCTGGTCGTTCCAGGTGGATGGCACGGAAAGTAACTATAAGATCCAGGATTCCCATCTGAGCAGCGAGGCCAAGTGGGAAGGCAGCGTGTTACTCGTCAATACCTTGGTCAGCGGACCGCAGAGCTATGTGATCGAGGACCGCTGGCAGTTGTCCAAAAACGGATCGGTCCTGACCATTAACCGCACCGTTCGCCGCGGCGTTGGCGCGAGCGAAGCGATCTTGGTGTACCGCAACCCCGGCCGCGTCAGCGCGCCCGTCCCGCCGGCCGATCCCCCGCCCGCGCCCGACGGCATTATCGTGAAGGCCGGCACCAAGATTCCTTTGTCACTGGTCAACAGCCTCAACACCAAATACACCATCCAGGGTGACCGCGTGTATCTGGAAACCGCCTTCCCCGTGTTGCAGGACGGACACATTGTGATCCCCAAGGGCAGCTATGTTTCCGGAACCGTGACCGACGTCAAGCGCCCCTCCCACATGAAAGGCAAAGCCGAGTTGTATATCCGCTTCGATTCCCTGACTCTGCCCAACGGCGTCACGCGCGATTTTCGTTCCCGCATGGACAGCGCCGACGGCCAGGATGTGGATCGCCACGAAGGCACGATCCGCGCCGAAACCGACAAGCCGGGGGATGCCAGGAAGGTCGCCGAAGCCGCCGGCGCGGGCGCTTCCGTCGGCGGTATTGCCGCGCGCAGCATCACCGGAGTGGGAGTCGGCGCCATGACCGGCGCGGCCATCGGACTGGCGGCCATCATGCTTTCGCATGGCCCCGACGTGACCCTCCCCAAAGGCACAACTCTCGAAATGGTGCTGGATCGCGACCTGCACTACGAACCCGCCCAACTGGAATCGCACTGATTCGGAACCTGGCGTGCTCTACCCCGGTCCAATATCACGAAGGACTCGATGCGGATGAGTCGCATAGCTGCCACGGCGTTGTGTCTGGCGAGCCTCAGTGTCGTCCAGGCGGACTCGTTGCGCCCGGCCTACGCCGCCATTAGCGGCGTGGTGCTGAACGACGCCTCGGGTGCGCCCCTGCACCGCGTCGTCGTCACCCTCTCCACCGTGGACCCTCCGCTGCTCGAAGCCGTCACCTTCAGCGAGTCCACCGGCGCCTTCGGATTCACCGCCATACCTCCCGGCAAGTACCACCTGACGGCTTCGCTCGATGGTTTTCAAACGGCATCCTTCGGCGCCGCCACTCCCGCCCGAGCGCCCGGAACCCTGACCCTCGCCGCCGGCGACGTGCGTTTCGGAGTCACCTTCCGCTTGCGCCCTCTCGGCTCGATTGCGGGCGTCATCTACGATCCCGATGGCGAACCCCTCCCCAACGTGCAGGTGCGCCTCTTGAAGGCGGGCTGGTCGCGCCGCAAACCCTCTTACGAGCGCGAAGCCTTCGCCAACTCCGACCAACGCGGCCGCTACCGCTTTCCGGAGGTTCTGCCGGGGCATTACATCATCATGGCCAGTCAGCCTTATGCGAACGCGCTGCTCATGCAGCCGGATGTCGCTCCCGGCCAAGTCCCGCCATCCAAGGCCTACGGCGTCACGTTCTTTCCCGACGCCCTCAAGATCTCCGCGGCTACGCCGGTCGAGGCCGCGCCTGGCAAGGACCTCGACAACATCGACTTCCATCTGGCGCCCCGTCTGGTGGCCTCCGTGCACGGCCGCATCACTTTTCCAGACGAGGCCGCCGGCGATACCACCGGCCTCATCACCGTGTTTCCGCAGGACGTTCCGGATAGCGACGAACAGACCATGGCGATGGGCGCGAACGCGCCAAAGTTCGACTTCAACATCGAGAACCTGGTCCCCGGCGCCTACTGGATCGACGCCCGCGTGACGCACGCCGGCCACGACTGCCATGATGCCCAGCGCATCGAACTCTCATCCGGCGGGCAGGAGGTTACCTTCCATCCCGAATGTGGCATCGACCTCCAGGGCCGGCTGGATATCGAAAGCGCCGATCGTCCCGCGGCGCCTTTCAAGGTCTCATTGGTGCCGGCCGGTTACCCTCCCGGCAGGAACGCCATCCAAGCCGAAGTGCAGCCGGATGGCGCATTTGTGGTATCGAACCTAACCGCGGGAACCTGGGACATCGATGCCTCGCCCGTTCCACCGGGCGGCTATATCAAAGCCATGCGCCTGGGCGATCGCGACGTGCTTACCGAAGACATGACCATCGATTCCGGCACGCGCGATCCCCTGCACATCGTCATCAGCGGCCGCGGCGCCGTAGTCAGTGGGACAGTCACTGTGCCGGCCGGCGTGGCCCGGTCGCCGCGCGCGCGCATTCTCCTGGCGCCTTCCGGCCCCTACGCGGACGTCCTTAGCTTCTACGCCGAAACCGGCGCGGATGATGCCGGCCATTTCGAGTTCAAGGGCGTCACCCCCGGCCGCTACAAACTGTACGCCTTCGAAGAAATGCAGTCCTCGGCTTATGACGATCCGAATTTCCTGAAACCCTTTGAGCCGTTGAGCGAAGCCTTCGACATAGCCGAGGGTGCCCTCGTGGAGCGGAAAACGCAGCTCATCGTCACCGGCATGCAGCCGGCGGAAGGCCGATGACCGCCATGCGCCATGTTCTCGGGCTGTGCCTTTGCACGGCCATCGCCGCGGCACAGATTCAGAATACGCCCCCAGCGGAACCGCCCGCCGTCACCGGTACCGGTTCCATCGAAGGCGTGGTCACCGACTCCGCCACTCACGAACCCGTCAAGAAGGCCCAGGTAACCCTCAACGGACCTGCGGGCCCGCCGCTCACCGCCGTGACCGATTCCGGCGGAAGATTTGCCTTTCACGATCTGCCGGCGGGGATGTTCTGGATGAACGCCTGGAAGCCCGGCTACCGCTCGCCGCAATCCGTCTTGGGCGCGGATTTCAATTCGGGCATCACCCTGGGCCAGGGCGAGCAAAAACAGGACGTGGCCATCGCTCTTACCCGCGACGGTTCCATCGCCGGACGCGTGACGGACGAGGAAGGCAACGGCGTGCGCGGGTGCTCGGTCACTGCCGTGGCGCCCGGATTCGATCGCGGCCGCCGCGTTTCCAGGGGTCTCGGCGGAGCATCCACGGATGACAAAGGCGACTACCGCATCACGGACCTCACTGGTGGACAATATCAGGTCTTCGTGCATTGCGGCCTGCTGCTGCCCGCCCCGCACCCCCTGATGCCGCCGGACGATCCGCGTACCCCGCACGAAACCTATATGCCGCGATTTTACGGTGGCGCACTCGACCCGGCTACCGCCACCCGGATCGCGGTTACCGGCGGCGCGGCGGCGAACGGCATCGACTTCCAGGTAACCCGCGTGGCCGCCTTGGCCGTCCGCGGCAGCGTTACGGCCGCCGATCCGGAAGCCCTGGCCGGCGGCGTCAACCTCTTGCTGGCTCCTTCCAGCGGCACGCCACGCCCCCTCTTGCAGTGGAGTGCATACGCGGATCCGGCCAAGCGGAACTTCGAGTTTCAGGCGGTCGTCCCCGGCTCCTATACGCTCTACGCTTTTTCCATGCAGGAGGGCCGCCTGTTCTCCGCCGAGCGCGCCGTGGAACTCGGCAAGGCGTCGCCGGCTCCGCTCGAGATCTCTCTGTCCGCCGGGGCGGATCTGAAAGGCATCGTGCAGTTCGATTCGGACGATCACCGCCCGCCCGAGGGCGTGGGTCAGGTTTCGCTCATGCCCATCGGCAAACCCATGTTCGGACCGCAGCCCATGGCCCGTATCGGTCCGGATGGCACGTTCACGCTATCCGGCGTGCTTCCCGGCCGCTGGCGTTTGACCCTGCATTCCCCGCATTACATCAAGTCCGTTTCTCTGGGCGGTCAATCCATCTCTCCCTACGGTTTCGATGTCGCCGGCCCCGCCGGACCATTGGTCATCGTGCTGGGAACCAACTCGGCATCGCTCAACATTCACATCGCCGGAGACACGCCGGATCGCCCGGTCTCCGCCCTCATCTATCCCGAAGATCCCGACCGCATGGGCGCCGGTCTGGAGCGTGCCGGCAGCACCATGGGTGGAAACACCATCCAAATCGCAGGTCTGCCGCCCGGCCGCTACCGCGTCTTCGCCACGGACAGCCCGAATCCCTGGCCGGTCATGGAACGCCCGGACGTGCTGCATGCTCTCGAGAACCGCACCGCTTTGATCGACGTGCCCGAGGGCGGGCAGGCGACCACCACCGTCGAGATCATCCCGCGCGCCGATCTCCTGCGCCTGGTCGAAACGCAGGAGTGAGGCATTCGCGCGTTACAATCGGGCAGTGCCAGCCATCACCCCAGCCGATGTGCGCGGAGCGGCCCTCCGCATCCAGCCGCTCGCCAAGCGCACGCCCGTGCTCACCAATCGCGAATTCGACGACGCAGCCGGCATGCGCGTCTGCTTCAAGTGCGAGAATCTGCAGACCGGCGGCGCTTTCAAGATCCGCGGCGCGGCGAACCTGATTCTGTCGCTCGGTCCCGCGGAGCTGGCCCGCGGCGTAGTGGCATTCTCCTCCGGCAATCACGCCATCGCCGTGGCCATCGCCGCCCGCTATGCCGGCACATCCGCCACCATCGTCATGCCCGCCGACGCGCCCCGCACCAAGCTCGAAACCGCGCGCGCGCAGGGCGCCCGCATTGTCACTTACGACCGCCTGCATGAAAGCCGCGAAGCCATCGCCGCGCGCATTCTGGAAGAGGCCCATGCCACCCTCGCGCCGCCCTTCGATCACCCCCTGATCATGGCGGGCCAGGGCACCGCCGGCATGGAGTTGCTCGAAGATGTGCCGGATCTGGACGCCCTCATCACACCCGTCGGCGGCGGCGGTCTGCTCTCCGGCTGCGCCACCATCGCCCGCGAGATGCGGCCCTCCCTGCGCCTGTTCGGCGCCGAACCGGCAGACGGCAACGACACGGCGCTTTCACTGGCAGCCGGCGAGCGCCGGTCCGTTCCCCTGCCTCAGACGATCGCCGACGGCCTGCGCGCCCCGCAGCCCGGCGAACTGACGTTTCCGATTATCCGCGACACCGTCGAACAGGTGGCCGTGGTTACCGACGACGAAATCCGCGCCGCTGTCCGCTTCCTCCTGTCGCGCCTCAAGATCCTGGTGGAACCAAGCGGCGCAGTAGGCGCCGCGGCGTTGCTCGCCGGCAAACTCCCGCGAACGATTGGGAAGATTGGCGTGATCCTGTCAGGCGGCAATCTGGATCTGGATCAACTGGCGTGCTACGCAGACTGAGGTGCTAGGATACTGCCGCATTTGACCCGACCGCCCCGCCTGCGGTATCCTGTTATTTTCCCGATGGCTAATCACTTCTCTGCGATCAAGCGTGTGCGGCAGGACGAAAAGCGCACGGAGTATAACCGGCAGAACAAAACTCGTCTGCGTCACCAGATCCGCTCCATGCGGCGTGCCATTACGTCCAAGGACGCCAAGGCTGCCGCCGAGTTGCTGCCCGCAACCTTTTCCCTGATTGACCGTTCCGCCAAAACCGGAATCATCAAGAAGAACACCGCCGCGCGCTACAAATCCAAGCTGCAGCTCAGCGTTAAGTCGCTGGCTACGGCGTAACCGCGCTCAGGCAGTCAGCCGCAAAATAAACTGCTCCATCACCACGCGGTCGTCCGGGCGCGCGCTGCGCAGGCCTTTATCCACTTCGAAGACCAGCTCCATAGCCTTCTGCAACTGCGGTTTGCTGAATTTGCCCACCGTCTGAAACACCTGCTCGGCGCGCGATCCCCACATCTGCACGCCCATGCGTGCGAAATGCCCCTGGATCTGCTGCGGGCTGCGCAATCCGGCTTCCTTGGCCACCAGCGCGGTGCGGAATTGCGTGGCCAGAAACGCCAGCGCCAGCGGCAGGTATTCGCCCTCGCGGAACAGCGTATCCAGGATCTCCAGGCTGCCGGTCCGGTCGCGCCGTCCCAGCGCCCCGACCAACGCGAAAATCGTGCTGGCACGCGCGTCCGGCGCCAGCAGGGCGATGTCTTCCGCCGTCACCTCGCGGCCGCCGGTATATAAGGCCAGCTTCTCGATCTCAACAGCCAGCCGGGTCAGATCCGCCGCCAGCGCTTCCACCAGCAGTTCCACCATCGCCGGGTCCATCTTCACCCCGGCGGCACGCGCCATGACGGCGGCTTCCCGCCGCGCCTCGTCGGCGGAGGCCCGCCGGAATTCCACCGGATCGCGCAGCGCCGCAAAGAACTTGCGCACGCGCTCCTGCTTGCGTTTATCGTCGCCTTCGAAATCGAAGCGCGGCGCGTCGAGGACCAGTGTCACGCCCGGCGTGGGATCCTTCAGGTACGCCGCCAGAGCCGAGGCCGACCCGCCGGCGCCCTCGCTCTCGCCCTCTTCTTCGCCGCCACGCACGCGCGGCAAAGCAGCCTCCGCGTTGCCGGCCAGGATCACACGCTCCGCCGCGAACAGCGATAGGGATCGCGCATCGTCGATCACTTCCGCCAGGGAGGTTTCGCCCAGATCATAGTGCGCCACCGCATTCTCGCGATCCGCATCGCCCAGCGCGGCTTTCAGCAGGGCCGACCGCGCGCGCTGCCGGTGAAACGCTTCCGGCCCCAGGAATAGATACGCGGCGGCCAAGTCCCGGCGTTCCATGCGGGCGAGAAACTGGGCAGGCGTCATGGGCTTAGAACTTGGTCAGAATCGACGTGACCACATCGCGCGCCACGTCGCGGCTCAGGCGTTCCACCCCGGCGCCGCTCTCGTCGAAATAGGCCTGCGGATCGACGCTGATTTCGTAGCGCTCGCGGGCTTCGAACCGCGGCCGGTTGAACAGCAGTTTGGCGGTCGCCCGCTCGGTCAGCGTCACCTTCAGAAACGCGCTGCACTGCACCACCGTGGCGCGCCCGGATGTCTGGTCGGCGATGATCGGGTAGGAGGTGAACTGCAGTACCGTGCCTTCCAGCACCGCGTCGGCCGCCTTGGGATCGGTCACAATTTTGTAGCGGGTGCGCGAGATGAACTCGCGCGTGATATCGGCGGGCAGGCGCTGCGCCAGTTTGTAGCGCGTCGTGAGATTCACGAATGCCGGAATGGCGATCGTATGTACCGTCGGGGGCATTGATTCCCCCTTGCCGGCAACGTGGTAGCCGCATCCGGTGGCGGCCACAACCGCCAGAAAGAAGACGAATTTCCGAGTCATAAAAACTCGCTCCCCACGGCTATGGCGTTTTCCGCGGCCAGCCGCAGATTGTCCGCCACCACCCACAACCAGCACGCCTGCGGCGCGTTTCGATCCAGGGCCACCGCGCCCACCGCCGCGCCGCTTTGCCCCGCAATTCCAGCCGATGCGGGCGGCTCGAAATCCGAACCGCGCACGTCGATGCGCCCGTCCGACAAGCCGGCTTCCAATGCCTCCACGCCGGGATTCTCTTCGAACTCAATCCAACAGGAGAGGCTATAGCCGTGGAACACCGGCGCTTGAATCAACCGCAGGGACGGCATCGGCGGCGCCGGTCCGGATTCCGCGGCGCGCGAGAGCAATGTGGCCAGATGCCGCTCGATACGCAGCTCCGCCGTCTCCAGCGCGAAAGGCGCGTCATCGCCGTAGCGCGCCAGCATGTTGAAGCTGAGCTGCTGGTCGAAGATCTTCTTGGGCATGCCCTTGAACGACAGCAGGCTGACGGTCTGCTGTTGCAGTTCTTCGACGCCGGCCGTGCCCCGTTCACTGGCCGGCTCAAAAATCTGGATCACCGACCGCTTGACAGGAAACTGCGCGTGCAGCTTCTTCAGCACGATGGCAATGGCGATCGCGCCCGGATGCGCAATCGAAAACACGGCGTCCTCGGGAGCCCGGAATCCGGCGGATTCCACATAGGGCGCGCGAATCAGCGATCGGGGATGGTCCTCGGCCGCATGCGTCAGGTCGATGATGACCGGAAGATCGCCGTCCATGGCCAGAACCTTTTGCGCGGATTGCAAAGTTCCCGCCAGAAACACAACTCCGGCATCGCGCCAGGCCGCGGCGTCCAGTCCCACCAGCAGTGCCGGCTCCCCGCCCTGCTCGGTCAGCACGCCGGCTTTTTCAGGGTCCTCGGCGATCAGCTTCAATTCCACCGGCAGACTGGCTTGAGCCACCAGGTCGCGCAGTTCGCGGCCCATCAGCGATTCGCTTCCCAGCAGCGCCCAGGTGTGCAATTTAGCCAACCTGATGCTCCGGCGCGCTGGGCGCGCCGTCGGCGCGGCGCAACACGCGGCGGCGGAAGACACCACCCAGCCGGATTGCGATCCCGCTACCGACGTAACAAAACGCCATCACCGGAAGCACCAGGTGGCCGTAGTTCCAGATAGCGTAGACCAGCGCCCCCAGCAGGATGATGATCAGCGGCGTGCGCGGCTGGCGCAGGCTGAGACCTTTGAAACTGTAATAGCGCCAGGTGCTGACCATCAGAAATCCGAGCAGCGCCAGCAACCCCAGCCAGACCACTGCGACCGGCCAGTATCGCACCGGTTCCGAGTCGAAGGCATACACCACCGCCGCTACCGTGCCGGCCGCTCCGGGAATGGGCAGCCCCACGAAATACTTCCGGTTGGGACGCCCGGGATTCTTCGGAATCGGATTCCTCTGTACGTTAAAGCGGGCCAGCCGTGCGGCCCCGCACAACAGAAACAGAAACGCGATGAAATACCCGGCCTGGGACAATTGATGCAACCACTGCTGCGACAACCCGCTATCCACGAATTGCAAACCCCACGCGAACGCCAGCACCGCGGGCGCCATGCCGAAGCTGATCACGTCGGCCAGCGAATCCATCTCGCGGCCGAAATCGCTGGTGGTGTGGGTCATGCGGGCGATCATCCCGTCCAGCCCGTCCAGCAGCACCGCCACGCCGATGGCTTTGGCGGCCACGTCGAATTGCTCGGCGGCTCCCGCGCCGCCGGCCGCCACGGCGCGAAAGGAGCGCAAGATGGAAAGATAGCCGAGGAATATGTTGCCGGCCGTGAACAGCGTGGGCAACGCATAAGCCGCGCGGCGCGGTCGCCGGTCGGGCGAGTGCCGGTCGATGAGCGGGTTTCTCATTCTGGGTCAGGCATGCGCGTGCGCCAGCTCCGGCAATTCCTCGTGCGTCACAAAGTCCTCGGCCGGAGAATCCGCGCGCCGCGCCAAAATGCTCGATCCCGCGGATACGCGAACGCCCTGCTGCACCACGATCTCCCATTCCGGACCGAAAAGCACGTCCACGCGCGAGCCGAACTTGATCAGGCCCACGCGTTCGCCCTTGGCCACCACGTCGCCGGGCTGTTTGTAGAATACGATGCGGCGGGCGATCAGTCCGGCGATCTGTTTGAAGACCACGCAACTGCCCTCGCCGCGCATGGTGACGATGTTCTGTTCGTTTTCAGTGGAGCACTCCTCGCGGCTGGCCACATGAAACTGGCCCTTGTTGTAGCGCACCTCGGCGATGGTGCCAGCGATGGGCGCGCGGTTCACGTGCACATCGAAGATGTTCAGAAAGATACTGATGCGTGTCTGCGTGGCGGTCTCCCGCTTGACCGCCACGACCTTGCCGTCCGCCGGGGAAACGGCTACCGCGCCGGCAGGAATCGGACGCTCGGGATCGCGAAAGAAATAAAGACAGAACGCCGCCAGGATATAGAGCGGCAAACCGTACCACGGATTCGCCAGCCAGGAGATCACCAGCCCGGCGGCAGTCAGGCTCAGCGCATAATATATGCCGTCGATGACGATCATTCCTATTCATTTTGACACAGCCGGAAGCGAATCCCCTGCGCGGCGGCGCCACCGTCTGGTCGGAGGTGCTCGATTACTACAAGGACTGCAACGGAGATTGTCGGAAAGTTGCGTTAAGCGGACTCTTTCACCGATAAGCCTCTTTGCGATCCAGCACGCGGGAGATTTCCAAGTAGTCGTCCTTTTCGCGGAAGAAGATCCGGTGGTCCTGGGCACGGAGCCGGATCAAGGGCGGCTCGATGTCCGAAGCTGCTTTGTGTTGCCCTCGCCGGTCTGGGCGTAGCGAGCCAGCGTTTTAAGGATCTGCAAGGCGATTGGTTGCTCGATGCCGCGAACGTCGGCCTGGGCCTGTTCGGTCCAGACGATGCGCTTAGCCATTGCGCCGAGGTGTCTCCTCAGGTAGCGGCTCCTGGCCCATCTTCTCCCAATCGGCAATGGTCAGGCCGAAGTCCGCGAGCACTTCCTCATGAGGGATCGGAGGGTTGTGCTTGAGCCATTCATCGGCTTCGGCGACGGCCTTGCGCTCCGTATTGCTCAGGGTGTCTGCATCTTCCTCCGGCGAGACCATGGTTTCGAGCAGATGGACCACGGCGGCGAGCTGGCCGGGGCCGAGCTGGTCGAGCAAGTGATGGGCGTGCTCAATATCGGCGGCCATTGTTCTCCCATTGAGCCGCTCCTGCGCGAAGCGCCGGCGGCAGTCAGATGACGATCATTCCTATGCATTTTGACACAGCCGGGGGCGAATGCCCCTTCCGGCGTGTCGTTCGCATCCCGCGCCTGGGAACCCTTGGCCTGGGGCGAACGTCATTGGATGTAGGCTACATGGCTTTCCACGGTAGAATGGTATTCGTGCCGCGTTCTGCTGTCACGGCGGTGTTCGCCCTGGCTGCCGCCCTACACGCTCAGACTGCGTTCTTCCCTCTGAAGGACATCAAGCCCGGAATGCGCGGGGTCGGCAAGACCATCTTTTCCGGCAATCGGATCGACGAGTTCCAGGTGGAAATTCTGGGCGTGCTGGAGAATATCGGGCCCAAGCAGAACTTGATTCTGGCCCGGCTTTCGGGCGGTCCGCTGGCGGAAACCGGGGTGCTCCAGGGCATGAGCGGCAGTCCCGTATATATCGATGGCAAGCTGGCGGGCGCGGTGGCCTTGGCGTTTCCCTTCGCCAAGGAAGCCGTAACCGGCATCCGGCCGATTGAAGAGATGGTGCGGGTTACCGAAGCGGGCCGTAGTTCCGTGCCGAGCCAGGTGGCTCACAAGGAAGTTTCGATGGCGTCGCTGTTGGCCGGAGCGGATCTGACCCAACTGCTGCCGGGCCGCCAGGAATTGCCCTTCGGCGGCGGCAAGCTATTGGATATTGCCACGCCGCTCTCGTTCGCTGGATTCACGCGCGCCACCATCGATCAGTTCGCGCCGCAGCTCCGCGGGCTGGGCCTGGAACCCGCGCAGGCGCTCTCGTCCGGCGGCGCGTCCAGCCTGCATATGGGCGATCCTTCCGCTCTGAAACCCGGTTCCATGATCAGCGTTCAACTGATGACCGGCGATCTTAGCATCGGCGCGGACGGCACCGTTACCTATATCGATGGCAATCGCATCTATGCCTTCGGCCATCGCTTCCTGGCGGTGGGGTCCACGGAGTTGCCCTTCACCCGGTCGGAAGTGTTGACGCTGCTGCCGGTCATGTCGGCATCCTTCAAGATCTCCGCCCCGAAGGAACCCATGGGCACCATTTTGCAGGACCGCAATACGGCAGTGGCCGGCGAACTCGGCCGCGCCGCGCAAATGGCGCCGGTAAACATCACCGTCTCGCGCGCCGGCAAACGCCTGGACAATTACCGGATGGAGATGGTCAACGATCGCTTTCTCTCGCCGCTGCTGTTGCAGATGGCAGTCTTCTCGACCATCGACGCCACCGAGCGAACCATGGGTGCTTCCAGCTTCCGCGTGACCGGCGAGATAGAGTTTCAAGGCTCCGCGGCGCCTCTGAAAGTGAATAATATGTACGCCGCGGACACCGGATCGGCCTTGGTGGCTTCGCTTTCCACCGTAATTCCGCTGGCATACGTGCTGCAAAGCGGCTTCGACAGCCTGGAAGTCAAGAAAGTGAATCTCAATATCGAATCCTTCGACGCTAAGAAGCTGTTTCAGATCGACAGCGTCTATGCGGGGCGGCGCGAAGTCCGGCCCGGCGGGAAGGTGGAGCTGACTACCATCCTGGTCGGCGAGAATGGTGGCGAGGAAGCCCGCCGCATTGAATACCAGGTGCCGCTGGGCATCACGCCGGGACCGCTCTATTTCACGGTGGCCGACGGGATGACGACCAATCTCACCGAATTCCGCCAGATCATCGGCATGTCGCCGAAATCGGTGTCCCAACTCATGACCACGGTGAACAATCTGCGCGCCAACACCAAGGCGTACGTGCGTGTGTGGCGCTCCGAGCCGGCATTCCAACTGGAAGGGGACGACCTGCCGGACCCGCCGCCCTCCGTCGCCATGATCTTGGGCAGTTCGCAAGCGGCGCTGGGCAACATTACACAAACCCGGAACTCGAAGGTGGCGGAATTGGAAATCGGCGACGGCGACAGCGTGATCAGCGGATCGAAAACCATACAAGTTGAGGTGAAGGAGTGATGGGACGCGGAGACGCGGGGACGCGAAGACCGGGCGATACGGCGGTCTGCGTCGCGCTGGGACTGATCTTGTTTGCCAGGGCCGCATGTGGTTCCGCCACCACGGCCTGGGAGATGACCAGCTACCAGGATTTCATCCGTGGCCAATTCCAGGGTATCTCGTTGAGCCGCGAAGGCCGCCTTTCACTGGCCCCTAAGGTCGACACGCTGTTCTCCTCCGGCCAGGCCGTGGTGTGGAGCGTGGCCGAAGGCGCGCATGGAAGGCTCTATGTGGCGACCGGCCACCGCGGGCGCGTCTTCGAAGTGGATCCTTCCGGTAAGAGCTCCCTGCTGTGGACCGCGGATCAGCCCGAGGTCTTCGCGATTTGCACCGACCGGCACGGCGTGTTGTACGCCGGCACGTCTCCGGACGGCAAGGTCTATCGCATTGAAAATGGCAAGGCCACCGAATACTTCGCTCCCAAGGCTCGCTATATCTGGTCGCTGGCGGCGGGCGAGGATGGCGCATTGTACGTGGGGACCGGCGATCAGGGCAAGATCTATCGCGTCACCGCGGCGGGCAATGGCGAACTGTACTACGATACCGGCCAGTCGCACGTGACCGGCCTGGCCGTGGACCAACAGGGACGCCTACTGGCGGGCACAGAACCAAATGGCATTCTCTATCGCGTTTCGGCGAAGGACAAGGCCTTCGTGCTGTACGATGCCAGCCTGCCGGAAATCCGCGCGATTCTTCCCCAAGCCGATGGCACCGTGTACGTAGCGGCGCTGGGCGGATCGCTGGCCAAACGCGCGCAAGCCGCTGCACAGGCTGCGCAGGCGGGAGCGGGCGGCGCCACCGTGCAGGTGCCGGCCACATCCATCACCGTGGAAGCGCAGAATACACAGCCCGGCGCCGAGTTCAAGACGCAGACGGATGCCGGCAAGTCCGCGCAGCCGTCGCCTACGCCGCAGGTGAGCAGCCAATTCACGCCAACGGTGGATCTCAACGGCGTGGAACGTTCGGCGGTCTACAAAATCAATCCGGATAACACGGTGGAGACCTTGTGGAGTTCCAAGGAGGAGGACGTCTACGACCTGCTCGCGCTGCCCAATCAACTCCTGTTCGCCACCGACAGCAATGGCCGTATTTACGCCCTCTCGCACGACCGCAAGCTGACACTCGTGTTGCAGACCAATGAGGGCGAGGCCACCCGCCTGCTGCCGGCATCCGGTTCGGTGCTGGTGGCCACCGGCGATATGGGCAGGGTCTACCGCCTGGGCGAAGGTCCCGGCGCATCCGGCTCTTATGAATCGCCGGTGCACGACGCGGGCGCACCGTCGCGCTGGGGCAGCTTGAGCTGGCGCGCGGAGATGGCGCCCGTCACCGGACTGATCTTCCGTACCCGATCCGGAAACTCGAGCAAGCCGGACCGCACCTGGAGCGATTGGTCCGAGCCGCTGAAGGATTCCGCCGCTGCCGCCATTGTTAGCCCCAACGCCCGCTATATTCAATGGAAGGCCGAGTTCTCCGGCGCCGGCGGCGTCACTCCGGTGCTGGATAATGTCACCCTGGCTTATCTGCCGCAGAATTCGCCGCCGGTGGTGCGCAGCATTAATGTGACATTGCAGATGGCTGCCGCCTCCGGCAAATCCGCGCAGCAGCCGGCTATTTCGCCTTACACCGTGACCGTAACGGATTCGGGCGACGCCAGCGTATCGGCGGCCGCGGGAACTTCTACACAGACACTTTCGCGCGCGGCCGCGCAACAGATCACCATCAGTTGGCAAGCCGACGATCCGGACGGCGACCGCCTGGTCTACACCCTCTATTTTCGCGCCGACGACGAGCGCCGCTGGATGCTGCTGAAGAGCGACCTGCACGACAACGCCTTCACCTTCGACAGCGACGTGCTGGCGGACGGCAAATATTACTTCCGCGTGGTCGCCTCGGACCGCGAGGTGAATCCGCCCGCGACCGCGCGCGATGCCGACCTGACCAGCCCGCCCGTAATGATCGACAACACGCCGCCGGTTGTGACTGTAGGCGCCGTGCGGTACTCCGGCGGAACCGCGGAGATAGGCTTTGAAGCGCGCGACGCCGCGTCTCCCCTGCGCCGCTGCGAATACTCCGTGGACGCCACCGGATGGGTGCCGCTTGAGGCCGCCGATGGAGTCATCGATTCGCAGCAGGAGAAGTTTGTCCTGTCGCTCGATAAGCTGGCGCCCGGCGAGCACCTCGTCGTTCTGCGCGTGCTGGATAGCGCCAATAACGCCGGCTTGGCCAAAGTCGTTTTGCGTTAAGTACGATTTCCCACGCCACCCGCCAAACCGATACGCAAGATTTACCCCGCCGTAACCGCTTAGTAAGACTGCCCGATTAGACTTATCGGAGCAGCACGAATCCAGAAAGATCCATCACCACAGAAAAGGAGTATTTACCATGACGTGGAAGCACTTCAGAGTGCAGGCCGTCGATTGCCTGCGCGCCGGCGCCGCCCTGCTCGCGGTTTGGCAGATGAGCGTGGGAAGCGCGATGTGTGCCCAAGACACGGCTGAACCGCAAACGGTTACGCCGATCAAGCACGTGATCCTGATCATCGGAGAAAACCGTACCTTCGATCACATCTTTGCCACCTATGTGCCGCCAAAGGGCGAGACAGTAAACAACTTGCTGTCGGAAGGAATCATTAACGCGGACGGCGCGCCTGGACCGAACTATTCCCTGGCAGCCCAGTATTCCGCAGATGTAACCAACAGCCCGGATTACCAGCCCAGCCCCTCGAATAAGAGTTTGTATTCCACGCTGCCGGCGCCTCTCGCGGGTGGCCCCAGCAATGTTTGCACCAACAATGGCGTGTGCACGCTGGAAGAAGCGGAATCATCCGAGGACGGTCTGCCTATTGAGTTCTACCCGTTCATGCTGAGCGGGGGCACGGGCTTGACCAATGGCACGCCGGATTCGCGCATCACGGGTGTCAGCCAGAGTGCGCCGTACAGCACCCTGATGCCAGGCCCATTCCAACTGACCAACACTTACACCAGCGATCTGTTCCCGTATGACTCCTACGCCCAGAGCCCGGTGCACCGCTTCTACCAGATGTGGCAAGAGGAGGACTGCAGCGTGGCGCATGCGACCAGCGATAACCCGGCGGGCTGCCTGCACGATCTGTTTCCGTGGGTCGAGACTACGATCGGAGCCGGCAATAATGGCGCTCCGCAACCCGGCAACTTCAGCACGACCTATGCCCCCGGAACCGTAGGCACCGGCGAAGGCTCCACTTCGATGGGCTTCTACAATGTGCAGAACGGCGATGCCCCCTATCTCACTTACCTGGCGCAGACCTACGCGATGAGCGATAACTATCACCAGGCCGTGATGGGCGGAACCGGCGCGAATCATATCATGTTGGGTTTCGCCGATGCCATTTATTTCGAAGACTCCAGCTTCAACGCGGCCGTGCCTCCGGAGAACGCCTTGACCTTCCTGGGCGGACCGGTGAACGAAATTGAGAATCCGAACCCGCAGGCCGGCACCAACAACTGGTATACCGAAGACGGTTACGGCGCCTTCGGCGACAGCGGCTCCTCCACGGGAGTTTACGGCGGCGGATCTTATAGCAGTTGCGCGGACGTCACGCAGCCCGGCGTTGGGCCGATTGTCAGCTACCTTTCGGGGCTGACGACGCCCATCAATGCGAATTGCCAGGCAAACCACTACTATCTGCTCAATAACTACAATCCCGGCTACTTCGGCGACGGGACCAACGCCTTTACAAACACCAACTCGTCGAACACGCCGTTCACGATTCCGCCCACCAACCAGCGCATGCTCGCCAACCTGCTGGACGAGCATAAGATCACCTGGGCGTACTTCGGCGACCAGTGGAACGAATACCTGACGGACCCCTACCAGCTCGACTACGGCGTGGTCGGGCCGGCCAGCGATCAGTACTGCAATATCTGCAATCCCTATCAGTATTCGAGCTACGTGATGACCAATCCGACGGACTTGGCAAACCTGCAGGATACCGAGAACCTGTACAGCGACATTGCTGCCGGCACCCTGCCAGCGGTTTCCTACGTGAAGCCGAGCGGCTGGGTGGACGGGCACCCGGCGTCGTCCAAGATCGACCTCTTCGAAGGCTTCGTGCAGAAGATCGTGGACGCCGTGGAGAGTAATCCGGCCCTGGCCGCGAATACCGTCATCTTCATCACTTTCGACGAAGGCGGCGGCTACTATGATTCCGGATACGTGCAGCCACTCGATTTCTTCGGCGATGGCACGCGAATTCCATTGCTCGCGGTGTCGAAATACACGAAGCCAGGCCACATCTCGCATGTGTACTCGGATCACGTTTCCGTCGTGAAGTTCATCGAGCACAACTGGAAACTGAAACCCATCACAGGCCGCAGCCGCGATAACTATCCGATCCCCACCGCGGGACCGACGCCCTATGTTCCGGGGAACAGTCCGGCACTCGGCGATCTGTTCGACTTGTTCGACTTCAGCAAGTAGCCACACGCGGGCGACTGGCCACCGATGAGCCGGGGATGCGGTTCATCGGTGGCCGATTTTACTTCACCTTGGCGATGGCTTCCTGCATGCCGGTTTCCCACTTCTCCGTGGCATCGTAGCCCACTCCCTTCAGCTTGACCACGCCGTTTGCATCCACGATCCAGTTCTGCGGTATGCCGTTGACCTTCAGAGTATCCTCGACATAACTGTACGCCGGCAGCACGATCATGGACAACTGCTTCTCGGTCATGAACGGGTCGATCAATCCGGGATTGTCATCCATGTTCATGGTGACGAATTGAATATCCGCGCGATCCTTATACTTCTCCGCTAACTTCTGTAAGCGAGGCAACTCCTCGCGGCAGAAATGTCACCAGGATGCCCAGAAGTTCAGGAAGGTGGTCTTACCCTTCATGGACGCCTGGGTCCAGACTTTACCCTTGATGTCTGTAATCTCAAAAGCGGGCAGAGGCAGGTTGGCATCTTCCCAGGTGAGCGTAGCCTGGGTGGACAGGATATCGGCCTGCCGCCCGTACCAGGTTTGCCAGCCTTCGTTGCTGCCGCCGAGTTTGGTCCACAACTGGCGGGCGCCGTCCGCCATCTCATCCTTCAGGCCGGTCTCCGGAGGCTCCTTGGCTTCGAAGCGGGACAGCAGGGCGTGTTCATAGAAAGCCATGGCGTCCTGATCGTGGCCTTCGAGTTCGGCCGCGCGGGCCTTCAATTCCCACCAGAACGCCACGCGACCCGTATAGTCTTTCTTGTAGTCCGCCTTTTCGCCTACCAGCGGCTTGACGGCTTCGAGCGCATCTTCCATGCGGGACAGCGCCAGCCGCGCTTTGCCGGCCTGCTTCAGATCGATGTAAGCGGCGGCTTCATAGCCTATCGGATTCACCGGATTCTGGGTGTTGTAGAATTTGTTCTCTTCCAAATTCTCCTTGGTGGCGTACCCATCGTACATGGGATCTTCGACATCGGCCTTCACCTTCACCAGATCCTTCTCGATCAGATCCACCACGAGTTCCGGCTGCAGATGACGGCGCCCCAGTGCGCGTGCAACGGTGAAGTACTCGTAGGCGCCGGGGCCCTCAGGTCCGGCGTCAGCGCCGGCGAGCTTGAGATAGGTACCAGCGGTCGTGATGACGTCGGCCGCGGGAACGTCATCCAGGTATTCCATGGCGCTGAGGCGCGATCTCCAGACGTCCGCCATCTTGGGGCGTTCTTTAATCCACAGATCGGTTTGCTTGAACAGATCCGCATAGTAGCCGCGCTTCTTTGCAGCGGGATCATCGTTGTTCGGGCGGGGATGGTCCTTTTCCCATTTCGACATGGACGCCAACTCCCACGACTGTGGCAAAAGGCGCTGACGCTCGTCGCTGGCCCAGTCGGCCTGCTTCTGATCATTGGCCAGTTTGTAACCCTGCTCGAGCGTGTAAAACCAGACCGGCTTATCCTGCCGATTCAGGGCGCGCAGCCGCTTCAGATCCTCGCCCACCTGCTTGCGTAGCCCGTCATATTCGGACGTGGGGTGCGCTTTGAACTCGATGGACCACAGCGTCCGGTAAGCGCCAATGGCGTGCTCGTCCGTGCGCGGTTCGATTAGCGCGCGAAGCTCAGCCGCGTAGGATGCCAGCACGGTCTTGTCATCCACGCTGGTCAAACGCGCGTAACCCTCCAAGGTATCGGGACAGGCTGTTAAAAAGGCCTTGGTATGCTTCAGCCCTTCCTCCTTATTCAGGAAGACCGGCATGCTGTAGATGCCGGCCAGCGCCAGATGGGGCCAGGGAAAGTCCGGCGCTTTTGCCAGGGCGGACTCGAATAGCTTGATGGATTCCGCTGACTGGCGTCCTTCCAGCGCGATGCCATACAAGTAAGACACAACCGGACCGTCCGGATTCTTTTCGTGGCGGGCCATGTATTCGGCGATTACTTTGTCTTTGTCCGGCTTGCGCCATGCGCCCTGGATATAGGTGCGCTCGACAAACATATCGCCGGGGAAACGGGCTATTAAGGCCTGCACGGCGGCATCGTGTTTCTGTTGGAAGCTCCACGAGGTTTCGTCGGCGGACTGCGCAGGCAGTTCGTCGATAGCTGTTTGAACGGCCGCGGAGGGATTGCACTGTGCCGCCATAGCCACAGGCGTGAAAGCGGCGACTAGCACCGCCAATGCACTTATACGCATGACAGCTCCTTATGAGCTAGAGAGTAGCACAGGCGGCCCGCCGAGAACTCACGCCAACGCCAGATTGGCGCGGGCGGGAAGAGTCAGATCGTCGAATTCGCCGCGCATCAGACGCGGGAAAGCGGCGGCGGCGATCATGGCGGCATTGTCGGTGGAAAGACCGGACGAAGGAAAGAGGGCAGGAAAAGGACCTTCGGCGGCCGCGGCCCGCAATCCCGAGTTACAGGCTACGCCGCCCGAGACGATTAGGGTGCGGGCGCCTATGTTGCGGTATGCTCCCGCGGCATGGCGCAGCAGTTCATCGATTACGGTGCGTTGGAAGGAAGCCAGCAGATCGCGCGTGGCCGGGGGAGTGACGGCCAGCCACTGTTCCACCGACGGCTGCGGCGTGGCGCGCAGCAGGCCGCGGCGGGCCGCGATCTCGGCCGCCATATCGTGGCTTTCGACCCATCGCAAAACCGCCGTCTTCAGGCCACTAAAGCTGAAATCGAGGGCATTGCCTTTCATGCGGGCCAGGGTGAAAGGCACCGCGCGCGGATTGCCATAGGGCGCCAGCCGGTCGATCACGGGTCCACCGGGATAGCCGTAGCCCAGCAGCTTGCCAACTTTGTCGAAGGCTTCGCCGGCGGCATCGTCGCGCGTCTTGCCCAGCAGCCGGTACGCAAATCCCTCGCGCACTTCGAATAAGTGGGTGTGTCCGCCACTTACCACCAGCGCCAACGCCGGATATTTGATGAGCGGCGCGTTTTCGAGCACAACCGCGTGGATATGCCCCTCAATGTGATTGACACCGATCAGCGGGATGTTGCTCGCAAACGACAGTGCCTTGGCATAAGTAATGCCGACTAACAGCGAACCGACCAATCCGGGCCCGGCGGTAACCGCAATCGCGGACAGATCCGCCAGCGAGGTTTGGGCGCGTTCGAGGGCTTCGCGGGTCACGGGTACGATGGCGCGCAGATGTTCGCGGGAGGCCAACTCGGGCACCACGCCGCCATACCTGCCGTGGGTATCCAATTGCGAGGCTACGACGGAAGACAGAATCCCGGCGCCGCCGCGCACCACGGCCGCAGCGGTCTCATCGCAGGAGGTCTCGATGCCCAGGATTCGCATGGCTGGCTCTAGCTTTAGAGTAGCGAATCAGGTCGCGGGCGCGCTGAGTCAGCAACAGCAGGCAGCGGGTGGTTTCGGCGCAGCGCAGGGCGGCCTGCTGCAGCTCGGTCAGTTCCGCGTCGGCCGGGTGATACGGTCCCAGCATATCGCGGGTGACATCCGCGTGATTCAGGATGAAGGTCAGTTCGTCGTTGAAGTCCTTGCCAGCGGCCAGAGTCAGGCTACTCAGCCGGTCGAGTTCGCCGACGAAGGTCTTAGGATTCGCGGCAGCGGAGGCAGCGTGGTATTTCACACCCGAGATTAGCGGGCAGTCACGTGAAGCGGCACCCGGCGGCGGCGGTAGAGGATTGAGCGGAAACGAAATAGAAATAGAGCGGGGGCGTTACCGAGGAGGCATGGACCAGTGCTGGTTGCGAAACTGCCAGCGTCCGCCGCGGCGCTCGACGACTGCTGTGAAGAAGCCGTTTTCATCCACGCGATCGCCTCCGGCATTGACGCGCACCTCGTGGTAGGAAGCGGCCATTATGGCCAGATCCGGCGACAGGGGATCGACGCGCAAGTCGCCGCCCCAGTGGAGCTCGATGTGTTTGATGGCGCGGGCCACATCCGGCAGGGCGGTTTGCGCGGCTGCGCCATTGGGAAACGCCAGGGTCCCGTTCACCGCCATGAAGAACGACGGGCTATCGAGGAAGTATTTGCGCCAGGCGATGGGGCCATCCTCGGTGACGTCGTGCGCCACCGTTTGGGCGAAGGCGCGCACATCGTTCTCCGTAGCGGCGGCGGTCTGCGGCGGGCGTGAAGCGCACGCCGAAAGCAGCAACGCCGCCACGGGAACCGTGGCGCGCCTCAACTGACCACCCGCGAGCGGAACGTGCGCGTTCCGAAGACAAAGCAGAGGACGATGGTGGCCGCCAACGCCAGTAACACCCAGGGCATGGGCAAAGTAGGCATGGTGTGTCCATTGATGGGTGGAACCATGGCGTAACGCAGACCTTCGGCGGCGTAGGTCAGCGGGTTGAACAGCGTGACTATCTGGAACCAGCGGATGTTATGCAGGGCGGTCCAGGGATAGTAAGTGCAGCCGGTGAACAGCAACGGCGTAATGATGAGGGAAAACATGAGGCTGATCTGTTCCGGTTTCACTACGGTGCCGATGACCAGGCCGATGCCGGAGCCGGCGAAAGCGGCGAGCACGATCATGCCGATCAGGATGCCGATACGGTCGCCGCGCACGGCATAGCGGCTGCCCAGCACCCACCAGGCGGCCGGGAAGATTACCGCGCCCGCCACCATGCTGCGCAGGGCCGCGAAAAGCACTTTTTCGGCGGCCACCAGCCAGACCGGCATGGGGGCGAGCAGGCGGTCGTCAATTTCCCGCGCGAAGCCCAAATCGATGGCCAGCGGCAGGGTGATGCCCTGGATGGAAGCCATCAACTCGGTCAGTCCGATGATGCCGGGTAACAGCAGCGCGGAGAAGTTACCGGCGGTCAGGCCGATGCCCGGCAGGATCTTACAGAAGATCAGCAGGAAGAACATCGGCTGGATGAGCGCCTGCACCAGGAACTGCGGCAGTTCACGGCGGGTTACGGCGAGGTCGCGTTGCAAAGTAGCGCCAAAGGCATTGGCGGCGAGCCACAGGCGGCTGTGAGGGCGTTCGGTCATTAGCGCAGATGCCTCCCGGTTAAGTAAATGAACACGTCTTCCAGGCTGGGTTGCTTCACGTGCAGATCGCGGACCTGAGCTCCCGACACGAGTACGGCCTGGGTGGCGGGACCGACCAGGGCGGGGGCCTTTTCGGCATATAACTGATAGGCGACCACGCCCGGTTCGGCGTCAGGGCCCGCGCCGGGATCCTCGTCGACCTTGCTAACGCCTTCGAGTCCGCGCAGCGCCGCCAGCACGCGCGCGCCGGCGGCCGGGTCGGGCAGGCTGACGCGGAGCTCCACGGCGTTTCCGCCCGGAATCATCTTCTTCAATTCGGCGGAAGTGTCGTTCACCAGGATGCGGCCTTTGTCCATGATGGCGATGCGGCCGCAAAGCTGATCGGCCTCGTTCATGTCGTGGGTGGTGAGCAGGATGGTGAGACCCTGCGCGTTGAGCGCGCGGATGCGGTCCCAGAGGAAGAGGCGCGACTGCGGGTCGAGGTTATTGGTCGGCTCGTCGAGAAACAGGACGTCGGGCGAGTGCATGAGAGCGCGCGCGATCATGAGGCGCTGCGACATGCCGCCGGAATAGCGGTAGACGCGGTCGTTCTTGCGTTCGCCCAGGCCGAGTTCGTCGAGCAGGGCGTCAGCGCGGGCTTCGCGCTCGCGATGCGGCACGCCGTGATAGGCGGCGTGAAAGGTGAGAATCTCGCGCACGCGCAGGCTGCGGTCGAGGTTGCTTTGCTGGGGGACGACGGCAATGCGCTGCTTGATGCCGATGGGATCGCGGATGACGTCGAGGCCCATGATGGCGACCGATCCGGAGGTGGGCACGACGCTGGTGATGAGCACGCCGATGGTGGTGGTTTTGCCTGCGCCGTTGGGTCCCAGCAGGCCGAAGATTTCGCCGGGACGCACGCTGAAGGTGACGCCATCGACGGCGTTGACGGTGGCCTTGGCGTAACGCTTCACCAGATCGCGGACTTCGATGGCCGCGGAGTCGTTGGGCATGGGTTCTATGATTTTACCCCACCATTAACGCAGCCAGTCGGCCAGATGCTGGCGCACGAGGGCGATACCCTTGCCTACGGCCGAAGCCCGTGCGACTATGGCCTAACGCCTGCCTGGAGGGGTTGTGCATGCGCGTCGCGGAAACAGCACTGGACTTGATCGGACTGATCTATGAAGCCGTCGAGGATTCCGAAGGATGGCCGGTCTTCCTCGCTCGCCTGATGAAGGCCATGAATGGCACCGCCGCGGCTCTCCACTTTCAGGATTTGGGATCCGGGGCCGAAAACATCTCCGTGAATATGGGGCTCGATCCCGCCTTGGCGAAAGCGTACGCCGAACATTACCACCACGTCAATATCCTTTTGCAGCGCGCGGCGCCGCTCTTGACTCCCGGCACTATTGTTACAAATCCGCAAATCTGCGAAGATGCGACCTTAGCGCGCTCCGAATATTACGACGAATTTATGCGTCCCCAGGATATATTTTACGTGGCTGGCGGAGCGATCGCCCGCAAGGGCACACAGACCTCGTTAACGTCGATCTTTCGTCCCAGGCGCGGCGGCCCCTATCTGGAGCCCGAGATCGCTTTGGTGAAGCTGCTGATCCCGCACCTGCGGCGTGCGGCCAGGTTACGGCATGGCCTCAATATGCTACAGGTCGAGACGACGGCGCTGGACGCGCTCACGCTGGGAATCCTGATCGTTGATGAACATCTCGAGGTCCTATGCGCCAATTCGTCGGGCCGCAAAATTCTGGCTGAAAAGGACGGTATGGCGATGGCGGGCAATCGGCTCGCGCTGCGGCGTCCACAGGATGCAACTGAATTGCGGCGCCTCTCGCTGCGGGCTTGTGAGCCGCTGGTAGGTCCCGCCATCCGGACCGGCGGGGTAATGACGATCACCCGTCCTTCGGGTCGGCGCCCTTACTCCGTCGTGGTCAGCCCAACCGAAGCGAGAGTTCTGGGATGGAACGACGGCAAGCCGGCCGCAATTCTGTTCATCAACGACCCCGATAACCAGGCTATGCCGAACGATGCGCTGCTGGCGCGCCTCTATGGGCTGACGCCCGCGGAGTCCAGCTTGACCCGGATCCTGCTGCGCGGCGAGGATCTGAACGATGCCTGCGACGAAATGTCGATTCGCCGGACCACGGCGCGCACTCATCTGCGGCACATCTTTGAGAAGGTGGGTGTCAGCCGCCAGGCTGAGTTGCTGGCTGTGTTGCTGCGCACGGCGGGGTCCGTGAAGACCTCGGCGCGGTAGCGAACCTTCTCATCCATTTGGACGATGTGCGATGTCCGGAAGATCCGGTATATTCCGCTTAGTTGTTTAGGAGGGTTTATGCGGATTGGTGGGTTGATACGGACGTTTGGGGCTTGGTCAGCCATAGTCTGGGCGTCGGCGGTTTGGGCGCAGACTTTCAGCTCGGTATTCAGTTTCAACGGCACGGACGGCGCCTATCCCGATGCGGTGCTAGTCCAGTCCACCAACGGGGATCTCTACGGGACGGCGTCCCAGGGCGCGGCCAACGGCAATGGATCGGTGTTCAAGGTCGCTACCAGCGGCACGCTTACGACTCTTTACAACTTCTGCTCTTTAAGCGCGTGTGCCGACGGCGCGAACCCCAGGGCAGGCCTAGTCCAGACCTCTAGTGGGGATTTCTACGGGACAACGTACGGAGGGGGTGCCAACGGCAGCTATGGAACGGTCTTCAAGATCACAACCAGCGGCATGCTAACGACCCTATACAGCTTCTGCGCCAAGAGCGGGTGCGCGGACGGCGAACAGCCGTGGGCGGGCCTCATCGAGGCCACCAACGGGGATTTCTACGGAACGACCTACGGAGGCGGGGCGAATGGAAACTATGGAACGGTCTTCAAAATCACGACGAGTGGCGTGCTCACGACCCTGCATAGCTTTTGTGCCAAGAGCGGGTGCACGGACGGCGCACAACCCATCGCAGGGCTGGTTCAGGCAACCAACGGCGACCTTTACGGAACGACATTTGCCGGCGGTGCCAACGGCGAGGGGACGATCTTCAAAATCACGCCAGGCGGTGCTTTGAAGTCGCTATATAGCTTCTGCTCCAAGAGCTTATGTGCGGACGGCGCCGGTCCTAGCGCGGGACTGATCCAGGCTTCCGATGGAAATCTCTATGGCACAACGGCATATTACGGAGCCAACTTCGGCGTCGGCGATGGTGGTACGGTTTTCCAATTTACAATTAGCGGCGAGTTCACGACGCTATACGACTTCTGCTCTTTGAGCGAATGCGCGGACGGCGAAAGCCCGGTGGCACCGCTGGTCCAGGCCACGGACGGAGACCTGTACGGGACCACTTACAACGGCGGAGGCTTTTGCTCCGCCCCGGGGTGCGGAACGGTCTTCAGAACTACTCTTAGTGGTACATTGACTTCGCTACACAGCTTCTGCTCCCAGGGTGGCGATTGCACGGATGGCAGAAACCCGGCAGCCGGGCTGGTGCAGGCCACCGACGGGGCCCTTTATGGCACGACCAGTTCCGGTGCAGGGCCTGGCTTCGACGGGAACATCTTCAGCCTGTCGATAGGCGCCGTGCCGTTCGTGGAAACGCAGCCTTCGTCCGGCAAGGTGGGTGCGCGCGTCAAGATATTGGGCACCGATCTGACCGGCGCAACCAGCGTCACGTTTAACGGCACGCTCGCTTCGTTCACTGTCGTCTCGGCTTCCGAAATTTCGACTACGGTGCCGGACGGCGCAACTACCGGCGAGGTCGAGGTGGTCACTCCAGGCGGTACGCTGTCGAGCAACGTCGTCTTCCAGGTCCTGCCGTGATTTCGATCCGTCCGGCTTTGCGGGAAGAAGGGACTCGATGAGACCAATGGAACACACTGCCAGGCTACGCAAACCCGCCTGCCTTTGGTGCGCGTGTGCTGTCTTAGCTGTGTATGCGGGCGCGGCGCAAGCGCAGACGATCGCCACGCTCTACAGTTTTGACGGCACGGATGGTGAAGTCCCATACGCGGCGCTGGTTCAGGGCACTAACGGGGATTTGTACGGGACGACCTATGGCGGCGGGCCAATGGCAAACTGCGATGGAACCGGCTGCGGGACGGTCTTCAGAATCACCCCCGGCGGCAAACTAACAACGCTACATTACTTTTGCTCGCAGGGCGCCTACCCCGACTGCCCGGATGGGGCTTATGGCATGGGTCTGGTGGTGGCCGCCAATGGCGACATCTATGGGACAACCTGGCTGGGCGGGGAGAACCGGGGAGGCACGATCTTTAGAGTCGCACCTGGCGGCGAACTGACCACGGTGTATAGCTTCTGCGCCCAAAGCGGATGTGCGGACGGCAAATACGCCCAAGGGCTAGTGCAGGCCTCCAATGGCTACCTATACGGGACGACCTACGGCGGCGGGTCGAGCACGGCCTTTTCGGATGGCGCCGGCACGGTCTTCAGAATCACTCTGGGCGGTAAGCTAACCACGCTATATAGCTTTTGTCTCCAAGACGCATGCCCGGACGGCAACGCTCCCAATCCGCAGCTAGCCCAATCTACCAATGGGGATCTCTACGGGACAACGTCTGGAAGCGGGGCCAACAGCGCCGGCACCTTCTTCAAAATTACTCCAAGCGGTAAGCTCACGACACTATATAGCTTTTGCTCCCAAACCGCATGCACAGACGGGATCGGGCCCTTGGCAGGGCCGATCCAGGCCAACGATGGCAACTTCTACGGGACAACGTCTGGCGGCGGGGCCAACAGCTCCGGCACCGTCTTCAAAATCACCCCGAGCGGCAAGCTCACCACGCTATACAGTTTCTGCTCCGAAAGCGAGTGCGTGGACGGCGACCAACCGCTGGCGGGACTGGTGCAGGCCACCGACGGCAACCTGTACGGGACTACCCGCTACGGCGGGTTTGAAGATTGCTGCGGGACAGCCTTCAGGATTACACTTGGCGGCACGCTGACGAGTTATAGCATTTGCCCAGGCGAAGGCTGCACCTACCCCGGCGACCAGCCGGGCGCGGGCCTGGTCCAGGACACTAATGGGGTTCTTTACGGGACGACTCAGTCCGGCGGGGACGAATGCTTAGGAAGCGCCGACCCGGGCTGCGGAACAGTCTTCACTTTATCCATGGGTCTGGGACCCTTTGTGAAGACTCTGCCAATTACCGGGGCGGCCGGAGCCGCCGTAAAGATTTTGGGGACAGACCTGACCGGCGCCACCAGCGTTACCTTCAATGGCACTGCGGCGGCATTCACCGTGGTTTCGAGTTCCGAAATCACCACGACCGTTCCAGCCGGCGCGACCTCAGGAACGGTTGAAGTCGTGACTCCAAGCGGCACTCTTTTGAGCAACGTGGCATTCCAGGTGTCTCAGTAGTCCAGCCTATCGCAGCCACTCGTCCAGATGCTGGCGCACAAAAGCGTCGTCGTTCAGGTGCGGATACGCCCGGCAGACGCGATCAATCTCTTCACATTGGCCGGGCGATAAGTCTTCATCCGGATCGAGACACCAGCGTCCCGCCAACAAGCCCTGCCGGCGCAGGATTTCGTGGATGCCGGGGATGCAGCCGCGAAATCCGTTGGCGGCATCGAAGATGGCGGCGTTGGCATCCGTCAGCTCCGCGCCCAGGGTGAGCCAGGAACTGTCCGGCTGGCTTTGGGCGTGGATCCGTTCCAACATTTGGACTGCGGACCGCGTCCACACGGCCCACTGCCCCAACAGGCCTCCCACGATTGGCAGCGATAGGAATGGCGTCAGCAAATCGACGACGATGCTGTCGTCATTGCCGGTGTAAAGGGAGATCTCATCCGCGCGGCCGGAATCGGCTACGGCGCGCAGCACGTCGATCGTCTGATAACGGTTAAACGGCGCGATCTTGATGGCCGCCACTTGCGGGATTTCGGCGAATTCGCGCCAGAATTCGTAAGGCAGCAGGCGGCCACCGACGGCCGGCTGCAGATAGAATCCGAAGAGCGGAATCGCTTCGGCGACGGCGCGCGCGTGCGCCAGAAGTTCGGGCAGCGATGCGTCCGCCATAGCCCCCAAGCTGAGCAGCCCCAGATCGTAACCCAGCCGCGCGGCAAATTCCGCTTCACGCACGGCCTGCGGCGTCTGGCCCACGATGCCCGCGACCTTCACCGCGTCGCTGCCACGCAACTCCTCGCTGGCTAATTCGAGCACCGGCGCGAGCAATCCGCAGCGCGGATCGTGGATCTGGAATTGGGTGGTGTGGACGCCCACCGCAATGCCGCCCGCGCCGGCCGCCAGGTAATAGCGGGTGAGGGCGCGCTGCCGCCGTTCGTCCAGTTTACGGGCTTGGGTGAGCGCCAGCGGATGCGCGGGGATGACCACGCCCGCGCGCAGGCGGTCCCGCCAGTTCACCGCTTGTAGCCGATCTTGCGCAGAAAATCGTGGCGCCACTGCGCGTCGGCCTCGGTCTCCACTCCCTTCGCCGAAAAGCCGTCGATCACGCCCAGGATGCCGCGGCCCTGTTCGGTCTGCGCCACCACCACTTCCACCGGATTGGCCGTGGCGCAGAAGATGGAGCAGACTTCCGCCACGTCTTTGATGCGGCCCAGCACGTTGATGGGATATCCCTGGCACATGGCGATGACGAAAAGGTGGCCGGCGGCCAGCGCCGTGGCGTTCCGCTGCGCCAAGGCCTTAAGGCCGTCATCGTTGCCATCCACGCGGGTCAGGCAAGGGCCAGAGGCTTCGTTGAAGGCGATGCCGAACTTGATCCCCGGGACCGTATTGACCAGCGCTTCGTACAGGTCTTCGACCGATTTGATGAAGTGCGTCTGCCCCAGGATGAGGTTGCCGTCTTCGGGAATCTCGAGGCGCACGGTTGTCAGATCCATGGCCCCAGAATAGCAAGCACCTCGCCGGATGGATGGCGGCTACCTATAATCGAAATATGAAACCTGCCTGGAGGGGAGTGGTGGTTCTGATTCTGGTTGCCGGCGGGGGCGCGGGCGCGAGCCCGGTTACCGACGAGCAGTGCGATCAGATTCTGAAAGGCGCGCTCGAAAGCAAGAATCCGGACACGCGCAAACAGGGCGTGGTGGCACTGAGCCTGGCGGCCACGCGCGGACCGTTATTCGACGAACTGGAGGGCGTGCTGGGGGATAAGGACGTGCCGGTGCGGTTGGCCGCGGTAGCCAGCCTGGCGGAGGTGAAGACGCCGGCCGCGCGGGCCGCCTTGCGCAAGGCGCTAGAGGACGACACACCCGAGGTGAGCTTTGCGGCGGCCAAGGCGCTCTGGGGCCTGCACGATCCGGCGGGTGAACAGGCACTGCTGGCGGTGCTGGGCGGGCAGAGCAAGACATCTTCCACCTTCTTTACGCAACAGAAACGCGATGCTCTGCGCATGCTGCAAACCCCGCGCGTGTTGTTCCTGTATGCGATGCGCCAGGGTATCGGGTTTGCGCCGGTGCCGGGCCTGGGGGAGGGCGTCACTTCGATGCAGGCGCTGTTGACCGATCCGGGCGTTTCGGGCCGGGCGACGGCCGCGCTGCTGCTGGGCAAAGACAAATCGCCGGCTACATTGGATGCGTTGAAGGAAGCGCTGTTGGATCGGGACTGGTCGGTACGTGCGGCGGCGGTACACTCGCTGGCGCTGCGCAACGATGCGACGCTGCGGCCGGATCTGGAACTGTTGATCGGCGACCCGAAGGAGCCGGTGCGCTTGCGCGTCGCGGCGGGACTGCTGCGTCTGTCGGCGATCGAGCAGACAGCGGGCAAAGCGGCGAAGCCCGCGGCGCGGCCGAGCACCAAAAAGTAGGCTCGCGGCCTTCTATTCCTCGCGCAGCGCCACGGCCGGATCGATACGCGCGGCACGCCAGGCGGGAAGCAGGCTGGAGGCCACGGCCACCGCAAGCATGAGCAGAGCCGCACCCACCAGCACCAGGGACTGGCCCGGTCCGGTGAGGATGAAGCTGCGCAAGAGGCGACTGCCGGCCACTGCTCCAAGCGATCCCAGGACGATCCCCGCGCCGGTCAGCGTGAGGCTGCGGCGCAGCACCAGGATTACGACGTCGCGGGGGGTGGCGCCCAGCGCCAGACGCAGGCCCACATCGCGGCGGCTCTGGGCCACCAACTGCGCGAGCACGCCATACAGGCCGACGGCGGCCATCAGCAGCGCCAGCGTGGCGAATACGCTCAGCAGCGAAGCGCGGAATTCGGGCTTGGAAAACGCCTGCTCGTTGAGGAACTGCCGCACGCTGGTGACTTCGGCAAGAGGCATGGCGGGATCGATGCCGGCGAGCGCACGCCGCAAGGCGGAAACCAACGTATCGAGGGGACGGTCATCCGGCCCTAGCCAGCGTCCGCCGGCGCGCAGCATCACGGCAAACTGGCGCGCGCCGGCAGGCTCGCTTTGCGGCAGGGGAACGTACACGTGCGGTTGCACCTTCCAATGCATCTCGTCAAAAGGATTGCGCTCGCGTATGTCGCCGCATACGCCGACCACGGTGCGCCAGGGCGAATCGGCCCCCAATTCGGTAAGCCGGACGCGCTGGTGCAGCGGGTCCCGGCCGGCGAAGTAACGGCGCGCGAATTCGCGGTCTACAAGGGCCACTGGTTCGGTCTGGGCCGTGTCCAGACGTGCGATTTCGCGGCCTGCCAACAGGGGAATGCCCGAAACCTGAAGATATTCGGGCACGATCAAGTCACGTTGGACGAATCCGGTGTCACGGGCCGGCGTACCGCCTTGCGCTTCGGCATGCATCAGGCGGCCGGAGCGCGCGGCGGCCTGAATTCCGGGAATGGCGGCCAGCGATTGCGAAAGCCGATCGGCGAAAAGCAGGCGGTCGGTTAGCGCCGGATAGGCGGCCTTGGGGAGATCCAGCCGCGCCAATAGCAGACCCTCGGTGCGATATCCCATCGGCTCGGCGCGCAGGCGCAGCAGGCTCTCGGTGAGCAGGGCGGCGCCGCTGAGCAGCGCCAACGACAGGGCTACTTCCACCACCACCAGCAGGTTGCGCGTGCGCTGCTCCGCGCGACCCAGGGAAGCGCCGCGGCCGCCTTGTTTCAGCAGATCGTGCAGACGGAAGCGGGAGGCCTGCCAGGCGGGCAGCCAACCGGAAACGATGGCGGTCAGCAGGGCCAGCGCGGCGGCGAAAAGCAGCGCGCGCCAATCCAGGGAAACGGATGCGCCAATCGGCAACTCCACGGGTTCGACAGCCAGAAAATAGCGCAAGCCGCCGTAAGCCAACAGCATTCCGAGAGCCGAGCCCAGAACGCAGAGCAGCAGGTTTTCGGTCAGGATCTGACGGATCAGGCGGGCCCGTCCGGAACCCAAGGCGGCGCGGATGGCGATTTCGCGGCGGCGCTCCAGCGCGCGCCCGGCCAGCAGATTGGCTACATTCGCACAAGCGATCAGCAACAGGAAAGCCACGGCGGCAAACAGCAGGAGCAAGCCGGAACGCAGCCCGCGTCCGGCCAGCCAGGTGAACTCCTCCTGCAGGCCGCGGACCAGGGCGCCGGCATGCGGAAACTCGTCCGGATCGCTGGTTTCCAATGCCGCGCGCAGAGCCGCGATCTCCGCTTCGGCCGCCGCCGGCGACACGCGCGGCCGCAGCCGGCCCACCACACCCATGCCGTGAAACTTGGCGCTGCCCATGCGGGCCACGTCGGCCGGCGTGAGCAGGGACCAGAACGATACCTGGCGGGGATAGAACTCGAATGCGGGCGGCATGACGCCGAGCACGGTGTAAGATCGACCGTCGAGCGTCAGCGAATGTCCTACCGCACCGGGCGCGCCACCGAAGATGGTTTTCCACCCGGCATGGCTTAAGACCACGGCCGGGCCGGCATTCAGATCGGCTGGATGGAAAACGCGCCCCTCGGCCGTGGGTATGCCGAGGATATCAAAGAAGCGCGGCGTCACGGCTTCGCCCAGCACGCGCCGCGGATCGCCGCGGCCGGAAAGCGTGTATTCGACCCACTGCCATCCGGCGACACCATCGAACGAGCGGGCCTTTTGATCGAAAGCCTCGACATCGCGGTAGCAGGCAAATACCTTGGGATCCCAATTGCGGGTGGTTTCCCAGATGGCCGCCAGGCGCTGCGGGTCGCGGAACGGCAGCGGGCGGAGCAGGATGCCATCCACCAGCGTGAAGACCAGGGCATTGGCCCCGATACCCAAGGCCAACAACAAAATGGCGATGGCGGCGAAGCCGGAGTTCTTACGCAGCGTGCGAGCGGCGTAAGCCAGGTCGCTAAGTAAATCCCTCATATTTGAGACACGCGGGCGCTTCGTGTCATAGGCCAAAAATCGTGTTTCTTACGATATCAGGTTTCGGCGCGCCCGCCGACGGCGCTCGGCGGCACGCACCTGTGGTTCATCCATGCCGAAGTAATGCGCCACTTCGTGCCAGACGGTATCGTCCACCATTTGGCGCAAATGCGCGGGCGAGCGGGCCAGGCGCTCGTGCGGACCCTGGAAGATGGTGATGCGATCGGGCATGGCAAAGCTGTCGAAAACGCTACGGCCGGTGAGCGGGCGTCCCTCGTAGAGACCCAGCAACGTGCCGCCGGGCCCCACGCGTCCGCGCGCCAGTTGCTCGGGCGAAGGCTCGGCATCCACGATGAGCGCCACGTTGCTCAGCCGGCGCCGGAAATCGGCGGGGATGCGCGCGTAGGCGGCCTGTACGAGCTGGTCGAATTCTTCGGAAGTCATCCCTCCTGTTATTCTACGTTTCATGTGCCCTACACCGACCAGAAGTTCGCGCGCCATGCGCATCCTGTTATCCGGCTGCCTCCTGTTCGCGGCAGCCTGCGGCCGTTCCCATACGGTGATCACGGCGGACGGCAAAGCCACGTTCCAAGAGAAAGGAAAGGATGGCGGTACGCTCACTGTAACGGGCAAAGACGGGCAGACGGCCAGTATGACGTTTAACGGAGGCTCCGTTCCAGCGGATTACCCGAAAGATGTTCCGCTCTACAGCGGCGCCAAAGTGATGATGTCGCAATCCGGATCGGACCAACACACCCTGATGCTGGAATCGCCCGATGCCGCCGATAAGATCGCGGCTTTCTACAAGAAGAGTCTCGATGACAACGGGTGGAAGACGGAGAATACGCTGAGCAGCGCGCAAATTACTATGTACACGGCCACCAAGGATCAGCGCGAAGTGACGCTGCAGATCAGCGACAGCGGCAGCAAGCGCAACATCATGCAAGTGGTGGCGGATAAAAAATAGTGGCGCAGTCCCGCCGCGTAGTAATTGCGATAGATGGGCCCGCGGGCGCGGGCAAGAGCACGCTGGCGCGCCGGCTGGCGGATCGCCTGGGATTCACCTATATCGATTCCGGGGCGATGTACCGCGCGGTGGCGCTGTGGGCCGCGCAGCAGAATGCCGATCCGGCCGACATGCACCGCATGGAGCAGTTGGCGCTGGCGGCGGAGATCGCGCTGGAACCGGGCGGCGTGGTGCGCTTGAACGGCGAGGATGTGACGGCCGCGATTCGCACCGCCGGAATCGGCAGGCAAGCCTCCATTGTGGCGGCCATCCCGGGCGTACGGCGCGCGCTGGTGGAGAAGCAGCGCGCCTTGGGCGAGCGCACCAGCGTGGTGATGGAAGGGCGGGATATCGGAACGGTGGTGTTCCCGCATGCGGACGTCAAAGTTTTTTTGGATGCGGATCCGGGCGCGCGGGTCAACCGCCGTTTGCTGGATTTTGCAGAACGGGGCGAAGGCGCGCCGGCGGAAGCCATCGCGGCGCAGATCCGCGAGCGCGACCAGCGCGACCGCACGCGCAGCGAAGCGCCGCTCACGCAGGCTCCCGACGCGGTGTACATCGATTCCACCAGCCTGTCGCCGGAGGAGGTGGAGGAGGCGATTCTGAAGCTGGTGCGGGCGCGCGTCACCAATGGAAAGGACTTCAGTTGAACGATCTGCTGGTTATGAAATTCGGCGGCACCAGCGTGGGCTCGGCGGAGCGCATGCGGGTGGCGGCGGCGATCTCCGCGGACCCGGCCCTCCGCAGGCCGGTGATTATCGTGGTTTCGGCCATGTCGAAGATCACCGATCTGCTGCTCGATACACTGCGTCGCGCGGAAGCGGGCGACAGCCGCGGCCTGGAAGCCAACATCGCCAAACTGCGCGAGCGCCACATGGCGACCTGCGCGGAGTTGCTGCCGGCGGACGGGCGGGACGCGGCGGAAGCGGGCATCGCGCACCTGATCGGCGAATTCGAACGCATCGCCGGCGGTATGTTGATGCTGAACGAAATGCCGCCGCGCTCGGTGGATGAGGCGGTGGCCATCGGGGAACGGCTGTCGGCGCTGCTAATCGCGGAGTATCTGAAGAGCCAGGGCACGCCCGCCGAAGCCGTGAATGCGGCGGAAATCGTGGTGACGGACGCGGTGTTCGGAAACGCGTCGCCGCTGATGGAGCCGACCCGCGCCAAGGCTCGCGCGCGGCTGCTGCCGCTGCTCGAGCGGGGTGTGCTGCCGGTGGTGACGGGCTTCAACGGCGCCACCGCGGACGGACGGCCGACTACCCTTGGCCGCGGCGGCTCGGATTTTTCCGCGTCGATACTTTCCGCCGCGCTGGACGCCGCGGAGTTGTGGATCTGGACGGACGTGGACGGGATTATGAGCGCCGATCCGCGCCTGGTGCCGAACGCCGTGGTGCTCGACGAAGTGACCTACGCGGAAGCCGCGGAACTGGCCTACAACGGCGCCAAGGTGTTGCACCCGCGCACGCTGGCGCCGCTGATCGAAAAGCAGATTCCGGTGTGGAGCAAGAACAGCTTCGCGCCGGAAAAACCGGGCACACGCATCGCGCCGTCCATCCATGCGGCCGCCGGGGCGCGGGCGGTGACGTCGCTGGCGCGGGTGGCGATGATTTCTCTGGAGACTGCCAGTCCGGAACTGAGCGGCGCGCACGTGATGGCGCGCGCGCTCGACGCGCTGGATCGCGCCAATGTGGAAGTGCTGGTGTTTTCCAGTTCCAGCTACCGGCAGAACTTCTGCTTCCTGGTGCGCACGGAGGAATTGGGGAAGAGCCGGCAGGCACTGGAATCGGCGCTGGCGCTCGAACTGGCGCACGACTACGTGCATCCGATCCAGGTGGATGAAAAGGTCGGATTGCTGGCGGTGGTGGGCGAGGGCATGCAAGGCAAGCCCGGCATTGCGGGGCGCATCTTCACGGCGATTTCGCGGGAGAAGGTGAATATTATCGCCATCGCGCAGGGATCGAGCGAACTGACCATCGCCATTGTGGTGGGCCGGGAAGGGCTGGAGAAAGCCGTGCAGGCCGTACACGCGGAGTGTGGTATGGGAGGGTAGGTATGCCGGTCGAACCCACGGTTGATGCGGTTCAGGGCCACTCTACATCCAGGGCGTAAACATCGCTGGTGCTGGTATTGCGCAGCAGTAAGGGAGAGTCATCCGGGCTGAGGCCGATCCAGCCGGAGGCGCGGCCGGTCAGATCCACTCCGCTCAGATTCACCAGTTGTTCGACCCGGCCATCTGGAACTCGCAGCCGGCAAAGCCACCGGGGGGACCCCCATCGCACGAAATAAATGTACCTGCCATCGTGAGACCATATCGGGCTTTCGACGAAGTCCGCCGCGAGTGGCCGCCACGTTTTCCTGGCAACATCGAAAAGCGCCAAACGGGACGGCGCAGGTTGATCCGCCCACTTGATGGAGGTCGCGGCGATGTAACGTCCATCGGGCGACCAGCGGGAGGTCCAACGCCCTTCAGATCCGGGGAGAGAGGAGATGCGGCGGGCGGCCAAATCGTAGACATGGATGACCTCATTGCCGGCCGGCACGCCGAAGCCGGCCGGTACGTCGCCGAACGTAACCCGGCGGCCATCGGGAGACCAGGTCGCGATACCTTCCTCCTGATGGTGATCGGGGAGGAGTTCCTGTGCGCCGCCGCCATCCGCCCTCACCAGATAAATCTTGTAGGGTAGCCCCGGCTTCTTCGCGCGCACGGCGATCGTTTTTCCGTCGGGCGACCAGTCCAGTCCGTCCGCCTCCATCGGCGCGAAGGTGAGCTGCGCGCGTTCCGTGCCGTCCGGCTGCATGCGCCAAACGGTGCGTTCCGAGTAACTGATGTAGGCGACCCAACGGCCGTCCCGCGAAAAGCTTACCCAATAGCCGCGGAGTCCGCCCAGATATTCGACGAGCTCCCCTAGCCGCGCGTCGTATCGGGCAAGTTTTCCCAGTTGCTGCGCGCCGACCGCAAAGAGCGTCCGGCCATCGGGACTGACGGCGGGAAGATGTAGGTTGAGGGGCACGTCCGTCAACTTGATGGGCCTGTTCCGGGCCATACTCCACCAGGGAAGCTTGTCCCGCAAAGTCCATATATCCTCGTGGCTGGCTGTGTCTACCGTAAACAGAAGATAACGCCCGTCTGGCCTCCAGATGAACCCATCTGAGAAATCGCCTCTGGAGACTGGGAACCTCAGTTCGTGCTTGCCCGTGCCGTCGGGTGCAATTTCCCAAGCCGACCATCGTCCGCTAGCAGACATGGCTGCGAAAGAAAGGAGCCTGCCATCCGGCCTCCAGCGTGAAAACGCAACTCCGTCTGAGGCGGTTGTGAGCCGGCGCCTGCCCATGCCATCTGCCGAGACCATATTGACGTCACGGCCGTCGGCGTACGCGATGCTCTTTCCATCCGGCGACCAACTTCCCCCGCGGCCGTTCTCGGCAACACGAATAGGGCGTCCGGGCGGCAGCGGGAGAATCCAGAGACCGCCGTGCTGTTCCCCGGGCATTCGAGCCCAAACCAGGAGCCGCGACTTATCCGGCGAGATGTCGCTGATGTAAAGGTCCGAAAAGGGCGTGTCTACGGGCGCCGCCTCCCCGCCTTGGACCGAGACAGACCACAACCTTCCGCCACCGTCCTGCTTGGAGAAATAGACGCGGAGACCGTCGGTGGCAATCGCGCCCGGACTGGCATCGTGGGTTAGCTGACGGTAGCCGACTCTGGGCGTAAGCGGGGGCCGCAGCGACAGATAGAGGAAGACGCCGGCGCAGCCTACCGCGGCAAACGCTATCGCGGCGGGCCTGCCGCTTGGCCGGAATCTTCTGACGTCGGGAGCCGGAATTTGGGTTGCTGCGGGCGCACCCACTATGGCGGGCGGTTCCGTTTCCAGGACTTCGACAGCTCCGACGAAGCGATAGCCGCGGCGCGGGACGTTTTCGATCAGCCGGTTGCCGTTCAGGCGGTCGTCCCCCAGCGCCTTCCTCAATTGGTGGACGTGGAAGGTGAGGTTGCCTTCTTCGACGATGGCATCGGGCCAAACCAAGGCCATCAGCGCGTCTTTTTCCACCAGGCCGCCGTGGCTTTCCAACAGCGCAAGAAGGATGTCGAACGCCCGCGAGCTCAGCGCCACCGGTTCCCCGTTGCGCAGAAGTGCGCGCTTGGCCGTATCCAGCCGGAAGGGTCCGAACCCGTAAACTACACGCGGGGAAGACATTGCACCCTCGCAAAGAACTTCTAATAACTTTTCAAGGGTCTTTAAGGACTTCCCCTGCTCCTTTTGCGAAGATCGGCCTACCCGGCCGTGCCGGACACCGCATCCCCGAAGACCCAGGGATATTCTACAGCACGGCTGGTCTCAAAAGCCAGACCTATTTGAATGTCGCCACTTGGGGTGCGCGCTGGCGCGGCCGGGGGAAATAAGCTAAAGCAAATCCGACACTGGAGGTGTCTCTTGAATTCAGTAACACGCTACGGCTTTGCAATGGCGGCCGTGGCACGCAGTGCTCTGCTGCCGACGGCCAAACTACAGGCACAAAGTCCGGCCTGGACGCTGATCCAGGCAGGCGGACAGAACTACAACCTATCGGAAGCCAAAATGGCAATTCCGGATTGGAGAATACTATGAAGCGTTGCAAATCCAAGACGACATCAGCCGGACGAATGTGCACGCTGTTGCTGATTCTTTCCGCGCCACTCGCCAGCCGCGCCCAAACCTCCGTTCCCGTGATTGATGACGCTACAATCAACTCGGCCAAAAGTTACATTACCCTGACGGGCTCGAATTTCAGCCCGTCCGGCGTCGCGCCCACTGTCACGGTGGGCGCAACTTCCCGCAGGGTGTCTTCGTTTACGAACACGCTTGTGGTGGTGGCGGTACCAGCGAGTTTGGCGGCAGGCACGTATCTGGTGACCGTCACCAACAGCGTGCCGTTTTCGGGATCAGCTGATGTGACGGTAGGAGCAGTCGGTCCACAGGGCCCAATCGGACTCACGGGCCCGGCTGGCGCGGCCGGGGCCGTGGGACCGCAAGGTCCTCAGGGTGTGCCTGGCGCTACGGGCGCTCAAGGGCCAGCAGGAGGAACAGGTCCGCAGGGCCCGGCTGGGCCACAGGGGGTGCAGGGCCCACAGGGCCCACAGGGTCTGCCGTATAACCCTTTGCAAGTTGCCCTCTTGCGCTGGTATCCCGCAATCCAATCAGGTTTGCAATTCAGTGTGGGCTCGGGTCCCTTTGGGGTGGCGTTTGACGGGGCCAGCATTTGGGTCACGAACAACGGCAGCAACAACGTGACGAAGCTGAAGGCGAGCGATGGCTCGGTCCTGGGAACCTTTACCGTAGGCACGGGTCCCAGTGGAGTGGCGTTTGACGGGGCCAACATTTGGGTCGCAAACAACGGCAGCAACAACGTGACGGAGCTGCAGGCCAGCACTGGCGCAGTCCTGGGAACCTTTACCGTGGGCCCGGGCCCCCAAGGAGTGGCGTTTGACGGGGCCAACATTTGGGTCACGAACTTCGGCAGCAACAACGTCACGAAGCTGCAAGCCAGCAATGGCGCGAACCTGGGAACCTTTACGGTGGGCCCGGGCCCCTTTGGGGTGGCGTTCGACGGGGCCAACATTTGGGTCGCAAACAACCTCAGCAACAACGTAACGGAGCTGCAGGCCAGCACCGGCGCGGTCCTGGGGACATTCGCCCTGGGCGGCGGCAGGTATGCCGGCGGAGTGGCGTTTGACGGTGTCAACATTTGGGTAGCGAGCAACAACTGCTTGACGAAGCTGCTGGCCAGCAGTGGGGCGGTGGTGGGAACCTTTACCGTGGGCTACGGTGCCGAGGGAGTGGCGTTTGACGGGGCCAACATCTGGGTAGGGGAAGTACTATCGGGGTATTCAACACAGTGAACCCTGTTGGTATCGCCTTCGACGGAGCTAACATTTGGGTGGCGAATAGCGCGGGCAACACCGTTTCTAAATTGTAGCTTGCAGTATTCGCGCCCGGCGGCGTGTCTGTCTAGTAGCCATTAACGGACCAACTGCGTTAGCCCTGGCTTTGAGTCTGCGGATGTTCGCGTATGCCACAATCGTGCAGACGGAGCGCTAGGCAACTCGCCGCTTGCACACCAATCCGCGGTGTACGACTCGGTGAACAGCATCATGATTGTTTTTGGAGGGTGCGAAGGCGGTTGTCTTCCCGTGTCGAACTCTGTATGGCTGCTGAGCTATGCCAATGGCCAAGGCGGAACGCCCACGTGGAGCCAACTCTCGCCAACCGGAGGCCCGCCAGCCCCACGGCAAAGCCACCAGGCGGTCTACGATCCCAACACGAACACGATGATCATCTGGGGCGGCCAAAACGGAGGAGGCTATTGCGGCGGCTACACCGATGTGTGGGTGCTGAGCAACGCCAATGGCTTGGGTGGCGCACCAAGCTGGACGCAGCTCTCGCCGTCTGGCGGAAGCCCACCCAACGAAGCCGCCAACGCGGTTTACGACCCCACCCATAATGTGATGACCGTATTCGGCGGAGATAGGACAGCGGTCTGGACGAATCTGATAGCCGAAGGCGCGCCTGGATCGCCATCACCGAGGGGCGCCGCCGCTGCCGCTTACAATCCCGGTAGCAACGCGATGACTGTTTCCGGTGGCTTTGCCGCAGACGGGTCCTACCTCGGAGACTCGTGGGTGCTCGCGAACGCGAATGGAATCGGTGGAACGCCCTCGTGGACAAAGCTGAGCCCCACAGGGACTTATAAGCCGGTCCCTAGCGCACGGTGGAACGGCGCGGGGATGGACGCGACCAATAACCGCTTCATGATGTGGGGCGGCGTTTCACCGGACGGCCCGCTGTGGGGCGCGTGGGTGCTATCTCCAGCAAATTGACGTCAGTGTGGGAGGATAACCGGGGGCGCTGGCAATTGCTCCCGGTTCGCGCCAAAATGGGTCATTGCGACAACTTACTGTTCTGATCTGTCTGGCAACCCTCCCGGCCATACCCGCGTTGGCCCAGGTAGGCGCTTCCATTACCGGCGCGATTGAGGATTCTTCGGGAAGACCCGTGAGCGGGGCGGCGGTTACGGTCAAGAATCTGGAAACCTCGGCATCGCGTACCGCGACCAGCGACGCGGCGGGCAGTTACGGCGTACTGGCGCTACCCCTTGGCGCGTACCAGGTACAAGCCGAGAAGGCCGGTTTCAAGGCCGCCATCCGCACCGGGATCGTACTGCGCATCGGCCAGGAGGCGGTAGTCAATCTCCGGCTGCAGGTCGGAGATCTGACGCAGCAGGTGACGGTGTCGGAGCCGGTGGCGCTGGTCAACACGACGACCGCGTCCATTGCCGGCGTGGTGAGCAACCGCGAGTTGCAGGAGCTGCCGCTCAACGGGCGCAGTTTCGACAACCTGATCACGCTAAACCCTGGCGCGATCAACTACAGCGCCATGAAAAGCGCGGAGACCAGCACCAGCAATGGCAATACCTTCTCGGTGGACGGGCGGCGCACGGCCGACAATCTGTTTCTGTTGAACGGAATCGAGTATACGGGCAGCAGCCAGCTCGCCATAACTCCGGGCGGGGTGAGCGGCGAATTGCTGGGTATCGACGGCATCCGCGAGTTCAATGTCCTGACGGACACGTACGACGCGGCATATGGCAAGCGCGCCGGCGCGCAGGTCAGCGTGGCGACGCAATCCGGCGGCAATCAACTGCACGGCACGGTGTTCGAGTTTCTGCGGAACAGCGCGATGGATGCGCGTAATTTCTTCGACCAGGCCAGCGTGCCGCCGTTCCGCAGAAACCAGTTCGGCGGATCGCTGGGCGGGCCGCTGCGCAAAAACAAGCTGTTTCTGTTTGGAAATTATGAAGGCTTCCGGCAGGCGCTGGCGGTGAGCAATGTGGCGCTGGTGCCGGACGCGGAGGCCCGCCAAGGACTGCTGCCGAACACTTCGGGAGTCTATAAGCCGGTGACGAATCTGAATTCGGCGATGCTGCCCTACATGTCGCTGTGGCCGGCGCCCAATGGCGCGGAGCGGCTGGTGGGCGGCCTGCCGACGGGGACCGCGTTCGATTACAGCAATCCCCGCCAATCCGTGCGCGAGGATTTCGGCGCCACGCGCGCCGATTACAACATCGGCAGCCGCGACTCGTTATCGGGGGCCTACACCATCGACGACGGCGTTACGCTGATCCCGCTGACCGATCCGCTGTTCGCATCTTATGAATCGTTGCGCGCGCAGGTCGCCAGCGCGCAGGAGACGCACATTTTTTCGCCGGGATTCCTGAACACGTTCGACACCGGATTCTCGCGCGCGGGATTTAATCTGAGTCCGGTTTCGCTGACGGAATTTCCATCCAGCGACTCCTTCGTCAGCGGCCTCGGCCCGGGCGGTATCGTGATCGGCGGCGGTGTCACCACCACCGGCTCGGGATCCATCACGTCGGCGGGGCCGAACAATGCCGCCGGCGTATGGAACCGCCGCAATCTGTTCACCTGGTCCGACAGCGTGCAGATCGTCAAAGGCATCCACCAGATCAGCGCCGGCGTATGGTTCGAGCGGCTGCGGGACAACGAGGACAGCGCGTCGCGGCAATTGGGTCAGGCCAGTTTCGCCAGCCTGACAACATTTCTGCAGGGCAAAGTCACTACGTTTCAAGTGGTGCCGAGCCCGTCCGAGCTGGGTTGGCGAAGCTCTTTGGGGGCGTGGTACTTCACCGACACCATGAAACTGTCGCCGCGGCTGACGCTGGAGGTGGGCATCCGGCACGAGTTCACTTCGGGTTGGAACGAAGAGGCGGGCCGGGCCGCAAATTACATCACGAATGGGGAGGGGGTGCTGGATACAGCACCCAGAATCGGGGGTTCCGCGTTTACCGCGAACAACGCCAAGTGGCTTTTCGGCCCGCGCATCGGCTTGGGATGGGACGTTTTCGGCACGGGCCGCACCGCCATACGCGCCGGTTTCGGCACATACTATTCACTAATCGACGATCTCGCATTTCTATTGAACTCCCTGCCGCCCGCGAACGGCGCGCTCTCGTTCGCGGGTGTTTCGCTGCCGTCGCTCCTGCCCATTGAGCGGGGCGTGGCGCCCGCGCCCTCTTGTGGTCCCGGCGTCCCCACGCCCTGCACCACGTATGCGCCGCAGGGCGTGCAGCCAAACGCCAAAACGCCGACGGTGGAGGAATGGCGTCTGACGCTGGAACAGCAGTTGGCGCGCAACACGGTTCTGCGGCTGTCGTATGTGGGATCGTCCGGATATCACGGCCTGCTGAGCGTGGACCCGAACAGCATTCCGGCCGAGATCTGCGCGAATGCCGCGGGATGCAAAGCCGGCGGCAATGGCACAGCCACCTCAGTGGTCCCGCAAGGCGCGCAATACATTCCCGTGGGCACGCGGCCGAATCCGTACCTGGGGGCGGGCTTTTTCTGGTACACGGAGGGAAATAGCAGCTACAACGCGCTGCAAGCGGACGTGAGCCATCGCTTCAGCCGGGGCCTGCAATTCCGCGCCAACTACACCTGGTCGAAGAACCTGGATATGAACTCGGGGCTGACGGGCGCGCAGGCCAATAATCAGGCGCAGATGATCCTGAACCGCAATGACCTGGGGCTCGATTGGGGACCGTCGGCATTGAACGTGGCCAGCCAGGCCAGCATTTCCGCCACCTATTCCCTACCTTTCTGGGCCGCGCGGCGCTGGCTGGGTGGCTGGCAGATCAATACCATCGTGGCTCTGCTCAGCGGTTTTCCGTTTACACCCCAGATCGGCGCCAATCGTTCGGGCGATGGCGACACGCGTAACCCCGACCGTCCTTCGCTCAACCCCGCCTTCAGCGGTCCGGTGATTGTAGGCAGCGCGAACGAGTGGTTCAATCCCGGTGCTTTTGTTCTGCCGCCGGCCGGAACCTATGGGGATTTGGGCCGGGGCGTCTACAACGGACCGGGGCTGGCATCCGTGGACGTGTCACTGGTGAAAAACGTCGCGATTGCGGAGAGGATGAATCTGCAGATCCGGCCCGAGTTCTTCAACGTTTTGAATCACACCAATCTGGGGACGCCGAATGCCATCGTGTTTTCCGGGACCGCCATCAGCCCCTCGGCCGGACTGATCACGACGACTGCGACCACGTCGCGGCAGATTCAGATCGGTCTCAAGCTGGTGTTCTGATCAACGGCCACTAACGGACCTCGACGGGTGCAGTTGAGGCCCAGATGCCATCCTTCACCACCTCGCGTACTACCTCCCGTACACGGTAGGGACCCCGTTGCGGCGCGGAAAAGGACGCGGTGACCCGGATGCCTTCTTCTCGCATCTGGGCAAGGCGCTCGGGTGTTAGGGCCAAGTCCATAACGGCCTGCTTCGCAGCGACGAAAGCGCCCGTCGCATTTTCGAGTACGGTCAGGAACGTGAGCTGTTGGACCCAACGGTCCTCCTTCTTGAGAAACTGGAGGCCGGCTGCGTCCACCGCAATCGTAGCGTGCAGGGTCGGCGCGCTGCCATTCAGTCCATCCTGCTGCACGCGCAGAGTCACCGGAAAATCCTCAGCATGGGCGTCCGTGGACATTGCGACGCGCTCAATGCGCTGCTGCGCCGTTTCATGCTTGCTCGCGGCCGAAGCGGCATAATAGCCTGGCCGCGTTCAGTGACTTCCTCTTTGTGGACGATGACCAGGCGATTGTTCGCGATGCGGTAACGGTCCCCTTCTTTAGTGTCCCCAGGGCAGCCTTTCAAGTAATAGGCGCCGATTTCGCGCTTTTCGGGATCGAATTCGATATCCGCGTGGCAGGCGCCGTGCCACTGTTCGCCTAGACAATTGGCGCCTAACTCGCGGGTCAACTCGTTCTGCACGAACAGCCCGGCAGCCGGATCGTAAACCCAATACGACTTGCGCATCCAGCCGGCGGCATACTCGGTGAGGAGATAAAAATCGAGATATCCTTCGAAATTGATGTCGGCAGCATGGAACGTGGGACCGAAATTCAGCGGCTGGGAAGCCATGAAGGGCAAAAGCGGCAGGCGCTTTCCGCTCTGGCAGGAGGCCACCTCAATGTCACCGGCGTGGCCCATTTCGTCGCGGCCGTTGGCGAAGCTATCGGCTGGGGCGGGAAGGACGGTGATGCGGAATGCGGGTCCGCCGGGTTTTACGGACACGCCAAAAGCTGCGGGGCGGGCGGCGGCAGGGAAGAGGTCGGCATATTCCGCGTCCTTGGGGGGACTGGCGGGCAGGCCGTCACATATATTCGCCGCGAGCGCGGGAATGGCGCAGAGCGCCAGCGCGAACCATCGGGATCCCATCGAATTGAAAGTATACGCTGAAACCAGCCCGGCGGCTTCGGTAACATAGAAGTTTATGGAAAAATTGGCGGCATTTCAGAATGAAGCTTTTACCGACTTCAGCGCGCCCGCGAACCGGCGGGCCATGGAAGAGGCGCTGGCCCAGGTGCGGGCCGAGTTGGGGAAGGAATACGAACTTTTGATCGGCGGCGAACGGCTAAAGACGGGGGATCTGCTGCGCTCGGTGAACCCATCGAATCCCAAGGAAGTGGTGGGAGTGCATCATCGGGCGAACGCGGAACTGGCGCGGCGGGCGGTGGATCAGGCTTATGCCTTCTTTCCGGCGTGGGCCGCGACGCCGGCCGATGAACGGATCCGGATGCTGCTAGCGGTGGCAGGCATCATCCGGCGGCGGAAGCTGGAGTTCGATGCGTGGCTGGTGCTCGAAGCCGGCAAGACCTGGCCGGAAGCGGAAGCGGATGTTTCCGAAGCCGTGGATTTCTGCGAATACTATGCGCGGGAGATGCAGCGGCTGGGCGGCGCGCAAGAGCCCGATGTGCAGCTTCCGGGCGAGCACGGCGAGATACACTATCTGCCGCTGGGTGTCGGAGTCATCATTCCACCATGGAACTTTCCGCTGGCCATCATGGTGGGGATGACGGTGGCATCGCTGGTGGCGGGCAATACGGCGGTGGTCAAACCTTCGAGCGAGACGCCCACCATCGGCGCGAAATTCGCGGAGGTGCTGCTCGAAGCCGGATTCCCGCAGAAATCGTTCTGCCTGCTGACGGGCAGCGGGGCGGCGGTGGGCGATGTGATCGTGCAGCATCCCAAGACTCGCTTCGTGGCCTTTACGGGATCGCGCGACGTGGGGCTGCGCATCAATGAGCTGGCGGCCAAGACTGTGCCCGGGCAGATCTGGATCAAGCGGGTGATCGCGGAGATGGGCGGCAAGGACGCCATCGTGGTGGATGCGGATTGCGATCTGGACAAAGCGGTGGAAGCCGTGGCGGTTTCGGCTTTCGGTTACCAGGGGCAGAAGTGTTCGGCATGCTCGCGTGCGATCGTGGACGCGAAGGTGTACGACGCGTTTCTGGAAAAACTGCAGAAGCGGGTTTCGACCATACAGGTGGGGCCGGCGGAGAAACTCGAGAACTACATGGGTCCGGTGATCAGCGAGGGTGCGCGGCGCACGATTCTGGAATACATCGAGGTCGGCAAGCGGGAAGGCCGGATGTTGCCGACAGGGGTGACGGCGCCGGCGGACGGATACTTCGTGGCGCCCACGGTGATCGCGGATATCGACGCGAAGGCGCGCATTTTCCAGGAGGAGATTTTCGGTCCGGTGCTGGGCGTGACCAAGGCGCGGGATTTCGCGCATGCCATGGAATTGGCGAACGATTCGCAGTATGGGCTGACGGGCGCGATTTTTTCGAACGTGCCGGAGCACATCGCGCGGGCGCGGCGGGATTTCTTTGTGGGTAATTTGTATGTGAACCGCAAGTGCACGGGGGCCATGGTGGGCGCGCATCCGTTCGGCGGATTCAATATGTCGGGGACGGATTCGAAGGGCGGCGGGCGGGATTATCTGCTGCTGTTTCTGCAGGCGAAGTCGATTGCGGAGCGGGGCTAAACCCCCGCGCGGACTGAAGTCCGCCCTCCTTTAGGGCTTGATGATCACGGTCTTCAGGAAGAGTTCGTCGGCGCTGCTGAATAGGACCTGGCCATCGCAGCGGAAAGCGGCCACGTTGGCACTGCCGTTTGGCGGATCGGAGCACTCCGGGCCCAGGCTGACGTCCGTCAGGCGCGCGCCGGCCGGGATGGGGTGGGCGTCGCCTTGCAGATCCAGCGCAGCGAACTCCGCTACGGCTTCCCGGATCTGGCCGGGAGGCGCCTGCCACTTCTCATTGAAGAAGGTCCAGATGGCGTCGGCGCAACGGCTCGGACAGGTGGGCAGATTCTCGCCGCTGTTAACCGGAATCATCACGCCACAGGTCGTGCAACGATACAGACCGGACTGCGTTACCTGCTCATAGACTTTGTACACTGCCGGCTCCTCCCCCCGGAGAATCCATAGCCTAGCAGAGAAACGGCGCGCTTAGGTTTCGGCCTTATCGGGCTTGTCTTCGTCTTCGTTTTCCGATCCGGCCTTGCGCACGGACACGGTGCCGCGTTCGGTCATCAGGTGAATGCTGGGTCCTTGACCGACGTTGCCCTTGAGCGAGGCGGCGTGGCCGTCGGTCGCCTTCTGAATGGGCGAGCCGAAATCGTTGACGGCTTCGCCGTGGTCGGTATTGGCGGTCAACTGGAAAGCCGCCTTGTCGGGCAGCACCAGGGTGATCTGCCCGCTATGGGAGCGCGCCTCGATCTTGGCCAGGGGCAGGTGCTTGGGCTGCAGTTCGATGTCGCCGCGATCGGTTTCGAGATCCAGCGATTCGGTGAAGTCCTCGATCTTCACGTCCTTGGATTTGGTGACCAGATGTACGGGACCCACCAGATTATTGGCGGTCAACTCGCCGAGGTCCATGGTGATCTGTCCGGGCAAGGCGGCTACGCGCAGATCCGTATTGGGAGATTCAAAGTGCAGCGGTTTGGCGACGTTCTTGAATTCCAGGCTGCCGGAATAGGAGCCGTTGATGGTGACCTGGCCGGCGATATTCTCGAGTTCGATGTCGGAACCTTTGCCCTGCAGGTCGAGGTTGCCGCTGAGATCCGCGGCGCGTACCAGGTCGCTGCGCTGCAGCTCGATGCGGGCGTTGCCGCCGATTTTATTCAGGCGCACGTCGGAGCGGTCGCCATGCACTTCCACGCCGCCGTTCACTTCGCTGACTTCATAATCGCCGTAGTCGCCGTGAATCTCGACGCTCATGCGCATGGGAACGGTGATTTCCAGGTCTTCGGAGATGCGGCCGCTGGTGGGATTGTGATCCTGATTGGTGCGGACCGTGAGAGCGTCGCCCTGCGACAGGATTTCCATGGAGGTGCCGGCGTTGGCGCGGTCGGCCTCGGTGTGGTTGACGGCTTGGATGGTTTTTCGTCCGGTGATCTTGATTTCGGTAACGTCGGCGCCGGTGATTTTCAAGTTGCCGCGAGCATTTTCAAAGACCACGCGAGTGGCCGCGAGGGCCGGCTTCTGATCGTCCACACTATAGTCGTAGTGCTCGCCGAAGGCTTCCCAGGCGGGGCGGAAATGGACGCCGTGGCTGTGGGCCTCGAAGGCTCCCCAACCGATGAAGCAGACGAAGACGATCAGGACCACTTCGCCGCCGCTGAAGCCGGAAGCATAGCCCAGGCTGCCGCGGAAATAATCGACCAGCACTTCCACCAGGCGCAGGGAACCCCAGGCGATGAGCAGGAATGGCCAGTATTGCGCCAGCAGGTCGTAGATCTGGATATCGGGCCGCAGGTTGTACATCAGAAACGTAGCGCCAACCCCGATGAGCAGGATGGGCCCGGTGACGGATCGGCGTTTCATCGGGGGCCTCCCGGCGCCGGTCCCGGAGGCGCGCCGGCGGGCATGCCGCGGGTGGTCCGGCCCAAAAGACTGAGCAAACCGAACACGATCAGGAGCACGGGCCAGGTCTGGTTGAAGCCGTAGTTGGTGAAATTGTTCATCGCGAACAGCGTTCCCAGTGTGATGAGCGTGATGGGCCAGCGAATGGCGCGCAGCAGGTTGGCGTCGTTAGCGTTCATGGTGGGCCTCCTGCCGGGCGATGGGATGGGCGCCATCGGTTACGCGCACATACAGCATGTAAGCGCCGGTGAGGATCAGCAGGACCGGCCAGTATGGCAACAGTTTGTGAAGCTGGATGATATCCATGGTGCTGAGCAGCAGCACCACGCCCAGCACGATCAGGGTAATAGCGCCGATGGGAAAGCCGCCCCGTCGGCCGTGCACATCGAGGATGCTGGAGAACTCGTCCACCGGCTCGCCGGCGCGGCGCTTGCGGGCGGTGTGGTAGGCCTCCAGCGCCATGTACATGACCCAGACGCCGATCAAGATGCCGAACAACGGCTCCAAATCGCCCGCCGTGCCGGAACCGGTGATGGACACCAGCAGGCCGAAGACGATGGCATGGACCAAGCCTTTGGCGTACTGGCCGTTGTAGATGGCGCCCACGCCGGGGATGAAGCCGAGCAGGCAGGCGAGACCGGGAGAAACATCGCCGGTGGCGCTGTTGACCGGCGCGAGGCCGGCCTGGGCGCGAATCCCGGCGGCGGCTTCCCGGGGTCCGGCCGCGGCGGCTTGGGCGTCGTCTACAATCTGCTGGCGCAAGTCGCGGGCGAAGTTGGCTGCGGTGTTGGCGGCCGCGGGCGCATGCTCGTCGCAGAAAATGGTGCCCTGGGCAGTGCGCTTACATTCGGCGCAGAGCGCTTTGCCGCAAGTGCGGCAATAGGCGACGGCGGGTACTTCGGAATGGTTAAAGCAGTTCATGGCAATATCCTCTAATGCGATTTAGGTTGCTCCGCGCCCTTTACGGGTAGGCGGTGCGTGTCCGGCGTGCGGCCGGATTTTTCCGCATCCGCCGCCGGCTTCTGTTCTTCTTCCTGTTGTTGCTGCCAATCGTGCAGCTTGGTTTGAATCTGGTAAACGACTTTCAAGCTCTCGTAAAACTTCACGGTGCGCTGCCAACTGCGATACGCGCGGTCTTCCAGGCCGGCCCACACCACCGATGGGGACAAATCCGCCGGGCGCAACTGGCGGGCGGGCGTGACGAAGCGCGCCAGCATGGCAAACGATAGAATCGTCATAGCCATTCCCATGGCGAAACGGGGCTGCAGGACCGGATGCAGCAACTTGCCGAACCAGCGGCGCGCGCCGCTTCCGGGCGTCTTGGCATGCACCCAGGGAGCGTTGAACAGGAGCCGGGTAATCAACTCCGGAGGAGGCTCCACCTCGGTGGCGCGCGCGATGAATCCCGCGGCGGCGGCGGCATCCCGCGCCAGCTCGGCGCAATTGGCGCAGCCGGCCAGATGCTCGTCGAGCGCAGCCCTGGCGTCCGGCCCCAGGGTGCCGTCAACGTAGTCGCAGATGAGAATTTCGAGTTCCGCGCACGTCATACCAGTATCTTCTGCCTTCGCAAAACCTTGGCCAATTCGGCCCGGCCGCGGTTCAAGCGGGACTTCACGGTGCCTTCCGGGATGCGCAGGATTTCGGCTATTTCCCGGTATTCCATATCCTGCAAGTCGCGCAGGATAACCGCCTCGCGCAACTCCGGCGACAGCTTCTGCAAGCCCGCCTGCAAAATCTCGCTGGCTTCCCGTCCGGCGACCATGCTCTCGGGCCGGGACTCGTTCGAGGCGGGCTCCTGGATCATGGGAAGCTGCTCCTCGATCGAATCTGTAAGACGCTCCTGGCGGGTGCGCCGGTAATTGTCGATCAGCAAATTCCTGGTCAACCGGGCCAGCCAGGTGGTAAAGGCGCCTTCGGTGGCGCGGAAAGTTTTGAGCGTGCGGTACACGCGCAGGAAGACTTCCTGCGTCAGATCCTGGGCTTCGCCGTCCTTGCCGGTGAAACGATAACAAAGACCGTACACGCGCCGCGTATGAGTGCGGACCATCTCTTCCCAGGCGGCTCCATCGCCGCTGAGACACCGCTCCACGAGGCTGTGATCGAGGTCCAAACTCTGTTTTATCCAATATTGGACGCCGCCGTCCGTTCTTTGTGGGAACGGAACGCTGGACACCATTGCCAGGGTGGCGGTCGCCATAGTTGCCTCTCTCCTCCTCCAGATCTCGGGGCGGGCGCTAACAGCTTCATCCCGCTTACACTTGAAGAAACGAGGCTTTCTCATCATAGGTTCATTTTTTCCCGCTGCCAAGAGGCGCGAGGGCGCAAGTTTTCGCCCGCGGCGGGGCCGTGGTACATTTCATGTTGCCCATGGCACAGCCCAGCAGCGGCATTCCGGCGCCCGGCACACCGCACCCGGCGCGGTCGCGCCGGAAGCTGCTCTGGTTCGTGCTGAGCTTGGCCGCCGTAGTGGGGAGCGTGTTACTGGTGCGGTGGTTCCTGGCCAGCCGGGGATTCGACTGGCGGGCATTTGGCGCCACACTGCTCGGTTTGCAATGGTGGTGGCTGGCGGCCGCGGGCGGATTTGTCTTCGCGGGCTATTACGGCCGGGCGCTGCGCTGGCGGGTGCTGATGCGTCCGGTGAAGCCGGAACCGAACCTCTGGAACCTGTTTTCGGCCACTGTGATCGGATTTAGCGCTATTACATTATTAGGACGTCCGGGAGAATTCGTGCGGCCTTACCTGATTGCGGCCAAGGAGAAGGTGCCGGCTTCGTCGCAGATGGCGGCTTTGCTGCTGGAACGGATCTACGATGTGCTGACGGTGCTGGCCATTTTCGGCTTTGCGCTGGGGCGGGTGCGGCGCTCGGACGCGCGCTTGGGGCCGGCGCTTTCGTGGGTATTTGCCACCGGCGGCTGGTTCGTGGCGATGCTCTCGGTAGCGGTATTGGGGCTGCTGATGGCGTTCCGGCATTTTTCGGTGGCAATGCGGCAACGGCTTCTAAATGCTTTGTCGGCGCTGCCGGAGCGGCAGTTCCAGCGCGCCGACCGGCTGATCACGGCGTTTGTGCAGGGGGTGGAATCGACCAAAAGCCAACGATCGATGCTGCTGGTGGTCTGGTATACGGTGTTTGAATGGGCCACCATCGCTTTCACGGTCTACTGCGTGACGCGGGCGTTCGGCAGCGCGCTGCACTTCGGCTGGCTGGATGTGCTGATTTTTCTTGGATTTCTGGCGTTTGGAGCAGTGGTGCAAATACCGGGCGTGGGAGGGGGTACGCAGGTGGTGTCGGTGCTGGTGTTGACGGAGTTATTTCGGGTTCCCCTAGAAATTTCTACAAGCGTAGCAATTGTACTTTGGGTAGTTTCGTTCGTAGTGGTGATACCGATTGGACTTTTGTTGGCGTTGCGGGAGGGGGTACAGTGGCGCAATTTGCGTCACTTGGGGCCTGAGATATCGGTATGAAGTGCCCGTTTTGCAATCACATAGAAGACAAAGTAGTAGATTCGAGGGAGAGTCGCGAGGGGGACGCGATCCGGCGGCGCCGGCAGTGTCTGGGGTGCGAGCGCCGTTTCACGACCTACGAGCGGATCGACGAAGTGCCGTACATGGTGATTAAGAAGGATGGCCGGCGGGAGAAGTTCGAACGGCAAAAGGTACTATCTGGTTTGCTGAAGGCGTGCGAAAAGCGGCCGGTGAGCATGGGGAGGCTGGCTGAGCTGGTCGACCAAGTGGAAGCGAAAGTCACGGATTCAGCGGACCGGGAGATATCTACTATAGAAATAGGAGAGATGATTATGGAAGCTCTCCGGGATCTGGACAAGATTGCCTACGTGCGGTTCGCGTCGGTCTACAGGGATTTTCAGGACGAGGAAGCGTTTTTTAATGAGTTAAAGACGCTGATGCGGCACAAGCTTCCGTGATGAGAACTACTGTAACCAAATCGTTTCTGCAACATCTTTACAGATAGAGCTTAACTTTCCTGGTTAACGGTGATATCATCAGTTGATGTCCCCAATGGTGAATTTTCGATCACCAGCGGTGTGTCGAACCAAGCAATCCGAAGCTTTCTAGCAGCCCCAGAATCGAATCAAGTGCAGCGAATCTGCAACGTTCTTCTAGGGGGAGGTGAGTTTAAAGGTGGATCATTTCGAAGATCAGTTTTTAGCGGACAATCCCGGAGCATTGGGTCTGAATTTTGAAGAAGACGCCAAATTCTTCGGTCCGGAAGCGGAGCACGAGGCCGACTTCCTGCATCCGGCGCCGGTAGAAGAGTCGATCTACACGGACGACCCGGTACGAGTGTACCTCCGTGAAATGGGAGCGGTTCCGCTGCTGACGCGGGAAGGCGAAGTGGATCTGGCGCGGCGCATGGAGCGCGGCAAGCTGCGCATGCAGAAGGCCATCAGCCGTTCCGCCCTGGTGCAGCGCGTCGTGGTGGAATTAGCAGAACAGCTCAAAAAGGGCGCCGAGGAAATCGACAACGTCGTAGATATCGGCGATGTCGAGGAAGGCACGCCCGCGGACCTCAAGAAGCGCGCCGACCTTCTGAAGCTGTTCACCGACTTACTGTTGGCTTACCGCAAGATGCAGCAGGTCAGCGACAAGGTGGAGACGGTTCCGGTCAATCTGAAGAAGCAGCGTAAGCGTTGGTGTGGCAGGTTGAACAGGGCCAAAGTTCAAGTATCGATTGGAATCCGGGTGATCCCGTTCCGCTCGAGCAAGTGGAAGGAATTCGCCAAGGAAATCGAGCGGGCGGTGGAGGAACTTGGGCAACTGGACCGGGAAGCGAAGAAGATCGAGGCCAAGCCGGGCCAGCCGCAATTGCAGTTGCGTTTGAAGGATTTGAAAAAGGAGATCCGCAAGCGGGAGCAGGTCGCCGGTGCCACGCTGCCGGACCTGAAGCATACTTTGACGGTCATCCGGCACGGGGAAGCCGAAGCCGAGCGCGCCAAGAAGGATTTGGTGGAAGCCAACCTTCGCTTGGTCGTTTCGGTTGCCAAGAAGTACGTCAACCGTGGTTTGCACTTGCTGGATCTGATCCAGGAAGGCAACATCGGGCTGATGCGCGCGGCGGATAAGTTCGAATATCGTCGTGGCTACAAGTTTTCGACATACGCCACGTGGTGGATCCGGCAGGCGATCACGCGCGCCATTGCGGACCAGTCCCGGACGATTCGTATCCCCGTGCATATGAACGAGAGTATGAACAAGTTCCTGCGCGCTTCGCGCGAGCTGGAGAAGGAACTGGGCCGGACTCCTACAAATGACGAAATTGGCCGGAGGATGGACATTCCGGTTGAGAAAGTTCAGAAACTGAAAACCATTTCGCGTGATCCGGTTTCGCTGGAAACGCCCGTAGGGCGCGACGGCGAGTCGGCGCTGGGCGATCTGATCGAAGACCGTTGGGTGGGCTCGCCGGTGGACGCGGTCATTGAGACGAACGTCCGCGACGAAACCGCCGGCATCCTGAAAACCCTTTCCCCCAAGGAGGAGAAGGTGATCCGGCTGCGCTTCGGTATCGGGTGCGAGCGGGAGCACACGCTCGAAGAGATCGGGCAGGAGTTCGACGTCACGCGCGAGCGGATCCGGCAGATCGAAGCCAAGGCGTTACGGCAATTGCGCGCCCCGGAGCGGGCGCGGCGGCTGCGGGCGCTGATGGCGGCGCGGTAATCCAATCGGCAAACTACTGGCCGGCGCACGCGCAATGGTGGCGTGCGCCGGCTTTTTAACACTCCTGCTGGCCGCCCGCACCTTCTGGTATCTTTTTCATTCCATTACTAATGTTCCTTACTCCGACCAGTGGGTCATGCTGGAGGAGATCTGGAAACGGCGGACCGGGCTGGTTGGCTGGAGCTATTTGTGGGGGCCGTATTGGGGCCAGCGGATGGTCCTGCCGCGGCTCCTCTTCCTGTTTTCAGTGAAGTATCTGCATTATGCGATGCTTCCTTTCATCCTGATCAACGTGACGGCCCAGGCGGCCATGGTTGGCGTGCTGCTCTGGGCGGCCTGGCAGCTTTTCCGGGACTCCCGCATAATCTTCTGGCTGTGCGCCGTGGTGATCGCTCACCTGCTGCTTTCATCGCTGCAGATGGAAGTGCTCGTCGAAGGCATCGAGGTCCAATACACGATCGGGTACGCTGCGGCAGTGGCGGCGATTTGCGTGCGGCGAAGCTGGATGGCGATCCTGCTGGCGGCGGTGTCCACGCTGTGCCTGGCGGTGGGGCCTTTGGTTTGGCCGATTCTGGCGGTTCAGGCCTGGATCGCCGGTAGGAAGCGGTATGCAGGTGCGCTGGCCGTGGCGACGGTGGCGATCGCGGTGGCTTACAGCATCGGCTACACGCGGCCGTCTATCGGCATGGGGTTCGCGGGGATGCTGCGGCAGCCGTGGCAGGCGTTCCAAATTGCCGGTCTGGTGCTGGGGGGGCCGATCAGCCTTTACTCGCGGCCGTTGGGAATGGCGGCGGGCTGCATCGGGATGGTTCTGGCCGTGCCGATTCTAGGCTATTGCCGGCGGCGGCCGGCGGCTTTGCGGCTGGCTCTAGTGGCTTGTTTCATGTGGGGATCGGCGGCGGCGATCGCTTTCGGAAGGCTCTCGCCCGAGTGGCTGACCAAATACAGCGGACAACCGCTGCCCAGCCGGTACCTGGCGCCCACTTTCGTATTCTGGGCGGCGCTGTTCACAGCAGGACTGGCCTGCTGGAGTGCGGGGCGCGTCGCGCGTCTGGCGGCGGTGGGAGTTTCGGCGGCGGTTTTGATTCTGACCTTCGGCACATGGAACTGGCAATGGCGCATGCCGCGCGAGTGGGCCACGGTCTCGCAGGGATTCGATGCCATCGCTTCGGGATTTTTTCTGCCAGTATCCGATCAGGAGTACATGTCGCGCATTTTCCCGGAAGAGGAACTGCGCACGCGATTGGTTGGATACATGCGGAGCGAGCGGCTGTCCGTGTTTGCGGAACGGCGCGTCGAGTGGCTGGGCAAAGACGTTGCGACGATTGTCCCGGCGCACTCGAGTAGCGTTTGCGAGGTGACGATCCGCGAGTCACGGCCGCTCGAGGGCAGCCCGGCGGTCTATCGGATGGTGGGAAGTCTTACGGTTGACGGGCATGCGCCTTCCGAGCGGCTGGATGTGCTGATGACGGACGAGCGGGGCATCGTGATCGGCTTAGCGCGCACGCTGCCGGCGCAAAGCCAGGGCGGCGCCACCGATTTCTTCGGCTATTCCCGCGGCCGGCCCGCGCGCCTGGCCTTGTTGAATGGCGCGACTGCCGTCATCCATTGATGTGATAAAATTCTCCCAAGCGTTCAACCCTGAGGAGGGCGAGTTCCCATGATTTATCGGAGGATTTTGACTGGGTGCGTCTGCGCGCTGTTACCGGTTGCCTGGGCCCAAGTCAGCGTCACCACCTATCATAATGACATCGAGCGCAGCGGCTTGAATGCGCACGAAACCGTATTGAATCCGGCCAACGTGAATGCCAGCAGTTTCGGCCGGAGATTCGTGCAGCCGGTGGACGGCTACATTTACGCGCAGCCGTTATATGTGCCGTCAGTCGGCTTTGCGGGCGGGACGCACAACGTGGTGTACGTGGCGACGGAGCACGATAGCGTCTACGCTTTCGATGCGGATAACAACTCGGGCGCGAACGCGCAGCCGCTGTGGCACGTGAGTTTCATCGATCCGCCGGACGTGACCACGGTTAACAGCACGACGGATGCCGGGTGCGGGGACCTGGTGCCGGAGATCGGCATCACCGGGACGCCGGTGATCGATCCCACAACCGGTACCTTGTACGTGGTCGCGAATACGAAGGAGGGCACGCATTACTTTCAGCGCCTGCACGCTTTGGATATCACGACAGGCGCCGAGAAGTTTGGCGGACCGGTGGTGATTCGGGGCACCGTGAACGGTAATGGAGACGGCAGTTCGGGCGGCCAGGTATCCTTCGACCCGCTGAAGCAGAATCAACGTCCGGGTCTGCTGCTGCGCAACGGAGCGCTGTATATCATGTCCGCGTCGCATTGCGACATCGGACCGTATCATGCATGGGTATTTGCCTACAGCGCTTCCACCTTGCAACTGGGGGCGATTTGGGTGTCGACGCCGAACGGATCGGACGGGGGCGTGTGGCAAGGCGGCGGCGCGCCGGCGGCGGATTCGGGCGGCATCTACTTCGCTACGGGCAACGGTACGTTCGACGTGGATAAAGGCGGCAACGATTGGGGCGATACGATCATCAAACTGGGCGCTCCATCCGGCGGGCGGATGCCGGTGCTGACTTCGTTCACGCCGTTTAATCAGGACGTGATGGCGGACGACGATGTGGATCTGGGATCGGGCGGCGCAATGCTGCTGCCGGATCTGCCGGCGGGCTCGCCGCATCCGCACCTGCTGGTGCAGTCGGGGAAATTCGGCAACATCTACCTGGTGGACCGGGACTCCATGGGCGGCTATAACTCCAGCACGGATGATATCGTGCAGGAACTCGACGGGGCGAACGGCGGAATCTGGGGCATGCCCGCGTATTGGAATAACAACGTGTATTACGGCGGGCAGTACGACAATTTGAAAGCCTTTTCGTTCAACGCCGGGGGCAGCGGGCTGCTTTCGACTTCAGCGACGTCGTATTCACCGGAGTCGTTCGCCTTTCCGGGGGTGACTCCTTCGGTTTCGTCGAACGGAACCAGCAACGCGATTGTGTGGGCGGTGGAAACGGATGCTTACGGGTCGGAAGGCTCGGCGATCTTGTATGCGTACGACGCGACGAATCTGGCGAACGAGCTGTACAACAGCACGCAGAACGGTTCGCGGGATACGCCGGGGCCGGCGGTGAAGTTTTCGGCGGTGACCATCGCGCGCGGGAAGGTGTATGTTCCCACGGCGACGCAACTGGCGGTTTACGGGCTGCGGGACTGAAGTCCGGCGCGGGCGCGTCAACTCCCGGTCAGCGCGTCGCCCCGCCTGAGCCCACTGGCGTCGCAGCGCTTCGCTCTCTGACAGTCGTTTCGCCGTCTCGTGAACGCGACGGTGGAGGCGATTGCTCGTCGGACCGCCTACTGATTTAGTGGTCTTTCACCGCTATGGCGATGATGGAGGTCGGCGGCCAGGGCAGGCCGGAATCGACGGCGCGCCAGAGCCACACGAAGCGGTCGAAGATGCGGAGCTGCAGGCGGCTGATGGTGGTGCGTTTGAAGATCCGGCCGGTGACGTACCAGGGCAGGCGGGAGACACGGTTGAAATTCAGGATGCGTTCCACACGGAAGCCCACCTGTTCCAGTTTCTCCTTTAGTTCCTCGTGCGAATAGCGGCGGTAATGGCCCAAGGCCGTATCGAGAGTGCCGAAGATTTCCTGATCGTGAGGGACCAGGATGATGGCGCGGCCGCCGGGCGCCAATGCGGTGTGAATATTGCGCAAACCGGTGAGATCGTCCTCAATGTGCTCGAGCACGTTCAGGCAGACCACGGAATCGACGGCGCCGGCGAGCGGCTCGAAATCGGCGGGAACGGAAAGGTCGCAGTGGCGCACCTGAATCCTGGGGCGATGCTGGAAACGCTGGCGGAGACGCGCGAGGTACTCGGCATTGATGTCGCCGCAGATGTAGAGCTCGCGGCGCGGCGACAGAACCCGGCTTAGGTTGCCGATGCCTGCGCCGCACTCCAGCACGCGGCGGCCGATGTACGGCTCGATGGTGTCGGCCATCCATTTGTTGAAGCGCCGGGCGGCAGAGAGAGCATCCAGGATGTCGTGGCCGGGGTCTTTATAGATGTCGCGGGTGAAGGCGTAGCGGAGGATCACGCCGACGGCGTCAAAGGCGTCCTTGAGCCCAATTTTCTTGCCTTCTTCGTAGGTGCGGCCGTGATAGGCAATAGGAGTTTCATAGACCCGCACACGGCGCTTGGCCAGCTTGATGGTTAACTCGGGCTCCAGGCCGAAGCGATCGCTGCGGATGGGGATGCTCTGCAGCAATGAGGTGCGGAAGGCCTTGTAGCAGGTCTCCATGTCGGTCAGATTCAGGTCGGCGACCACATTGCACATCAGGGTCAGGATCTGGTTGGCCACGGAATGCCAGAAATAGAGGACGCGGCGCTCGCCGGAGATCATGAAGCGGGAGCCGAAGACGGCGTCGGCCTGGCCTTCGAGCAGCGGTCCGAGCACGCGGCCGTACTCACGGGGGTCATATTCCAGATCGGCATCCTGAATGATGGAGAACTCGCCGGTGGCGTGCTCGATGGCGGTGCGTATGGCGGCGCCTTTACCCTGATTGCGGGGCTGGCGGACGAGGCGGATGAGGCCGGGGTGCGCGGCGGCTACATCTTCGACGATTTCGGCGGAACTGTCTTTGGAGCCATCGTCAACGACGATGATTTCGCGGTCGACGCCGGGCGGAAGGGGAGCGTCCAGCACGCGTTCGAGCAGGGTCCCGACGAACTCTTCTTCGTTATAGAGGGGGATGAGGATAGATACTAAGCGGGAAGCCATGGTTTGGCGGGAAACTCCATTGTACAGTAGTGTTACAGCCGGGCGGGATTTGGGGTAGCGCCTGCCGCCGCGTTACACTCGGTGGAAGTAAGGAGGGCCAAATGGATATCCCGGTGACAATCCTGCCAGGCACCCCGACTGCGGCACTTCTAACGGCATTCCTGATTTTGGCGGCACATGTGGCGGCTCAGACGTCGACACTGACCACCATCCACACGTTCCGGGTAGCCAACGGATCTAATCCCGACTCCGCGGTAGCAATCGGCAGTGGAGGCGTGCTCTATGGCACGACCAAGGGCGGCGGCACTGCCGGTAACTTCCTGTGCGGCACGGTATTCTCTTTGACGCCGCCGGCCACCGGCTCGTCTAGCGCATGGACGGAGAGCGTGCTCCACGATTTCAACTGTAGCGACGGGCAGCACCCCGTGGCGCCCGTCGTGATCGGTAACGGCGGGGTGCTGTATGGCGCCACCAACATCGGCGGCGCGTCGAACGATGGCACTGTTTTCGCTTTGACGCCACCGGCAACTCCGGGTGGTTCCTGGACCGCGACCGTGCTGCACAACTTCAGGGGCGGCGCCGACGGGGCCGACCCTGCGGCGGGTCTAACCATGGGCGAGGCCGGAGTCCTCTATGGCACCACGACGTATGGCGGCTCGGGTCCTTGCACAGCCCCGCCGTTTCCTGCCGGGTGTGGCACCGTTTTCAAGTTGACGCCACCGGAGTCTCCAGGCGGTGCATGGACCGAAACGGTGATCTACAGTTTTCCCGGTGGTGGCGGTGGTCTCAAACCGTTCGCCGGCGTGACGATCGGCAGCAGCGGAATGCTATATGGCACCACCAGCGGCGGGAACCGGCACTTTGGCACTGTGTTCTCGTTGACGCCGCCGGCAACTCCGGGCGGCGATTGGACCCCATCCGTGCTCCACAACTTCACCGACAACGGCACCGACGGATTCAACCCCGAAGCGGGCGTGGTGATTGGGGGCGGCGGAGTGATCTACGGCACCACCAGATTTGGCGGAACATCGCACGGTGGTGGAACGGTATTCTCGTTGACGCCTCCCGAATCCCCAGGCGGCGTGTGGACCGAGGCAGTGATCCACAATTTTACGGGCCTGATTGCCACCAGCGACGGTTACGAACCAACCGCGGGGCTGGTGATCGGCAGTGGCGAAGTGCTCTACGGCACGACGTTCGACGGCGGCGCGTCGGGCTTCGGCACGGTATTCTCATTGTCGCCGCCGGCATCACCGGGCGGGCCGTGGACGGAGAGCACCATATACAGCTTCACGGGCGGCAGCGACGGCGCCAATCCCGCCGCATCGGTGGCGATCGGCAGCGGGCCGGGCGGCCACCCCGTGCTTTACGGCGCCGCCTACTTCGGGGGTACGACTAGCGGCGCTTGTCCTCTGAATGGTTGCGGCACGCTGTTCTCGGCACATCCGTAACCAACGGGCGCGGCGATTACGCTTTACATTCAGGCCCAATAGGCGGTCTGGGGGGGCCACCCGCCCGAAGTGCGGCCGGCATTTACGGAGATCGGCTTGAGTCAGGTGTGAGTCGCGCATTTGACGCATATCATCGGCGGGGTAGCGCTGGTGGCGGTACTGCGCGCGGCTGCCGCCCATTGCCCCAAGACAAGAATTGATGCAGTATGAGTGGCGGGACGTGCTGACGGGAGGAAAATCCCGCGGCGGTGAGAAGGGGATCGGGGCGGAAGCGCTTTTTGCGGATCTTTCCGCAGCCGTTTTGATGCCGGAGAGAAGTCCGGGGCGGGGCGATTGTTGCCGCCCCGCTCCCGATTGGGTTATCCCTTTGCTTTATGGGTCTGAGGTTGAGCGGCGCCGGCGTGGGCTTCGCTTTCGTGCTGCGATTTCAGCCACTCGTCGACTTTTTTGCGGGCCTCTTCATGCGCGATTCCATAGCGTTCCTGCAACTTCCCGACCAGCTTATCGCGCGTTCCCGCAATCTGTTCCAGATCGTCGTCCGTGAGTTTGCCCCACTGTTGTCTCGCCGATCCCTTCATCTGTTTCCACTTACCCTCGACTTGATCCCAATTCATGGTATTGATATCTCCACGCGGTAGAATTTGACACCCAACTTGGCGTGCCGAGTTACAAGCAGCACCCTAAGCGCCATTGGACGAAGGGGTCCATATTACACACGTCTGCCCACGTGAGCGATCAGGCTGACCAGGAAAAGGATCAGAAAGACAACGAAGAGAAGTTTCGCGATCCCGGCGAAAGCCACGGCGGCGCCGCCAAATCCCAACAGCGCCGCTACGATGGCGATGACAAAAAACACCAGCGCGTAATAAAGCACATTGACCTCCTTAACGAACGCGCAAACCGGGCCACGACCGCTCCGCGGACCGTGGATCATCCTCTTTTGCGCCTAAGATGTATGCGAGCGGTTTGTGGAGAATACACCGTGCACGATGGCCGACAGGACGGCGATCTGGATGCCCAAGGCTGCCGCAAAGCTCGTTACGAGCGTAGCCCCTATGATTAACAGTTCCATGCCATTGTTGGAGCAATAACGAAGCCCATGTTATGAATCACACGCAATCTTAAGAGCCAAGCGATTTACGGCACTGGGATGATCACATTTACGAGGCTATCATGGCCTCTCTGGGTCAAAATCAGCGGCGATGCGGCGGCGGGCGTGATGCGCCGCGGGACGGTGAAACCGGGCGAGACACCCGCGAAGAATACGGGGGCGTTCATGCAGCATATGTTACCGGACGTATCGAAACTTGTGGATTACGGAATTGTAGGCATCCGCGATATCGAAGATCGCCGGAGTGACTACGCCGCCGGGGGCAACCATGGAGGGGCCGGCGGAGATGGCGTGTTTCATCACACAATTTATGGTTCTCCGCAAATTGGCCGATATGAAAGGCATGGAGCGGTCCCGCGCTGAAATTCGGATGTTGTGCGCTGATATGGTAGAGGTTACCTGGAGAGATCCGCCCGGCGGCGCGCGGCAATCGATTGCCTTGCTGGAGGACATTTCCACGTCCGGGATGTGCTTGCAGTTCGAGATTCCACTGCCGATCGGCGCGCGCGTGGATGTGCACTGCCGGAAGGACACGCTGGCGGGGACGGTACGTTATTGCGTGTACCGGGAGATCGGATACTTCGTGGGCATCGAACTGGAGGCGTCCAGCAAGTGGTCGCGCCAACACTTCGAGCCGCAGCATCTGCTGGATCTGGAAGAGCTGGTGCTGCGCAGCGCGCGCAACGCCGGCAACACGGTTCAGTAGCCTTGCTAAACTACGAAAAGTGTCCACCCAGACGGGATTGAGTCCGGTTACGCCGGCAGCTTCCATCATCAAGGCGCACAGCACGGCGTTCCAGGTGCTGGCGGCGATCAGCTTCTGCCACCTGCTGAACGACATGCTGCAATCGGTGATCCCGGCGGTCTATCCGATTCTTAAGTCTTCGTACCACCTGGATTTTCACCAGGTCGGGTTAATTACTTTGAGCGTGCAACTCACCGCATCGCTGCTGCAGCCTTTTGTAGGCATCTACACGGACCACCGTCCCACACCATATTCCTTGCCGGTAGGAATGGGATTCACGCTTGCGGGCCTGCTGCTGCTATCCCGCGCGCCGAGCTTCGGCATGATCCTTTTGGCGGTGGCTCTGGTGGGAGTGGGATCTTCGGTGTTCCATCCGGAATCGTCGCGGGTGGCGCGCATGGCGTCGGGGGGACAGCACGGCCTGGCGCAATCGCTGTTTCAGGTGGGCGGCAACGCGGGTTCGGCATTGGGTCCTTTGTTGGCCGCTTTGGTGGTGCTGCCCGGGGGGCAGCGTACCATTGCCTGGTTTTCGGTAGCGGCGCTGCTGGCCATCGTGGTGCTGACGCGGATTGGAGCCTGGTATAAGAGTCACGGCGCCGTGCGGGCAAAGGCGGCGGCTCTACACACCCGGCATGCGCAGCTTTCGCGGAAACGGACAGGTTTGGCGCTGGCGGTGCTGATGGCGCTGGTGTTCTCCAAGTATTTCTATCTGGCCAGTCTGACGAGTTACTACACATTCTTCCTGATGAGCCGGTTCCATGTCTCCGTGCGGTCCGCGCAGATCCATCTTTTCGTTTTCCTGGGAGCGGTGGCGGCGGGCACTTTTATCGGCGGGCCGGTGGGGGATCGCGTGGGACGCAAGTATGTCATCTGGTGCTCGATACTGGGCATATTGCCTTTCACGCTGGCGTTGCCTTACGCCAATCTGTTCTGGACTACGGTGCTCAGCGTGGTGATCGGGCTGGTGTTGGCGTCTGCATTTTCCGCGATCATCGTGTACGCGCATGACCTGGTGCCGGGCAAGATCGGCATGATTTCGGGACTGTTCTTTGGCCTGGCGTTCGGCATGGCGGGCATCGGCGCGGCGATTATGGGCTGGCTGGCGGACGCCACCAGCATTGCGTTCGTTTACCGGGTGTGCGCTTTTCTTCCGGCGATCGGCATTCTGACCGTGTTCCTGCCGAACCTGGAGACGGGCTACAAGCGGAGCCGCGCGTAAATGGAGGCGATTCGGATCTTCGTCACGGGCGGCACGTTCGACAAAGAGTACAACGAGTTGAACGGCCAGCTTTATTTCAAGGAGTCGCACCTGCCGGAGATGCTGTGGCTGGGCCGCTGCAATCTGGCCGTAGAAGTGCAGACGCTCATGATGATCGACAGCCTGCACATGACCGGCGCGGACCGCGAGGTTATTTTGGGGCAATGCAGGAGCGCGCCGGAAACCCGCATCGTGATTACGCACGGCACCGACACTATGACGGAGACCGCCGGCGTATTGGCAGGCGGCCTGACCGATAAAACCGTGGTGCTGACCGGCGCCATGATTCCGTATAAATTCGGCAGTTCGGACGGGCTGTTCAATCTGGGCAGCGCGCTGGCGTTCGCGCAGACGCTGCCGGCTGGCGTGTACGTGGCGATGAACGGCCGCTATTTCCAATGGGACCGGGTGCGCAAGAACCGGCAGACGGGGACGTTTGAGGAGATTGAGTGCCCCTAGCGCAACCGCTCAGCCGTGGTTTTTCTGAAACTGAAAAGGCTTGAGGCGGGGTGAGCTACGCGTACGTGGGCGGGCGGCATCTGCACGGCGCAGGTACTCCTCGCCTTCGTGCCACGGCACGGGATAAGGCCGCCGGCACGTCCGGCAAAGATAATGGCCTTTCACCGGCTGGCTCACTTGGTTGTGAAACAGGCGGCAGAATTGAGTGGCGACGCGGTTCCAGGTATTTCGCACGATGGCCCCCTTGCGCGGTACTCCCCGTATTACGCCGGCCAAGTTCGCCGGCCTGTGCCCCTATGGACAGCAGGCCATGCGCCAGCGTGCGATTTTGGACAGCATGATTCAGGCGGGTTCGTGCCGGAATTGGCGCATAAAATTAAGTACGCGGGCTACATACGTGCGGGTTTCCTTATAGGGGGGAACGCCGCGATAATGGTCGACCACACCGGGTCCGGCGTTGTAAGCCGCGATGACGCGCCTTAGCGAGTCGCGATACCTGTGATAGCGGTCGATCAGAAATCGCAGGTAGCGGGCGCCGGCATCCACATTTTGCGCGGGGACCGTGGGGTCCGCGCCGAACAATTGGGCGGTGGCGGGCATCAACTGCATCAAGCCGATGGCGCCTTTGGGAGAAACGGCCGCGGCATCGAAATTGGACTCGGCCGCTACGATGCTCTTGATAAACGCGGCGGGGACGCCATGTTTCCGCGCCGCGGCGCGAATCAGCGCGCCGGTGTCGACCACTTCGCGGACGACAGGCGGCCACGCGAAGGCGGACAAAGCCGGCAATTGCATGGGGATCTCCGGCGGTTCGCTATCGCCGGTCGTTGCAAGGCAGGATGCAAACAGGGTAATGCCTAGTATGAGGACTTTCATTTTATAGTGTTCGGTCAGTAGAGCTATGAGCTAACGGCTAAGCTGTCAAACCGGTAGAGTGACGCAGCTTGGGATCTACCCAGGCTGTGAAGCGGCGGCGCAGGCGAATGAGCGGTTGAGATGCCGCCTGCGGATTACTATAGTCGGATAGTTTGAGTATACCATATAGACGTGCGGAGACGGTCTGTCGGGGATCGGCCGGCCCGGCAGAGGGGGGCGCACGGCCGTGCTAAAATCGGATTTGTCCGCGCAACCAGGGCCCGTAGCTCAGTTGGTTAGAGCGCTACCTTGACACGGTAGAGGTCTGGCGTTCGAGTCGCCACGGGCCCACCACGCCACCGCAAAGTTCCCCCATCTGTCTGCTCCGCTAACTTACCGGTACCTACCGGGTAAATCTGGTCGCGGCGATAAGAAGCACCTCGGGCGCGCGGCGGGGGAGCGACTATACGTGGAAGTTCTCCGTGGGGGCCGAGGACACCTACATGAATGCGGCCAGCGGTAATTAGAACTTGGCTTCCAGTTGGTCCGGCGGCGTGGCGCAACAACTCGGCGATGACGTCACGATCGCAAATTCCGGGAGTTACCGTTACTTACAATCAGGGCACCCGGATATCAACGACCTAACGGTGGAATCCGGGAGCCAACTGACCGTTTCCGGCGGAAGTCTGGAAATCGCTGGCGCAAGCACGGTGAGTGGGACGCTGGCGCTTGCCGCCGGAACATATGGCGGCACGGGAAACACACGATCAGCGGCCAGTGGAACTGGACGGGCGGTGTCGTCAGCGATGGAGACCCGCTTGCGTTGGAGCTAAGCTCGTCGGGCTTGTCGCTGACGGTCGATCCCAAGCCTTGAAGTTAGACTCGTGGCCATCGCCGACTTCAAAATACGTCTACCAGCCCAGCGGCGATCAACTTCCGCACGGGTTGCCTGGGCCATTGCTGCCAACGGAAGCGCCGTTTTGAGCCCTGGAAACCCGTGGCGCCGCCGAGAAGCTTCGTTTCCCCTACAATGTTTCTAAAGCAGCGGGTCCGAAAGAGGTGAAGTGGTGTTCTCGGTTTCGATTTTCTGGCTATGGTTTGCCGGCCTTGCGATTCTGGTGAGCGGCCTGATTGCCGCGCGAAAATCCCTTTTGGCGGCGCAGGGGCTGGAGAGAGTCGTCGCGCTGGGACCTATATTCTTCGCGGCGCCGCTGGCAACCTTCGGCGCGGAGCACCTATCGAGTGCCCGCGGAATCGCGCAGATCATTCCGCCATGGATACCTGCGCATCTATTCTGGGCTTATTTCGTCGGCATCGCGCTCATCGCGGCGGCGCTCGGCATCGCGCTGCGGATGCATGCCCGCTTAGCCGGTATGCTGCTGAGCGTAATGTTCATCGGCTTTGTGCTGATGATCCATGTTCCAAACGTTGCAGCCAACCCGCACGACCGGATACTTTGGGCGGTGGCTCTTCGGGATCTATCTTTTGCCGGTGGCGCGATGGCCTTGGCGAAGCCGCGGACGGAGGTTCTACGCATGGCGGCGAGAGTCTGCGTCGGCGTGCCCCTGCTTTTCTTCGCGGCCGAACACTTTCTGCATCCACGATTCGCGCCCGGTGTTCCGCTGGCCAAGCAAACGCCGGCCTGGGTCCCGATCCGCGCCTGCTGGGGGTATCTGACCGGAGCGGCGCTGCTCGTTTCAGGCGCGACTATGCTGGCGCTTGGCCGCAGCCCGGTCGCCCGGCTGGCGGCCACGTTGCTCGGCGCACTGGTGGCCATGCTGGTGTTGTTCCTTTATCTGCCGATCTTTCTCGGCGGCACTCCGCCGGCCCTGCTGGAGGGCATCAACTATGTGGCCGACACGCTGTTGTTCGCGGGCACGGTGCTGCTGGCGGCGGGAATCATGCCGGATGAGCAGGCTAATCCGCGTCCGTCACGGCCATGATGGTCAAAGGTGCGTTGCCTTCCAGCCGGTTGTTCACAAACAGGAACGCCATGGCTCGCTCTTCGCGCGCCCGCCGGATCAGGACGCGCAAGGAGTCGCGCGCGCCGGGGTTCGGATCGCGAATCTCGCGGTAGGGCGCGAACTGGTCTACCGCCTGTTCGTAGGGCCGTCCCTGCCGCAACAAAGCCCGGCACACCACAAAATTTGCCGTGGCGGATCGCGGCATTTCGATCTGCTGTTGCAACTCGGGCATCCGCGACCAGGCATTATAGACATGCGCCACGCCGTGCGTGCGCAGGCAGTCGAAATAATCCGATTGCAGGAACTCCGCATTGCGTATCTCCACCGCATAGCGGAAGTGGGGCGGCAGGGCGGCCAGAAACGGGTCCAGTGCTTTCAGGAATTCGTCCAGGTCGGCCAGCGTTCGCTTGGCAAAGTTGCCGAATTCAAAAATCAGCAGCGCCGTCTTCTGGCGGTGGGGCCACAAAGGCCGCAGAAACATCTCCTTGAGCATCTCCACGTTCAAAAAGAATTCATTGTGCAGGCCGGCTTGCGGTCCGTAGCGCAAGTGCGCCGGAAAGACCTTGCAGGTGATCTGCTCCGGTACTTTGAAGGCGAATTGGAAGCCCGCCGGCACGAGGGCAAACAGGCGCGCCCAGAATTCCGGGGTAGGGAACTGGTAGAAGGCGAAATCTCCGCAGACCGCCGGAAAAGTGAGGGCATATTCCTTCAAGCAGGTCGATTCGAACAGCTTGCGCGAGAACCGGCCGCGCGAAAGATAGTTGGCTTGCGAGTAAATCTGGCCGAGCCAGCCTTCGTACTTCCAGGAACTGCCGCCCATGTAGATGCCCTCGCCCGCCAGGCGTCGCAATCGCTCCCCGAGCGCTTCGCGATCGAACGTGGAGGGCTCGTCAAATAACGTGTCCACAGCGCGGCCCCGTTCCCATACGGCTATAATAGCGTTTAGCCAGTGCCGGATTCCGAGCCAAAATCCGAAGACGAGCCCATGTTGTATTGTCCGGTCTGCTCCACGCGCCTGATCCAGCACAAATGCAAACTGGTATGTCCGAAATGCGGATACTACCTGAGTTGCGCGGACTACTATTGAGATCGCCATGAGTGAAATTACAGATTTATTGGAACGCTTCCGGCGGGGACCGGAATTGGTGGCGCTGGTGCTGACGGGAGTGTTTGGCGAAGAAGAGGATTTCGCTCCCGGCCCCGGCCAATGGACCGTGCGCCAGATTGCCGCGCACCTGGCGGACTCCGAATTAGTTTGCGCGCAACGGATGCGCCAGATCGTCGCCGAAGAGAATCCTGTTTTGATGGCTTTCGATCAGGAAGCCTGGACCCGGAATCTGGATTATGCGCGGCGCAAGCCCAAACAATCCCTGGAAAGCTTTCGCCGGATGCGTGGCGAGAACTACGAGTTGCTGAAAGGACTGCCCGAGACGGCTTACACCCGCACGGGCAATCATAGCGAACGGGGGACCATCACGTTGCTCTTTCAGGTGGAGTTGCTGGCGCAGCACGCCGAGGCGCACGCCCGCCAGATGCAGGCGGTGCGCGAAGAGTACAAAAGGGTGAAAAGCAAGAAATGACCCGCCGCCTCACGGTTGGCGCGGCCGCTGCCGCGCTGTTGCTGGCCAGCGTGCCGGACGGACGCCGCTGGTGGAGCCATGTGCAATATCTGGCCGACGACAAACTCGAGGGCCGGGGCACAGGCACGGCCGGCTATCGCAAGGCGGCTGCCTATGTGTCCGGCGAATTCGAGCGGGCGGGCTTGAAGCCGGCCGGCACGGACGGATATATTCAACCCGTGCGCTTCCACACGCGCCGCTTGAAAGAGGACGAATCCAGTCTGGAATTGGAGCGGAACGGCGAATCGGAAGAGTTGGTGTTGGGCGAGGACGCCATCATCGGCACGCGCATCGACCCGGCGCCGGTGGTGGACGCGCCCGTAGTGTTTGCCGGATACGCTCTCACGGTGCCCGAGTTGCAGTACGACGATCTGGCCGGTCTGGACCTGCGCGGCAAGATCGTGCTGTACATCGCCGGCGGTCCGTCCAGCGTGCCGGGACCCCAGCGTTCGCATTATCAGTCGGCCGCCGAGCGGGGCAGGTTTCTGGAGCGCGCGGGCGTGATCGGCGCCATCAGCATCCCGGACCCGCATCACATGGACCTGCCGTGGCAACGCATCGCGTTGGGCAACCGCCAGCCTTCTATGAGCCTGGCGGATCCGGCCCTCGACGACCAGCACGGCTTGAAGTTCACCGCCACGGTGAATCCAGCCCAAGCCGAAAAATGGTTCGCCGGCTCCGGCCATACGTTTGACGATCTTCTGAAACTGGTGGATGCGGGTAAGCCGCTGCCGCGCTTCCCGCTGCATGCCTCCATTCACGCCACGATCTCCGTGGAGCGGGGCGAAGCGGAATCGCAGAACGTGGCCGGCGTGCTTCCCGGTACGGACCCCGTGCTGAAAGACCAATACGTCTTGCTCACCGCCCACCTCGATCATCTGGGCATTGGCGAGCCGATCAACGGCGACCGGATCTACAACGGCGCCATGGACAACGCGTCGGGCGTCGCCACGCTGCTGGATATCGCCGAGTCGCTCAACGAATCCAAGCCGAAGCTGCGCCGGTCGCTGCTGTTCGTCGCCGTAACGGGTGAGGAGAAGGGCTTGCTGGGTTCGAAATACTTCGCCGCGCATCCCACGGTGAAACCGGGAAGCATCGTGGCCGATCTGAATGTGGACATGTTTCTGCCCTTGTTCCCGCTGCACAGCGTGACCGTATATGGAATGAACGAATCGGATCTGGGCGAAGACGTGCGCGCCGTGGCCCGCGCGCGCGGCGTGCGTATTCAGGACGATCTGGAACCGGAGCGCAACATTTTCATCCGCAGCGACCAATATAGTTTCATTCGCTCCGGCATTCCCTCTTTGGCGATGAAGGTCGGCTACGAAAAGGGTTCGCCCGAGGAGAAGATCGCCAAGACCTGGCTGAAGGAACGTTACCACGCGCCCGCCGACGACCTGCGCCAGCCCGTGGATCTGGAGTGCGCGGGCCGCTTCGACGATCTGCTGCGCGCGCTGGCCGAAGCGGTTGCGGATCGCCCGGAGCGTCCGCACTGGTACCCCGCCAGTTTCTTCCGGCGCTTTGCGCAATAAGTCACTACCCCGACTGTAAGCTGCTCCTTGTTGTTGAAGAAATCCACGATAGCTGGCACACACTCCTGCGCGCGGGCCGGTAGCCGGTTGCAGCATCCATAGTGGGTGTTTCTTCTTTTCTTGACATCGTCCACTGGCTCTCCGTATACTGACCCTATTCGTAATCGAAACACGAAAACGAAAGCCGAGTCCACCGGTCTGGACCGTGACCTGTATTCCGGTCTGATCCGTCTGCACGTCTTGCATCATGCAGCGCACGAACCCGTCTTTGGGTTGGGCATGGTGGAGGAACTGGCTCGGCACGGCTATCGCATCAGCCCCGGAACGCTTTACCCGATCCTCCACGGCCTGGAGCAAAAAGGCTATTTGCGGTCTACCGAGAAACGCAACGGAAAGTCGATGCGCAAGGTCTATCGGGCAACGCCCCTGGGGCGCAAGGCCTTGCGCGCGGCCAGGAGCAAGGTGCGTGAACTGTTTGGCGAGCTGATCGAAGGGCGATGATGAGATTTCCTGGTTTGGCGGCGGCGTTGGTGTTGGCAGGGATCAGCGCGCCCGCGCAGGCGCCCATGACCCTCGCACAAGCGGTGGAAGCCGCCCTGCACAATTACCCGTCGATCCAAGTCTCCCAGGAGCAGATGAACGCCGCGGCGGCGGGAATACGGCTGGCGCGGACTGCCTACCTGCCACGCGTTGACGCAGTAGGGCAGATCAACCGGGCCACCCGGAACAACGTGTTTGGTCTGCTGCTGCCAACGCAGGGCACAATTCCTTCCATGTCCGGGCCAGTGATCGGGTCAAACAATTTAGGCACGGCTTGGGGCAGCGCGGTAGGCACTCTGGTGAGTTGGGAACCCTTCGATTTCGGCCTGCGCCGGGCGAGTGTGGCGGCGGCCTCCGCCGTGCGCGCCGAGTCGGAAGCCGCATGGAAGCGCAGTCAATTCGATGTGATGGTCGCGGCCGCGGACGCGTATCTGACTTTGGCGGCGGCACAGGAGACCGTGCGCGCGGCGCACGCGGGTGTGGAACGCAGCCAGACCGTCGCGCGCACCATTCAAGCTCTGGTGAAAGCGGAACTACGCCCTGGCGCGGACGGCTCGCGGGCGGAAGCCGAACTGGCCGCGGCAAACACGCAATTGATCCAGGCGGAGGAGGCCACGGAAGTGGCGCGCGCCACCGTGTCGCAATTTGTTGGCGTGGAGCCGGCCCGGATCGCGATCTCCGCACCCGGATTGTTGCAGTTGCCGCCGGAAGAAAGCCAGTCCGCGCCTGACGCGGCGTCGCATCCGATGTCCGTGGAGCAACACGCGGTGGTCGCGGCGGCGCAGGCCCAACTGCGCGCCTTGGAGCGCTCCTATTTTCCCCGCTTCTATCTGCAAGGCGCTGCTTACGCACGTGGGACGGGCGCGGAACTGAACGGCAGATTGCTCGGCGGACTCAACGGCCTGGCGCCGACCGTTCAGGATTACGCGCTGGGCCTGACGGTGAATTTCCCCGTGATGGACCGGCCTGCCATCCAGGCGCGCGAAGCGGAACAATCGGCCAACATGCGCGCGGAGGCCGCCCGCGCGCGGCAGATCGCCACGGATTTGCGCGCGCAATGGAATGCGGCGGTGGCGACCGTGCGCGGTGCGCGCCGTGTGGCTGCCAATACGCCGGTCGAGGTGACGGCCGCCCGCGCGGCGGCGGAGCAGGCCAACGCCCGCTATCAGGCCGGCCTGGGCAATATCGACGAAGTAGCGGAAGCCCAACGCCTGTTGACGCAGGGTGAAATCGACGATGCGCTGGCGCGCCTCGGCGTGTGGCGCGGACTGCTGGCGGTGGCGACGGCGGCCGGCGATATCCGGCCTCTGGTGGCGGAGGTAAGCCAGTGAAGCTGGTGCTGGCCGCGCTTAGCCGTCCGCTCACCGTGGTGGTGGCGCTCATCGCCATCGCCCTCTGCGCAGTGCTGGCTATTGAGCGCATGCCCGTGGATATATTCCCGCAGGTGGGTGATCCCGCAATTTATGTGGCGCAGCCTTATGGCGGTATGGACCCGGCGCAGATGGAAGGATACTTGACTTACTATTACGAGTATCACTTCCTCTATATCACCGGCATCGACCACGTAGAAAGTAAGAGTATCCAGGGCGCGGCGCTCATGAAGCTGGTGTTTCATCCGGACACCAACATGAGCCAGGCAATGGCGGAGACGGTCGGTTATGTGAACCGCGCGCGCGCGTTCATGCCGCCGGGCACCGTGCCGCCCTTCATCACGCGCTTCGACGCGGGCAGCGTGGCGGTGGGCCTGCTGGTTTTCAGCAGCAGCGGCCACTCACCAGGCGAGATGCAGGATTTCGCCATCAATCGCGTGCGGCCCCTGTTTGCGACGCTGCCTGGTGTCTCTGCTCCGCCGCCCTTCGGAGGCAACCAGCGGACCATCGTGGTGACACTCGATCCGGACAAGCTACGGCAATACCGGGTGTCGCCCGAAGAAGCCATCAGTGCCGTCAGCCACTCCAGCGTGGTGATCCCTTCCGGCAACATGTGGACCGGTAAGATCGAACGCATCGCGCGCACCAATTCAGCTTTGGGCGCCAATCTGGCAGATCTGCTGAGTACCCCCATACGGCCCGTAAGCGGCGCCACGGTCTATTTGCGCGATATCGGAACCATCGAGAACGGAACGGACCTCATCACGGCCTACGCGCACGTGAATGGCAAACGCACCGTCTACATTCCCGTGACCAAGCGCGCGGATGCATCCACGCTGGCGGTCATCAACGCGGTAAAGGCCGCCATCCCGGATTTCAAAAAGGCCGTTCCGGAAGACGTGGACGTGAGCCTGCAGTTCGATCAATCGCCCTACGTGACCAACTCGCTGCGCGGCCTGGTGGTGGAAGGCCTGCTGGGCGCCGCACTAACCGGCCTGATGGTTCTGATCTTCCTGCGCGACTGGCGCAGCGCGCTGATCGTAATCCTGAACATCCCGTTCGCCCTGCTGAGCGCCGTGATCCTGCTGTGGGCCGCCGGCCAGACCATCAACATCATGACGCTGGGCGGCCTGGCGCTGGCGGTGGGCGTGCTGGTCGACGAGGCCACAGTCGAAATCGAAAACATCCACAGCCAGATGCTGCCGGGCGTTTCGCGGGCGCGCGCGGTAGTAGAAGCCTGTCGCCGCACGGCTCTAGCGCGATTGCTTTCGATGTTCTGCATCCTCGCCGTTTTCGTGCCGTCGTTCTTCATGATCGGCGTCGGACGGCAGCTTTTCATCCCGCTGTCGCTGGCGGTGGCATTTTCCATGGTCGCGTCGTACCTGCTGTCGAGCACGCTGGTGCCGGTGTTCTCGACGTGGCTGATGCGGGAAGCGCATCGCGGGGAAGAACACGAAGGGCTGTTCGGCGCGCTGCGTTCGCTCTACGAGCGCTATCTGGCGGGCGTGCTGCGATTCCGTTGGCCGCTGGCGATTGTGTATCTGGTTACGGCTTGCGGTTTCCTGTTTCTGGCGCTGCCGCGCATGGCCACTGAGTTGTTCCCCGATGCGAATGCGCCCCTGATGCGCATTCGGCTGCGCGCTCCGGCGGGCACCCGTATCGAGGAGACTGAACGCATCGTGCTGCGCGCGCTGGATGTGATCCGCCGCGAAGCCGGCGCGGGCAACATCACGATCACCAGCGACTTCGTGGGAGTGGTGCCTTCCAGCTACCCGGTCGACTTGATCCACCTGTTCACCAGCGGCCCGCAGGATGCCATTGTCCAGGTGGCCTTCAAAACGGACGCGCCGCGTGGCGAAGCCCTGCGCGAGCGGCTGCGCGCCAGCCTCGCGCGCGAGTTGCCGGGCACCCACATCTCGTTTGAGGCGGCTGATATCGTGACCCAGGTGATGAGTTTCGGTTCCCCGACGCCCATCGAGATCGCGGTGCAGGGCGTGAGCCTGCAAAGCGATTATGCGTTTGCGCAGAAGATCGAGACGCAGTTGGCGAAGCTGGATTTCGTGCGCGATCTGGGATTCGCGCAGGAGAACAACTATCCGACTCTGGATATCACCATCGACCGCGCGCGCAGCGGCCAGTTCGGCTTGACCATGGCGGACGTGGTGCGGTCGGTGGTTCCCGCTACATCTTCTTCGCGCTTCACGGATCCGAATTACTGGCGCGATCCGAACTCCGGCAACGCGTTTCAGATCCAGGTGGAGCTGCCGCAGAGTCAGCTACAGAGTGTCGCACAGGTGGGCGGCATTCCCGTCATGACCGGCGACAACGCCAAGCCGTTGCTGGACGATGTTGCCAGCCTGAAAGCCGGGACGATGCCCGGCGAGATCGATCGCTACAACGGGCAGCATGTGGTGAGCCTGACGGCGAACATTCACGGCCTGACGTTAGGTCAGACGTCCGCCCGGCTCAATCGGGCGGTGGCTGCCGCGGGCGCGCCTCCGCGCGGCGTCTTGGTGCGTCTGCGTGGCGAGATCCCGCCGCTCGAGCAGACCATCTCCGGCCTGCGCATCGGGCTGTTGCTGGCCGTGGTTGTGATCTTCTTGTTGCTCTCCGCCAACTTCCAATCCGTGAAACTGGCGCTGGCGATTGTGCTGACGGTGCCGGCGGTGCTGTGCGGTGTGCTGCTGATGCTGTGGGCCACCGGCACCACGCTCAACATACAATCCTTCATGGGGGCGATCATGGCGATCGGAATCGCAGTGGCCAATTCCATCCTGCTGGTGACTTTCGCGGAACAGGCCCGCCACGCGGGACGCCCGGTGATGGAGGCTGCCCGCGAAGGCGCCGCCGGCCGCCTGCGGGCCGTATTGATGACGGCCGCCGCCATGATTTTTGGCATGTTGCCTATGGCTATCGGATTTGGCGAGGGCGGTTCGCAAGCCGCGCCGCTGGGCCGCGCGGTCATCGGCGGGCTGCTGCTTTCGACGTTCGCCACATTGACGATTTTGCCTTCGATTTATGCGATCTTGCAGGGCAGGGGACGGCCGGAATCGCCGTCGCTCAATCCGATGGACCCAGGGAGCCGCTACTATGACGCGACTTAGTTTGGCCCTCTTATGCTTGTCTCTGGCTTTTGCGCAGACCGGCGGACTTGTGCCGGTAGTCTCCAAGCCCGTGTCGCTCACGGTTGACTTGCCGGCCGAGCTGCAACCTTACTTGTCCGTCGCATTGCACGCCAAGGTCTCTGGCTATGTGGAGCGCGTGCTGGTGGACCGCGGCAGTATGGTCAAGCATGGCGAGTTGCTCGTCGAACTAACCGCGCCGGAGATGAAGGCACGGATCGCCGAGGCCGAGTCCAAAGTGCAGGCCGCCGCATCCGACAGAGTCCAGGCGGAAGCGCAGCAGGGCGCCGCGCAGAGCACCTACGACCGCTTAAAGAAGGCCGCCGAAACCCCCGGAGCGGTGGCCGGTAACGAACTGATTCAGGCGCGGAAACAAGTCGAAGCCGCCGAGGCCGTGGTGCGCGCACGCGGGGATGCCAGCCACGCCGCCGAGGCGGCTCTCCACGCCCAAAACGATCTGGAAGCCTATCTCAAAATCACGGCGCCGTTCGATGGCGTGGTCACGGACCGGCTGGTGCATCCGGGAGCCTTGGTGGGGACCGGCTCCGATGGGGTGCTGCTGGTGATCCAGCAGATCTCGCATCTGCGCCTGGTGGTGCCCGTGCCGGAGGAGGATGTCGGCGGCACAACGCGCGGCGCGACTGTGTCGTTTCACGTGCCGGCGTATCCGGAGCGCGCATACAATGGAACGGTGGCGCGTGTATCGCGCGCGCTCGATGCGAAAACGCGCACCATGCCGGTCGAACTGGACGTCTTCAATCCCGATGGCACTCTCGCGCCCGGTATGTTTCCCAGCGTCAAATGGCCGGTGCGGCGCGCCCAGCCCGCGCTCTTCGTGCCGAAGACCAGCGTGGTCACGACCACCGAACGCACGTTTGTGATCCGCGACAAGAACGGACACGCCGAATGGGTGGACGTGAAGAAGGGTGTTGCGGATGGCGACTTGGTGGAGGTGAGCGGCCCGGTGCACGCCGGTGACCGGGTGGTTCGCCGGGGGACGGACGAATTGCGAGAAGGGACGCCGTTGAGCGGCAAATGATGACACGCCGCGGATTGGTCCAAGGAGCGGCTGCCTTGGCTTTGGCTCCGCCCAGCCGTCCGCTTCTGGCATACGTAGCGAGCTATAGTTCGCCCCAGGGCCCCGAAGGCAGCCGGGGCAACGGGCAGGGTATCTACCTGTTCGAGATGAGCCCGCAGACGGGCGCGCTCACCCAGCGCGCGGTTTTTCCGAATCCGTCGAACCCCTCCTGGCTGGCGCTCGACGCCGGGGGCCAACATCTGTACTCCGCGAACGAAACTTCGGACGGCTCGGTCAGTGCGTATGCCGTCGATCGCGCTAATGGCCGGCTGACGCTGCTGAACACTGTCAGCTCGCAGGGCGCGGGTCCGGCGCACTTGAGTATCCATCCCTCCGGAAAGTTTGTGCTGGTGGCCAACTACGCCGGCGGAACTGTGGCCGTGCTGCCCATCGTCGCGGGCGGCGCGCTGGCCGATGCCGGCGATGTGAAGCACGACGAAGGCCCGGTCGGACCGCCGCATGCCGCCAGCGCGCCGCGGGGAAGCTTCGCCATCAGCGGACATGATCGTGCGCACGCCCACATGATCCAGTCCGACCCGTCCGGCCGGTTCGTGCTGGCCGCGGACCTGGCGCTCGACCGCATTCTGATCTGGAGGTTCGATGCGGTGCGCGGCAAGCTCTCGCCCAACGATCCGCCGTGGATCGCGCTGCCGCCGGGTGACGGCCCGCGGCATTTCATTTTTCATCCCAACCGGCGCTGGGTCTACTCTCTGCAGGAGGAGGCCTCGACCTTGGTGACGTTCGATTATGACGGCGTGTCCGGAAAGCTGGCGGCGCGGCAGACCGTCTCCACGCTGCCGCGTGATTTCGCCGGCACGAACTTCACTTCCGAAGTGGCTCTGTCACCCGATGCCCGTTTCGTATATGCAGCCAACCGCCTGCACGATACCATCGCGTGGCTCGCCATCGGCCCGACGGGCACGCTGACGTTAGCCGGCGAGGAGTGGACCCGCGGCGATTACCCCCGCAGTTTCACCATCGATCCTGCCGGCAGTTTTCTCTATTCCTGCAATCAGCGCGGCGACGCGATCGTCACGTTTCGCGTGAACCGGCATACCGGCGCTCTGTCTTTCACTGGCCAATACGCGCCAGTAGGCACGCCGGCGATGCTGCTGTTTTTAAACCATTGAACATGCCACCGGTCTCGCCCGTTCTCATCGTCACTGGCGGCAGCACGGGCATTGGAGCGGCGACGGCGCGTCTGGCGGCACAAAAGGGATTCCATGTCTGCGTGAACTTCCGGCGTCAACAGGACGCGGCCGAGGCAGTTGCGGCAGACGTTCGCGGTGCCGGACGCCGTGCCATCGCGGTACAGGCCGACATCGGCGTCGAGTCTGACGTGGTCCGGCTGTTCGAGACAACCGATCGCGAGCTGGGGCGCATAACCGCCTTGGTAAACAATGCGGCCACGCTGGAGCATCAGATGCGGCTCGAAGAGATGTCGGTCGAGCGTCTGCAACGCGTGTTCACCACGAATGTAACCGGGAGCTTTTTGTGCGCGCGAGAAGCAGTGCGCCGGATGTCCACGCGTCACCGAGGCGCCGGCGGCGGAATCGTGAACGTGTCATCCGGAGCCGCGCGCCACGGTTCCCCTGGTGAGTATATCGATTACGCAGCCAGCAAGGGCGCCATCGACACTCTCACGATCGGGCTTGCCAAAGAAGTTGCCGGCGAGGGCATTCGCGTCAACGCTGTACGGCCTGGGTTTATCCATACCGGTCTGCATGCGAAAGGTGGAGAACCCGGCCGCGTCGATCGCCTGAAGACCCTGGTTCCGATGCAAAGAGGCGGAGAGGCGGACGAAGTTGCAGCAGCCATTCTTTGGCTGCTCTCAAGCGAAGCCTCGTACGTCACCGGCGCAATCGTGGACGTCTCCGGGGGCCGCTGAGCCTATTCCAACAGCCGGCGAAATTCCGCCATCTGGCGCTTTAGATCGGCGACCTCGCCCTCCAGCGTCTCTACACTAGCCTGGAGACGCGCCACCGGGTCGTCGCGCAGGTCGCGCGCGGCCGGCACGGACGTGGCCGGCGGCGCGGCAGGTTCGCCCGCCAGAAGGTGCGCGTAACGGGCTTCCTTGGTGCCCGGTTGCCGCGCGAGCCTGGACACCAGCGGATCCGGCTGCCACTCCATAAGCCGCGCGAGGCAGGCGTCCACCGCCTCCAGATCGTCGAACTGGTAAAGCCGCTCACTGCGCCCGCGCAATTCGCCGGATGTTTGCGGCCCGCGCAGCATCAACACGCAGAGCAGGGCAGCCTCGCGCCGGCCCAGGTTCAGCACCTCCTGCAAGCGATGCCCGTGTTTGGGAACGCGCATGTCATGCCCGCTGATGCGCACCGCCAGTCCCTTCTCGCGCAGGCTCGCCAGAGCTGTTTCGACCGTATCCTCGTCGTAGGAAACCACCGGCTCGCGGTTGGACTTCTGATTACAAGCGTTCACCAGCGCGTTGAGTGAAAGCGGATAGTACTCGGGCGTCGCGACTTCCTTCTCCATCAGCGCGCCCAGCACGCGCACTTCGGCCGCATCGAGTTCGAGACCCATGCCTTAGCCTACCGCGCCTTTCGCGTGAACCAGTGACAACAACCGGTCTTCAAACGCGAAATCCGGCTGCGGCCAGCGTCCATTGCGATTGCGCAGATACCAACGCCACGTCTCTTTCAGGCCTTCTTCAAAAGGTGTGGGACGAACCCCCAACAACCGCGCCGTCTTGCCGATCTTCTCGGTTATGGGCGGCATGTCGAAATACACCCCGAAGTACGACGGATCGCCCATGGGATTACCGCCGGCATGCAGGATTGCCTCACGCGGGATGCGCGCCAGTTGTGCCGGTTTGCCGGCCGCCGCCGCCAATGCTTGTACGACTTCGGCCTGAGTCAGCGCCCGCGAATCGCCAATGTTGAACGCTTCGCCCGCCGCGTTAGGCGCCTCCATGGCGCGGACCATGGCCCGCACCAGGTCCTTGGCATAAACGAACTGCATCAGGCGATGGCCGTCGCCGGGAATGATGATGGGCCGTCCCAGACGCATGCGGTCCCAAAAGAATGCTTCGCGATAGAAAGGGTTCCCCGCGCCGTAAATAAACGGCGGGCGAAACGTGACTACTGGCAGGCCGTGACGCTGGTGCAGCCGGAACAACATACGCTCCGTCATGGCCTTGTTGCGCACGTAAGCATCCGGATGATTGTCCGGCGCCAGCGCATCGCCCTCGTAGTGATTGAGCCCGTCCCCGTAAGCCGCCACGCTGGACATGAAGATATAGCGTTGCACGCGGTCGCCGCAGGCGCGCACCGTGGCTTGTACCTGCGCGGCGGTGGTGCCGCGCTCCCAATCGTACACGTTGTCGTAGACCACGTCGAAACGCCGGCCATCCAGCGCCTGCCCGACCGCCGCGGCATCATTGCGGTCGGCCATCAGGTTCTCGACGCGGCGCGTCAGCCCGTGCGTGGGCTTGCGGTGCAATACGGTGACGTCATGGCCGTCCTCACACAACTCCTTGACCAGTTGCCGGCCGATGAACAGGGTACCGCCGATGACTAGAACCTTCATAGTGGGTGATTGGTTCCGGCTGATGAGTTTTGGATTATCGGCACTTAGTCGTAGTATTCCAGTCCGAGGTGAGTGATGAGATCTTCGCCTCTCATCCAGCGGAGGGTGTTTTTCAGCTTCATGAGCTGGATGAAGATGTCGTGTTCGGGGTAAAGCTCGGGCGCGTGCATGGGCGCTTTGAAATAGAATGACAGCCACTCCTGTATGCCGCGCATCCCGGCGCGCTGCGCCAGGTCCATGAACAACACCAGATCCAGCACCAGCGGCGCGGCCAGGATCGAATCGCGGCACAGAAAATCGATCTTGATCTGCATCGGATAACCCAGCCAGCCGAAGATGTCGATATTATCCCAGCCTTCCTTGGCGTCGCCGCGCGGCGGGTAGTAGTTAATGCGCACCTTGTGGTAGAAATTTTTATACAGATCCGGATACAAGTCGGCTTGCAGGATCTGTTCCAGCGCTTCCAGTTTCGATTCTTCCTTGGACTTGAAGGATCCTGGATCGTCCAGCACCTCGCCATCGCGGTTCCCCAGGATGTTGGTGGAGAACCAGCCGTTCAGTCCCAGCATGCGCGATTTCAGCCCGGGTGCGATCAGGGTCTTCATGAAAGTCTGGCCGGTCTTAAAATCCTTGCCGCAAATCGGCACCTGCCGTTCGCGCGCCAGTTCCATGAGCGCCGGCGTATCCGTGGTCAGGTGCGGCGCGCCGTTGGCGTAAGGCACGCCGGATTTCAGGGCCGCGTAAGCGTAGATCTGGCTGGGCGAGATCTCCGGATCGTTCTTCTGCAGGCCGCATTCGAAGTCGGAAAGCTTTTGGTGAACGGCGGCCGGACGGTGGAATACTTCGGTGGACCCGCACCAGATCATTGCCAGGCGCGCCGCCCCGGTGGATTCCCGAAACTGGCGAATATCCTCCATCAGCATTTCCGCGTGATCCATCTTTGAGCCGTTGGGTTTCTTGTTGGGTCCGTCGATGCGGCGCACGAACTCGTGATCGAAGACCGCCGGCATGGGGTGGATAGCCGAGAGCGGCTCGCGCAGCTTTTCCAGCAGCGGCATATCCAGCACGCCAGCTTTTTCGGCAGCTTCGTAACAGGTATCGGGATAGATATCCCAGGTTCCGAAGACCAGATCGTCCAGGCTGGCCAGCGGCACGAAATCCTGAATGCGCGGGCTGCGCCCTTCCGTGCGCTTTCCCAGGCGAATGGTGGCCATTTGGGTGACCGAGCCGATGGGTTTGGCCAAATTCCGTTTTATGGCTTCCACACCGGCGATGAATGTAGTGGTGACGGCGCCCATGCCGGGGACCAGCACGCCGAGTTTACCCTTGGCAGGCGCGATGGAAACATTTTCCTTGTTAGGCAAGTACTTTACTCCTCTCAGTTTAGACAGCCTCCGGCGCGTCAGAAACATACGCGCCCAACGGGTCGGATACCCAGGGGGAGGCGCCGGGCCGCACAGCGGCGAATCTGCCGGTGCGGGGCGAAATGTTATAATACCAACTCGATGCGAGACCGCGCGACGGCTACTTTAACCACCGTCATCGTAGACGACGAACAACTGGCTTGCGACGAACTGTCTTACCTGCTCAAGGACTTCCAGGAAATCGAGGTAGTGGCCACCGGACGGAATGGTCTGGAGGCCGTGGATCTGATCCGCAAGTCCGAGCCCGACCTGGTGTTTCTGGATGTCCACATGCCGGGCCAGGACGGCATGGCCGTGGTGCGGGAATTGCGCGAATCCGGCATGGAGCTTCCGCACTTCATTTTCGTTACAGCCTACGACCAGTACGCTGTGGAAGCCTTCCGCCTGGAGGCCATGGACTATTTGCTGAAGCCGGTCGATAAAGCCCGGCTGGCGGAAACCATCGACCGCGCGCTGCGCTCCGCGCAGGAGAAAAAGGCGGTGCCCGAGACTGCCATGCTGTCGACGGCGCCGGCAGCGCCGCATCGCACCAAGCTGCTGATCCGCAACGCCAATCGCAACTTCATAGTAGACGCCCAGGATGTGATTTACGCGACCATCGATAACGGACTCATCACACTGGTTGCCACCAATGTCGAAGGGCACTCCAACTACCGCACCATCGAGGACCTGCAAGCCAACCTCGACAAGGAAACCTTCTGGCGGGTGCACCGGTCGTTCCTGGTGAACATCCACAAGATCAAGGAAGTGGTGCCCTGGTTCAAGTCCAGTTATCAGCTCCGCATGGACGACCGCAAGCACACCGAGATTCCCGTGAGCCGCGTGCAGACCAAGCGTTTACGGGAGCTGCTGAAGCTGTGAGACAGGCGCGGCCGACCGGCGCGCGCTGGCTTCGAGCGCCGGCGAAACCCAGTGCGCCACCGCGTTGATCGCCGCGGTTCTGGATAACGGCGGGGTGTGATCGGATAGCAAGGCTTGCGCGGCGGACGCAGCGGCGCGGGCTTCTGGTATGTGTCCGGCGTAGCCGTAGGCGTCGCTCAACAAAGCGGTCACGCGCACGGTGGCGGACCGGTTCCCGCTTCCCTCCAGCCAGGCCAGCGTGTCGCGGGCCGAGCGCACGCCGTCATCGTACCGCCGCTGGGCCAGCAGAAGTTCCAGCCGGGCCACCTGATAATCGAGATCCTGCGTGGGATCTTCGAATTCGGAGGGCGAGTCCAGGTCCTGCCGCGCCGCTGCCAGATTGCCCGACGTGCGATTGAGTTCCGCGTCCGCCAGGCGCCATTCGCGCGGCACATCGGCGCTGAGATGATATTTATCGATCGTGCGGCGAACCTGTTGCAGGATCGCGGCGCAGCCGGCGGAGTCGCCGGCAAGCAACAGAGCGCGCGCTTTCAGGATGCGGCTGGCCGACTCCGTCACGCGATCGCCGATGCGCCGCGCATCTTCCGCGGCCTGGTCGGCCAGGGAAGCGGCGCGGTCGAGTTGCCCTTCGAGCAAAGCCAGAGCCGTAAGATCCTGCCCTAGTTGTACGGAACGCATACCGGCCCGTTGTCCCGTCAGCAACGATTCGAGGAAAGCCGCGTGCGCGCCGGCAAAATCGTCCATCAGCATGAGCGCCCAGCCTTCGCCATCCTGCAGTTCGCCGATCTCTTTGGCCGATCCTATACTTTGGGCCAGCGGTAGAGCCTCGCGATAGGCGGCCAGCGCAGGGGCGGGACGTCCGCGGAACACATCCAGATTCGCCTGAATGCGCAATGCGCGCAGCGTGCAGGCGCCGTCCCCGATGGCGCTGCAAATGCGGCGCGCCTCTTCGCGGGCGGCGGCGGCCGCATTAACCGAACCGGTGGACATCAACAGGCCCGCCTCCAGCAGGCGTGCCCGGGCGTAGGATTCAGACTGTCCAGCGGCATGGGCCGCTGCAACCGCGCGGCGAATCGGCTGGAGGGCCCCGAGATAGTCGCCCTGGCCTGCGCGGCAATAGGCCTCCGTGATGGCGATCTGCGCGTCCGCCGCCGAGCCGCGGGCCGCCGTCCGCAGGCAATCGCGCCACTGTGCCGCGGCCCACTGCTCGCGCGCCAGTTCGCGGATATACTCCGGCCGCGGGCCCTCGCGGCTGAGCAAATCTTCCAGCGCCGCAATGGCCCCCTGGTGGTCGCCCGATACGGCGCGGAATTGAGCTTCCACCTGCAACTCGCCGGAGGGCGGCAGATCCCCGGAAGCCGCCACCGCCGTGCGCGCTTGTTCCAGAGCCAGAGCATCATAACCCAGTGCCGATAGATCATCAGCCAGGGCGGCGTGAATCAGAGAATCCCGGGGCGCGAGCTTGGCTGCGGACTCCAGCAGCGGGCGCGCTCCGGTGAAATCGCCAGATAGAAGCTTCGCGCGTCCGGCGCGATACAAGGCCGACGGGTCGCCGCGCCGGGCTGCGGGATGCCGGGTGGGATGGCCGGCGACGCCGTAACCGGCGAGGAGGATAAGAAAGCCCGCGGCAACCGCCGCATAGCGCCGTCCGGTAAGCCGCGGCTTCACACGCCCCGGCGCAGGCTCCGGGACGGAGAGCCACTCGATGGCGGGCGCATAGGTGCCCTTGGGTATTTCGATGCGCACCGGGTCGTGGGCGCCGCCAGCCAGGTAGTAATCGTTCAGCTTTTCACGCACCACGCGCGCCACCGAGCGCACGATGGCGTCCTGCTTGGGATCATACGAGGCTGGGCGTCCGAAGACCTCGCAGCCGATGGTGGCTTGCTTGATCTCGCCGGAGCGGCCGGCTATCGTCTCGCCGACCACGTAGGCCAAAAAGGAAGAAGCTCGCGCATGGGACTGGAATCCCGGGCTAGCCAGAATGCGCGCAAGCTGCGCACGAATCGTAACAGCGTCGGGCCCAAGCATGGCTAAACCGTTCCATCAGTATAGCGTATGAGGCGCTCAAAGGCGGGTAGCTACCCCTTTAACCTTGAGTTTCGCAAGCGCTTGCGATCTACTCAGGACGAGGAAGGAATCCTATGTCTATTTACCGATGGCTGGCTCCCGTGCTTTGGTCGGCCGCGTGCGCCGCGGCGACGCCGCAATACAACATCACCACACTTCTGATACAGGGGCAGCCAATTCCGGGATCCACGAACACCTGGAACGTGAATCCGGGCCCTATCCCTACAATGCCCTTCTCGATTTCGGGCAACTACTTCGCCTTCGTGCAATGCACCTGCAACGGCACGACGCAACCGACGGACGGCATCTGGGTAGAGGATTGGAGTACGCTAACATTCACGCAACTGGTAGCGCCGGGAGAGACGCCATTGGGGACCAACGAAACGGCATTAAGCTCCTTTGGAGGCTATGCGCTGGTCTCGGGCGAGTGGGTGGTTTTTCTGGGCTATACGTCAGGCGGCAACGGATTCTATTCGGTGCCGCTGAAGGGCGGCAGCGTGCGCGTGATCGCCGATCAGAACACCATCCTGCCGGGCTTGGGCGGTCCACCGCTGCCTTTCAACTTCGGAAACAGCACGGGAGACCTGCCGCAGGCGGACGGCGTAAACTTTGTGTTCTATGCGAATGCCGGGTCCGCTTACGGCGGCGGCCTGTTCATCGCACAACTGAATGGCGCAGGACTGGCGGTGTTGGCCAACTCCAATGCGCAGGTTGTGCCGGCCGGCCTGCCCTGCGGCGACGATGTCTACAACTTTACCCAGCCGCGTGTAGCCGGATCCAATGTGGCGCTGGCCGGCAGCCTGTCGTATCTGTTTGTGACGCCCTTAACGGGTTTTCCCACCAGCCCGACCTGTTCGCCTGAGGGATACCTGGTCTATCCGGACACGGTAGCTTACAACACGCCGCTGCCGGGCGAGCCGTCCACGGAAGGCTTCGACGGTTCATATATTGCCATCGACGAAGTGAGCGGTCAATACACCGAGTATTTCGAGGCTTCCGGCGATGGATCGCAGAGCCTGTTCCTGGTGAATGGCAGCGGCATTACGCCCATTGTGAACTCGACGCAGTCGCTGCCCGGCGTCGGGCCCCCCTATGCGCCGGTTGGCGGCACGCAAGGGATCGCCGCCCAAGACGGTATTTTGGCGTTCAGCGTTGGGGGAGAATATGGATCAAGCCCCTATAGCGCCGGGTTGTACACGTATAGCAATGGCGAGATCGCGCGGGTGGCAGTCGGCAGCACCACCGGAGCAGCCGATATTCTGGGCGGCTTCCAGGGATATGCATGGCCCCCGCCGATCGGACCAAACTCGATCGGCAGCGGGCGAATGGTCTTCTCCTTCGGCAACCCTGAAGGGATCGGCATCTTTCTGGCCAGCCCGGCGACTTGCGCGGCGGACGTGAGCAGCGAGGTATCGGTGACCCAGGCACCCCCGCGTTACAACTCGGCGACCGGCCAGTACGTTTCCAAGGTCACGGTTCACAACACCAGCGGCAGCACGCTAGCGGCCCCTGTTTCGGCGGTTTTTGATGGTCTTACGAACGTAGTCGCCAACTACGGCACGGTGATTCCCGAACTATTGAATCACGGCGCGGGCGCCACGACCTGCCTTTCGCCGTTGGGCGAAGCTTACCTGGTATTGAACGGCGGCAAGGCCATGGCGCCGGGTGACGAGGTCAGCGTGGAACTGTCGATTGCGTATCCCGCGCCACCCGCCACGTTCAGTTACTCGACGCGCGTGGTCACGGGCAAGACGCGCTGACTACTAATGCAGGAAAAATCCCGGTCCCACGGTCAGGTGATGGCTGATGGAATCCGGAATCACGACGAAGAGCAGCGTGCCGATCACGCCGTGCGCCAGGCCCAGGAAATAGAGGTTGCGGTATTTCAGAAAGATCTTCGTGCCGGCGTAGCCGGCCGCGAAGGTTACGATCATCAAGAACCAGTTGGGCAGGTGCGCGCCCGCGAACAATACGGCCGAAATCAGGGGGATGTAACGCGGCGCCGCCACCAGGGCCAGGCGGTTCGCGATGTAGCCGTTCACCAGATATTGCTGGAACACGCCCCACGGGCAGTATGCCAGCAGGCACATGCACCCGTATTCCAGGCTGATAGGCCGCATGGTTTGCAGGAGCAGGCCGAGGGCCAGCAGCGACAGGACGATCAGCAGCAGCGCCGGCGCCAGATGTTCCACGCACTCGCGAAAGTTGCCCCAGCGGAAACCCAGGCTGGCAATCCGCTCACCGCGCAGGACATGCGAGGCGGCAAAGAACGCCAGGATGAGGATCCAGGCCCAAGGCCAGGTGAAGCGCAGGCGCCAGATGTACAGCATGATAAAGATAAAGGCGGCGGCCACCTCGGAGACGATGAGTATTTGTTTGCGGCGCATCAGAAGAAAAAGTGCTTGGTGGCGTCCACCAGAGCATGACAGGTAACTGAAGAGAAGACGCTCGTGGACTTCTGAAATACCTTGCCATAGGCCAAGCCGGCGATGGTGGCCAGGATCATGTAGCGCCAGTTGGGCAGCGGCTGCGGGCCGTTATCCAGATGGGCGCAACCGAAAATGAATGCGGAGACCAGCAGCACGGGCAGCGTAAAGCCGTAGCGCTGCGTGAGCCAGTTCTGGATCAAGGATCGGAACAATATCTCCTCTGGCAATGCGGTGCCCGCAAAGATGGCGGCAAATGTCAGGCCCAGGCGGCCGGGGGCGGGATGCGCCGGGGCATGCCACGCCGGGATGAAATGGAGCAGCCTGCCGGCCACGATCAGGACGGGCGCCGCGATGGCGAAGCCGGCCGCGCCATAGGCGAGATCGCGCCCGCGCGGCAGGTTGTACTGCATGCCGGGCAGCGCGCGAAAGCCCAGGAAAAGGACCAATCCCAGCAGGATCGCGATGCCATAGGCGACGCTATGCAAAAAGCCTTGGGCGGGGCGGGGAATGAGGTGCTGGCCGGCGGAGAATTCGAGCGGCAGCCAGAGCATCAGGATGATGGCGAAATCCAGCCAGGACGGCCGATTGCCGGCGGCGGGACCCTGTGCGAATGCGATTGACACGGGCGCGGAAGTGTAAGCCAGCACGAGCAGCGCGAGAGGCAGGCTGAAGACCCCTGCGCCCGCCGCGAGCGCCAGGAACAGCAGCGTAAGCACGGCCGGCGCGGCGAACAATGCCGCCGGGTGAGATTGCAGGATGGCGCGCAAAGACCTCTGCACGGCCGGACACAGGAACGCACAGATGGCGGCGAGGAAAGAGAGGAGGATCAGAGTGCGCATCGGCGGATCCATGCAACCCGTTACAGTCAGGTTACAGGGATCCGCCGATGGATTGCAAGCTGGTTGGCGGTTAGCAGGGCTTACTTTGTATCGGTGGTGATACCGCCGCCGGTGGGTTTCCGTTCGGCTTTGATCTTCCGGGTATCCAGGCTTTTCTGCACCCAGTTATCGGCGACGTCCGTGTCCTTCTTGTACGCGTCCGACGATTCTTCCAGATCCGCCTTTTCGCGGTAGAGGAGGTTCTCGTAAGCCATGGCGTCGTCGTACTCGGGATCGAGCTGCAAAGCCTTATCGAGGTCCTTAATGCCTTCGTCGATGACCGGTTCGTTCTTGGTGGCCAGATCCGCGCGGACTTTCTTGTCTTTCAGGGGACCAGGATCTTCCGGCTTCATGCCCATTTTGGCGCGGGCATCCATGCGGGGCTGGAACGCCCTTGTCCAGGCGATGACGCCGAGGGTGTAGTAGGCTTCCTTGCTCTTGGGGTCTACCTGAACCTGCTTTTCATACCATTGTTTGGCGTCGTCAAACTTCTTTTCCTGGAAGTAGAGGTTGGCGATGGAGGCGATGGCTAACTCGTTCTTGGGCTCGGCGTTCAAGACCTGCTGGAATTGATCCTGGGCGGCGTTGGCCATCTGCATATTGTCCGGGGAATCGGCGCCCGGAATGAACTGTTGCATGTACGCCGTAGCCAGATACAGCCGTGCCGTAGAGAAGCCGGGATCCAACTCGACGGCGGACTTGAACCGCTCCACGGCCTGCGGATATTGAGCGTTTTTAAACGCCTGGACGCCCTTGTTCAGCTCGTCGCGAGCCTTCAGCTTCTGACAACCGGAAGCGAATAGAACCAGCGCGGCGACCGCCACGGCCCCAATTACGGTGCGTTTCATTATTGTCCGGCCTCCATTTGGGGCGTCATGAGTCCGACCTTGTCGATACCAGCGCCGTGCGCGATGTCGATGGCCTTGGCCACATACTGGAATTCCAGGTCGGGATCGCCCTTCACGAACACCACACGCTCGGCGCGGGTCTTGAAGATCTCTTCCAGGCGCGGACCGAGGTTGGCCTCCGGCGTGGGATCCTGGTTGATCATGAAGCTCTTATCCTTGTTGATCACGATCACCACGGTGCGGGTATCGGCTGCCTGAGGCGGCGTGCCCGGCGGAGGCGGCTGCGGCACCAAAGCCTCCAGTCCTTTCGGTGTCAACGGCGTGATGACCATAAAAATAATGATCAGCACCAGAAGCACGTCGATCATGGGCGTCATGTTGATGCTGGATATGGCGCCTTTAGCGCCTCCCACTGCCATTCCCATAGAATTACTCCTTATCCTCTGTGCGGAACTCAAACTCCGCGCGACATCAATCCCGCCATTCTCTTACTGTCCAGCCGGCGCGGGTGTAGCTGAACCCTTCTTTTGCTGCATCTGCTCGGTGAGCAGCCCCAACTGGTCGACGCCCGCCGCGCGCAAGTTGTTGACGACGTCGACTACCTTTTCATACCGCGCGCGAGAGTCGGCCTTCACGTAGCAGGTCTTGTCCAGGCGGTTGGTCAACATATCCTTGACTTTGCCTGGAAGCTGGTCGGCGGCCATCTGCGTGGTATTCAGGTAAGTCTTGCCGTCGCGCGTGACAGCGACGATGATCGCATCGCTCTTGTCAGCGGCCTGCATGGCAATAGGGTTCACCGTCTTCACCAAGTCGACGCTCACGCCTTTGGACAACATGGGCGTGATGACCATGAAGATGATGAGCAGAACCAGCATCACGTCCACCATCGGGGTTACGTTGATGTCCGCCACGGGCGGCGGCGATTTTTGTTTAATGATTACCGACATGTAAAAGCCTCCACTCCAGGCTGTATCCGGGACGCCCCGGCGCGAACCAGGGCGTCCGATTCAACTCGCTGGATGTATACTCGTCGACGTCTACTTGCGGGCCGCCGCGCCGCGCTGCGACCGCTTCAGGAAGTAGTCGATCAGCTCGGAACTGGAGTTGCCCATTTCCACGTCAAAGGCCTCGATTTTGCCCGTGAAGTAGTTGAACATCCAGACGGCCGGGATAGCCACGAACAAACCGATGGCGGTGGTCACCAAGGCTTCGGAAATGCCGCCCGCCACGGCGCCCAGACCGGTGGACTTCTCGGTCGAAATCCCCTTGAACGCGTTGATGATGCCGACTACCGTTCCGAACAGACCCACGAAGGGGGCCGTCGAACCGATGGTTGCCAGGCCGCTGATGCCGCGCTTCAATTCGGCATGCACGATGGCTTCGGCGCGTTCCAGAGCGCGTTGCGAAGCTTCGATCTCTTCACCCGGAATATCGGAACTCATCTGGTGCGCCTGAAACTCCTGGAGTCCGGCCACCACTACCTTCGCCAAATGGCTCTTCTTATAACGGTCGGCGATCTTGATAGCTTCGTCGAGCTTGCCTTCCTTCAAGGCGCCCGCCACGGCCGGCGCGAACGCGCGGGATTGCTTGCGCGCGGCGCTATAGGCAAGTAGCCGGTCAATCATGACGCCGATAGACCATGCCGACATGATGAACAGGCCGATCACCACCAGCTTGGCGGGAAGACCCATCTGTGACCAGAGAGAGCGAGGGTCCCATCCGATGGTGCCGCCGCCCTCCTGCAGTAAAAGGAACGCCCAAACTTGCGTCTGCAAAAGCATTGTCGTTGTCTCCTGCGAGTTGAATTAGTGTAACAGACTACTTAGTTGCTCAACGTGAAATTCACGTCGATCTGCGTTACCACTTCCACCGCCTCGCCATTGAGGAGAGTCGGCTGGTAAACCCATTGCTTCACGGCCTCCAGGGCGGCCGGCACCAACAGCGGGTGCCCGCTCACGACGCGGAGGTTCTGAATCGTCCCGTCCTTGCCGATGATCGCATCAAGCTTCACGACACCGGAGATGCGGGCCTGCTTCGCCAAAGGAGGATAAATCGGCTTCGGCTGGCGGATCAACTTGGCCTGCTGCACGTTGCCACCGACGCGGATGCGCTGCGGGGTGACCGGCTTTTCCACCTTGACGGGCGGTGGAGGCGGCGGAGGCGCCGCGGTGGGGACCGATCCGATAATGCCGCCGATCACGCCGCCGGGCGTGCCGCCCGGCATGCCACCAGGAACTCCACCCACGACGCCGCCCGCGGACGGCGGCGGCAGTTCTTCTTCCTTAATCATGGCAACGTCTTTGGGGATGACTTTGGGCGCCATCAGGCGGCCGGCGTCAAACTGGCGTGGAATCACCTTGACGACGCGGGGCGGGGCGGCGGCCGGCGGGGGAGGAGGCGGAGGCGGCGGGGGTGGCGCCACCAGGAAACTGGTCAACTGGCTCTTGGGCAGCGCATCGAAGTAGATCATGGGGATCAGGATGGCGACGGCAATCACGCACATCTGCCCGATGAAGGAAACCAGCACGGTCCAGCTCTTGTGTGTTGTTCCCGTGCCATCGACGAACGTTTGCTCGAACATAACTTCCTCCTTGCCTCCACTATTTGACGGCTTTGGTCGAACCCTTCCGCGCGGGATCCGCAGGGCGCGCCGGCTGCGCCTTGGCGGCCGCTACAGGCACGGGAGCGGTTCTCTTCCGCTCGTCCGCCCAATTATGCCAGAACAAAACAATCGGACTGGCCACGAACACCGACGAATACGTACCGATAATAATACCTACAACCAATGCGAAAGAAAAGCCATGCAACACCGGGCCGCCGAACAGAAAAAGCGCGATCACGGTCAAGAACGTCAGACCGGAGGTCATGACGGTCCGGCTCAAAGTCTGGTTGACGCTTTTGTTGATCAGGGATTCGAGCGGCTCGCGCCGCAGGATTTTGATGTTCTCGCGTATGCGGTCGAAGATGACGATCGTATCGTTCATGGAATAGCCGACCAACGTCAACAAAGCCGCGATCACCGTGAGCGTGATCTCCTTATTGAAAAGGGAGAACAGCCCGATCGTGATGATCGTATCGTGGAAGCACGCTACTACGGCTGCCACACCATAAATCCACTCGAAACGAAAGGCTATATATACCAGCATTCCACCCAGCGCGTAAAGCGTGGCCAGGACGGCCTTGGTACGGAGTTCGCCACCGACCTTCGGACCGACCATCTCCACTTTCTGAATCGAGAATGGCGCCAGGTAACACTGCTGTTTGAGAACGTTAATAATAGCAGAGTTTACTCCCGTAACAGCCGCCAGTCCGTCGAAGCTGGAGAGCACGCCGGAGCGCGGCGGTGAATCCCGAAACGTGCGGATGTCGTTGGACAGTTTCTGCAAGGCCTGGTCGGAAAGCTGCACGCCGGCTTGTTGCAGCGGGACCGTGATGCGGTCGGCAATTTCAGCCGCGCCCGCATTATTGAAATCCAGCTTGCCGCTCTGCGGTTCGCCGAAAGTGGCCTCCAGGGTATCCCGCATGGTCTTGCGCGCAACGTTCATCTGCTGCTCACCCATGCGTTCGGTGCCGATGACGACCTCGTCGTGCGTGGACACATCCGAGATCGGCTGCACGGTGACCTCGCCCTTGATTTTGCTGGCGAGCGCGGCGCGAATCTTATCCTCGGGAGGCGTGCCCTTCCACTTCACGGTCATCTGGGTGCCTTCCTTGAAGTCGATGCCGTAACGCAATCCACCATGAAGGATGATACTTGTGATTCCCGCCACGGAAAGCACCAGCGAAGCGCCGATGAACGGCCACTTGTAATTCAAAAAATCGAAATTTGTCTGTTTAAAGATTTCCATCGGTAAACGCCATACCGGTGCTTAACACTTTTTTGACACCGGACCTGTTCAGATTGTTCCCCAAAAACCGATACTGGCCGCCGGGTTTCACCGCCGGGCGACCAGCCACCACATTATATGCTCAATTCCGCCAACTGGCGGCGGCCGGACAATTCATAGTCGAAGATCACCTTCGACACGAACACGGCGGTAAAGACGTTCGCCAGCAGACCGATGGTCAGGGTCACCGCAAATCCCCGGACCGGTCCTTCCCCAAAAATAAAGAGGAAGGCGCAGGAAACTACGGTGGTCACGTGGGTGTCGACGATCGTCCACCAGGCTTTGGAGAAGCCGGCGTCCACGGCCGATACAATGGCCTTGCCCGCGCGCAACTCCTCGCGGATACGCTCGAAGATCAGCACATTGCTATCGACCGCCATACCGATCGTCAGGATGACACCGGCGATACCGGGCAACGTGAGCACCGCCTTAAAGTAGGAGAGGGCGGCCAGCAGGATTACTGTATTCAAGATGAGCGCGAGGACCGCGTTCACGCCGCTGCGCTTGTAGTACACCAGCATCACGGCGATTACGGCGATCAATCCGGCCAAGCCGGCCACGATACCGGCATGGATGGAATCGGCGCCCAGGGAGGGCCCCACGGAGCTTTCATAGACCGGTTCGATAGTGGCGGGCAGGGCGCCGGCACGCAGCACCAAAGCCAGATCGGACGCCTCCTGCTCCGTGCCGATGTTCTCGATCTGGCCGCTATCCTCGATGCGTCCTTTGATTACGGCCACACTATAGATTACGTTGTCCAACACCACGGCCAGCTTGTTGCCGACGTTGGCCTCGGTGTACCGGCCGAACCGTTTGCCGGCATCCGGGCTGAGCGAGAACTGCGTATCCCACTTGCGGAATTCATCCTGGCCGGCGCGCGCGTTGCGCAGGTCAGTACCACGGATGACGGGTGTACGCGATATCAGATACCACTCTTCGGCGCCCCCCGACGGACGCATCTTGACCAACTTGGTATTCAACGGCAGAATGCCGCCCTTTTGGGAGAGAGCCGCGTCGCGGGTGGGATAGGGACCGTCCTTGACATCGTCGATCTCCAGTTGCGCGGTCTTCTGCATGATTTCGCTCACGCGCGCCGGATCATCCACGCCGGGGAGTTCCACCAGGATCTCGAAGGCCTTATCGGCCTGCCCGTACTGCTGCACGGTGGGCTCGGTCAAGCCGAGCTGGTTGATGCGGTTGGTGATGGTATTGAGGGAACGTTCCACGGTGTCGCGCTTGAGCGTCAGCAGGTCGCTGGGGCGCATGTTCAATTTATAGTCGGTGGCATTCAACGGCGTGAGCGTCCATTGGGGAAAGCGATCCGCGATCAGGTTGCGGAATGCGGTGGTCTTGGTGGCGGGCACGCCTTTGACGTCGATTTCGATCTTGTCGGCGTCGTCCACCGTGGCGGGATCGTTGTGCGAGATGTCGGTGAAGTCGATCGACTGCTTGTGCAACTCGTCCTTCATGCGCTCGATGGCGCCGTCCGCCTCGGTCTTGATGGCGTCCTGCACATGGACTTGCAACACCATGTGGCTGCCGCCCTTCAGATCCAGCCCCAGCCGGATGTTGTGGGTCACATTATCGACGAGGGCATCTTTCGACTTGGGGAAGCCGATGATGCCGAACACGCAGATCAGGATCGTCACAACGATGACTATGGTCCTACCGGTCACATTTTTTTGCATGAGGATTTGCCTAGCTTAAGTTATTGTCCTACGATTTATTTCTTGCCGTCGCCGCCGGTTACCAGGTTGGAGACGGCGCTCCGGGCCACCTGCAGCTTAATATTGTCAGGCTTGACCCGCAACACCAAGGTGTCGTCGTCGCCGATGGAAACAATGGTCCCCACAATACCACCGCTGGTGAGCACGGTGTTGCCATTCTGCAGGGAAGTCAGCATCGCCGCCTGCTTCTTCTTTTGCCGTTGCATGGGAAGGAACAGAAGGAAATAGAAGATTCCGAAGATCAGAAGGATGGGGAGGAAGCCCAGCAGGGAACCACCCGCCGGGGACGAGGTTTGGAGAATTAGATTTGGGACCACGTTGGCAGACTACTCATTTTCAACCGGGCGGCGGAGCGCCACGGTTCACAAATATTCAGATTTCCAACAGACAGTATAGCGTGACTGATGGCGGGCCTGATGTCAAGGCGGGAGGGGGTGGGTTTGGGCCTACGGGCGGGGATTTTGGAAGGAACGAAACCATTTTCTTATAAAGCTTCTGGAATCTGTGGTTTGGAAGAAGCGGGACGGCGGATTGGTTGGGCGTTTTTGGGCGCTTTTGGGCTAAAAAGCTGGGCGGCGCTAGGGAGTACCGCCCAGACTACGCAATGGTTCACGCCCAAACGGAGGGGGGAACGACGATGTCGTCGGCCGGCACGAGGGTGTTGACAGAAACGTGGGGCCAGGTGAGGCCGTTGAAGTTCAGCAGGACCAACTGGGTGTACTGAATCTGGGTGAATTTCACCGTAATCTCACGCGGCATTTCCAGATCGAACGGCGGTGTGACGGAAAAGGTCGGCACGCGCTGTCCTGGAACGCTGGGCCTGGCTTTGATGGCAAAAGGCGGTTGACCGACGTGGAAGGGTGGAATCAGGATGGTCTCCTCCACGGTTTCGATCCAGAAAACGGCGGTCATCTGCAGGGTCTGGGCGTTTGGCTTTGCGGCGTTGGCCTGACCCAGCAAAAAGGCGATATTGTCGGTGCCGCCGCCGAAGAGGCCGGCGGGTGGCGGCGGAGCGGTGGAAATGAAGATGGCGGTGGTGGCAACGATCTTCTGTTTGCTGATGTGATTGCGGAGCAACGTATTGGGATCGTCCAGGATGGCTTGGGTGATGGTGCCGGCGGCGATGAAGCTGGTTAAGTCTTGTGGAATCCGAGGCGTACCCGCGTTGGTGGCTGTCTGGCTGGGGAAGGGAATCAAGGTTGGCGGATTTGATCCGGTGACGAAGGGGGTGATGTTGACCGGCGCAATGGTAGGCGGGCCGGCAATGGACGTGGAGGTCCCCTGGGCCTCGATCGTGGTCCCATGCGGGATCGACGCCATGCGCACGAGGGTTACGCCTTCGGTGGGGACAGTGGTTGGCGGGACAATCATCCACAATCCGGGCTCAAAGTGGATTCCGGTGCTTTTACCGGTCGTAATATCGTTGACGCTCTGCACATAAGGGACGCCGTTGAGGAAGACGTCGCCTTGCGGCGTGGTCCCGCGATTGGGCACGGAACCCAGGCCCTTTGAAAATGATAGGATTTCGGCGGTGAGGTTCAATTCCAGGATGTTGTCGCTGGCGGGAACGGGAATGGGCAACGGCGTAGGCGTCACGGAGTTGTCGGGCCGGAAGATGGTGTTGAAGCCGTCACCGACGAAATCTCCGACAAATGCGGCGAGTGGGCCGAGACTTGGGGGTGGGGGAGCAGGGACCGGCTTGAGTGCCGCGTGCACTTCCGCGAATTGGAAGTCGGCTATGCGAATGTTGGGTCGATTCGTTGGGTCGCTCATATGTAATCCTCCAGCAGAAGTTCGTCTCAGCAGGCGAGACTATGTAGTAGTGATGGCGGGGCGTCAAACGTTTCATCCAGGAGGCGAAGACGGGCCGAGTTCCAACTTCTGGTCCGCCGCGGACGTGCGCGCGGCTTGCAGGTATTCCGGATACGCCCCTATCAGGATGGCGCGGCGGATTTCGCGCATGATGTCGAGGTAGCGCTTGACGTTGTGCAAGGTGGCGAGCATGGCGTAGAGGATTTCGCCGGCTTGGAACAAGTGGCGCAGGTAGGCGCGGGAGAAGTTGGCGCAGGTGTAGCAGTTACAGTTTGGATCGAGCGGGGCGGAGTCGCCGCGGTAGCGCGCCTGCTTGATGCGCACCACGCCTTGGGAGGTGAACAGGCAGCCGTTGCGGGCGTTGCGGGAGGGCAGGACGCAATCCATCATGTCGATGCCGCGGGCGACGTATTCGGGCAGTTCCTCCGGCATGCCGACGCCCATGGCATAGCGCGGGCGATTGCGCGGCAGCAGGGCTTCGGTGGATTCCACCATTTCGAGGCTCAGCGGGCGGGGCTCGCCGACGGACAGGCCGCCGATGGCGTAGCCGTCGGCGTCGAGTTCCACCAGTTCGGCGGCACATTCGCGGCGCAGGTCGGGGAACATGGAGCCTTGCACGATGGGAAACAGGGCGTGGCGGGTGGCGAGCTGCGGGCGTCGGTTTTTGAAATGCGCGAAAGCGGTACGCGCCCAGCGGACGGTGCGCTGCATGGCGGCGCGGGCGTATTCGCGGCTGACGGGATATTCGGGACACTCGTCGAGCACCATCATGATGTCGCTGCCGAAAGCGAGCTGGGTATCGACAGTCGATTCGGGCGTGAAGGTGTGGGTATCGCCGTTCAGGTGCGACTGGAACACGACGCCATCGTCGGTGATTTTGCGCAGGCCGCTGAGGCTGAAGACCTGGAATCCGCCGGAGTCGGTGAGGATGGCGCGGGGCCAGGACATGAAGCGGTGCAGGCCGCCCTGGGAGCGGATCAGGTCGGGGCCTGGGCGGAGATACAGGTGATAAGTGTTGGCCAGGAGGATGCGGGCGTCGAGTTCACCGGCGAGATCGCGGGGGGCAAGTCCTTTGACGGTGGCCTGGGTGCCGACGGGCATGAAGACGGGCGTTTCGACGATGCCGTGGGGGGTGTGCAGAAGGCCGGCACGGGCGCGGGTGACGGGGCACTCGGCCTGGATTTCGAAGGGAAATTTTTCGGACAAGGTATCACCGCAGGGCGAAGGCAATTTGACGATGCACGTAATCAGGGCCCTGGCCCGGGATGGTCACGAGCAGCCCGGAGGCGCCTTCGCGCTCGGCACCCGAGAGACTCTGCACCATTCCAGCATTTATCAACTCTACGCGATATTGGCGCGAGGGGCGCCCCGCGACCGTCAGCAGCAGCTTATGCCCGTCTTCCGACCATTCATCCTTCACCACTTTCAAGTTTTCGCTGGGCCCGGCCAGATGCGGCGGCCCGAAGGGGATGACATAGCCGAACAGCCCGTGATGCCGGATATCAAGTATCGTCTTTCCCGGTTTGGCGGCGAATTCAAACCGCGGATGCCAATCGAGGCCGGCTTGCTCCATCTTCCAGGTGACGGGCCGTCCGTCGACCGCCGCGCTGTCCACATGCGCGCACGGCGGATAGGCGGGCGCGAACTCCAGTGTGACGCCTTCGGTCCCGGAATTGGTCACGCTTAACTGCAGGGCGGTGTCGTCTCGGCGGATGTCGAGGTCCACGCGCGCGCCGGGAAGCGGGACGCCGTGAACACCGGCGGTGGTCCAGTCTGCGGGCAGATGCGGCGCGAACACGATGCGGCGCGCAGCCGCATCGCTCTGCAGACCCAGCAACCCGCGCAGCAGCGGCGACACGACCATGGCCGCCGACCAGATCTGGTGGGGCGAGGCGGTCGAGAGCGGCGAGTAGGAGTCGCCCGAGAGCACTTCGGTAGTATTGCCGCCGGCGCCGTCGAGCGCCAGCCAGGCATTGGCGCGGAGGTTGGCCAGCGCCGGCTCGGCCGCATGATAGCGGTATTCGCCGACTGCGGCCCAGCCGGTAAACAGCGGCCAGACCGAACCGAAATGATACCCCGACGGATCGTACCGGGGACTGTGCGATGAAATGATGCGCATGCCCCAATCGGTCGAGTGCGGCTCTTCCGCCAGGCGCCCGATCATCTCCTGCGCGTGCTGCCGGTCCGGCAGGCCGAACCACATGGGAACGGTGGCGAGCACGCTGGGCTGATCCACGGGTTGGCCGCTGGTGTCCAGGGCGAAGGCGTAAGCGTGGGACGGCGGGAGCCAGAAGCGATCTTCCAGGGCGCGGCGCTTGGTTTCGAATTCCGCCGCGATCTCGCCCGCGCGAGGCTGGTCGCCGACGGCGCGCGCCAGCATGGCCAGCGAGCGTAGCGCCTCGACGTAGCAACCGGCCTGGTAGAACTCCACATCCACCGGCAGGAGCGGACCACCTTCCACCCAGCCATGGCCGACGTGTAGATTGCGCGGGAAGCCGGCGGCATCCAGCGTGGATCGCATGAACGCCAGCGCCTTCCAAAGCCGCGGCGCCTGCTCGCGGGCAAATGCCACATCGCCGCTGGCGCGCACGTATTCGCCGGTCGCGATGGCGTAGAGCGGGGTGGCGTCGGCCGACGCGAATCCGTAGGGAAACTGCTTGAACCAATCCACCAGGCCGGCGGATTGTGAAATCTCGTGCGGAATCTTGCCGTCATCCCGCTGGAAGTGAGAAATGAAGGCGATGGCCTCGCGCGCGTTGGCGAAATCGCCGGCGGAGGTGAGGGCGAAGGAGGTCCAGAAGGAGTCACGCCCGAAGAACCAGGCGAAGCCGGGCCGGTAAGCGCCCTTCGACGGGCCGTAGCCCGCCACCAGTCCGCGCCCCAGAAACGGATTGTCAACGAATCCCTTGAGGACGCTGATGCGCGACCAGTCATAAGCTTCCTGTAACTGCTTGTCCGGCAGCGATAACTCGATGGTCCCTGCTAAATAATTGCGATAGTAAGTTGCCGTCTCGTCCGCCAGAGGCGCGGCGCGCGCGGCCAGGCGGCGATAACTCGCTTCGGCTTCAGCGGACGACTTCATAGAGGCCGCCACCGCCAGCACACGCGTAGCGTGTCCTTTGATTTCGCCCAGAGTAAAAACCGACGCGGCGGCCGCCGAGTAATTCGTGGCGTAGGCCTCCGATTCGAGCACCGCATCGGGCGATCCGAAGACCGCCGCATAGGGTTGCCCATCCGCGCCGAACATGAAGGCATGCAAATCGGCGCTCCACCCGGCGTAACCGGTGCCGATGGACGCCGGCCACATGAGTTGAAAGTCCCGTTGAAAGGATACGTCGATGCGCAAAGAATTGCGGGCTTCCACATTGAGAAACACCAGGGCCCCCGGTTCGTCGATGGGCGCCAGCAGGGTTTCCGACACTTGAAAATCATCACCCGAATACGTGATGGTGTACGATTCCGGGCGCGCGGTGATTTGCCGCGCTATGCTCTCGCCGGGGATCACCGTCCCGCCGGTGATGAAACGGAGCTTGAGAGCGCCGAGGATCTTCAAGGGGTAGACGTAGGCCTCCAGCGTGCCGTTCTCCGCGCCGAGCAGTGCCGCATGCGGTCCGGCCGCATCCAGGAATTCCCATGTGCGGACAGGCCGCGAAATCCGCAGGTCGCCAGCGAAACACGCGGCTCCGGCCAGGAGGAGGAAAGCGACACGCATAGCCAACAGTATAGGACCTGGCAAGCACCCCTATACTGAAGTGGATGTCCACAGGGTTCACCCGGCGTGCCTGCCTCAGTCTGCTTACGGCTCCGGCCTTACGCATCTTCGCGCAAGGCATCTCCAGCCGCGGTGTGAAACCCCTGCCGCGGGCCAAGCCGTCCGGCCGGCCCTGGAACGCGCGTTTCGTGGACATCGCCGAGCAAGCCGGGCTGCGCGCCCCGGTGATCTACGGCGGCGCCACGCACAAAGACTACATCATCGAAACCGTGGGCTGCGGCGTGGCATTCATCGACTACGATAACGACGGCTGGCTGGATATCTTCATCCTGAGTGGCACGCGCCTCGTCGATCCGCCCATGGACGCTCACAACCGGCTCTATAAGAACAACCGCGACGGCACTTTTACCGATGTTACGGAACACGCCGGCTTGAAACGCGCCGGATGGGCTTCGGCTGTCTGTTTGGGCGACTATGACAACGACGGTTTCGATGACTTATTCATCACTTACTGGGGCGAGAATGTTTTATATCACAATAACGGGGATGGCACTTTCACCGACGTAACTCAGAAATCAGGTCTTTTGCAAACGGCCCCGCATTGGGGATCGGGCTGCACTTTCATCGACTACGACCGGGACGGCCACCTGGACCTGCTGGTGGCGCGGTACCTGGAATTCGATCTCGCCCACACACCCAAGCCCGGCGAAAACAGCAACTGCAATTGGAAGGGGATTCCGGTGAACTGCGGACCACGGGGTTTGCCGCCGGGCTCGCTGACGCTTTACCACAACAACGGCGACGGCTCGTTCAGCGATGTCACGGCTAAGTCGGGCATCGGCAAGATCAAAGGCGGTTATGCCATGACTGCCGTGTCGGCCGACTTCGACAACGATGGCTGGCCGGATATCTATGTGGCCTGCGACTCCACCCCCAGTTATCTGCTACGCAACAATCATGACGGCACATTCACGGACACCGGCCTCGAAAGCGGCGTGGCGCTGAACGAAGACGGCATGGAACAAGCCGGCATGGGCGTGGCGGTGGGCGATTACAATCTGGACGGCAGCCTGGACATCTTCAAAACCCATTTCGCCGACGACACCAATATCCTTTATAAGAACGATGGCAAGGGGAATTTCGAAGACACCACCATCGCCGCGGGGCTGGCCGTGGAAACGCGCTTCATCGGCTGGGGCGCGGGCATGGTGGATCTGGATAACGACGGCCACCCGGATTTGTTCTTTGTCACGGGCAGCGTGTATCCGGAAGTGGAAGCCAAACTGCCCAACTATCCGTTCCGCACGCCGCGGGTCATATTCCGCAATCTAGGCGACGGCAAGTTCGAGGAACTGCTGGATCAGGCTGGTCCGGGCATCACTGCGGCGCATGCCAGCCGCGGCTGCGCCTTCGGTGATTTCGATAACGATGGCGATATGGACATGGTGATCGTGAATCTCAACGAACCGCCTTCGCTGCTACGCAACGATCTAGCCGGCGACGCGCACTGGCTGAAAGTGAAACTGCAGGGCGTGGAGTCCAACCGCAGCGCGATCGGCGCGCGCGTGACGGCGCACTACGGCGGAAAAGTGCAAGCGCAGGAGGTGTTGAGCCAGTCGAGTTTCTATTCGTCGAACGACCGCCGCCTGCACTTCGGCCTGGGAACCGCTACGCAGGCCGATCTGGTGATTCGCTGGCCGAACGGCAAACAGGAGCGCGTGGATCACGTGTCCGCCAATCGGTTGGTCGTGATCCGCGAAGGGTCGGGGATTGTTTGAGCGCTGGAAAGGCAGACCACAGAAAACGATGGTCTGCCCCACTACGTCCGTGCTATTCATAGCGCAGGGACGAACTGGGATCCACGGCGGCCGCGGAACGCGCCGGGCTCCAGACGGCAAGCAGAGCGGTGGCAGCCAGCAGCACAGCGACCGCGACAAAGGTGAGCGGATCGCCGGGATGCAGGCCCGGCACCAGAAACAAGGCCAGCGGCTTCACGAGGAAGAAAGCGCAGAGCAGTCCGGCGGCCGAACCGATGAGCACCAGCTTCGCCGCGCTGCCCAGAATCATCCGGCTGATATCGCGGCGGTCCGCCCCCAACGCCAGACGCACGCCGATCTCACGGGTGCGGCGGCTGACCGAATAGACCATCACGCCGTACAGCCCAATAGCCGCTAGCAGCAAACCCAGAACTCCCATGCCCCCCAGCAGAGCCGCGCCCACCTGGCTAGGCAGAAAGGCCAGGCCGATGCTGGAATAGAGTGTGGCGACTCTCAGGCCGGCATTCGGCTCGACGCGCCGCAGGGCATCGTTCACGGGGCGCAATTGCGATCCCGGCGGAGTAGCCGATTTCAGCACGAACTGGATCTCGGTGCGGTCATTGTCGATCCGGGAAAGATCCTCATAAAGCTGGGCCTCGTCTTCTTCCCCGATGGTCATGTTCTTGGTGTCTCGCACAATACCGATAACCACGCGTGCCGTCTTGTCATCCATCCAAAGGAAGCTCCGGCCTAGCGCCGGGCGATCCCCAAGGTACAAGCGCGCGAACGTCGCATTGATGATTACCTGGCGTGCCGCGGGGGCGCCTCCGGATGGGAAGGTATGGCCGGCGATGAGCGGGATGCTCATTACCCGGAAGTAATCGGGCGAAACGGCATTCCAATGGAAATGCGTTCGCACTTTGCGTCCGGTGTCGGTAGGCGTGATGTTAATGCCGAAAGTCGTGGAATCGGTAAACGGTACGACGCGCGCCGCGGCGGCCGCCTGAATGCCCGGAATCGCGGAGATCGCGCGCAGCCCCTCGGCGACATAGGCACGCTTTCGCGCAACGTCTTTATACCCCGCCGGGGGCAGGTTCACATCCGCGAGCAGGGTATGAATTACATCGAAGCCTGGACTAATCGCGTGGGCTTGCCAGAGATTGCGTAGGAAGAGCGAGCCGGCCGCGAGCACGATCACGGACAACGCCACTTGCAAAGTCACCAGCGCGCGCTGGCCGCGCAGCCGGCTCTCCCGGCGCAGGTCGACTGCGATCGACCGCTTGATGGATCGCCAGGCCGGCACCATCCCGCAGGCCAGGGTAGCGAAACCCGTGAGCAGAATGGCATACGTCATCACGCGCCAGTCGAGCTGCAAATGCACCCGAATGGGCACCGGCAACGGCAGCCTGAGCTGTTCCAGACCGAGCGCCATGCCCCGGTGGACCAGCAGACCAAGCGCCGCGCCTGCGATGGCCAGCAACAGGCTCTCCGCCATCAATTGTTGGAACAAACGCCACCGGCCCGCGCCTAACGAGAGCCGGATGGCCAGTTCCTGACGGCGCGCCGAACCGCGCGCCAGCAGAAGGCTCGCGACATTCAGACAAGCCACCAGTAACACCAGCCCGACTACCACCAATAACATCGCAAAGAACAGCCCGACGGTTTGCAACTGAGACTCGTGGCTAAAACGATCGAAGCCGCCGGCCGAGGTCACCGAGCAGTTATCGGTATAGGGGAACTGCTCCGGGAGCGCCCGATCGAGACGCCGCGCGACCGTGAGCACCCCGGCGCGCGCCTGTCCGATGGTCATGCCAGGCTTCAGGCGGGCGTAGATGGCCAGGTAAGTATCCTCCAGATAGCGGGGCACGTAGACGTCGGGCGAAAAACCGAAGCCTACCAGTGTCCGGTAATCGTGCGGCAGGATGCCGACCACGGTGTAAGGCCTCCCATCCAGGCGGATAGTGCGTCCCACCACGGCTGGATCGGCGTGCAGCCGCGTGCGCCAGAAATGGTCGGCAACCACCGCAACCTCGTTCGCATCCGCGGGAACGTAGCCCCGGCCGGAAGCCATCGGCCCGCCCAGGACGGAGAAAAAGTTCCTGGTGGTCTGCACGCAGAAGATCTGGCGGGTCTCCAGGCCGTCGTCGAAATTAATGAAGGTCTCCTCGTTTGCGCCAACTACCTCCTGAAAGAGGCCGCTGGCGCGCACGAACTCCACCACGTCCTTGCGCGCATGACTATTGCCTCCCAGGATTACCGACACAACGGATTTCGCGTCTGTGACCGAAGGCTCGCTGAACAGAAATTCGACGGCCAGTGAGAAGATTCCGGTATTGACGCCGATACCCAGGCCCAGGGACAGCAGCGCGGTAGCCACCAATGCGGGGCTGCGCCGCAAGGCGCGCAAGCCGTACACCAGATCGCGCCACAGGTTCTCGGAGAAGGTGAAGCGCCACAGGTCGCGGGCCTGCTCCTGGAGGACCGTGGTGTTGCCGAAGGGGATCGGGTTGCCCCGCGCGGCAGCCATCTCGCGATGAAAGGCCAGTTCCGCCTGGACGTCGCGTTCCATGCCGCGGCGGCGGCGTAGTTTCAGAAACAGGTTGTGCATACTAGGGTTGCCTCTCCAGCACGCGCTGCACGCCGACCGAGAGGCGGTTCCAGGTCTGCTGCTCGGCGGCCAGCAGCTTCGCGCCGCGGCGGGTGATTTCGTAGAATTTCGCTTTCCGCTTGTTTTCCGAGACGCCCCATTTGGCCTTGATGGCGCCGTCAAGCTCCAGGCGGTAGAGCGCCGGGTAGAGCGATCCTTCCTCGACCTTGAGCGCTTGATCGGAGAGCAGGTGGATGGTCTCGGCGATGGCGTAGCCATGCAGGGGACCGCGGCCGAGGGCGTGCAGGATCAGCAGATCGAGCGTGCCTTGCAGCAGCATGGGCGATTCGGATTTAGCCATGAGTTTGCGTTTCCTATGACGATCTAGGGATAGTATGCGGCAGCTTGCCCTAGATTGTCAAGGGGAACGTTTTGGTAGGGCGGGCTCTCGGCCTGGGGCGGCCCGGTAGGTGACTCTTGTTTCCCACACCCTTGCTTCTTGATCTCTACCCAGCGATTCTTGGCTCGGCCTTCGTCGCTGCCGTTATCGGCAATAGGGACCTTCAGACCGTATCCGTGCGCCGTCAGGCGATCGGCCGCAATGCCCTTTGCGCGAAGCCACACGAGGACGGCGGCCGCTCGCGAGTCGGACAGTTTCTGGTTGTAGTCGTCGCCGCCGACGTTATCGGTGTGTCCCTGCACTTCCAACTTAACGTCCGGTCTGGCTTTGAGCAACGCCAGTATTTTTTGCAGAATCGGCTCCGAATCCGGGGCAACGTCGCTTTGTTGAAATCGAAGTGGATGCCGTAGAGCGCGACGTGGCAATCCCGGTCCAGTTCCTTGCCAATATCCTCGCCGCCAACATCGGCGACTTGGATCGTGTAGTCTCCGCCGCTGCTGTGCAAGGACGCCCAAAGATCGCGCCCGTTGGCATTGTAGTGGGATTGAGAACCGCGTCCGCGGAGTGGACGTTCTGGATCTGTTTCACAATCGTCCAGCCCGCTTGCGTGAGCGCTTCGTGATAGACGGTGGCGAACAGGACCGTGGTTCGCAGCGGCGGCGGCAGCGTGTAGGACTTAATGATCGAGCCGCTGCCGACCACTTGCTTCTCGTGGTTGTTCTTGTCGACGTCCACATCTATCATCATTTGCGAGTCGTCGAGATGGCCGCCTCCGGCTATGGAGCCGGGGAGCGGAGACAGATACGGAAAGTCACCGGGTCCTGGCGCTGACCGTTTCGGGTTCCGCCGCGGGAGCTTTCAGTTTCAGCTTGAGAGCCGGCGGCCCAACTTCGACGAGGTCCAAACGCAGTTCCTCCGCATTGAGAATCCACAGACCGAACCAGGTGTCGTGGCCGTCCTTCTGATAGCGGGCAAACTTCTCCTGACCGGGCAACTCCGAGATAACGGTCCATCCACCCCGCACCAGGGTCGGCTTGATCTGCGCCCAGACCGCTTCCGGATCGGTACTGCGGGGGACGTTGAGAGGCGTCAGGTTACCATTCCAGTGCCTGGCTCGCTGGACCGCGTTGGGTTTGCCGGGGATGTTGAACTCCGCCTCGCCATAATCTTCCTGGGTAGCATTCGGCTTGAGCTGCACCTGCGCAGGCAGCGTGACGTAGGCCGGAAGAGACGGCGCCTGCGCCAGACAGGGAGCGACGCCGCAAATCAGAACCAGGAAGGGCGCGGCAAAACTCTGTGGCAGGGCGCCCTCCCTACGACAGGTGCGCCACATGCCGAAATTTTGCCTCATCGAAACCTCCTCGCGTGTCGTGAAAAACAAGCATACCGCGAGCTCGTGTTGGCGATTCAGATTTCTGCTCGCCCGGAATCCGGAACGGCTGGCGAAAACAGGAAAACTAGCTGGAGCGAGCCTTCAAGCGCGTCGCGGGTAGCTCCAAGCAGGCGATGGGCCGAGGGCCTGCCGCACGACTGCGGGCCGTTACGCCACCCTGACCCGTAAGCTGGAGGGAAACGGTCCTTCGTATGCGAGTTCGCCCGCGCGAGTCACGCGGGCCTTCTGCAACAACGGCTTCAGAATGCCCGGGATCTGCACGCGATTGATGTACTGGCCGAAGCAGGTGTGCAGGGCATAGCCGAAGTGCATGTCGAGATAGCTGGGCCGGTCTGTTCGAAATTCGTTCGGATGATCCACCATCCGCTCGTCGAACATGGCCGATTGGGTGGCAGGGAGCACGGTAGCGCCCTTGGGGATCAGGGTTTCGCGCCACGTGCCGCGGGCCACTACGTAATCCTGGACGGCGATCCGGAATACGCCCGGATTGTTCGGATTGAAGCGCAGCGCCTCAAATACATACGCGGCGAATAGCGCGTCATCGCCGGCCTGCGCGGCTCTTTGCGCGCCTGCCAGAGCATCCGGCCGGTTTAGCAATTGGTCGAGCGCCTGCGCGCAGCACTTGGAAGTGGTCGGGATGGCGCCCGTCAGGAGCCCCAACAGGTTGTTGCGTATGTCCAGATCGTCCATGCCGGGCAGACCGGCTTTCTGCAATGCCAGGCAGCGGTTCAGCACATCGTCATTGGCATTCGGATGCGCTTTCCGGTTGGCGATGGTCCCGTCGAGCCAGTCGCGCGCTCGCTGGGCCGCATCCCGCGCCGCTTTGCCGACCACCGGATCGTTGGTGAGATCGGTGAACAGATATTGGAAAATCGCGCTTCCCCAAAGGGCCAGTTCCTCGTCCGAAGGGGGCGGACATCCGAAATAATCACCCACCCAGCGCGCGGGCACGGTTTTGGTCAACTGCTTGACGACGTCGATTTCGGGTCCTGCCGCGTCGATCAGAGCGCTCGCCTGTTGCGCAACAAAGGGCACGATACGCAGCGGAATATCTTCGCGGCGGATCACGCTTCGCATGTGCGCGACGTCGCGTTCATAAGCGGGTGAATCCTGCATGCCGAGAAAGAAATCGTTTCCGCCGGTGATCACACGCATCTTTTCGCCGTATGTCACCTGGAAGACGTTGTCGCGCGAGAGCACCTCCTGCACGTCGTCGAAGCAGGTGACCAGCGCGAAGTTTTTCACCAGGAGGACCGGTTTCACACGGCGGAGCACTGCGAAGATCGGCTCGGGGTCCCGGATGGCGTGGGCTTTCAGCTTGTCCAAGAACGCCGTTAAATCCTGCTCCGCCGCGGCGAGTTCGCGCTCGACCGCTTCGCCGGCGGCATGCACGCCTGCGCCAAACTGTTCACCGGCACGTTCGAGCGTGTTCCGCAGAGAGTCAAAAAGTGGCATTTTTCGCTACCCGGACGTTTACCGCGGATCGACCCCATCGGTGGCCATCATGGCGAGCGCCGTCAGGCTCGGCATGAAGAAGTAGTCTCCGCCGCGCAGTTCCACGAAGTTCGTCAGGCCGCCGCAGATGAACGGCGGGTTGGCAGGATCGGTAGTTCCCTGAACCACAAACCGGTCCTTGCCGTTGTGATTACCCACCAGCAGATCCTTGTCGTTCCCCTGGTGCGCGTCGTTGCCGTATTCCATCCATTGCTGCTGCACGAATTCAAATTGCCGGAAAATGCTGGCGTTCAGCGCCATGAAGATGATGCCGCGGTCGTCGGCGTCGCTCACCGGCTGCCCTTCCGGCACGTACTGCCCATACGGCAATCCGCGGCGCATGACGCGGCGGCGGTTGACCAGCCCGCCGTTGAATCCAAATGCATCGCGCGGGTGCGCGCGCCGGATATGCGCGCCGATGGGGCAGCGGGTTCCGGCGAGGTCAGCGCCGTACGTGAAGTTCGTATTCTTAGTGTCGTCCTTCACTATCGCGGGATCGGGCCGGCCGGGAGACAGTTCGAGCGGTGTCCCGTCGCGCCAACGGCCCACGAATTTGGCGGCCAGTTTCTCTTTGCCGCCGGGATACTGGCTTCCTTTGGCGTCCAGGTAGGCACGAAACGCGGCCACATTCTGATGCAGCTTGCGGTAAACCATGAAGGTGCCGTTGCGGCCCAGCAGGTGCGGAATCGGCGCCACGGGCAGTTCTCCGGCTTCATCGGCATAGCCCAGCAGAAACTCGCCGGTGGCCAGGGCTTCCCAGCCGCCGTTTTCCGTCAGCTTGCCTTGTCCCGGCACGCATTCGCGCTGCGCGCCTTTGAAATCCGGATTGCCGAAGCCATCGGTATAGCCGAAGTGCTCCTTCGCCGTGACCTCGTCGCCAATCGAAATCGCACCGGCATCCTGCGGCTCGAGCACGCGCGCGCCTTGCGTTTGCGCCAACAGGTCTTGCATATCCCGGCTGCATTTTTCGAGCGCCAGGCTGGAACGCGCATTCACGGCCAGCCACGCATGCACCTGGCCTTCTTGCCATACGCGGTCCCAGTGCGCGGGTCCATTCCTTCCCAGATCGCCCAGGATATCCCCGCGCGCCCGCATCCCCTGCTGGAATTCGAGCGGAAAACTGAGCAGGCTGGCGAGGGGAAGCCCTAGCTGAACCAGGCCCGGGCAGGTGAACGCGATGTTCACCGCAGTAGCCGGCTTGTTGTGGATGTCCCAGCGCTCTCCGGTGGTGACAACTTTCAGCAGTTCGAGCAGCCACGCGCGCGCCGCCTTGGGTTCACCGAGCGACAGCAGAAAATAACGCGCGCACGGAAAGTTGTAGCCCTTGAGCGCGAAACCCTGAATATCGGAAACGTCGATCTCAGTCATGTGGGATCTGCTCCTGGCGGATATCATCCCGCGAGTCATCTCCGCCGCGAGGCAGTGCCGGAGACTTGCGCAACCTTTCCATAAACTCCCCGAAAGCACGCTGCAGAGCGGCGGCAGGCCGGCCCTGATGTTCTTCCATGAAGCGCGCCAGCGCGGCCTGGGTGTTCAGTGCCAGGAGCGTTGCATCCACCGTTCGATCGTTCACATCGGCGAAGAAGAACGTCGTTTCGATCTGGCACTTCCGCATGTAGGCGATGAAGGCTTCGACATCGCCGGTCCCGGGATATCCGACGCAGTGCTTCCACACGGCGTCCACGAAATCTTTAGTTTCGGTAGCCATACGCCGGAGGTACGGATCCAGATCGCCATCGAAATTCGTTTCGAATATCAGGTACCGCGACTTCAGGTGATCCTCGTGTGCCGGATGGCCGACGAAGACGACGTCGTCCATTACCACCAACCGGGCGAGATACGTGCTCGATAGCTGCGCGAACGGGCTGTGATAATCGGTTGGCAGGTGGCTCAGATACCAACGCAGCTCCATCGAATGGCAGATATCCAGCCGGTTGTCCTCGATGATCGGGGACAGAATCGTGAGTCCGTAGGTGGCGCCGCTGACGTTGCCCATGGCTAGGTACCTACCGGCGCCACGCCGGTGGCGCCGAGGTCGCCCGATATGGCGACCTGAAACTCCAGCCAGGCTTTTTCGAATTCGACGGGCGAAAGCGACTGGCTGGTCTGCGCGAAGCCGGTCAGCGCGTCCTGCACGCGCAGGGCGGCTTTTACATCATTGGTGGTGGCATGCGGATAGACGTTGTAGTAATAATCGGTGTCGAACTGGACCAGAGAGATGTAGCGCTTGAAACCCGTAACCGGCCGGGAGCCGGGATATTTCTCGCTCCAGATCCAAATCGCGTTCAGGCCCCGGTAGAGAACGGCCGAAAATGCGTCGATGTACTGGTTCCAGGTGCCGTTGAAATTGCTGAAGAACAGGAGGTAGTCGTACTTCAAATCTTCGCGCGGCTGCGCGCCGCCGAGATAGGGAAAACCGTTCCGCGGCACGCACACCCAGCGCGCGAAATGGATAAACGAAAGGTTCTTCAGGTCCTTTTGCAACGGTTTTACGAGGCCCAGGATGAAGAACAAGAGCCGCAGAAGCGGTGTCTTCCACGGCTTCATGGGCGTGATCGCGTTCATCGCGTAGGCTTTGCCGTTGATGTTGGTCACTCAGCATATAGTGTCTGCCAGGCCCTAAACGTTACAGCGGCGCGAGGGTCTGGGAAAACAAAACCTATTGGCCACAGATGAATACGGATGAACACGGATAAAAACCGCGTGCGAGCTGACGGCTGAATCCGGTACACTACTGCCTACGGCTGAAATCTATGAAATCGCGCATTGCTCTCTTCACGTTGTTCTTGGCGGCCGCGAGTGCGGCCCCGGCACAATCGCTCACCACGCTGGTGAACCAACCGCCAGCCGGCGCCGGCCTGGCATTTCTGCTAACTGACGGAACCGTCTTTTGCCAGGGCGCCAACGATCACAATTGGTACAAATTGACGCCGGATGAGTCCGGCAACTACGTCAACGGGACATGGTCCCAAATGGCCAGTTTTCCGTCGGGCTACTACCCCGATGCCTTCTCGTCCGCCGTGCTGGCCGATGGCCGGGTGGTGGTGATGGGCGGCGAGTATAACGCGGGCAGTTTCGTGCTCACGAATAAGGGCGCCATTTACGATCCGGTCGCGAACACCTGGACCGCTCTCGGCCACCCCAAGGGCTGGCCCAACATCGGGGATTCGCCGTCGGTGGTGATGCCGGACGGCCTCTACATGATCGGCGATAAGTTAGACATGGACATGGCCGTGCTCGATCCCGCCACTCTCGAATGGAAGGAAGTCGGATCTACCGGAAAGAGCGATTTTTTCGCCGAAGAAGGCTGGACCCTGATGCCGGATGGCACGGTCCTGACCGCCGATGTTCTGAACGTTCCGAATTCGGAGCGGTACTTTCCCTCAAGCCAAACCTGGGTCAGCCAGGGCAGCACCATCGTCAACCTGGCGGCGCCGTCCACATCGGGCCCGATCGACTACCCCGGTGGCGTTTATGATCCACCGGGCGAGATCGGCCCCGCCATCCTGCGGCCGGACGGAACCGTCTTCGCGACGGGCGCCTCCACCCGCGCCACGGCGCATACGGCTATTTATCAACCGGGGGCGACTTCCAGCGCCGAGGGCACCTGGACGGTTGGACCGAATTTTCCCGACGACGACAACGCCGGCGACTCCAGCGCCGCGTTGCTGACCAGCGGCAATGTGCTGGTGCTCGGGCTATCCGGCACGCTGTATGAGTTCGACGGCGCCAACCTGACGCCGACGCTGAGACCGGCGCGCGCGGCGTATTTAATGGTGCTTCCGACCGGACAGGTGATTCTGACCGGAGGCACCATTCAGGTGTACAACTCCACGGGCGCCTACTCGCCCGCTTGGGCCCCGGCTATCGCGACGTTCCCGAGCGCGGTGGTGCGTGGTACGACCTATGCCATCAGCGGCACGCAGTTCAACGGGCTTTCACAGGCCGCGGCATTCGGCGATGAATTTCAAACCGCCACCAATTATCCGCTGGTGCGGATCACGAATAACGCTACGGGCCATGTCTTTTACGCCAGGACGCACAATCACAGCAGCATGGGGGTGGCCACCGGCAGCAAGATCGTTTCGACGAATTTCGATGTGCCGGCTGGGATGGAGACCGGCGCGAGTTCGCTTGAGGTTGTGGCGAACGGGATACCGTCTTCGGCGGTGGCGGTTACGGTGAACTAGCAGGGGCGGGAGGCGCGGGGGATCGAGGCGCGCACCGTCGCGGGATTATGGCCGGTCTGCGGCGTGCCGTTGCCGTTGATCTCGCTTCAATGGGGCCGCGAGCGCGCGCTCGCGGAATTTGGCCGGTGAGCTTTTTGGCTACCAGCTCGATCAACTGGCTTCAATGGGGCCGCGAGCGCGCGCTCGCGGAATTTCCCCAGCGCCGGCCCCGACGACGACCGCCGTTTATCCGCTTCAATGGGGCCGCGAGCGCGCGCTCGCGGAATTGGA
>JBEKYC010000021.1:0-93884 GCA_049511415.1 Bryobacteraceae bacterium | reverse complement strand
GAGAAAGTGCCACACCCACTTGATGAAATCCAGAACATATAAGACTAGGCCGCCAGCTACGGAAAGGAATGCCATTGCCACAATGATGGCGAGAACGACATACACAACGGCTCCAAGGGAACGGTCTATGCGTTTCCAAATAGCGGACATCAGCAGGTCTAGGCACACATTGCCTAGGTCTTCAATGGCCGATTGGAGTTCCCGCGAAGTGGCTTCGGGGTAATCTCGCTCGGCGATGTTCAGGCAATGATGGATATGGCGAATCTTCGATTCCCGTTCAGCTTTGGTCATGAGTACGCCCACAGTGTTTACCGGGAGAGATGCTACCATAAAGCAAAAGCCCCGGCTGGAACCGGGGCCGGTACAATCTTCAAGCGCACTTACAGTTTAGCAGATAGGAGTGTGCCTAGATGGGGCGTCAAATCGGTGATTCAAACGCGCTTGGGGGAGGTAGGTGCAGTCTCTCTTCGGACAAGGTAATCCAATCGCCCCCTGGCCAAGTAATCCGCACAGCGCGGAGAACGTCTGGGTCAGATATTTCCTCTGGACCCAAGGATCGGATCTCAGCACTCGCCAAATCGAAAGTCATGATTTTGGCGGCCACGCGCACAACCACTACCGACTCGGAGGCGTCTACGATCATGGAGTCCACCCATCGCTCAGGAGCAAGGCGATCAGTTTGGCACCACAGGCGCGTCTGGAATATCTTCCATTTCCTGAGTATCGAGACTCCCTCTTCAGATGACGCCATGTTTATGGGCCTCCTTTACCGATACGGATTCAAGACAGCCTCCGAGATGGGGAAGGGATTGGGGCTGCATTGCGACAAGCTGATTGTATCCATAGAGCAAATTTTCCTTGGACGCGGGATGCGGATTATCTCTCAGGCATCAGCGGAAAGCAACTCCCGCAGCGTCCAGACGTGATCGGTGATCCCTGCCGCTACAGCAGGGCTGGTTTTTAACGTCTGGTGCCTGCGGCAGAAATTATAGTACGCGAAGTGCAGCGCCAGGGCCGCGTACAAGTGGTCCCACTTCTTGCTGAAGGCGCATGTCAGCCGCGTTAGCCTGCGAATAAACGTCCGCATGGTGAGGTTTTGCCGCTCGATGTGCGAGGTACAGATTCGGGCCTTGTCTGGGTCGCCAAAGATGGGTTTGGGAGTCGAATCCAGCACTTCGCCAGGGCTGTAACGGCGTTCGGGGCTGGAAGCATCGCCGTCGTTCTTGCCGTAGACCTTGATGAGTTGGGCGTAGTCCTCTCGAATTTCTCGGGCGCGGCCTTGAGCATCAGTTCAATCGAACCCTTAGAGCACACCTTACCGCGCCGCCTCAGTTCCGTGTCTAGGTCAGCCAATGAAAGCCATTGGTTGCTTAGATCGCGGAATATAACCACCGAGGCTTCCGCAATGCTATAGGATTCGAGGCTTCGTTCCTCCACCCCAAGATCGAACGACAACACCTGGGGCGCGGTGAACTCCTTTGCGGCCTCAGGGAAATACATCTTGAGTGTTCCCAGTAGCGCGGCCTCCTGCACCTTGAGCCGCTCGATTTCCTTGCGGGTCCGAATTATGTCCCGCTCAAGCTGCTCTTTGGTGATACTGCCGCTGGCTGGCATGGCAACTCCAATGTTATCCGAGCCAGTTGGAGTTGTCAAGAAGTTTGTTGGAGGTAGTGGTTGGAGTTGATCTTTAGGCGCTTCCTCGCTGTGGCTTGGCATTTGGTTCTCCTTCTTTGGTTTTTTTGTTGGAAACGGTTGCCGCGAAGTGCGTCAACCGGAAATTAGGACACTACCCAAGTACCAATCGAGTCCCAATCCCGACCCACAGGTCCAACTAAACCCCGCCGAAACCCCCAAACCACCCCAAAACCCCTGACGTCTTATCCGTGTCTATCCGTGTTTATCTTTGGCCAATGACTGCGCGGCGCAGGCCTACACCACCCCTGCGCCAGTAATGCTATAATTGCAGCTTATGCTTGACGCACACCGCTGATTCGGGCCTCGCGCCCTTCAACTAGTAGCACTTCCTCGGCCCCGTGACTGGGCCGGTTCTTTAAAAACCAAATTTCAGAAACGAGGTAATTTCCGAGTATGCGAAAGCTGCTTTCCAATGGTCTGGCCGTGGTTGCCGGCGTCGTGTCCTGGCCGACTGCCGGTACCCCTGCGGACTCCGCAAAACCACCGGTCGCCCAGCATCGCAAACCCCCCGCCCACGATCCCCGTCTCGCCTGCCTGCGTACGTTCTTCGGACAAGCCAACTGCCCCGCCGCCGAGCTTTCTCCCACCTTTTTGGAAGCTGCCGATATTTACGGCCTCGACTGGCGCTTGCTGCCCAGTCTTTCCTTTGTTGAAACCACGGGCGGTAAGGCCGCCCCTCATAACAATCTGTTCGGTTGGAACTCCGGCCGCGCGGCATTTTCGTCCGCCGCCGCCTGCATCCGTTCCGTAGCCTATTCACTGTCAAGCTCCGCCCTTTACAAAGGCAAAGACATCGACGGGATTCTGAAGACTTACAACCAGAAAGCCAGCTACGGACGCCAGGTAAAGGATGTGATGCGCCGCATCGCACCGGTTGCCGATTAGTCACCAGACGGCGCATGCCCTTCCGCGCATTAGGCTTGGCTCTGTGTGCGACCCTGTTAGCCGCCCAGCCCCATTTCTCCAGGCACGTGCTGCAAAAGTTGCGGGACGCGCCCCTTACGGGGTACGCTTTACATGGACGCACGCTCGTTACCTGGGGCGGCCAACTTTTGTGGAGGGGACTGCCGCAAGGCGAGTACCGCGTCGTCTCAGGGGGCGGGCGTGCGTTTGCTGAAGGCGGCTGCCTGGTGGACGTGGATGGCGACGGCCGGCTGGACATCGTTGTTAACGAAGCCGGTCCACAGGCGGCGCTCGTCTGGTTTCACAATCCTCGCGGGCGTGAGCCGTGGACACGCCATGTGATCGACACGGGTGTGGATGCACCCGATATGATGCCGGCCACGCTCCTCGGACACCGCGGCATCCTTTTGATCCACAAACGCGCGCAGGTGCGCTTCTACGAGATTCCTTCCGATCCAGCCGGGCGTTGGCCTTCGCAGGACCTTTATTCCTTCTATTCGCCTTCCCATCAGGGCGGCCTGCAAATGGCTGATATCGACGGCGACGGTCGGCCGGATATCCTCGCCGGCATGTACTGGATCAGCTCGCCGGAGAGCTTCGAGTTGCCGTGGCGCCTCTTCGCCATCACCTTGTGGAACGAAACGCCGGAATCGGCCATGCTGCGCTTGAGCTATGTGCCCCTGACCGGCGCCGCGCCGGAACTGGTAGCCGCCGAGCGTGAAATGACTCCGGCCCGCCTCTCGCGCTTTACCAAACCCGACGACCCCCGCCAGTTGTGGATCGAACACCGGATCGACAGCGTGCCCGATCTGGCCGCCGTCAGCAGCGTCGAGATTGCCGACTTCGACGGCGACGGCCGGCCCGACATCCTGGTGGCGGAAAAGGCCGGCGCGGGCCGTTTGATCGTTCTGCGCAATCAGGGCGCGGGTCGCTTCCAACCGGTGATCGTCGCCCAGGGAAAGCCGGTGAAATTCGCGCGCGTGGTGGATATCAACCAGGACGGTCGCCCCGATATCCTGACCATCGGCCCGGACGCCATCGCCTGGTGGGAGAACCGCTCAGTGCGGGGTGGGCCTTAGCCCGCCGGTGTGGTAATCTTGGCAATCGCCGTCACATGCGATTGGCCGCCAGCTTCGTTCTTCTGCTTTGTACCTTGCGCGCCGAACCCTGGCCCTTGGACCGCCTCTTCAGCCGCCCGTACGCCTGGGGCACGCAGCCCCAAAAGGTCGCCTGGGCAAAACATGCACACGTCCTGGTGTTCTTGTGGAACGCGTCGGGCGGGCGCTTCATGGATCTCTATGCTTACCATCCGGACGGCCAGCGCCTCGCGCGGCTGACCAGTCTGGAGCCGGTGGACGATCCCATCAACCGCCCGGCCGCGGCGAAGGATGATCGGCAGAAGCAGTATCTGGAGCCGCCCGCCGGCATCGCTGACTTTGACATCTCCGAAGATGGATCCCGCGCCGTATTGTCGTACCATGGCGATCTGTACCTGGTCAAAACCTCCGGCGATGAACCGGCCTTCCGGCTCACGCGCACCAAGACCGCCGAATCCAGCCCCGCATTTTCCCCCGACGGCCGCAAGCTGGCATTCGCCCGCGATGGCCAATTGTTCGTGCAGGATCTCGGCAACGGCCAACTCTGGCAGGTCACCGAGATCGCGGGCGAGGGCAACGCGTTGGGCGGCTGGCACTGGTCACCCGATGGCAAGCGCTTCGTCTACACCGTGCGCATCGGCGCAGGACGCAAGGTGCTACTTCCCAATTACTCCGGCCGCCTGGTCACGGCGGAGAGTTTCCCCCGTACCCTCCCGGGCGATCCCGCTCCGGAAGCCAAAGCCTATGTCGTGTCCGCCGACGGCGGCACACCGGTCGCTATCGAGCCCGGACCCTGGAGTGACAAAGTCTACTCCTTCGGCACGCCGAAATGGTCGCCCGATTCGCGCCTGCTGCTGACCACGGCCGTGCATCCCAAGCTGAAGCAGGCGCAGATGCTGGTGAGCGACGCGGGCACCGGCAAGACGCAGGTAGTAGCCGAGGATAAGGATGCCGCTTGGGTCGAGCCGTTCTGGGCAGCCTGGTCGCCCGATTCCAGGCGCATCCTATTCACCAGCGAGCGCGACGGCTGGTCGCACCTATACGTCGTCGCAAAGGACGGCGGCGAGGCCCGCCAACTGACCCACGGCGCCTGGCAAATCGACAACGACCGCACCTTCGGCCACGAGCCGCAATGGGCCGGCGGCTATATCTATTACGCTTCCACGGAAGCCGGCACCGCCGAACGCCAGTTCTACCGCATCCATCCGGATGGCTCCGCCCAAGAGCGCCTGTCATCTCGCGAAGGCCTGAACATCGGAATCGTTTCCGAAGACGGGCAGGACGTCGCCATGATGATGGCGGACGTCAAGAATCCGTTCGACCTGTACGTGGCCGGCCATCGTGTGACCGCTTCGCCGCAGCCGGACTTCGCCAAATACGTGTGGCCGGAATCGCGCTTCGTGACCTTCCCTTCCCGCGGCGACGGCAAACCGGTCGCGGCCCGCCTGTTCCTGCCGGCCGGCTACCGCCCCGAAGACCGCGGCCAAAACCCGCGTCCGGCCGTCTTCTTCATTCATGGCTCGGGCTACGCCACCAGCGTGCTGAAGCAGTGGGGCGCCTACGCCGACGTACGTTACGTCTTCAACTGCTCGCTGGTGAATAAAGGATACGTGGTCCTCGACCTGGATTATCGTGGCAGCTCCGGCTATAGCCGCGACTGGCGCACCGCCGTCTATCTGCACATGGCCGGCCCGGATCTGGACGACGTGCTGGGCGGCATCGATTACCTGCGATCCCTCGGCAACATCGACATGCGGCGCATCGGCATCTGGGGATCGAGCTATGGCGGCTTCATGACGGCGGCGGCCATGTTCCTATCGCCGGACACGTTCCGCGCGGGCGCCTCGTTCTCGTCGGTGAACGATTGGGAAAACTACAACGCCTACTACACCGAGCAGCGCCTGACCACCCCGCAGGAAAATCCCGAAGCCTACCGCCGCAGCTCGCCGATCCATTTTTCCAGCCTGCTGAAGAATCCCTTCCTGATGGTGCACGGAATTGTGGACAATAACGTAATGTTCCAGGATACGGTGCAGTTGAGCGAGAAACTGGTGCATGAGGGGAAGCGCTTTTCGGAGATATATTATCCGGAGGAAAACCACATCTATTTGCGGGATGAAACCTGGATCGATGCCTTCCGCCGCGCCACGGAGTTCTTTGATAGGAATTTGGGGGAGTGAGTCAGGCCGCTGCGGCTATGGCGTAAGCAGGACTACCGGCTCGTGGGCCGCTCCTGTGGGATTAGATTTTCGTGCCGAAGCACGGCTGGTTCTTCTCCAGAAATGTTCCGGGCTGCGCTCCACGTCCGACGAGCTTAAACGTGCCAAAATCCTTGCACCACGCTTCCGCTCGGTACCTCGGGATTGGTGGAGATCCAGTTCATGAGTTTGACCATGTCGTCTTCGGTTATGGCACGTTCCAGCAGCCGGTCCCGCATGTGTTTGCGGAGTTCTGGCGGAAGATGCTTCCAGTCAATGCGTGGCACGGGTTAGTCGGGATAGTCCGCACCGAAAACCATTTTCTCAATTTGTTTCCATTGCTGATTGGCATCGGTTGCATTCGGTTCGGACTGGAATTTGCGAATTACTTCACGCAGCTTTCGTTCCCTAGCTATTCCGACTTGATCTACAAGCACTTCGCCGGAGCGGAGCATATTTACCATGGCGTCGCTCTTCAATGTCCCAGCGGCTTCTATGAGCGTCTGTGTTCCGACCGTTTGAGCCGCTTCGAGAACGCAATCGACGGGCACGAGAAGGGAGCCGTCCTCTTGAAGATGGCCCATCTTGAGAACTTTATCCCCGAATTGTTGCCGCATCCGCCCAACGTCAGCGGGTGGGATCTTCAGATCCCTCTGGGCGATCTCTTCGAGGAATTGGATGAAGTTCAGCATCTGTTTCCTACCCCGGACCTTTCTTTGGGGTTTTCCATGCTTTCATGATACTTGATTCATCCTGCTGGTCACTGGACTTGCAGAACCACGGTTCACACTTCGCTCCCTCGACACATTGCGGCCACTATAGTTGTGATGAGGATCGGACCCTGCAATTCATCCGCTACCCGACAATTCTACGCCGGCGCTTTTGCTGGCCAATGCGCGACCGACAGCCTCCGGAAGTTTTGGTGTTGGCGATGCCGGGTGAAAGGGATTAGGATTGAACAAATGTGCCGTGAGCCTTGGGAGCGAATGGACAATTGTGAGCTGTGTTTCTGGCCCTGGAAGGGCGCCAGGTATGATACCGATCCGATGTTCGGGATCAAGATCCTAGTAATGGAGAGTCGACCTACTACTCCGATGACGGCCCCGAGGTCTACAAGCGCCAGCGGAAGGCCATGGAGGACATGAGCGGCAACGGTCCGGGCTGGTTCGCCCATTACAACCTGTTCGCGTACCAGCAAGGGAAGTGGAACGACCCGTTTGGTGCGGGCTGGATCAGCACGTTACTCGGCAAAAGAGCCCCCGCGCTTCACGAGCGGCAGGTAGTGCTGGATAGCGTGGCGTTCTGGAACTATGCGGATGGCCCGCCGCTATGTGCCGCACGTCGGGAGCCGCCGAAGGAATACCTGGAGAACGCAAACCGAAAGCTGGAATGCGTCATAGCGAAGCTGAAGCCGGACGCCGTGATCCTGTTTTCACGGACGCCCTGGCAGGACTGGCTGGCGCGGGGATTTGACTGCGACCCGGAAGTCGGGTGCGCCAAGCCAACCAAAGTGTCTGTTAATGGGCACACATTGCGGCTGCTTTGGTCCTACCATCCGAGCGCCGCAGGTCAGTTCAACCAGCACTGGTGCGAGGTCCTCAAGGCCGTCAGATCATTATTCCCAAATTACCAGGCCCCGGAAGCACCGCGTCCGGCCGGGACGCGCAAGGCGAGGCCGCCCGGGGCTGTGCATCGCATCGTCCTCAGCAAGCCCTACGGCGCTTGGTTGTTCGATGACGGCGAATCGAAGTGCCAGCCCTTTGTGCACAGTATTACAGACATCATTGATGAACTTTCGAGAGCCGTACCGAACGCGCGGTCCGGGTTCGCCCTGCAGCTTTCGGGGGGACAGTTTGAAGGGGCCGATGGTCATATCGAGCTAATCGAAAGCCCGCCGCGTCGCCGGGTGCACCTTTACCGCATGGCCGGCAAGGGCTTGGAAGGATGCATGTGCGGGAACACGCTGGACTCTCTTTTCGGTGGTGTGCCGCAGAAGATCTTTTACCGAGTTAGCGCGGGCCAGAACCATGCCAGCTAGCGCCTTGCTGACATTACAAAACTCGGCTGGTTCAGTGCTCGTGATGCGCGCTTTCCACGTGCGGGCCACCTACGAGGGCTTGTACGCGGGACTGCCCGACCGGTACCGTAATGCCGAGATGATCGAAGCGGCGGCCGAGATCGGGCGGGATGAATTCCCAGGACAGCCGGTCCACGTGATCGAGCCAGACCCAATCGTTTACCAGCCTGCGCCCCGTCCGGCCGGTGGCAGGGAATACGGCTGGCTGCCGAGGCTTGTCTGCGCCGGCGAGTTCTCCTCAGGACCGGTGAATCCGGACGAATATGAGTCCTACCTGGTTATGGTTTGGTTTCAGGACGATGTGCCGCCGATCATCGCGCCCAGCGTGGAGGAGAAAATCAGGGCGGTCCCCTGGAAGGAAGTCGCAAAGGACTTCACACCCTGAACCTCACGACGCGATGACGCTGCCAAAGCTGTACCCTATATTGGATACTGGAATCCTGGAAGCGCGCGGGTTCGACATCGCGCGGGCAGCAGCCGCATTTTTAGAAGGAGGGGCGGGGATCCTGCAATACCGGCACAAGCAACATTGGAGCCGCGCGGCCTTCGAGGCGGCGCGGGAGGTGGCGCGCATGTGCCGCGAGGCGGGCGCGATGCTGATCGTGGATGACCGCGCGGATATCGCCATGCTGCTCGAAGCCGGCCTGCACCTGGGCCAGGACGACCTGCCGCCCCGCGACGCCCGTCGCCTCATGGGCACCGAGGCTATAATCGGATTCTCCAGTCACAACCTGCGCCAGGTTTGCGCCGCGGGAGCCGAGCCGGTGGACTACCTGGCCTTTGGTCCGGTTTTCGCCACCGCATCCAAACGAAACCCCGATCCCGTGACGGGGATCGAAGCTTTAAAGGAGTGCCGCGCGCTGCTGGGGACGCCGCACAAACCGCTGGTCGCGATCGGCGGCATCACCAGGGAGACGGCGCGCGAGGTGCTGTCGGTTGGAGCGGATTCCCTGGCGGTGATCGCGGACCTGCTGCCGCCGGAACTGACCAGCCTCACACTGCGCCAGCGGATGGAAGAATGGCAACAACTGCTGAAGTAAAGACCGGCCTTATCAAAGGCCTCGGCTTGATGGATTCGACCACGCTGGTGGTGGGCTCGATGATCGGCTCCGGCATCTTCATCGTATCCGCGGATATCTCGCGGCAAGTGAATTCGCCGGGCTTGCTGCTCATGACCTGGATCGCCACCGCCGTGCTGACCCTCATCGCCGCGCTCAGCTACGGCGAACTGGCGGCGGCCATGCCGCAGGCCGGCGGACAATACGTCTACCTGCGCGAATCGTTCGGACCGCTGAGCGGTTTCCTCTACGGCTGGACTCTGTTCCTGGTGATCCAGACCGGCACCATCGCGGCCGTCGCGGTGGGTTTCGCCAAGTTCGCCGGCGTGTTCGTGCCGTGGATCTCCGCCCAGAACCACCTGATCGGCAGCGGCAAAGTGGGGCTGACCAGCCAGCAGCTTGTAGGCGTGGTGATCGTGGGCCTGCTCTCGCTCATCAACATGCGCGGCATACGCACCGGCGCGGTAGTACAGAACATATTCACGGTTGCCAAAACCGCCGCGCTGCTGGGACTCATCGGCATCGGCTTCTTGGCGGGCCGGAATCCGCAGGCCCTGGCACGTAACTTCGATCACTTCTGGGATGGCGCCGGCTGGACCCTGCACGCGGCGCGGCTGGTAGGCGTCGCCATGGTGGGATCCCTGTTCTCGGCCGACGCCTGGAACAACGTGACGTTCACCGCCGGCGAGGTGCGAAATCCGCGGCGCAACTTGCCGTTATCACTGGCGATGGGCGTGGGCATCGTGATGACGCTCTACCTTCTGGCCAATTGCGTGTATCTGAACGTGCTGCCGTTTGAAGGCATCCAGCACGCGGCGGAAGATCGCGTGGCTACCGCCGTGATGCAGCAGATCCTGGGGCCGGTGGGCGTGCAGATCATGGCCGTGGCGATCATGGTTTCCTGCTTCGGCTGCGTCAACGGACTGATCCTGGCGGGCGCGCGCGTGTATTATGCCATGGCCCTCGACGGCGTGTTCTTCCGCCGCGCCGGCACACTCGGTGCCCGCCATCACGCGCCGGTATTCGCCCTGGCGATCCAAGGCGTTTGGGCCATGGTTCTGACCTTGAGCGGGAGCTACAGCGACCTGCTGGACTACGTGATCTTCGCCGTGTTAGTCTTCTACATCCTGACCATTGCCGGCATCTTCGTGCTGCGTCGCACACGTCCCTCGATGGAGCGCCCCTACAAGGCGTTCGGTTATCCGGTGCTGCCCGCCATCTACATCGTGGCGGCCGGAGCCGTCGAGATCCTGCTGCTGGCCTACAAGCCGAATTACACCTGGCCCGGCCTGATCATTGTGCTGCTGGGCGTGCCGGTGTACTTTATCTGGAGAAGGAAAGCGATATGAACATTTTCGCGACCAAGTCGATGAGCATGCTGCTGAGCGAGGCGCAGGAATCCGGCTCACACAGCCTGAAGCGCACGCTTGGACCGTTTCAACTCACGGCGCTGGGCGTCGGCGCGGTGATTGGCGCCGGCATCTTCGTAATGGCCGGCTTGGGCGCACACTACGCCGGACCCGGACTCATGCTATCGTTCGTGCTGTCGGGCCTGGGGTGCGCGTTCGCCGGCTTGTGCTACGCCGAGTTCGCGGCCATGATCCCGCTGGCCGGCAGCGCTTATACCTACGCTTATGCCACGTTGGGCGAGTTGTTCGCCTGGATCATCGGCTGGGACCTCACGCTCGAGTACGCCATGGGCGCCAGCACCGTATCCTCCGGCTGGTCGAACCACTTCATCGAGATGCTGAATATCTTCCACATCAAGATGCCGCTCTGGCTGGCCTACGATCACTGGACCGCGCTGCGCACCGCCGAGAACATGATCGCGCGGCAGATGGCCCAGGCCGCCGATCCGACCCTGGCGCCGGGATCCCCGGCTTTTCTCAATAAGGTGATGGATATCGCCGGAGCCCAGTCGCCGGAATTAGTGCGGCGGGGCACGGAACTGCTCAACGCGCCCACCATCTTTGGCATACCGGTGGGATTCAACCTTCCGGCGTTCCTTATCGCGCTGGCGATCACCGCGATTCTGGTGCTGGGCATCAAGGAAAGCGCGCGGTTCAACGCCACCATCGTGGTGATCAAGGTATCGGTGGTGCTGTTCGTGGTGGCCCTGGGAATTCAGTACATCAGCAAGGCCAACTGGGGGACGGATTGGACGTCGTTTGCGCCGTTCGGATTCTCCGGCATAGGCGCCGGCGCCGCGTATATATTCTTCGCGTATATCGGATTCGATGCCGTCTCCACCACCGCCCAGGAAGCTAAGAATCCGCAGCGGGATTTACCCATCGGCATCATCGCCTCGCTGCTCATCTGCACGGTCTTGTATATTGCCGTAGCGGCCGTGCTTACCGGAATGGTCCCCTGGCGCGAGGTGAATATCGAAGCGCCGGTGGCCCGCGCGTTTCTCGATCGCGGACTGACCGGCGCTTCGCACATCATCACATTCGGCGCGCTGGCAGGGCTGACCAGCGTCATGCTGGTGATGCTGCTGGGCCAGACGCGCGTGCTTTACTCGATGGCCAATGACGGGCTGCTGCCCAAGAAGTTCTTCGCCGCGATTCATCCGAAGTTCCGCACGCCGTGGAAGAACACCATTCTGGTCGGGCTGCTGGCGGCTGTAGTCGGCAGCATCACCCCCATCGACGATATCGGCAAGATGGTCAATATCGGCACGCTGCTGGCGTTCGTCATCGTGTGCACCGCCATAATGGTGCTGCGCCATACCAACCCCGGACAGGCGCGGCCATTCCGGACTCCCTGGGTGCCGCTGATTCCGATTCTGGGCATCTGTTTCAACGGATACATGATGTATAAGCTGGGCTGGCTCAACTGGACCCGGCTGATCGTGTGGCTGGTCATCGGCCTGTTCGTGTATTTCGGTTATGGCCGGCATCATAGCAGCCTCCAGAAACAACTAGCGGCCGAGCCAGTAGGAAAGCGATGAATCTGACCGCTACGAAATCGTTCGAGCGCATCAAGGCCGAAGCCGAGGACAGCGAGCATTCGTTGAAGCGCACGCTGGGTCCGGTGAACCTGGTGGCGCTGGGCATCGGCGCCATTATCGGCGCCGGATTGTTCTCGCTCACCGGCATCGCCGCGGCGGAGAATGCCGGCCCGGCGGTGGTGCTCTCGTTTGTCGTGGCGGCCCTCGGCTGCGCGTTCGCGGGCATGTGCTACAGCGAATTCTCCACCCTGATTCCCATCGCCGGCAGCGCGTACACGTACGCCTATGCCACCATGGGCGAACTGCTCGCCTGGATCATCGGCTGGGATCTGGTGCTGGAATACGCCGTGGGCGCGGCCACCGTGTCGGTAAGTTGGTCCAGTTATGTGGTCAAACTGTTTCACACCATGGGCATCTCGCTGCCCGTCAGCCTGACCAACTGCCCCTTCGATCCCACGCCCGGCCTCATCAATCTGCCCGCGGTGTTCATTATCCTGCTCATGTCCACCCTGCTGATCATCGGCATCCAGGAATCCGCGCGCGTGAACGGCGTGATTGTGGCGCTCAAAGTGGTGATCGTGATTATCGTGATCGCGGTCGGTTTCGGATACGTGAACCGCGCCAACTATCATCCGTTCATCCCGCCCAACACGGGCGTCTTCGGCGAGTTCGGCTGGAGCGGCGTGATGCGCGCAGCGGGCGTGGTGTTCTTCGCCTTCATCGGATTCGACGCGGTTTCGACGGCGGCCCAGGAAGCCCGCAAGCCGCAGCGGGACATGCCCATCGGCATCATCGGCTCGCTAGCGGTGTGCACCATTCTGTACGTGCTGTTCGCGCGCGTGCTCACCGGCATGGTGAACTACAAGATCTTCAAGGGCGATGCGTCGCCGGTGGCAACCGTGATCAAGCAGTTTCCCAGCGAGGCGCTGCAGATCGTCATCGTGATCGGCATCATCGCCGGCTACAGTTCGGTGATCCTGGTAATGCTGCTGGGGCAATCGCGCGTGTTCTTCTCCATGTCGCGCGACGGCCTGCTGCCGAAAATATTTTCCGATGTGCATCCGAAGTTCCGCACGCCGTGGCGCTGCAACCTGATCTTCATGGTCTTTGTGTCCCTGTTCTCGGGCTTTCTGCCGATCTCGAATCTGGGCCACATGACCAGCATCGGCACGCTGCTGGCGTTCGTGATCGTGTGCGCCGGCATCATGGTGATGCGCCACACGCGGCCGGATCTGCCGCGCCCGTACCGCACGCCGCTGGTGCCCCTGGTGCCGATCCTGGGCATCCTGGTGTGCTTCGCCATGATGGCTTCGCTGGATTCCGCAACATGGTATCGCCTGGTGATCTGGCTGGTGATCGGCCTGTGCATCTACTTCAGCTTTGGGCGGACGCACAGCCATTTGGCGCAGGGGCGGCGAGATGGGTAAATGGCCCGGTGCTCGATGCGCGGTGTTAAGGACGGGTACGTTGACGGCTTGCGCCGTAGCGTCTTTACGGACAGGCACACATCGAGGCCTCTTACGGGCAGGCGCACGTCGAGATCATTGAGCCCGGGATTGTCAAGATAGAGGATCTTTTCAAGCAGGCCGACATTGTTGGGTTCGTTAAAATCTTGTCTGGTGATAGCGAGCATTACTCGACCGCTATTTACAAAGCTCAGGTTCTTAAGGGATTCAAGGGCGTAACTAACGATGACAGGCTCTATTTCGGCCCTTTCATCGGCTACGGCGTGGGGTTCGAATACTTGGCTTACTCCGGCGATCCGACACCGAGGAGAGACCCCTCGAGGGTTTTGAGAAGGCAGGTCTGAATTACGGAATCGTCAGCCTCTTATCCCACGTGATGTATGAAGGATACAGCGTGATGCCGGCGAGATATGCTTGCGTGTTCGATGGTAAGGGAGCGGAGCGATGCGACTTCGGGGTGAAGATCGACGTGCACCAGGTGATGCTACCTAAGAGACTCAAGACGTATCCGCCGGAGTTCGATGATGAGGGCACGGATTACAAGAAGTGGGTAAGGAGGGACGCCATGGTTTCTCTGCTGAGTTCGCTACGCGGGACGGAATAAACGCACATCACGACATCCGCTGTTTACGGCGTAGCCGGTCAACCTTTTTTTTGACCTTGGCGTCCGGTACCAGAGTCTGATGCGACAAATACGCCTGGCGGAACGTGGAAGAATTCGGCGAGTTTTCGAATGTGTGCCTTGCTGATTGAACGCTTGCCATTAAGCACATCCGAGGCCACGCTACTCGATCCAAATACTGGGATCATATCGCGCTGCCGCAATCCGCGGGATTCCATCAGGACATGCAGCGCCTCGATCGGTTCGGCGTGACCCAGCGGATATCGCGATTCTTCGAATTGACCGATCAACAGAGTCATCAACGATGCCAGCCGCTCTTCTTCCCTTGTCAATGGACGGCCACGGGTATCCAACTTCTCCAACTTGGCAATCATCCGCTCGTTCTCCGCCTCCGTCGTGATGATCTGCGGCAACACCCGCACCAGGAGTCTGGCATACGCTGCTTTGTTGATTGCCGCTAGAGCCATTTCTTCCACCTTCCTTTGTCATACTCGGCGTGCGTCAGAAATTCCTTGATGTAAATGCGGCGATATTGGAAAACCAACCGCGTAATCAGGCGGTAACGATTGCCCCTGATGTTGAAGATCGCCAGGTTTTCGACCATATCCGTTGCTGGAAATGACGCCCGCACGTCTTCGAGATTCCGCCAGTCTGCTTCGACAGCCGTATCGAACCAAAGCTGTAGTGCGGTTTTGGCGTCCGAAAACTTCACTGCCCGTTCGAACAGTCCTCGTTTGCTGATAACGTTCAAGCACTATCCTAGCAAAATGCTAGGAACTTTGTCAGCGGGTATACTGACATATTCCGGCGGGAGACGCATGGGCGCAAAGACATATGATACCGAGGTGGTGATTGCCGGCGGCGGGCTGGCCGGCATCGTCACCGCCTACGAACTGCTCGGCCGCGGGCGGCGCGTTCTGCTCATCGACAAAGACCGCAGCGAGAACTTCGGCGGCCTGGCGCGGGAATCGTTCGGCGGCGTACACATGATCGGCACGCCGCACCAGCGGCGGTTGCGTATTCACGATTCGCCGGAACTGGCCTGGCGCGATTGGCTGAGCGTCGCCGATTACGATCCGGAAGATTACTGGCCGCGGACCTGGGGCCAGTTCTACTGCGAGAATTCGCGCGAGTATATCTTCGAATTCCTGAACCACAAGAAGATCGAGTTTCTGCCGGTGGTGAACTGGCCCGAGCGCGGCATTTACGCGCCGGGCAATAGCGTGCCGCGGTGGCATATCGTATGGGGCACGGGCTACGAGATCATTCACCGGCTGCTGGCCGCGCTGGAGGCGCACCCGCAACGCGCCAACCTGGAGCTGCTGTTCAACACCGAAGTCAACGGCATCGAGATCACGGGCGGAAGCGCCACGGGCATTCGCGGCCGCGAGATGGATGACGGCGGCGAGATCCGCGTGCATGCCGAGCACGTGGTCATAGCATCCGGCGGAGTCTGCGGGGGCGATCTCAGCTTCGTGCGCGCGCATTGGCACAAGCCGTGGGGCGATCCGCCGCCAGAGCTGCTCAACGGCGCGCACTCCTTCGGCGACGGCATGCTGCATGGCAAAGTGTCGGAACTGGGCGGCGCGGTGACGCACCTGGACCTGCATTGGCACTATGCCGCGGGCGTGCATCACCCCGCCAAGCGCCGCCCGGATGACGGCTTGAGCCTGGTGCCGCCACGATCGGCCCTGTGGCTCAACGCGCGCGGCGAGCGCATCATGAATCCCGGTCCCATGCCGGTGTATGCCGACACGCGGCGGCTGGTGTCGAACGTCCTGGCGCAGCCCGGCCAGTATTCCTGGCAGGTGATGAACTGGAAGATCGCCATCAAGGAACTGGCTGTCTCCGGCTGCGACTACATGACCGCGTTCCGTTACAAGCGGCGCCTGGGACTGGCCGCCAGCCTGGTCTTCGGCAATAAAGATCTCGTCAACCGGCTGCTGCGCGATTGCCCGGATGATATTGTGACCGCGGACACGCTCGACGATCTCATGTCACGCATGGAAGCTAAGACCTTGTACGGCTTACACATCGATCGCAGGCGGATGGAGGAGACCGTGCGCGCGTGGGACAATATGATCGCGCGCGGGCCGGCCTACTTCAACGACGAACAACTGCGGCGGATCGCCAACGCGCGTGAATACCGCGGCGATCGCGTGCGCACCTGCAAGTTCCAGAAGATTCTCGACCCGAAGGCGCGGCCGCTCATCGCCATTCGCGAATTTATCTTGAGCCGCAAGAGCCTGGGCGGCATTCAGACGGATCTGCAATGCCGGGTTCTGCGCGCCGCCGATGGGCAGCCGATTCCGGGCTTGTACGCGGTAGGCGAAGCGGCCGGCTTTGGCGGCGGCGGCATCCACGGCAAAGCATCGCTGGAGGGCACGTTCCTGGGCGGCTGCATTCTCTCCGGCAGGCTGGCCGGTCAATCGGTCGGCAAGTGAGGTCGGGTCACACCCGTATCGAAAGCGCCACGCACCGGCCGAACCGAAGCGCGCACTTTTCTGAGGATTTGCGTTTGGAAGGCGAGATGCGGGTCAATTCGCTACCGGCGGCGCACGAAGCTGGTCTCCGGTCCGCGGAAAGTCGGGAACGTTTTGGAAATATGATCGTGCCACGCGAGGCTTTCTTCATCGAGAAGGGCCCACAACAAACCCAAGCCCCCGGCGCAATAACTGAGGCACGTACCCACGTAACGCCACCAGCGCGAGGCGCTGTTCGGCGGATACCCGTCGAAGTTGATGAGCGTCAAGCTCAAGGCGCGCATACCCGGCGTGGCGCGGCCGGCGCAGGCCCAGACGAAGCCGTAGAACATCGCGATGAGGACGGCGGCCAGACCCATAATCGTCATCACAACCTTGTTCGAGGAAAAAGAGCCCCCCATCAAGTGGAACGTCGTCAGAAAGGCGCCGCAAGCGATGACGATCATGCTGCCGTCGATGGCGGCGGCGCAGGCCCGATGCATCGGCTGGGCCACCGGCACATCGCACTCGATCACCGCTTCCACCGTAGTGCTCAGCTTGCGCGGCGCCGGCGTGCCGGATTGGAGAAACTCCAAGGAATGCTGCGCCGGATTCGGCGCGCTCGTGCGATGCGGCCGGACCTGCGGCGCCTGGCGAGCCGCCGGCTTAGGCGCGGCGGGCGCTTCGTTGACGCCGTCGAACGGAATCACATTTCCTGCCGCGCGATCCTGGAACAGCGAAGGCTGGCGTGGAGCCGCCATGGGCCGCGCGGCGGGAGGCATGGCCGGCGCGGGCGCGGGTTCGCGCGCAGCGGCCGGCATAGCCGCCAAGGAGCCAGTGGTGGCCATGGCATAGGTATCGCGTAGCGGACGGCCGCAACGGCGGCAACGGCTTTGTTCGTCAGAATTCAGGTAACGGCAATAACTACAAGTCATGAGCGTGCGTCCATTGGTGCAAAGATTGAACTATATGTGGTACGTTTGCCGGTTGAAACCTCTCCCGTGTACAGGCCCTCCAATTGGTGTTATCACACTCAGCGATCTTTGTCACGCATTTTCTTCGAGTAGTACGTACAATTTTATCCTCAGCGTGTTGGTAGCGTTGGTTTTGACCTGCCCGGCACGGGCCCAGATCCCGCCCACGTCGGTGCTGGTGCCGCCGCCCGCTCCGGGCGCCGTGGCGCAACCCAATAAACACATCTACAAGCCGCGCCCGGACGCGCCGCCGGTGGGCGAGTGGAATGTGAACGCCGAAGCCCAGACCACAGAGGGCCAGATATGGCACCTGCGCGGACATGCCGAGATGGAAAACGTGGTGATGCTCTTTCGCGCCGACGAAATCGACTTCAACAACGACACCGGCGACGTGCAGGCGCGCGGCAATGTCTATTTCGAACAGTTCGAGCGAAACGAGAAAATCTGGGCCGATCACCTGGAATACAACACCAAATCGGAAATAGGCAAATTCTACGATGTCCGGGGCACCACCGCGCCGCGCATCGATACCCGCCCGGGTATGCTCACCAGCCTCAATCCGTATTATTTTCAGGGCAAATGGGCCGAGCGCGTGGATGGCCGCTACATTCTCTACAACGGATTCCTGACCAATTGCCGCATTCCGAACCCATGGTGGAAGCTGAAGGGTCCGCGCTTCGTGGTCATGCGGCAGGAATACGCCAAAGCGTACAGGTCGGTATTCCTGTTGCGCAAGTTTCCGCTATTCTTCACTCCGTTCTTCTACAAGTCTCTCGAAAAAGTGCCGCGCCGTACGGGCATCCTGATGCCCAACATCGGACACAGCTCCACCCGCGGCTTCATGTTCGGAGCGGGCGCTTTCTGGGCCATCAATCGCAGCTACGATGCAACCTACCATATACAGGACTACACCGCGCGCGGCTATGCGCATCATCTGGAGCTACGCGGTAAGCCCACGGATAAGTCCGATTTTGACGCGATCCTGTTCGGCGTGCAGGATCGCGGCATACCGCAAACCAACGGGCCGCCCATCAAGCAGGGCGGTTACACATTCTCCGTGCAGGGCAAAGCGGACTTGGGCGACGGTTGGACGGCCCGGGGATCGATTAACTACCTGAGTTCGTTTACATTCCGAGAGGCCTTTTCGGATTCGTTCAACGAAGCGGTATTTACGGAAGTAAACTCGGTCGCTTTTGTAAGTAAGGACTGGTCCACTTACAGCTTTGATACGGCCATCGAGCGGAAGCAGGATTTCACCAGCGCGGAGATTACCACCTCCCAGTTCGCAACTCCCCCCTCGGGTGCGGGGCAGAGTTCATACACGAACGCGGTGGTGATTAAAAAACTCCCGGAGGTGGACTTCAACAGCCGCGATCACGAGATTGCACCGGATGTGCCCGTATGGTTTTCATTCGATTCCAGCGCCGGCCTGACATCGCGCAGCCAACCGGACTTCATCCAAAATCCAACAACCAGCCTCTATACGTTGGAGGGCCGCTACGGGACCAGTCTGCTGGACAACCGGATCGACATGGCTCCGCAGATCACCAGCGCGCTGCATTTTGGCGATTTTCATCTCGTCCCCAGCTTCACGGTGGACGAGACCTTTTATAACGAGACGCAGGCGCCTTACACGGATGCCCCCGGCTTCGAGCGGGTCACCAGTTCCGCCCTGCTGCGCAGCGCCCGTGAGTTCAAGGCCGACCTGATCATGCCTACATTCGAGCGGGTTTTCAATCGCAAAACCTGGCTGGGAGACAAGCTCAAGCACGTGATTGAGCCGCGCGCCACTTACGAATATGTTGATGGTATCGGATCGGATTTCGGAAAGATCGTGCGCTTTGACGAGACCGACCTGTTATCGAACACCAACCAGGTGACATTCTCGCTGGCCAATCGCCTCTACGCCAAGCGCGGCGATGATGTGCAGGAGATCGTCACCTGGGAGCTTTCGGAAGCCCGCTATTTCGACCCGACCTTCGGCGGCGCCGTGATCCCGGGCCAGACGAGTGTGGTCTTGAGCCAACTGGAGCTCACGCCGTTCGCCTTTATTGACGGGGCGCGAAGCTACTCCCCGATCGTCTCGGAATTCCGCGTGAACCCCTTGTGGGGTCCCTGCCAGCCGTGCTTCGAGTGGCGCACGGATTACGATCCGGTGCAGCATACCATCGTGGCCAGTTCGGCCAGCGCCGACTGGCGCAAGGGGGACTACTTCGTCTCGCTTGGCCACAACGAGTCGCACAGCGAGTCGTACCTCTACCCGCAACTGATCACGCTGCCGAGTGAGAACCAGATGCGCGCCACCGCGGGATTCGGCCGCACCAACCGCCCCGGCTGGAACGCGGCCTTTGTGGCAATCTACGACTACCGGCAGGCCCGCCTGCAGTACGCCATCGTGCAGGCGACCTACAACACCAACTGCTGCGGGTTCAGCGTCCAGTTCGCCCGCCTCGAATTCGGGCTGCGCAATGAGAACCTTTACCGCTTCGCATTCGCGGTCGCGAATCTGGGGTCGTTCGGCAGCATGAAGCGTCAGGACAGGCTATTCTGACGGGATCAACCGCCGCGCAACATGCGGGAGGCGGAGTGGTGGGTATTTCTGTCGCTTCCGGGCACGAAAGCCGGGGCGCGATAGAAGATTAGCTGAAAGCCTCAGCCATCGGAATCGTGTACAATGCCCTCGATGCCCGAACCAATCGCGGAAATTGATGTTCTGTGGATTACCGGCGGCCTCGGCTGTGACGGCGAATCCATCGCCATGACCGCGGCCACGCAGCCGAGCATCGAAGATATCGTGCGTGGCGGGTTGCCCTGGATCCCCAAAGTGAATCTGCATAATCCGGTGCTGGCGTATGCCAACGGAGACGAATTCCTGCGGCCTTTCCACGCGGCCGCCGCGGGCCGGGGAGGACCGTTCATCCTGGTGATGGAGGGCTCCATTCCCAACGAGAAGAACAAGGCGGAAGGCTACTGGACTTCTTTTGGCACCGATGCCCAGACCGGCCAGCCCATCACCGCGTGCGACTGGATCGATCGCCTGGCGCCGCATGCCTGGGCCATCATCGCGGCGGGAACCTGTGCGACGTACGGCGGTATTCATGCGATGGAAGGAAACCCCACGGGTTGTATGGGGCTGGCGGACTACCTCGGATGGGATTGGAAGTCGCGCGCGGAAATTCCAATCGTGTGTATTCCCGGCTGCCCCGTGCACCCCGACAACTTCACTGAAACCCTGCTCTATCTGCTGCGCCAGGCGGCGGGCCGCGCGCCCATGATCCCCCTGGATGAGGCCCTTCGCCCGGTCTGGCTGTTCGGGCAGACCTTGCACGAGGGATGCGACCGCGGCGGATACTATGAACAGGGCGAGTTCGCCGAAGAGTACGGATCGCGTTTATGCATCGTGAAGCTGGGATGCTGGGGTCCGGTGGTGCAATGCAACGTAGGCAAGCGCGGTTGGATGAACGGGATCGGCGGGTGCCCTAACGTGGGCGGGATCTGCATCGGATGCACCATGCCGGGGTTTCCGGACAAGTTCATGCCGTTCATGAACCAGCCGCCGGGATCGCTGTTGTCGTCCAGCGCGGTGATGACCTATGGCAGGGCCATTCACGTGCTGCGGCGCTTTATCCAGGAGTCACTCAATAAAGAGCCGGTCTGGCGGAGCCGGCGCGCAAAGGAATGAGCAGTGTATGAGCGTCGAGGCGGAGTGGTCGGTCGGCGAAGCGCAAACCAAGCTGGAGGAGTTGGCGAACGCATTTCTGCGCAGTTCGCCTAGCGAACACCCGCGCACGGTAAATCTGCCAAGCGCCGTACAGTCTCTCGACGACCATGAACGCTACCGCAGCCTGGTGGAACAGTTGCCCGCCGTGGTTTTCATGGCGCACTTGGATCGCGGGATCAGCGAAGCGTATGTCAGCCCGCACATTGAAGCCACGCTCGGGTTCTCGCAAGCCGAGTGGCTGGAAGACCCGGTGCGCTGGTATCGCCAGATTCATCCGGAAGACAACCTGCGCTGGAGCCTGGAAGCCGCCGAAATGTTTCTCACCGGCAAGCCGCTGCGTTCGGTCTACCGCGTCATCGCGCGCGATGGCCACGTAGTCTGGTTCCACTGCGAAGCCAAGATGCTGCGGCGCGACGACGGCCAGCCGTTCTTTGTGCAGGGCGTGGCTTTCGACATCACCGATCTGAAACAGACCGAAGAGGCGTTGCAGCAGGAGCGCAATTTTATCTCGGCGATTCTGAATACGGTCGGCACTCTGATCCTGGTTTTGGACCCGGAAGGACGCATCGTCCAGTTTAACCGCGCTTGTGAGCACATCACCGGGAAACCATTCGATTCCGTCAGGGGCGCCATAGCCGCGGACCTTTTTCTGATCGACGGGGACCGTGAGCGCTTTGAGAATGCACTCCAGCAATTATGCCGCGGGCGTATCTGCCGGGATTTCGAAGCGCAGTGGGAGAATGGTGACGGCGCCGCGCATCTCATCGGATGGTCGGGCACGATCCTTCCGGAGGCGCAGGGCAGAGTCCGCAACATCATTCTTACAGGTATCGACATTACGGAATCCAAGCGGCTGGAGAAAGCCATCCTGGAGATCAGCGGGCGGGAGGAACGCCGTATCGGCCAGGATCTGCACGATGGCCTGGGACAGCACCTGACTGGAATCGCCTTCATGAGCAAGGTGCTGGCAAAGAAACTCGCGGACAAGTCGCCGGCGGAAGCCGCGGAGGCCAACAAGATCGTCCGTTTGGTTAACGAGGCGGTACACAAGACCCGCGAACTCTCCCGGGGACTGTTGCCGGTGGTGGCGGATGCGCGCGGATTGATGTCCGCGCTGGAGCACTATGCCTCCGAAGTGGAGGACCTGTTCGGCATTTCCTGCCGTTTCGAATGTGATCTGCCCGTGCTGATTTATGACGATCCGGTTGCCAATCATCTGTATCGCATCGCGCAGGAGGCGGTAAATAACGCCATCAAACATGGCGACGCACAACACGTCGCGATGCGTCTGTACAGAACGCCGGAGGGCCTCACTCTAAACATTCACGACGACGGCCGGGGCTTGCCATCGGATGCGCGAAACAGCACCGGCATGGGATTGCATATCATGAACTACCGCGCGAAAATGATCGGCGCGGCGCTGCAGGTGACACGGGGGACCGAATGCGGAACCTCGGTTACATGCACGTTGCCGTCGCTCCGGAATGGCGCCGAGACGAACTAAATGAGTGGAAGGCTCCCCACACCGTCGAGAATCAGGGTCTTTGTGGTGGATGACCACCCCATCGTGCGGCAGGGACTATCCCAATTAATCAATCGGGAACCGGACCTGGTGGTATGCGGAGAGGCCGAAGATGCCCGCACGGCGCTGCAGGCCATCGAGCTTTCAAAGCCGGACATCTTGATTGTGGACGTCTCTCTCAATGGCCCCGATGGAATCGATCTGCTCAAAACCATACGGGCGCAGGATTCCAAACTGCCGGTTCTGATTCTTTCCATGCACGACGAGTCTCTTTACGCGGAAAGGGCTCTGCGCGCCGGCGCCAACGGCTACATCATGAAGCAGGAAGCCACCGAATTGGTGCTGACCGCGATCCGGCAGATACTCGACGGATCGGTATATGTCAGTGACCGCATGGCCCAGAAGATGGTGCAACAGTTTGTAAAAGGTTCCGGAGTGCCGAAACGCTCCATCATGGACGAGCTCACGGATCGCGAACTGGAGGTGTTCCGGCTGATCGGGCAGGGCCACGGCACCCGCCAGATCGCGGAAGAGTTACATCTCAGCGTGAAGACGGTGGAGTCTTATTACGCGCATATCAAGGAAAAGCTGACACTCAGAAATGCCCGCGAGCTTGTGCAACGCGCCGTGCAGTGGGTAAGCAGTCAGCAGCCGCCAACAGCAAAAGGGTGAGGTTTCCAACGCAGCTTCGTTCCGTAAGGGATTCCCCGATACGCAATACAGGCCACTGCTTATTGAGCCGCTCTCCGCGATTTCCTACAATGCCCAAGGATGCTGATTTAGAGTGCTTACAGGGTCGCGAAGCCGTAATTAGCCTAACAGACCGTTGGCCCTGGCAGTAACAAACCGCACAAACAAAAAGAGGAGGGCCAAGTATGCCAGCCGAGACCATTCCTTATGGCCGCAAAACGCAGCGGCCATCACCGGTTCCCGAAATACACATTCTTTGGATTACCGCGGGCTTGGGATGTGATGGCGACTCCGTGTCCATCACCGCGGCGACCCAGCCCAGCATAGAGGATGTTCTTTTGGGCGCCATCCCTGGACTCCCCAAAGTTCACCTTCACAACCCGGTCCTCGCCTATGAATGCGGCGACGACTTTATGAAGCATTGGTACCTGGCGGAGGAAGGTAAACTGGATCCCTTCGTGCTGGTAGTCGAGGGATCCATCCCTAACGAAAAAATCAAAAAGGAAGGTTACTGGGCCGGTCTGGGTACCGATATGGATACCGGCCAGCCCATCCTGACCACGGACTGGATCAACAGGCTCGCGCCCAAGGCCGTTGCCGTGGTAGCCATCGGCACCTGCGCCACTTATGGCGGCATTCATGCCATGGAGGGAAATCCGACCGGTTGCATGGGACTTGCGGACTTCCTGGGCTGGGACTGGCGCTCCAAAGCCGGGTTGCCGATCGTTAACGTCCCCGGCTGCCCTGTCCAGCCCGATAACTTCATGGAGACTGTGCTCTATCTCCTGTACCAGGTAGCCGGACTCGCTCCTATGATTCCGTTGGACGATCAACTGCGCCCCACCTGGCTGTTCGGCAGAACCGTGCATGAAGGCTGCGACCGCGCGGGCTACTACGAACAGGGCGATTTCGCCACCGAGTACGGTTCGCCGAAGTGCATTGTCAAGATTGGCTGCTGGGGACCGGTGGTAAACTGCAACGTGCCCAAGCGCGGATGGATGGCGGGGATTGGCGGTTGTCCGAACGTCGGCGGTATATGCATCGGCTGCACCATGCCTGGGTTTCCCGACAAATTCATGCCATTTATGGATGAGCCGCCTGGCGCCAAGATCTCGTCAGCTACCGTCGGTGCTTATGGCCGCGCGATTACTGCGCTGCGATCATTCACTAACAACAGCTTGAATAAAGAACCTAAATGGCGGCACACGCGGGCCGAACTGACGACCGGCTATCACCCGAGGAGCTACTAAGAGGTAAAGGAGGCATTCAATGAGTACTCTTACCGGAACCATGACAGAGACGCCCACTCCATCCCGGAAATTAGTGGAGATGAACTGGGATCCAATCACCCGCATCGTGGGCAGCCTGGGAATCTTCACCAAGATCGACTTCGAGAACCGCGAGGTTGCGGAATGCCATAGCACCTCGTCGATCTTCCGCGGTTACAGCATCTTCATGAAGGGTAAAGATCCGCGGGATGCGCATTTCATCACCAGCCGGATCTGCGGTATCTGCGGCGACAATCACGCCACTTGCGCCACGTACGCGCAGAATATGGCTTTCGGCGTTCACCCGCCGGCGCTGGGCGAATGGATCATCAACCTCGGTGAGGCCGCCGAGTACATGTTCGATCACAATATCTTCCAGGACAACCTGGTGGGTGTGGACTTCTGCGAACAGATGGTGAAGGAGACCAATCCCGGCGTGTGGGCCAAAGCGCAAACGACTCTCGCGCCGAATTCCCACTTGCATGGCTATCATCATATCTCCGACATCATGACGGCGCTGAATCCGTTCACGGGCGCCTTCTATCGCGAAGCCTTGCAAATGAGCCGCTTGACGCGCGAGATGTTCTGCCTGATGGAGGGCCGGCATGTGCACCCATCGACTCTGTATCCCGGCGGCGTTGGCACGGTTCCCACCGTGCAGCTCTTCACGGACTACATCGTGCGGCTCATGAAGTATGTCGAGTTCATGAAGAAAGTAGTTCCGCTGCACGATGACTTGTTCGACTTTTTCTATGACGCGCTTCCCGGATACGAAAAAGTCGGCCAGAGGCGCATCCTGCTGGGCTGCTGGGGATCGTTCAACAATCCGGATGTGTGCGACTACACCTACAAGAAAATGACCGACTGGGGCCGCGGAATGTTTGTCACTCCCGGTGTAGTGGTGGATGGCAAACTGGTTACCACCGACCTGGTCGATATTAACCTGAACATTCGTATTTTGCTGGGGAGCTCCTACTACGACGATTGGGAGCATGGCGAGACTTTTGTCAGCCACGATCCACTGGGCAACCCCGTCGACCAGCGCCACCCCTGGAATCAAACCACAATCCCCAAACCCCAGAAGCGCGATTTTGCGGGTAAGTACACGTGGGTGATGTCCCCGCGCTGGTTCGATAAACGAACCGGCGATTACCTGGCGCTCGACACCGGTGGCGGGCCCATCGCCCGCTTCTGGGCCACGGCGTTGGCCGGCCTGGTGGATATCGGCTATGTCAAGGCCACCGGGCATAGCGTAAAGATCTATCTGCCCAAGACCGTGTCGCTACCGGAAGTCGAGTTCGAATGGAAGATCCCCAAATGGAGCAACGCCATTGAGCGCGACCGGGCGCGTACCTACTTTCAGGCGTACTCGGCGGCCGCTGCTTTACACTTTGCCGAGCAAGCCATGAAGGAACTACATGCCGGCCGCACGCGCACCTGGTCGGATTTCAAAGTGCCCGAGGAGGCCATCGGCTGCGGATTCCACGAGGCCGTACGGGGCGTGCTCTCGCACCATGTGGTGATCCGCAATGGGAAGATTGCCAACTACCACCCGTATCCGCCGACGCCGTGGAATGCCAACCCTCGCGATGTCTATGGAACACCGGGGCCATACGAAGACGCGGTGCAGAACACACCCATCTTCGAGGAAAATGGTCCGGACAAGTTCAAGGGCATCGACATTATGCGCGCCGTACGCAGCTTTGACCCCTGCCTGCCGTGCGGCGTGCATATGTATCTCGGAGAAGGTAAAGTGCTGGAGACGGTGCACTCGCCCACATTTGGTGTACACTCGTAGACCGGTGTCCCATGGGCCAGCAGAGCGAACGTATCGAGCAACTCATCGGAAAACTGGAGGGGTCCGCGGACCCGGCATCGCTGGCCATCGCGCGGGATCTGGTACAAGCCGTGATGGACCTTTATGGCGAGGGTCTGGAGCGGGTGGCCGGAGTCCTGGGGCGGCAAGGGGATGAGGGCCGGCGGATACTCGAAGAACTCGGCCGCGATGAGTTAGTCGGCAATCTGCTGGCTGCCAACGGGCTGCATCCGATGGACCTTGCCGGCCGCGTGCGCCAGGCACTGGAGAAACTGCGCGCGCGGCTGGGACCGCACGGAAGTGTGGAACTTCTGGCCCTCGAGGAGGGCGTCATTCGGCTGGGAGTACGTTCTTCCTCGGGTTCGGTGAAGTCAGTGGTGGAGGAGGCAATGTACGAGGCAGCGCCCGATCTGGTCCGGATCGAAATCGAGGAACGCGGCGCTGCCTCGGGATTCGTGCCGCTGGAGACGCTCCTGGCGACCGGCGCATCCTCGTCCGCGCGCAACGGAGCGCATCCATGAGCACGGCCGGCGTGGCGAATCCGATCGATGTGTTGCGCCGATTCGCCGGCAAACCGCGCGCCCATGAGTGTTGTGATTTGTGTGGCGCCGAACTGGCTGTCGAGCATCCTCATCTGGTAGAGCCGAGCGCCCGTAAACTGCATTGTACCTGCCCCGCCTGTGCCTTATTGTTTTCCTCGCAAAGCGGATCGCGTTACAAGCGGGTCCCGCGGCGCGTCCGGTATCTCGCGGACTTCCGGCTGACCGACGCGCAATGGGAAGGCCTCATGATCCCCATCAATATGGCTTTCTTTTTCAAGAGCAGCGTCGACGGCCGCGTCATCGCCCTGTACCCCAGTCCGGCCGGCGCGACCGAATCCCAATTACCGCTCGAAACCTGGGCCGATCTCGCGGATGAGAATCCGCCGTTGGGAGACATCGAACCGGACGTGGAAGCCTTGTTGGTCAACCGCTTGGGCTTCACACGGGGATTTTCCGTGCCGGAGTATTATCTACTGCCGATCGATGAGTGCTATAAGCTGGTTTGGCTGATCCGGACACACTGGCGCGGCCTATCCGGCGGCACGGAGGTCTGGAAGCAATTGCAGCAGTACTTCGCCGGTTTGCAAGACCGGTCCGGAGAGTCGCATGCCTGACCTCATGTTCCAGATTACGGGCGCCCAACCGGTCCGGTTCGCGGCCACCCCGCTTCTGGGCATTGATATTGGGATCAGTAACTCTGGTCCGGAACAGATACAAACCGTCGCCTTACGGTGCCAGATACAGATCGAAGTGAACCGCCGCCGCTACACGGCCGACGATCAGGAGCGCCTGCGGGATCTCTTCGGTGAGCCGCATCGCTGGGGCCAGACACTGCGCAATCTGCTTTGGACCCATGCCGGCGTCATCGTGCCGGCATTCAGCGGAGCGACACAGGTGGAATTGCAGGTGCCCTGCACCTTTGATTTCAATGTCGCCGCCGTCAAATATTTTCACGGTGTGAGCGACGGGGAAATCCCGCTTTCGTTACAATTCAGCGGCACCGTGTTTTATGAAGCTAACGAGGGCTTACAGGTCGCGCCCATTTCATGGGACAAAGAAGCGCGCTTGCGCCTCCCGGTGAAGCTTTGGCGCGAGATGATGGATCTCTATTATCCGAACAGCGCCTGGCTGTGCCTGCGGCGGGATGTCTTCGAGCGGCTGGAGGAATACAAGGTCCGCACCGGTATACCTACCTGGGAACAGATGTTGGAGAGCCTGCTGATGGAAATCCGGGAGGGCGTGCGGCAATGAATATGGAAGCGGTTACGCGTCTCGCCAACGCCGTCCTATACGAAGGCTACATGCTGTATCCGTACCGGCCTTCGGCGGTCAAGAACCGGCGGCGCTTTAACTTTGGGGTGCTCGTGCCCCCGTCTTACAGCGCGGCGCAGAACGGAACAGAATCGTCCGTGATGCGCGCCGAGTGTCTCGTGTGCGGCTCGCCGCAAACGTCGATCGATCTGCGTCTGCGATATCTGCATGTGCTCCCGGGCGATTGGCAGCAGGTGATCGAACAGGAACTCAATCTCTCCGCCTGGATCGCCGCGGCGCGGGCCTCCGCCCGCATGCGGCGTGAGTCCGGCCAGCCGCTCGAAGTGGACCTCAGGGCCACCGCGGAGTACCTGGAAGACGGATTATTCAAACTGAGCGCGGAGGTCACGAATCAAACCGCGCTGGACGATCCTGAACGATATTCCCGCGACGAGGTCCTGCCGTATTCACTCGTGGCAGCGCATATGATCTTGACGGTCCACGACGGCGAGTTCGTATCGCTGCTGGATCCGCCGGATCGTTTCCGTCATTCGGCCGAGAAGTGCCGGCAGCAAGGCTGCTGGCCGGTGCTGGCCGGCGACCCTGGCACGCATGACACGGTTTTAGCCTCGCCGATCATTCTTTACGACTACGCGGAAACCGCACCGGAAAGCCCCGGCGATCTGTTTGACGGCGCCGAAATCGATGAGATTCTCACTCTGCGCATTCTGACCCTGACGGACGAAGAGAAACAGGAGGCGCGTAATGGGGACGAGCGCGTGCGCCGCATGTTGGAAAGGTCGGAGGCATTGCCGGAGGAGCATTTGCTCAAGTTGCACGGCGTGCTCCGTGGATTGCGCACGGTTAAGGAACAGAAATGAACGAATGGGAATGGCAACTCCTGGAAGAAAAGACGCCCGTGGAGTGCCTCCCGGTCAATGGAGTAGAGCTACGCCCCGGCGATCACGTCCGGCTGCGGCCGCGCCAAGGCGGCGATATATTTGACCTGGCGCTAGCGGGCCGCTTAGCGACCATCGAGTGCATCGAGCAGGATTACGAAGGTAAGTTTCATCTCGCGGTGGTGGTGGAAGAGGACCCCGGCCGCGACATGGGCATGTTGCGGCAGCCGGGCCACCGTTTCTTTTTTGATCCGGACGAAGTGGAGCCGGCCAAATGAGCGAGCCGCGCATCCTGGTTGCGGGCATCGGGAACATCTTTTTCGGCGACGACGCATTCGGCGTCGAGGTGGCGCGGCGACTGGCGCGCCGCGCGCTGCCGGAGGGCGTGCGGGTGGTCGACTTTGGCATTCGCGGTTTGGATTTGGCATATACGCTGCTTGCGGAGCACGATCTGGTCATCCTGGTGGATGCGACGTGCCGTGGCGCGGAACCGGGTGCGCTCTATGTGATAGAACCCGAAGTTACGGATGCCGTTGGGTCCGATGTTGGCACGCCCTTGGTGGACGGGCACGGCATGCATCCGGCACGCGTGCTTCAGATGGCGCGGGAATTGGGCGGACAACCGCGGAAGCTGTTAGTGGTGGGATGCGAGCCCGCTACGTTCGGCGACGAACTGGAGGGCGCCATGGGACTGAGCGCTCCGGTCGAATCGGCGGTCGATGCGGCGATCGCTATGATTGAATCGTTATGCGCGAAGGCGGCGGAAGAACATCAGGCCGCCGCGCTGGCCTGAAGAGATTGGCAAAAGGAGGAGACGGATATGGAAAACAAACATGACAGCGAAGGCGCCGAAGCCCGAGACACACTGTTTATGATGGCGGGAGTATCCCTGGTTATCTTCGGTGCGGGACTGGTTCTGTCCAACCCTATTGTTAGGCGTTTCATGGGCGCGGCCGGTATGAGCGGTCTCAATCTGCTCGGCGCCGCCGTGCCGGATCTGGAAAAATATATGAAATTGAGAAGCATGTGAACCCATTAACGCAAACGACTGCGCCCGAATATATAATAGGCGCGGGTGTGAGCCGGTTCACCGTACGGGGCTTTGCCGGCGGACTCTTGTCCGCCATGGGACACAACCCGGTAATCGCAATCCGCGGCTTTAGTGGCGAGGTTCGGGGCGACCCGGCGGTTCCCGAACAGGCATCGCTGCATATGAAGATTCAGACGGCGTCATTGAGCGTGGAAAACGACATGAGTGACAAGGACCGTCGCGAAATGGCGCGCGTCATGCAGGAGGAGGTGCTGGAGGTCACCCGGTATCCCGAAATCGAATTTCAGAGCACGGCAATCAGTTCGCAGGGCAACGGCCGCATCGCCATCGACGGCAACCTGACCCTTCACGGTGTCACTCGTCCCCACCGCATGGCGGCGCAGTTGTCACTGATCGGTCCCACACTCCGCGCATTCGGTGATTTTTCGGTGCGCCAGACCGATTACCGGATCAAGCTGGCGTCGGTGGCCGGCGGCGCACTGAAGTTGAAGGATGAGTTGAAGATCACGTTCGACATTGTGGCTCAAGCGCGGACGGATTAGAGAGTAGCGCGGCGCCTGCCCCGCGAAACTTCGTGAGTGAAGGAGCTATTCCATGTGCCTGGCAATCCCTGGACGAATCGTCGAGCTTCTGCCCGAACGTGACAATCTGGCGTTGGTGGACGTGGGAGGCGTGCGCCGCAAGATCGACGTCGGACTGCTATCCGAAGATCCGGCGCGGGCCGGAGACTGGGTCCTGATCCACGTGGGCTTCGCCATGAGCAAAATCGGCGAAAAAGAGGCGGCGGAACAGATGCGCATGCTGCGGATTCTGGGCGAGGATGAAGAGGCAATGCGGGAGGTCGAGGGATACGGATGAAATTCGTCGATGAGTTCCGCGAGCCCGAGTTGATCTCCCGGACTGCCCAGGAGATCCGCCGTCTGGCGGATCCGAACCGGCACTACCGGATGATGGAAGTCTGCGGCGGCCACACGCACGCCATCTATCGATTCGGACTGAAAGACCTGCTGCCCGCGAATATAGAGTTGATCCACGGCCCGGGTTGTCCGGTTTGCGTGCTGCCCATGGGACGCATTGACGACGGGCTGTCCATGACCGCGCAATCCGAGGTAATCTTTACGGCCTTCGGCGACATGATGCGCGTACCCGGCACGCTTGGCAGCCCGCTCGAGTTCAAGGCCCGCGGCGCGGACGTGCGCATCGTTTATTCGCCGGCCGACGCGCTCAAGCTGGCGCTGAACAACCCCGGCCGGCACGTGATGTTCTTCGCCATCGGTTTTGAAACCACGGCGCCTTCCACGGCCCTGACGCTGATGCGCGCGCGCAATTTGGGTGTGCGCAATTTCTCCGTTTTCTGCAATCACGTTACGATCATTCCGGCTATCCGCGCCATCCTGGATTCGCCGGATATGCGTCTGGACGCATTCATCGGACCGGGCCATGTGTCGACGGTGATCGGCTGCCGGCCCTATGAATGGATCGCGCGGCATGAGGGGAAGCCGATCGTGGTATCCGGCTTCGAGCCTTTGGACATGCTGGAATCCATCCTGATGCTGCTGCGCCAGCTAAGGGAAGGGCGGGTGGAGGTCGAAAATCAATACAAACGCGTGGTGCCTTGGGAAGGCAATCGCGCGGCGCTGAAAGCCATGGCTGAGGTTTTCGAACTCCGACCGTACTTCGAATGGCGCGGCATGGGTTTCATCTCGCAATCGGCGCTGCGTCTGCGTGACAGCTACGCCGACTTCGATGCCGAACGACGATTCCAGGTGCCCGGGATACGCGTCACCGACCCGAAGGCGGCGCAGTGCGGCGAAGTGCTCAAAGGGGTACTGAAGCCGGCGCAGTGCAAACTCTTTGGGAACGAGTGCACGCCCGAGCATCCCGTGGGCGCGCTGATGGTTTCATCGGAGGGCTCCTGCGCGGCGTATCATAACTATGAGCATCGAAAAGCATCGCTGGTCACGACCGTGTCATCGGCGTCGTAGGTGAGCAAATGCCGGGAGCGACTCCCCAGATCAAGTTTCGTGACGCACAGATCGAGATGGCGCACGGCGCGGGAGGTAAAGCCAGCCGAAAGCTCATCGAAGGCCTGATCGTGCCGTTGCTCGGTGGCGCCGCCACGGGTCCCCTGGGGGATGCCGCACTGGTGCAGATGAATGGCACACGGCTGGCCATCACCACGGACAGTTTCGTGGTGAAGCCGTTGCGATTTCCCGGTGGATCGATCGGTGAACTGGCGGTCAACGGCACGGTGAACGATTTGGCCGTCTCGGGCGCCCGCGCCGAGATCCTGGTCGTCACCTATGTGCTGGAAGCCGGTCTGCCGACCGAGATCCTGGAGGCTGAACTGCGCGCGATGGCCGCGGCCGCACGCCGCGCGGGCGTGGTGATTACCGGCGGCGACACCAAGGTGGTGGAGCACGGCAAGGCCGATCGCATGTACATCAGCAGTTGCGGAATCGGCCGGCTGATCCCCGGTGTGAACGTTTCGCCGGCGTCGGTGCGTCCGGGCGATCGCGTGTTGCTGTCGGGACCGATCGGGGACCACGGGATCACCATTTTGTTGGCGCGTGGTGAACTGGATCTGGACGCCGAAGTTTGTTCCGATACGCGTCCGGTGCTTCCGCTCGTGGAGGCCATGGCTGCGGCGGCGGATGGTGGAATCCGCTGGATGCGCGATCCCACACGCGGCGGGGTAGCTACGTCGCTCAACGAATTGGCCCTCGATTGCGGTCTGGGTATCTGCCTGGCTGAGGAACAAATCCCCATACACGATACGGTGCGCGGCGCTTGCGAGTTGCTCGGCTTGGACCCGCTGCATATTGCGAATGAAGGACAATTTCTGGCGGTCGTGGCGCCGGACCGGGCCGAGGCGGCGTTGGCGGCCCTGCGCGCCGCGCCCGGAGGGCATGCGGCGGCTATGATTGGCGCAGTGCGCGAGCAACCCGCCGGCACAGTGCTGGTTTCGACCGGTTATGGCGGTACCCGCGTGATCGATATGCTGGTGGGCGATCCTCTGCCGCGGATTTGCTAGGATCATACCGGAATGACAGCCAAGTGCGATTTGGCCAAACGCATCGAAGACCGGCTGCTGGAGCGCAACCAGCTTTGTGAGGAGTTCTTCGCGCGGGAGGCCCACCGGTTGGCGCTGGCTTGCCGTGAGATGTCGGAGCGTTTTCTGCGTGGAGGCCGTTTGCTGGCCTTCGGGCGGGGACCCTACGCCACGGACGCGCAGCATGTCTCCGTGGAGTTCGTGCATCCGGTGATCGTCGGCAAGCGCGCGCTGCCGGCACTGGACCTGTCGATCGCATACCGGCCGTGGCTCGAAGCTCTGGTAAGCGCCGACGACATGGTGATGGGGTTTGGCCCGCCGGAGGGAGATGCCGGTGTGCTGGCGGCGCTCGAATTCGCGCGCCGGCGGCGGGCCATGACGTTTGCGCTGCCTGGCGCCGAAGGCGATTACGCTGTCGCCGCCCACACTCCGCACCCTTTCATGCACCAGGAGTTGATCGAGATGCTGTATCACGTGCTCTGGGAGACCGTGCACGTATTTTTTGAACATCGCGAACTGGGTCTCGATACCGGCGATGCGGGCTTCCTGTATCCCTTCCTCGGCCGGCAGAAGCAGGAGACCGGAGATGTGGTCGGTGAAGTGGCCGCGTCGATCCACCTGAAGGTGCGGGACGATGCGGATTTACGCGTGCGTATGGCCGGGGAACAGGCGGATGCGATCCGGGCTACCGCGCAAGCGGGCTACGACTGTGTGGCGAACGGCGGCAAGCTCATTCTGTTCGGTAATGGCGGCTCTGCTACCGACGCCAATGATTGGGCGCTCGACTGCGTGTTTCCGCCCGAAGGTTATCGGCCCATTCCCGCCGTCTCACTGGCGCTAGAACCCGCCAATATCACGGCCGTGGCCAATGACGTAGGCACCGATGTGATCTTCCTGCGCCAGCTCATCGCGCAGGCACGGCCGGGGGATATGGTGATCGGCATTTCAACCAGCGGCGGCTCCCGCAACATCGTTATGGCCCTCGAGGAGGCCCGCAAGCGGAAGTTGGTCACGGCGGCGCTGTTGGGCTACGATGGCGGGGAGGTGCTGCGGCGGGGCCTTGCCGATTTCCCGATCGTAGTGCGGTCGGATTACATCCCGCGCATACAGGAAGTGCAGGCCTCGGTCTATCACATCCTGCGCGAAACCATGGAGGACCTGGCTCGTGAGTAACGCCAAATATCAGCTTTACGGCGCCGCGCGGTGTCCCTACACCGGCGAGATGCGGGACTGGCTGGAGCTACGCGGCTGCGAATTTGAGGAATACGATGTGGAGGCCGATGCAGCCGCGCGCGCCCGGCTGAGAACTCTGGCAGGGGATCAACGAGCCGTCCCCGTGCTGGTTGAGGACGGGCGGGTTATTGAGGTTGGATGGCAGGGCCGGAGCTGCATCGTCAGCTAGCCATCTCGATTGGTGTATGCAGGGCGCCGGAGAACGCGGCCATCACTTGCGCGTCGATTTCACTTCGGTGTCCTGGGCTTCCGGATGACAGTAAGAAGCGTTGGTTATGGTAAAGCAAGTCCGTGTAATTCACGATCAACCCCGTTTCGAAGGCGGCCTTTAACTCTTCAATGCCGTCTTGCAGCGAGTAACTGGCGCGAAATCCGATGCTCCTTTGAATCTTCCGGAAACTGACCCGGTAATTGCGAGAATCCGAATTATCGATATATTCGACACGCGTTGCCGGAAACACCTCGCGGATGGCATCCGCAACGCTCGACAAGGTGTAATTCAGGGTGGAATCGCCGACGTTTAGAATCTGGCCTCCAACCAGGGCGAGGGGCGCATCCAGCACCATCACCGTAGCTTCTACCAGATCTCGCACATGAATGAACGGGCGCCACTGGCGGCCATTATAGATCGTTATGACGCCATCCCGCGCGGCCCGGGCGGTGAGGAGATTCACCACCAGGTCGAACCGTGGACGGGGCGAGAGACCGAAGACCGTTGCAAAACGCAGAATCGTGGGATGGAATGTGGCGGTTGCCGATTCGAGCAGGGCACGTTCTGAATCGACTTTAGTCCGGCCGTAGAGGGATACCGGCCGCGCCTCGGACTCCTCATCCACTTCGCAGTCGGTGGCGCCGTAGACGCTGCAACTGGAGGCGAATATCAACCGGCTGACGCCGTGGCCCTTGGCGATTTCGATCAGCATGCGGGTGGCCGCGTAATTCACTTCGACCGCGGAAGTGTGGTCTTGCTCGCAGGCGGGGTCGCCGACTATGGCGGCCAACTGGACAATCGAATCCGCGCCGCGGACGGCCTTCACCACGTCCTGAATATTGCGGCAATCGCCGGCAATCAACTCGAAGTTGGGGTGGCCGATCACGCCGCGTAACGGCTCCACGCCAAAGAGAAGACTATCCAGCACGCGCACCTGATAGCCGCGGTGGAGCAGGCGTGCCACCAGCAGGGATCCAATGTAACCGGCGCCGCCAACCACCAGCACGCGCTTAGGCTTCAAGCCGCCATCGCGCCGGAGAGCAATGCGCCGCTCGAACCATGCCTTGGCAAGGCGCGCACCGCACAATCCGCCGGCCGCCAGCATGGCGAAGGGAAGCGCCACGCTGCGCGCGGTGCTCTGCATCTTGAACAGTAGAAAGTCGGCGGCGAAGAATAACGCCACCGCCAACGCCACGCCGCGCAGAACTACCCACGCCTTTTCCTTACCCAGGTAAGCGCGGGAGTGCGTATAAAATCCGTGAAACAGAAACACCACCGGAAAGATCGGCGAAAGCACTCCGAAGAAAGCCAAGTAGTAGTGTTGAAATCCCCCGGTAAGCTGTTGGGCTTCGCGTCCGTGCCCCAGGTAGGTCCGGTAAGTGACGGAGACAGCCAGAGCCAGCAGCATGCTGGCATGGACGATCGCGAAATCCACCAGAATGCGCGGGGCCGCCGCCTTCCAGGTGAAATCGCGTAGCGCCTTCAGCATGCGCGCGCCCCCCGGCCGCGGCCGAGGTGTTGCGAATTGCGGATCGCCCAAGCTATTTGCCGCACAGTGTTTTGCGGCAGCGATTCGTAAACCGGCAGGCTGAGCACGGATGCGGATATTTCGTCCGTGGCGGTTAGAGCTCCAGGTGTGGCCGCCAAGTAAGGGCGGAAAAGGGCTTGTTGATGCAGCGGCGGATGGAAGTACTTCTTGGTCTCGATGTTCTCCGCCAGCAGCGCAACGGCCAACTCATCGCGGGTCATCCCGAAGCCTTCCGGATCGACCCGCACCGAATAGTCTTTGTAGGTGGAAACATGGCCTGGCGGCACGCGCTGGAAGCTGATGCCCGGTGTGCCATCCAGTTCGGAGGTATAGAGCGCCGCGATCCGGTTGTGCCTCCGTATCTTCGCCGGCACGAGGTCCAAGCCGGCCAGAGCCAGCGCGGCATTGAACTCCGTCATACGGGCATTCAGGCCGAGCAGCATCGGATCATAGCTTCCTAAGTCGCCATAGTTTCTGCCGGCGCGCACTTTGTGCGCCAGAAGCGCGTCATTCGTGCATACCAGGCCCCCTTCGCCCGCGACCAGCAGCTTGGTGGGAGAGAGGGAGAATACTTCCGCATCTCCGAATCGGCCCACGGTCTGACCTTTGTATCCAGCGCCAAAGGCATGTGCGGCGTCGAACAGCAGTTTGAGGCCGTGCTGTTGGGCGATCCACTCCAACTCGGCAACGGGCGCGGGGTTGCCGTACAGATGCACGGCGACTATGGCCGACGTGCGCGGCGTGATGGCCTGCTCGACGGCCCGCGGATCGATATTCCAGGTCCCGGCATCGCAGTCCGCAAATACCGGAGTCAAACCGTTCCACAGGGCCGCGTGTCCGGTGGCGAAAAACGTAAAGCTAGGCAAGATGACCTCGCCCTGCAGTCCGAGGGATTTCATGACCAGCATCAAGCCGCTGGTACAACTCGATACGGCGACACAATGACGCACACCCAACCGCTCACAGACGGCAGCCTCCAACCTTGCGACCAGGCCGCCGTTGGTGATCAATCCTTGCCTGAAAACAGGCGCATACGCCGACACTACCCGCTCCAGCGGCGGCAGGGTCGGTTGGATAAACCGGAATCGCTCTCTGAACAGAGGCGCCGGTCCTATTTCTTTGGCGGAAGGCGGCGCAAAACCGTGTTGAGCCATGCTGAGTCCTATCTGGACCGAATGACACGACAGGGTGTGCCGTATGCCACTACCCCGTCGGGAATGTCACTCAGAACCGTGGATCCGGCGCCGATCAGTGTGTCGGCGCCGATGGTGATTCCCTGGATAATATTGGCGCCCATCGCCAGCACACTGAAAGCGCCGAGGCGAACGTTACCCCCGGTAGCGGCGTTGGGCTGGATGCAACTGAAGGGTTCCAGAATGTTATCGTGATCCACCGAAGCGTTGGTATTGACGAAGCAAAAATCACCAATGCGGGTTCCGGAGTTTATGGTGACGCCAGGCATGATTACGACGCCTTGGCCTATTTCAACTCCGCGCGCAATGTTGGCGGCGGGATGAATCGCATTAATGAAGCCCAAAGCCGGCGCGATGGCGCCGATGCGGGCCACCACTTGGTGGCGCGTCCGGTTGTCCCCGATCGCCACCACCGCTCGCGTCGCGCCGTCTTCCGCCAGCAGATCCGGCAAGCGGGTTTCGGGGCCGAGCACTTCGTATCCCATGACACGCGAGCCTGGCCGTTTATAAGTGTCGATCAGCCCCGCGATGCGCCAGAGCTGTTGCCGCTCGATGATATCGATGACCACCTGCGCGTGTCCGGATGCTCCGACCACGAAGACGTCATGAGCGCCCATGCGAATTTCCCAAGAACTCAGGCATCGTGGCGTGACCCGCCTGGCTGATGCCCTGGCGGCGCAACACCGTGGGTATGGTGCCTGCCAGAATGCGGAGATCCAACCAGAGACTCCAGTGATCCACGTACCAGACATCGCGTGCCAGTTTTTCTTCCCAGGCCAGCGCATTGCGTCCGGTGATCTGGCACCAGCCAGTAATGCCCGGGCGGACCTCCAGGCGGCGGCGCTGGAATTCGGTATAGCGTTCCAGGTAAGAGGGCAAGAGGGGCCGCGGTCCGACCAAGCTCATGTCTCCTTTGAGCACGTTCCAAAGCTGCGGCAATTCATCCAGGCTCCAGGCGCGCAAGATGGCTCCCAGGCGCGTCACCCGGTGCTGGTCGTCGAGCAGTCGGCCGGTATTGTCCGTGGCCTCCGACATGGTGCGGAATTTGCAGAGCCGGAATTGGCGTCCACCCAGTCCGGAGCGCGGCTGCATCCAGAAGACTGGCCGTCCGTCGCAAATCAGAATGGCGGCCGCTGTCAGGACGAGTAGCGGTCCGGCGAGCACCAGTCCGATGAGGGCGCCGGCAAGATCGAGCATGTGCTTTATTTCGCGGGCCATGGTTATTGTGAAAAGGGCTGACTGGTGTCGAAGGTGGAGTTTGGACCGGGACGAAAGCCGGCGCCGCTCTCGAAGATTTCGCCGCGTACGCTAGCGACCTGGCGGTAATCCACGAAAAAATAACGGTTGCCGGGAACCACATCCGTGCGGTAATGGTTTCCCCGAACCATGGATGTTCCCTGATGGGAAACGGCCAACTGCCCGTTCACGCCGCCGGCATATCCGTCCCCGCTAAAGAAAAACACGTTGCCGCTGGACTCGGCGATGAATCGCAGCAGGATCGCGGAGGAATCCGGCGCGGCCGCGCGTACGTTTACGGAGTTGTCCAGAAATCGGACATTGAGCGGCACGCCGGGCCAGGCTGTAACGGAATGGGCGTCGCTCATCTGGATGGCATTTCGCGTGTAGGTGACCGACCGGACGTCCTTATACCGGTCGCGCGCCAGAGTGTGCAGATAGATAACCGAGCCGTTTGTAATGTCGAAAAGGGAAGCCTCCGTGACGGCCGTCGCCGCGGCGTTCAAATAGGCGAATCCATTGCGCCCGCCGCTGGCGGCGGAGCCGGTAGCCCGCACGGAGCAACCCATCACCATGACCGATTCCGGACCGGTATCGGCAACAAACTGCCAACCGAGGTTTTCCTCGAAATGATCCCGCACAAACAGAATTTCGCCGGTGCGAAGGTCAACCGCGGGTGGCGAGACATTCGGCTCCACGTCGACCCCGGCCGCTGGCGCATGATATCCATAGCGGCCGCCCGTGGCGCCGGTCTCGCGGAATACGCTGTCGACTACGATGCCGCCGCGCACTTGCGCGACCGTCAAACCCTGGCGGGCGTTGTTCGTGGAAACCACCTCCGATACGACTGCATCGCGATCGGCCGCGGCGGTCGAGCCGCCCAGATAGATGCCGTCCGTCTGGCAATGGTGCACGTGAAGTTTGCGCAGAATATACCTGGAGCAGTTCGAGGTTCGGACGCCATGCGCAGCGGATTCCACCACGTTTGGATCGCGGGTCATTTTATCGACGTTGCCGTTAATTTCGAACCCTTCGATGCGAAAATCCGTGGCATCGATCATGTCGAATGGCGTCACCGCGTTGGTGTAGCTGTATGTATAGCCGCCGGCGCGGTAGTCCGCCCCGCGGTTAAAGTCGCCCTTTATGTCGATCGTTGCGCCGAAGCCGAGAATAGCTACACTCTTACAGCCGCGGTATTCGATGTTTCCAGTTTGGTTCTTAGCCGGGCCGCCGCCCAAGATATAACGGTCGATGCGGTAGTCTCCGGGCGGGTAGACCAGCGTGCCCCCATGCGAGCAGATATACTCCGCCGCACGCCGCATGGCGTCGTAGTCGTCCGCCGCGCCGTCTCCCACCGCGCCAAAATCCTTGACGGTGACCGATCGGCCGGTCGCACTTGGGTTCACGAATGCATATGCCGCACAGAAGCCGGTTTCTTCGGTATCGAAGGAGATCGTGGCCGAGGCGCCAGCCCGGTCGACGCTCACGGAGCGGGGCGTTATTTCCGGAATCCCGGCAACCCGGCGATAACAGTGGATCTCGGGCGGGCCGCCAGCCGCCGGGAGGGAAACCTCAGTTAGCTGGACCTGGCGGGAATTCGCGAACGATACGGTGGATGCAACCGCGGCGGCACTCGGGACGCTCGGGAACAGGATGAGGGCGAGGGCCGCCGCCAGTCTACGGAGTTTCGGCTGCGTAAGCACGCGGCTCCTCCAACGATTTGTCAGATGTCATGATGCGATCGAAGACGGCTACGAATCTGTCCTGCACCGTGCGCGTATCGAAGTATTCGATAGCCCGACGGCGGCCGGCCTCTCCCATGCGCCGAGCGTTTTCGGGATGATCGATGAGGCTGAGAACGGCTTCCGTCAAGGCGGCGGCATCGCCGGGCGGGGCCAGCAGGCCCGTCTCGCCGTCCACGACCGCTTCCCGGCAGCCGCGAATTTTGGTGGCCACCACGGGCAGCCCGCACGCCATGGCTTCCAGCACGGACCGCGGAAAACCCTCGCGATAGGAAGGCAGCACAAACACGTCCATCATGCGCAGATATTCTTCCACGTAAGCCGTGAAACCCGTGAGCTGGAAATGTTCCGTCAGGTTCGATTGTCGAATTCTGGCGCGGAATGCGCCGCCAAACTGATCGCGGTCTGAGGCCAGGCTGTCACCTACAACCAGAAACGACACACCACTGCGTTTGCGGAGCACCTGCTCCGCCATCTCCAGAAACTCCCGGTATCCCTTTTCCTGGACGATACGCGCCACAATGCCAACCACGAATGTGGTCTCCGGGGCGGCATTTTCGCGCGGGCGAAAACGATCCAGGTCCACGCCGTTATAGATCGTGGTGGCCTGGCGGGAGTCGCGCACGATCCCGGTGGCGATGGCGGTGCACCGGTCCTCGTCGGAAACAAACATGAACTGACTGGTGATTTGTCCTACGGCCCACTCGATGGCCTGAAAAAGGTTTCGCCGCCACCAGCCCATGCCCTCGTGAAAATAGAACCCATGGACGGTATAGATAATGTGCCTGGCGCCCGCCAGCCAGGCAACCACTCGACCGACGGCCGCCGCTACCGGGCTATGTGTGTTGATGATTTGGAATCCTCCCTGCCGGATCAGGCGGAACAACTGTATGGCGGGCAACCAGTGATGGAGCGGATTCATGGAGCGCCGCAGCGCCACCTCGTGCATGGCGAAGCCCTCGGCCGCCAGCCCTTCGTAATACTCTCCCCGCGCACAGGCAATGTGCACGTCGTAGCCCGCCCGCTGCAGCGCGTGCAACCAGGGCTTCAAAAGGATCCAGGGCATCACGTCGACGGTCGTAATTGCCAGAATGCGAGGTTGGGCCGCACGATTCATCGGATTGTCACCCTCACGCGCGCCGGCCGCGCAATCATGGGCTCTCGCGGTTGGAGTTTGGCTCTTCGGGCGGGCCCCGTTTGTGGCGTGCCCGTGCGCGTGGTGGAGCGCCGGCGGACGCGCCGCCAGGCAGCCACAAAAAACAAAGCCAAGAACGGGAGCAGTTGTGCCCGTTCACGCACCAACAATCCCAGGTTCGCAACCGGCGCCATGAACAGGCACAGGAATCCGATCATGATCGCCGCGAAGACGAAGAGCTGCGAACGGCGCATAGCTTCCATGAGCCGCTTGGGACGGCACAGAATGTATAGCAAAGCCGCCGCCACCAAGGGAGCCTCGAACCCGGCCAGCATACCCAGCCGGTTGTGGGCTTCGAAGACGGTCGGGCGGGCGAAGATGCGGATCACGGCCTCCGGCAGCATGGCGAGAAACTGCGTTACGCTGGTCACCGGCTGCACCTCGATGGCCGAGCCGCCCGTGCTGTTACCCGCGCGGGCCTGTTCTTCCCGCTCCAGCACCGAGCCCACGGACAGCGAACCCAGTCCCGCGGATGTCAGCACCGGATATAGGGCGCCGGAAACCAGAGCCGCGGCAAGAATCGTGAACAGCATGGATTTGCGCCAGCCGCTGCGGGCGCGCGCCCAACCGCCAAAGGCGGAGGCGGATACCGCCGCCAGAACGCAGAGCATGGCGATGTGCGGCCGCACCACTACCAGGATCAGGAACCCCATGAAGCCCGCTCCCAGCGCCTTTTTCATGCCCCGCGCGTAGATCATGGTGTAGGCATAGGTCCAAAGAGCCAGCCCTAGCGCGGACCAGGAATCTTTGCCGAATATACCGGTCCACATGAGCAACGATGGCGCCAGCCCGATGAGCACTCCGAAGGCGCGGACATTCGGCGCGGGCCAAACCAGCGCGGCGGCCTTCATGAAAAACACGACCGAGCTGACGCCTATGGCGGCGCTGAAAAGAAACATGCCCATGGCGTCCCCGCCGAATGGCGCATAGAGGGCCCCGGTAAGCAGGAACATGCCGCCACTGCCGAAGGGCGTATCCATGCCGCTGAGATCAAAATTGCGCAGACAGTCGGCTATGGCGATTCCGTTCTGGTGGAATGCCGCGATATCCGCCTTGCCTTCGGCGATGTACGCCGGCATCACCCATGAAAACGCCAGCACGGACGCGGTCAGCCGGATGGCCGCAAGCGCAATCCAGTCCTGAATCGACATGACGGCCCGCGGGCGCATAGCCAGCGTCAGCGTCAGGAGTAAGGCGCTCAAGAGCATGAGACCTAATCTGGCAACCAGTCCGTCGGAGTAGAGCTGCATGGGTTTTCGCCGGCTAGTGAATACGCAAAGATCCAGTCGCGGCCGAGCCATTCGGCAGGGCCAGCATGTTTGTAAGTTGGGTTGGCGGCTCCAGACAAGCGTTGAGGCCGCCTTGCCGCGTCATGAGGGCCAAGCTGTATCCGAGGCCGCGTAGTAGCTCGAATACGTCCCGCGTGTTGGAGCCTTGGGCTGCGGCGGCCTGCGGGTTCATTTCCACGAGAATCGTGGGACGATGGGACCTAATGACTCGCAAACCGCCGCGTAAGGCGTCCAGCTCTCCGCCCTCGATATCCAGCTTGATAAAATCCAACCGCGGCAGGCCGAGTTCCGCAACCATCTGATCGATGGTTCGAATCTCAATCGTCCCCGCGCCTGGCCGCATGGTGACGCTGTTACTGCCGATATCGCCGGGAGACTCACGCATCTCTCCATGCCCGGGGGATCTGCCGATGGCGAATGGATAGACCGCGACATTGGCTGCACTGGCAGTTCCAGCGGCCAGCCGCAGCCTGCTATAAGCCGGCTGGAATGGCTCGAAGGCGACCACCTTACCCAAGCCGCCGACGGCCGCCGACAGATAAGCCGTGTAGATACCAACGTTGGCACCTATATCGAACGCCACGCCGCCGGTTCCGACCAGCTTTCGCAGCCAGCGCAACTCAATTTCATAGTTGCCGCGCAGCGCATAAATCTGCCGGGTGACACCGGCCGCGCGGGGCGGTAGAAACAGTTGCATGCCGGCGTCGCGCAGACGGACCGTAGTCTCCAGCCGGCTCTGGGCCCTGGCTGTAAAGTAGACGGCACGCAGGCCGGCAAGCAGAAACTCCGCCGGCGAGTGGCAGCGCGCGCCAAGGGTCCGCAGTTTGCAATACACACTCATCGAACCATCACATGATGCGCAGCAGCAGCGACGCATATTGCCGCGCGATTGCCGCCGGGTTCAGATCGCTCTCCCGCCTGACCAACATGCGGGTTTGGAATTGCCCATAAACGCCGGGGTCCAGATTCCACATGCGATCGAGCGCCGCGGCCAGGGCGGCGGGGTCGCCGGGCGGCACCAACATCCCGGTCGTGCCGTCCGCCACCTGCTCCTTCAATCCCCCTACCGCCGATGCCACGACCGGCTTCAGGGCAGCATAGGCAATCCCGGCGACTCCGGACTGCGTGGCGGAGGTGTATGGCAGGACCAGAGCGCGGCTCTCGCGCACCAATCCGCCCACTTCCGCGGCCGGCAGATACCGATTGATAAGAGCCACATTCGGCAGTGTCGACAATTGGCCGGCTCCGGCCGGCAATCTTCCCGCCCCGGCCACCACCAGACGCACCGGGGATCCCATTCGCAGCAATTCAGCGGCGGCACGCGCCAGTGTTTCAAGTCCTTTGTACGGCTCCCAGCGGCCTATGAACAAGATCGGCTGCGAATTCGCCGCCGGCCGCGGCTGCTCCTCGCAATAGGCTCGAAATATCGGGTGCGGTATCATGCGCAGGATCTGTCCGGCACGCAGCCGGTGGCGGACAACGTCCGACCCGTGTTCCGAGAGGACTACAATCGCTTTTGAATGGCGGATCGCCCAATGGTGCGTGAAGCGGGTCAGAGCCGGCAATTGAGCGCCGGGATGCGCGTCCACATCATGAATGGTGGTTGCCTGGGGAACACCATGAAACAGCGCGCTGAGAATAGGATTGAAGGGATGGGTCAGCGGAAAAAGGATGGCCCGCGGCCGCCAAGCCGCGATATCCGAACGCATCCGGAGCCATACGCCACGCGCGGCGCTGGAGACGACCCCGGCGTGCGAAGCGCCCAAATCGTACAATGTGCTTCGCACGCTGGCGGGCCTGGCTTCGGCCTGTTGCGCGCCCACATATAGCACGTCGAAATGGCGGCTCAATTCGGTCGCCAGTTCGCTGGCATAAAGTACCGTGCCGCCGCGCTTGGCAAGCGATATTATCGTGATCCGCTGCATTTCACGCCTTCGATGAACAGGGCGCCAGCGAGACAGTCTCCATTCGGGGGAGCCGCCAGGCATTCCATAAATCCAGGCTGGCTGATGCAAGCACGGTAGCTTCGACGGCCAGGAATGCCATCACGATGGTTTCGGCGTGCAGCCGCAAGCCGCCCGCAGCCGGGAGCGCCAGGGAGATCAAGCATCCGGCGAGGAATGCCACTGTGCTGTGCCGGCTGGCGCCCGCTCCTAAAACGGCCATGACAATGGTCTGGCGCAGTGAAATCATCAGACACAATCCGGCAATCAGAAACGTCAGGGCGGACAACGGATAGACAGAATGTGTCAACCGGCCCAGCAGATAGGGTGAGGCGGCGCTGAGTGCCGCGAAGGCAATCACCCCCAGCCCTGCCACCGCGCAAACGGCGTTGCGGACCAGCCGTTCGGCGGACCCGCGCCTACCTTCGGCCAACAGCTTTGCCACGATGGGCCACAGCGGCGTGGTCGTAAGAGTTGCCACCGCCGTGGGAATGCTCAATAGCCTGGCCATGGCGCTATAAGTCCCGGCCGCCACCGCACCTGCGTGCGCGTGGATCGACCATATCGGGGCCACAAATATTACCGACGAGCAGCCCTGCGCAATGAACGGCTGGATGCCGGCCGCCAGCAAGTCGCGCATGGCGCGCAGAGATACCAGACCCGTCTGGGGCCGTAGTTCCGGGTGCGCCAAAAGAAAGCACCAGAGATTATTGGCGAACAAGGCCAGCAAGGGAGGCAGCAAAACGGACAGAACCGCGGCGAGCAATCCGGGCCGCTTTTGCATGGTCCAAAAAAAGGCCACCGCGGCGACCAACGTTCCTGCGATTTGGAAAACATAGATTGGCGCGTATTCCTGGAATCCGGTTCCCAACTTGATGGCAATCGACAGGGGCAGGTTGGCCGCCATGCAAGCCACCGTAGCGAAGATGCCCCAACGGAATTCGGTTGCCCGGCCCGAAGGGATTCCCGCACACGATGCCGCAACCACCAGGGCCAGCACGGCCAACAGCAGCGAGGAATAAAACGCGGTGCTGGCGATGGCTCGCAAATCCGCCGCACCCCCGAAACTGGAGCGGGCCGCCCGGTTGATCAGACCTTGACCTAATCCAATATCGAACATCAGTGAGGTCGCATTAATTGCCTGCAGCGTCACCAATTGTCCAAAACCTTCCTTTCCCAAATGCCTGACTCCTAGGGCCAGAACCACCATCGACAACGCCAGGCCCGCACCCTTGGCGAGTCCGGAAAGAATCGATGCCCGGAGCAGAATCACGGAAGGTTTTTCGCGCATACTTTTAGGGCTGGGCCTTAGGCGGACTTAGGCTGGTAGTATCTGTAGTACTTTCCGTAATAGCCGTAGTAACGGTAACTGTCACTCATGTTGCTGGTAACGGAGTTCAGTACGACCCCCACGATGTTGGCACGCACGCGCTGGAGAGTCGTAATGGCCGATCCCACGGCCTTGCGGTCGGTTTCGCCGGCTTTGGTGACCATCACGACGCCATCCACGGCGGCGGCCATCTGCAACGGCTCGGGGAAACCCAGAACCGGCGGCGAATCTACCACGATCAAGTCGTACTCGGACGCCGCTTCCTCCAGGATTTCCGGCAAGCGCCGCCCGATCAGATCCGCGCCGCGCCGGCTGGATGGGCCTGTCGGCAGGATATCCAAATCGGCGAGATCGCCAAACTTGACGAGCTTTTCACGCCATTGCAGGCCGTTTTGCAACACCGATGCCAGTCCGCTCTCCACATTGATACCCAACTTGCTATGCACACCGGGGCGGCGCATGTCGCAATCGATGAGCAAGGTCTTATGTTTTTGCTGCGCGTGGGCTATGGCCAAGTGTACGGCGGTCGTAGTTTTGCCTTCGGCCGGGGTCGCGCTGGTCACCATCAGCGACTTCAACTGCCGGTCGAAGGATCCCAGCAGAATGGAGTTGCGCAGCGTGCGGATGGCTTCTTCGAAGCTCGTGGTCGTGCGATCCAGATCCTCGGCCCGCACCAGCGAGTTGGAACCAGCTTCATCGGTAACCGCCGAAACCAATTTGCGCCGCCACGTCTTGACCATGGGAAGGCTGCCCATGACCTCGGTTTGGAACAGATTCGAAACCTGCTCCGGATCGCGCACCGAGCTATCCAGCACATCGGTCAAGACCGCGAACCCGACGGCGAGCAATGTGGAGCAAAGGAACGCCAGCAACACATTCAGCTTTAAATTTGGAAAGACCGGCCGGAGCGCGGCCCGCGCCGGGTCCGCGATGCGGATGGAACTGTTCTGGAAGCCCGCGTTGATGCCGGCCTCCTTGATCTTGCGGACCAGTTCTTCGTACAGCGTTTTATCGGCATCGGCCTCCCGTTTGAGAGCCTGATACTCGAAGCTGCGGGAATTCAGCCGATCGAATTCCGCCTTGGTCTCCGCTACGGCCTTCTTCAGCATGGCTTCCCGGTTGAGCGATTCCCGGTACTCGACTTCCACGCGCTGCGCGGCGTTTTTACGGCTTTGCTGCACCTGGCGCTCGATTTCGTCCACCTGCACGGCCGCTTTCCGGTATTCCGGATGGTTGGGCCCGTAGTGTGTCTTCACATCCGCGAATTTTTGGCGCGCTTCATCCAGCTTGGTGGCGAGACTTTTCAGATTCTCGCCCTGGGTGGAGACCTGCGCGGCCTCGAGAGTTCCGCTTTGCACCGACTTCCAGGCGGACTCCTTGCGCACGCGATCGGTCTCGGCGTTGGTGTATTCCGTGTTGAGCTGGAGCAGTCGCGCGGAGAGAATACTGGTTTTTTCTTCCGGATTGATGACGTTCAACTCGCGTTCGAATTGAGCCAGGGCGGCGGACGACCGTTCCATCTTGGCCTTTAGTTCCTCGAGTTGCCTTTCCATGAAGTCAGCCAATGACGCCGACGACCGGAAACGGATATTGTAAGTGTGCTCGACATAGGACTTCGCCACGGCATTCGCCACTTTGGCGGCCAGATGCGGGTCCGGCGAACGATAACTGATCAGGAGCAGGTAGGTGTTGGGTGGACGCGTGACTTTGAGTTTCTTCAGGAGGATCGGCGCTTCCTCCTGGGCCTCGGACGGCTTTTCGGGTGTGGTGTCCGAGGCATCGGCCTCCAGATCCAACAGGCGGTACTGTTGCGCCACGGGACGCAGCACCGAGTCCGATTGAATCAACTTGACCTGCGTCGCCAGAAACTGGTCGGCGTCGTTCAGGGGCGACCGCACGGCATCCTGGCCGATGATCGCCGACGGCATCTGGCGATCGATATCCACGGTTACCGTGGATTCGTAGATCGGAGTGAGCCGCGCTGAGAAGATCAATGTCGCCGTCACGCACGCAAACACAAAAGAGATGATCTTCCATCGATGGCGCCGCAGAATCCAAAGATAATGGGCCAAAGGTACCGCAGGCTGTGGCGGCGGTTCGACGTCGTAGCCATACCACGTCGGTTGAACGGTCGAGTTAGCGGCTTGCAGGGCTTTCGTTTCGCTCATGGACTTGTGCTCCAGTGAATCAGCGGACTCCGGCATAGATCAGCGCGGTGCTGGCGCCCGTGCCGAAAATCAGGATTTTTTCCAGCGCGCCAAGTGTCAGGCGGCGTCCCTTATTGTCCGGCACGTATAGGATGTCGTTGGCCAATAAAGGAGTATCGGGCGCCTTACGCTGCATGATACGAGCCAGTGGTACGACAATCTCGTTCTTGCTGCCGTTTCCTTCGCGCCGGTAAACGAAGGCGTCCTTTGCGGCATACGGCATGAGTCCTTCCGAGAGAGCCAGCATCTTGAGCACCGTGGACTCGGCTCCATCCTGCACTGGAAAAGCGCCGGGCTTCTTGACGTTCCCGATCACATACACGCGGCCCACTTCGGGCACGCGGACCTCTTCACCGCCAATCAAGGTGACGTTCAATGTGGCATCCGCCGCGTCGATCAGGCCTCTCACGGGAATCCGTTGAATCAAAGATGTGAGCGAGCCGTCGGGGCTGGATTGCGCACGACTCACCAGGATTTCGGGACCGGCCTCGGATGCCAGACCGCCGGCCCGTGTGATGGCTTCGAGCAAAGTCACGGGACCGGCCGCTTGAAACGTAAGAGGCTGCTTCACGGCGCCCGCCACGGATATTGGGCGGCTGTTGTATTCCGCGATAGTGACTGTGACGAAAGGGTCCACAATGAGTTGCTCAGCCATAAGGGCCGAGGCGATGGCGGTTTCCAGTTCTCCCGGCATCAGGCCCTCCGCCTTCACGCGCTGCCGCAACATGGGCAGGCGCATCATGCCGTCCGCGCCCACGCGCACCGTGCGCGTCAACTCCGGCGCATCGTATACCGAGACGGCCACCAGGTCGTTGGCTCCGATGCGTTGCGCCGGGAGGTTTGCACCGGGAAGATCCGGGGAAGGGCGCACCTGCGCGCCGGCGGTAAACAAAACGGCGCAACAATACATGGCGCCACCCGCCAACAGGCGGCCCAGCAGCCGTTTTTTGGGACTAGTGCTGAGGTACGGGATCGACATGCGAGACTCCTTGTAACAAGTGATTGATCTGACATTGCAGAGTCGCAATCTGTTCTTCCAGCGATGCGAATCGTTCATTCAGATGGCCTCTCCAGACGTCCACCTGCAAATACTCGAAGATTCCCGCCCGGGCAAACTCCGACAGATTGCGCGCGCCAGCCCGTTCGCAGGCTTCCATGAGCAGGTGGTACTCATCCTGGCTAAGACGGAACACCACCACCCGGTTTCGTGGCCTATTCGTCATTTACTGTAAAAGTTGGTTCAGTTAGTAAGATAGACGCGCGCCACGGGCGCATGTTCGGCGCCCTGCACGGCCCTTATCATATCCCGGTCAATCTCCACGGCCACCGCCCGGTGCAGCAACTCCACGGACACCACCACGCGTAGCGAGTCTTTTTCGCGTAGAAGCACACCTTCCAGCCCGGCCAGGGATCCCCGCTCGATCCGGGCTTTCTGGCCGGCCTGCAGGTAAGGCCAAGGTTGCATAGGGAGACCCGAAGCCTGGATCGCCTGAATATTGGATATTTCATCATCGGCCACCGGTGTCGGACCGTTCGAGAAGCCGACCACTGACCTGACTCCGGGAGTGCTTAATACCGGGAGACGGCTGGCGTAGGCAAAACGGCAGAACACGTAACCAGGAAACAGCGGCACATCGACCGGCTGTAACCGGTCCGTCCATTGGCGGCGGACGCGGTAAAGCGGCACATAGGATTCCAGGCCCTTGTTGCGGAGATTCGCGGCAACGGCTTTCTCGTGCCGCGGTTTGGCGGTCAATGCGAACCATGCATGTGTCTTAGTCATGAGCACAAAGCTATCGCTATCTCAGTCCCACTGCACTGATTGCAATTACTAAATCAAAATGGTTTTCAGCATACAAATGGTCAACACAGCGCATACTTTTTCTCTATTTATCTCGCGGCGCGTTGAAAGGGGCCGGGGAACGGTTCGGCGCATTCTCGGCGGGAGTATTGGGAGGCGGGGACGGAGCGATTCAGAAGGTAGGCTTGTGGCGGCTGGACCGCCACATGGCGCCAGCCGCCTTTTCTGATTCCGTATTGCTCGAATGATCTGGTGCGGCCTACCGGCTGGTGGAGGACTTGCTACTACCCTGGCCCGGGAGATCCTGGGCGGCCGCCAAGCCAACTACGGTACCCACCGCGGCCACTCCGCCAATGATGGCCACCGTGGCGCCTGTGGAAAGTCCGTGCGCGGCCGCACCCGCGCCACTCGCGGAGGCGGCGCTACCCGAAGCCGCGGGCCGGTTTGACGCCGCCGTACCTTTCACCAGCAACTCGATCTTGCTTACGTTGACCAACTGCGAAGCTCCCGGTACCGTAGGCTGGGCTGGATCTACGGTCCCAATGATCTGCACCAGTTTCCCTACGTTCGCATCCAATCCGGCGCCTTGAAGTTGTAGCGTCACATTTGTGACCCGATCCACCAGGATAAACTGCCCATTCTTGATGGCTAGGATGCCGGAGGCCTTTGTGATGCCGGTCCCCGGTGCTTGCGGTTCGAACGACATCTCACGGCCGGGTTCCAGACGGGCGATGAGCACGCCGGCACTGTTGTTTACCAGCACGCCACCGTCCCGGGCCGCGACTACCACACGTTGCGCGCCGGCGAGTTTCACTCGCGCGGTAGCTCCCGCCCGATCGGGCATGATCCGCAAGCCGTCGGCTTCGATATAATATCCAGCCGAGTCCAACTGCCCGATGCCCTTCTCCAGCACGAGCCGGGATTCGTAAACCCGCGCCCGCGAATCAGCCCCCAACCGCGCGCTCACGCCGTTCGCTAACCGGATCTGCGATGCGGTCCTATTGGTCTCGATGGCGCTGCCGTCAAAAAGCGTGGCATTCCCCCACACGCTGGAATGATTCAATTGAAAGCTACCGTCGACTACGGCTAAACCGATGCCCGGACTGGCCGCAAAACCGGTGGACAGGACGCAGATAATTGACAAGCCGAATAGGGTGCGGCGGACGTACGTGGACATGCGAACGATCTCCTTTGGCTATGAAGTGCCGCGGATCTCCGGATATTCTCCGAAAACCCGGATTCAGCCGCATGCTCCGTGGTAAACTGATGGTGTTATGGCAATTCCGAATGTGAAGCGTTTCCGGCCCTTCTGCCCGGAGTGCAACGAAAATTTCACCGTCATGGCGGTTCTTCCGAGGGACGCCAACGTGGACCAGTACCTGGCCGATGTGGTCAAGCGGCACGATCACAAGGCTTATCAGGAATCCAAGGTACTGCACTTCAAGGTGCGCGTCGGTCAGCAGAAACAGAAGAAGGCCAAGTAAGGATTTCTCCTCAGGTGCGGGCCTGCAAGCTCTGCAAGGCCCGCAAACCTTCCTGGGCCACTTCCGGATCGTCATCGTGGCTCAATTTTTCCAACTGCTGCGCATCGTTGCGGTCCCCGCTACGCGCCATCACTCTTGCCAGGTAGATCTTCTCGAACTTGGTCCCTTGCAGTAGGGGTGTGTAGAGGGATTTACGCACCGCCGCATCGCGCGCCAACTCCACCAGAAACGGAAAGGCGTCGCCATGATATGCCGCGCTATTGAGCGTATCGATCAGGTATTGGAGCGGGCTGAACTCGGAAATCTCCGTCTTGCCCAGCATAGCCTGTGCGAACGCTAGGGAGATGCGCGGCTCCGTTTTGCCTTCAGCCTGCCAGGCTTTTTCGAGCATGGGCAGATCGGCCGGATTCTTTAAACGGGCGTAACCCTCCGCCGCAGCCGCCCGCAATTTATCGTCTTTGTCGCCCAGAAAGCGCGCGTAGATTTCCCGGCTGCCCGGATCGGGCAGCATGGCGATCGCGGTGAGCGCGGCGCGGCGCACTTTGGCATCGCGCGAACGATTGAGCACGTCCACGAGATCGGGCAGCGCGGATTTGTTTTGCAGAAGGCCAGTGGTTTCGATCGCGGCGATCTGCACCCGCGCGTCCAGATCGTGCAGAAGGAATTGGACGCTGGGCCCGGCCTCACGATCGCGGATCTTCTGGAGCGCGATCAGCGACTCGTAGATAACCGAACTGTCCTTGGATTTGAGCGCCGCCAAGAGATCCGGTATGGCTGCTTTGCCGCGGAGAATGCCCACCGCACGCGCGGCGTTGGCGCGTGAATCCATGGTGGCGCCATTACGCACCAGCGCGCCCAAGGCCGCGATCACGTCCGGCCGCGGGCTGATATACGCGTCGATCACCTGATCGTTGGTGTCTGTGAAGTGGCCCTTGATACTGGTTCCCACACGTTGGATCGAGGAGGCCAAGCCGGTCTTCAAATAGCCCGGCATGTAAAAGTTCACCAGGCCATCCGTGGCGCGGATCTGGATAGCGGCGTCCCCATCGCGCGTAGCTTGAATCAGCGGATCCAGACTGTATTGCGTGCCAATTTCCGCAATTTGCCTTACTGCCTCGACGCGGATCTCCACGTCGGTATTGCTCAGCAGCGCGGCCAGTTTGGGAATGGCTCCGGCGCCGCCCTTACCCATTTCACGAACGTCCTTGGGCCGCAGAGCGGATTGGGCGAGCAGCCAGACTGGAAGGCACCCAATCACGAGGGCAGACTTCAGTCCCCGCTCAGCGCACAAACTCCACCTCCACTCGCCTAGGAATCAGCCCCGCTTCATACCCCAGATCGAGCAGCTTTTGCACGGCCACGGGCACGATTTCGCCGGCATCCAGAGTGTAATGATTCACGTACATGCCTACGAACTTCTCGGCCAGGCTCGTCTCCATGTCGCGCGCGAACTGCAAGGCGTAGCTTAGCGCCTCATCCCGGTTGTCCAGTGCATACTGAATACTCTCGCGCATCAGGCGGCAACATTCGCTCTGGATATCCGCCGGCAACGAGCGCAGCAGCACGTTCCCCCCCAGAGGCAAAGGCAGCCCGTGTTTGCTCTTCCACCACCGGCCCAAATCCAGAATGCGATGAAAGCCTTCGCGGTCGTACGTGAGCTGCCCTTCGTGAATGATGAGGCCCGCCTCCACGGAATGTTCCCGCACCGCGTGCATGATCTTGTCGAAGGGCGTCACCACGGCTTCGAAATCCGGCTGGAAGAGCTTCAAAGCCAGGTACGCCGTGGTCATTTTACCGGGCACGGCGATGCGCTTGCCGATCAGTTCCTCCGCTTCCATGGGCCGCGCCGCCACCAGCATGGGTCCGTATCCGTCGCCGATGCTAGAGCCGCTCGACATGAGGACGTACCGGTCCGCCACGTAGGGATAAGCGTGATAGGAGATGGCCGAAAGTTCATACAGTCCGTCGACTGCCTTCCGGTTCAACGATTCAATGTCTTCCAGAACGTGCCGAAAGCTCACCTTCGCCGAGCGCACTTTCTTGGTGGCCAGCGCATAAAACATGAATGCGTCGTCGGAGTCCGGACTGTGCGCGGCGACGATTTCCCGTAGCTGAGGTGTCATATTGCAGGGAGAGTACATCCCAGTGTACACGGGTTCGCGGCCCGATGGAGATCTTTATCCAGAGGTCTCGGCGGAAGCGATTGGCCTTCCTATTTGCCCGGCACCGGCAGCCATCCCCGTGTGCTGAAATCGGCCAGGCTCAGCAACAGCAGGATCCCCAGCCACAGCATGCCGCCGCCAATCACCACCTTCATCAAGATGGTGCTGTGGCGCAGGTGCATGAAGAACAAAGCCACCAGCATCATCTTCACTGCCGCGATGGCCAGCGCCACCACCACGTTGAAGGCGCCCAGATCGATGGTAGCCACCACTGTCGTGACAAAGGTCAGAATCAGCAGCGCCACAAAAACGGCGATGTACGTCTTTACAGAATCGATGTGTTCCTGCATGTTAGTGATGATGCCGCCCAATCAAATAAAGTAAGGGGAACAAAAAGATCCAGATCACATCTACGAAGTGCCAATAGAGACCGCTCATATCCACGGGCGTATAGTATGCCGCGGAATATCTGCCCGCATAAGACTGAAATACTAAAGTCAGCAGGATTCCGACGCCGATTACCATGTGCAACGCGTGCACGCCGGTCATGGCGAAATATAACGAAAAGAATAGCTGCGCCTGTCCCTGCTGCGTGGTGCCCTCCAGGTGAAATGTGGGGCCCGGCACATGATGTTCTTCGAATTTCTCGTTCCACTCATATGCTTTCACCCCAAGAAAGACGCCGCCCAGCAACATGGTCAGGATCAGGAAGAGGATTAGCAGCTTGCGGCTGCCAATCTGCGCCGCATGGACCGCCATCACCATGGTGAAACTGCTGCACAGCAGCACTCCCGTGTTGGCCGCTCCGATCACCACATTCAGCGTATTGCTGGCAATTGAGAAGACCTCGGGGAATGCCTTACGGTACACCGCGTACGCCAGAAACATACCGCCAAAAAACATGATTTCCGTGACCAGGAAAATCCACATTCCCAGCGCCGATGCTTCCTTCTGCTGAGCGGGCGTTTCGAACTGTTCTCGCAGGGCGAGGGTTTCGGTGTGGCTATCCAACTTTCGCCGCCTCCAACGCAGCGTAATCATACGCGTCGGTGGTCACGACAGGAGTTTCATCGAAGTTATGGGCTGGCGGCGGCGATGCCGTCTTCCATTCCAATCCCGTGGCGCCCCATGGATTCGGCCCCGCGATGGCGCCGTAGCGTAGCGACCAGATGAAATAGACCAGTGGCATTAAGTAGCCAACCGCCAGCACCGAGGCGCCCGCGGTGGACATCACGTGATAAACCTGGAATTCGTCCGGGTACGTCCAATAACGCCGCGGCATGCCCAGGTAGCCCAGGATAAACTGCGGGAAGAAAGTCAGATTGAACCCCAGGTAAACGACTAATGCCGAAAGCTTCGCCCAACCCTCGGGATACATCCGGCCGGTCATTTTAGGCCACCAGTAATGCAGGCCGCCGAGGTATGCCATCAGCGTACCGCCGACCATGATGTAATGAAAATGGGCAATTACAAAGTATGTATCGTGTATGTGCACGTCCAAACCCAGACATGCCACAAACAAGCCCGTCAGTCCGCCGACGGTGAACAGGCCGATGAAGCCGAACGCATACAGCATCGGAGTGGCATAGCTGATGGACCCCTTATGCAATGTGGCGGTCCAGTTGAATACCTTGATGGCCGACGGAATCGCGACGAAGTAGCTCAGAAAAGAGAACGCCAACCCGGCGTATACCGACTGGCCCGATACGAACATGTGATGTCCCCAGACCAGGAAACCGAGCACCGCGATCGCCACGCTGGAAAATGCGACGAACTTGTATCCAAACACCGGTTTCTTGGTGAAAGTGGAGACCAGTTCGCTCAGGACACCCATGCCCGGAAGCACCATGATATAAACCGCGGGGTGCGAATAGAACCAGAACAAATGCTGGAACAGAATGGGATCTCCGCCCCGGGCGGGGTCAAAAATACCAATATGCAGGGTCCGCTCGCCGATCAACAGCACCAGCGTAATGGCCAGCACCGGCGTCCCGAGAACCTGGATCAAAGCGGTCGCGTAGTTGGACCACACAAACAGCGGCATCCGAAACCAAGTCATGCCGGGTGCGCGCATGCGGTGCACCGTCACAATGAAATTCAAACCCGTTAGAATGGACGAGAATCCGGTGATGAAAATCCCCAGGCCGGTAGCGATGACATAAGTATTGGAATAACTGCTGCTATACGGCACATAGAAAGTCCAACCCGTGTCGACGCCACCCGCCAGCATGGCATAAATTCCGAAGCATCCGCCGATAACCAGCAGGTACCAGCTCAGCAGGTTGATTCTCGGAAACGCCAGATCCTTGGCGCCAATCATCATGGGCAGGAAAAAGTTGCCAAGCGTTGCGGGGATGGACGGGATCAGGAAAAAGAAAATCATAATCACGCCATGCAGCGTGAAGAGTTTGTTATAGATATCGGCCGACACCAGGTCACCTCTGGGCGTCAGCAGCTCCAGGCGGATCAGTGTCGCAAAGATCCCGCCGAGAAAAAAGAAGAACGTGATCGTGCCGAGATACAGCAGGGCGATCCGCTTATGGTCCTTGGTAAGCAGCCAGGACTTGATGCCGTAACTCTCGTTTAGATAAGTTTCGCGTTCTTGTACGACTTCGGTGATCATAATCCTATTGCTTTTCCTTGGCCGTCTCCCGCACGATGGATTTGGCTTGCGCTCCGGACTTGGTTTGAATGGGGCCCGGCTTGGGAGTAAGAGATTTAACGTATTCGATTAATTGCAGTACGTTTTCTTCCGTGACCAGCCCCTGAAATGTCGGCATCACGTTCTGATAGCCGGCCACGATCTTGGCTGACGGGTTCAGGATGGACTCGCGGATGTAACCTTCATCCGCCGTCACCGTACTTCCATCGGCTAACTCGACCCGGCTGCCATAAAGGTTGCGCAGGTTGGGGCACCGGCCGGGGCTGTCAAGATGGTGGCAGTTGGCGCACGCCAGCACCTGGAACAACTGCTCGCCGCTGGACGCCAGGGATCCGGTCGTCCCGCCGGCCAGCCACGCCTGGTAGTCTTGCGGCTCCATCACGTAGATCCAGCCAATCATACCGGAATGCTTGGTGCCGCAATACTGCGCGCAGAATAAATGGTACTTTCCGGGCTTGGTCGGTTGAAACCAGGTCGTGGTATATCTTCCCGGAAGCACATCCGCCTTAGTCCGGAAAGCGGGGACAAAGAAACTGTGGATCACATCCTCGGAAGTCATCGTCAATTTGACGGCTTGCCCCACCGGGATATGCAGCTCGTTGATCTCGCGTTGCCCTTCCATGTGCTGCAGCTTCCACATCCAACGCTTGGCGACTACATAGACCTGCTTGGCGTCGTCGGGCGGACGCGATGTGGCGAAGAAAACGCTGGCTCCCCAAACGAACATTACCATCGTCAGAAGGAAGGGAATCACCGTCCAGGCGATTTCCAGCGTCATGCCCTCGTGTGACACCACCGGTATCTCGGACTCCGAACGGCGCCGGTACTTGATTGCGAAGTAGAAAATCGATAGAAAAATACCCAACGTAAACAAAACCGCTACCGCCAGCATGAAATACAGCAGGTGATCGACCCTGGGGGCGATTGTGGATGCCTGAACCGGAAATAGAGGTAGCTCTGAGCCCATGAAATTTATCTACTCTTTGTCCATTGGCGGTCGACACGCCAGTCGCGGCGCCATGCCACGAACAGAAATGTGCCGCAGATTAAAACAAATGAAGCGCCGGCGAAGCGGACCATATTCATCGCAATTGCGCCGTACTTACCGGTAGCGGGATCGTAGTGATAGCAGAACAGCAAAATCTGATCCACCGGATTACCGATCTTGTTTTGGGAGGCCTCCACCAGACCCAGGCGCACGTCACGCGGCGCATACTCCACGCCATAGAAATACCGGGACAGTTTCCCTTGCGGGGTCAAAATCATGATGGCGCTGACATGCGCGAACTGTCCGGTGGCTGCGTCGAACCTATAACGGAACCCAACCGCCGAAGTCAGCGCTGTTATGGAGGCTTCGTCGCCAGTAAGGAAATGCCATCCGTTATCGGCGCCCGGACGCCGGAAACGGCGTAGGTAACTCGCCTTCTTGGCCGCCGCGATTTCCGGCGTATCGCGCGGATCGAAACTCACAGCAACAACCTCGAAGTCCTTCCCCGGATCGAGCGTGATGGGCCGCAAGCTGCTCTCCAAGCCGTTCAGCACCATGTTACAAAGCATGGGACAGGTGTAATAAACCAAGGCCAGAATCACCGGCTTATTACCGCTGAAGTAAGTCGAAAGCGGCAGCGAGCGGCCAAACTCGTCGCGAAACTGGAGATCGAGCGGCGCCTGGTGATTGAGATTCTGTTCGATCGTGACGCCCTCCAGCGCGGCCGGCAAAGGCGCGGGCCTGGAGTTGGGATCCCGTAAGGACGATGGCTGCGCCGGCGCCAGTTGGCCGGGTTGCGCCTTCGCCACGGCGGCCGAAACCAGCGCGATCATCAAGCATCTGCGTAAAGTCATTGCGTCTTCTTGCGGGATTGAGCCTTCGCACCGATCGATAAATCCGGGTTCGTCAGCACGGGCAATCCTTTCTGGGCGATGATATCCATAGCGCGGTCGACCGGTATGCGCACAATACCCTTCTGCTGATCGACCCACCCATACTCTCCCAATTCCCGGTCCTCCGAGGCCAGCATCTCCTGCATGTCATGTGCCGGATGCGCCTGGAGGCGCGGTTCCGGGGGCAGTTTCTGCGGAGAAACCATGGAGGCCCCGGAAGGCAGCGAGAGAACCGCTTCGCGTTTCACAAAATACTCAAAAAGCCCCCATAGACCGAACAGAAAGACCACGATCAGGAGGGCCATTCCAATCCCGAATTTGGTCAGGAAGACGGCGTTCACGTCGCCCGGTTCGTGGCGGACGTGCGGATTGCGGAGATCTTCGCCCGGCATATTATTCCCGGCCATGCGCCAAAGCCTCCTCTAAGTGTGGATCGTTTACCGGCATCAACGGCCGCGCGGCCAGTTGCCACAAGAACGCAGCCAGCCAGATGCCGCCGATCCCGATTGGCGCCACAAAGTCCATCCAACTGATGCTGAATTGCATTTTATGGAAATCCGGCGCGACCACCCAATACAAATCCACGAAGCGCATCACGATCACCAGCACCGCCACCGCGCGCAGCAGGCGGAAATCCCGCTTCAGGTCGCGGGACAGCAGCAACGCGAACGGAAACGCGAAGTGCAGAAAGACCAGTGCCACTCCCATATATTGCCACCCGCCGGAAAACCGGTTGCGGTACCAGGGAATTTCTTCGGGTAAGTTGCCGGACCAGATTACGAGTAACTGCGAGAACGAGAAATAGGCCCAAACCATCACGAACGCCAGCAATAACTTGCCCACATCATGCAAATGACGGTGCGTCAGCACATCCGACATCGGCTGCCGGCTGGAGAGAAACACCAAAAGACAAACCAGGAACGCGAGCGCGGATAGTCCCTCGCCGGCAATAAACAGAAGGCCGAATATGGTGGAGAACCAGTGCGGATTGATGGAAAGAATCCAGTCGATCGCCATGAATGTCACGCTGAACCCGTAGAAGATCAGGCCCGGAGCGCTGATAGCCGTCAGACGGCTGGCCGCGCGGGTGTCGCCCTTGTCCTGGTCGCCCGACCATTTGTAGAGCAAGTGGGCGATCAGCGTCCATCCCGCAAAGTACACAGCCGCCCGAATCAGGAAAAACGGCACGTTCAGATAAATGTGCTTATGGCGTAGAAGGGCGTCGTGGGCCACGATATCGGGGTGCGACCATTCGTACAGGCGCGGGATGCCGATTACGATTGGCAGGAACAGAATGAGAAGCAAAGGAAATGTGCGCGCCGCCGCCTCGCATGGCCGCCGGATCACCGTACCCCAAGCGCCGCCCGTCAGATACTGCAACATCAGCAGCGCCGTGGCTCCCAGCGGCACGCCGATGAAGAACATGTAACACCAGATATACGAGCGGTAGAACTGATCCGCATTGAAAAAGCCGCCGATGATGCAGATCGCCAGGGCCACAATGCCAACGATCAGCAAGCGGGTGCGCCAGCCCCGCATATCCGCCAGCAAATCCGGCGGCATGGCGAAGGAACGGTCTTGGGCCGCGGCCGGCATTACTTCGTCCCTCCCTTAGCCAACTCGTTACGCGCCTCGGGCACATCCGCCAGAGGCGCGTGCCGGCTAAACTGCAGTACGCGAATATAAGCTACGATCGCCCACCGGTCGTATGGCGATACCTGGGCGGCGTAGTCAGGCATGGCGCCGAATCCATTGGTGATCACGTCGAAGATGTATCCGTGAGCCACCTGCCGCAGCCGATCGATATGATAGGAGGGCGGATGACGATAGCCGCGCCGCACGATCATGCCGTTACCCGTTCCTAACTTGTCGTGACACGGCGAGCAGTAGATGTTGAAACGTTCCTGGCCGCGGGCCAACACCTCGCGCGTAACGGGGAACGGAAACGTATCCACCGGCTTGCCGTTGAGGCTACCCGTATAAAAGGCCGTGTCCGCGTTCAAATGCCCGCGCGCCACCGTGCCTTCCACCAGCGGACGTTCGGAGCGGCCGTCGGCAAAAAAGGATGTGGGCCGCAGCGGGATGAACTTGGGCTGATCCTGCATGTCCTGCCGGCAACCCGTGAGCGTGGCCGCGAGCAGAACCACGGCCGCGCCAACCACAAAAATCTCGCGCCCCGCCCGAGCCTGGGAGTTAGTGCGCAACTTCCGACACCTCCCGCGCATTCAGACTCTCCAAAAAACTCTCCGTGCCCTTACGGTCAAATAACGGGTCACGGGCCTCGATGCACAAGAAAAAGCGGTTCCGCGAGGCCAGCGCGAAACGCGGCACGTTGAAAACCGGATGGTAGGGCATCGGTAGACCACACAACGCCAGCAAACCAAAAACCGCGGAAACCGCCGCGAATAATACGGTCAACTCAAAGGTGATGACGATATACATGGGCCAGCTATGGAGCGGACGGCCGCCTATATTAATCGGGAAATAGATAACCGTCACATAATACTGCATCAGATAGCCCGTAATGCCACCCAGTATTCCTCCGATCAGCACAATCAAAGGTAGCTTGCTTTTGGGCAAATGCAGGGCTTCGGTAAGTTCCTCGATGGGGAACGGTGTGTACGCGTCCAATTTGCGGTATCCCCGCGCGCGCGCCTCTTTGGCGGCCGCCACCAGAGCGGTTGGATTGTCGAACTCCGCCATCACACCGTAAATCGGCGGTTTCATGCCCTCTCATCCTCCACTTTGGCTTGTGGCAGCAACGTCCGCACTTCGAAAATCGAGATCATCGGCAATAATCGGATAAACAGGAAGAACAGGAACGTGAATAACCCGATGGTGCCCACGTAAGTCGCCCAGTCCCAGCGGGTGGGTGTGAACACGCGCCAGGAAGATACCAAGTAATCCTGCGCCAGGCTCGAAACAATAATAACGAACCGCTCCAGCCACATGCCCACCAGCACCACCAGCGATGAGATGAACAGGAAAATCGGCTTGCTGCGCACACGCTTAAACCACAACATCTGCGGCGCCAGGATATTGCAAGAAATCAACAGCCAATAAGCTCCGGCGTACGGCCCGGTCATGCGGTTCCAAATCGCCGCGGTCTCGTAGACATTGCCGCTATACCAAGCCGTGAACGACTCCAGGATGTAGGCGTAAGCTACGATCAGCCCCGTCGCTAACATCACCTTGGCGGAGTTCTCCAGATGCTTGTCGGTAATCAGGCCTTGCAGCCCATACACCCAGCGCAGCGGGATCGCCAGCACCAAAACCATGGCGAATCCGGAATAGATCGCGCCCGCCACGAAATACGGTGGAAAGAATGTGCTGTGCCAGCCTGGAACGATGGCGACCGTGAAATCAAAGCTGACCACCGTGTGGACCGATAGCACCAGCGGCGTGGCCAGTCCGGCCAGCAGCAGCGATGCCATCTCGTGGTTCGACCAATGCCGCGCCGACCCGCGCCAGCCCATGGCGAGGATGCCGTATATGCCGCGCGCCCACCGGCCCGGAGCCCGGTCGCGCAGGGTAGCCAGGTCGGGTAACAAACCGACAAACCAGAACAGCAGCGAAACTGTTGCGTACGTGGAAACCGCAAAAACGTCCCACACCAGGGGGCTGCGGAACTGCGGCTGCACACCCATGGAGTTGGGATACGGGAACATCCAGTAAAACAGCCAAGGCCGGCCCATATGCAGGAGCGGGAACATGCCGGCGCAAGCCACTGCGAACAACGTCATCGCCTCGGCGAAACGGTTGATCGAGTTACGCCAGGTTTGGTTGAGCAGAAGCAGAATCGCCGAAATGAGCGTACCGGCGTGGCCGATACCGATCCACCAGACGAAGTTAGTAATGGCAAAACCCCAGCCCACCGGAATTTTGATGCCCCAGATACCCACGCCTTTGGCTAACAACATCACGACCGACCACAGAAACAACAGCAGCAGCGCAAAACCCGAGGCAAAACAGGCCACCCAGAAAACCGGCGTGCGCCGCGTCAGGACCACCGAAGCGATCTGGTCGGTAACCGTGCCGAATGTATAACCGGGGGCAATTACCGGCGCCGGCGGTAATTCCTGGTCCGCGATTTGTCTTTCGTCAGCCATCGGCTTAGGTTTCTATCTCCGGGTTCGGGTTGCGCAGGGCAGCCAGGTAGGTTGTGCGTGGCCTGGTGTTCAAATCCGCCAGCAGCCCATAATTTGTTTTCTCCGCTTTCATCTTCGTTACCCGGCTGGTGGGATCATTGATATTGCCGAAGATGATCGCCTCCGTGGGGCAGGTCTGCTGGCAGGCGGTCTGTATCTCGCCATCCCGCACGAAGCGGTTGTTCTTCTCGGCGTCGATCTTGGCTTCGTTGATCCGCTGTACGCAGTAAGTGCACTTCTCCATCACGCCGCGACTTCGCACACTGACGTCCGGATTCCGTTGCAGCTTTAGACTGGGCGTTTTGAAATCGGAATACAGAAAGAAATTAAATCGGCGGACCTTATACGGGCAGTTATTCGAGCAATACCGGGTGCCTACGCAGCGGTTGTACACCATGTCGTTCAGGCCTTCGCTGCTATGATTCGTGGCCTGCACCGGACACACCAGCTCGCAGGGCGCGTTTTCGCACTGCATGCAGGGCACCGGCTGGCTGTAAATCTCCGGGTTCTCGACTGCTCCGTTAAAGTAACTATCGACGCGCAGCCAATGCATGTGGCGCCCGTGATGGACTTCGTTCTTGCCCACCACGGCGATATTATTCTCGGCCTGGCACGCCACCACGCAAGCGCCGCAACCCATACAGGCCGTCAAATCGATTGCCATGCCCCAGGCGTACTTGTCGTACGTAAAGCCCGGATAGAGCGTCAGTTCCTTGGGCGGCGCTTCAAACGACTCCTGAATCACATTGGGATTCTTGCGGTACTCGGCGATGTCCGCCGCTTCAATCGTGTGCCGTTCCGTGTCGAGCGTGTGATAGTCCTGCACCGAAACCAGCAGATAACCGCTGCCCACCTTGCGCACTTCCAGCCCGTAATCCTGCCATAACGCGGTAGACGTGCGCATCCCGAAAACATCAAAGCCGATACGCGTGCCGACGTGCCCCGAACGCCACCTGCCGTAACCCATATGCACGGTGACGGAGCCGTCCGCATGACCGGGCTGAATGAATACGGGCGCCTGCATCTTGTACCCGTGGTACTCGACCTCCACCAGATCGGAATTCACCACGCCCTTTTCGGCCGCCGTGCGCGGGCTGAAGATGGCGGCGTTGTCCCAGGTCAATTGCGTGATGGGCCGCGGGAACTCCTGCAGCCATCCGTTATTGGCGAAGCGGCCGTCATAGACTGCCGGATCCGGCCGGAAGACGATCTCCAGTCCTTGCGCCGATGCGCGTTGTGCTGCCGCGGCCGCCCAGCCCGTCCGCGGCGCAACGCTCCTCGCGGGCAAAGCCGTATCCGGCACGATGCCGTCGTGCACCGCCTTGCGCCACCAGGCTTCAAAATCCGCGCCTTTGTGTTGCGCCGCCCAATAGCTCTTGACGATATCGTATGGGCTGCGTTCCAACTGCCCGGCCAACATGCTGATGACTTCGTGCGCCGACTTGCTCGCATAGAGCGGCGCGATCAAAGGCTGCATGACCGTTACCGTGCCGTCGTGGGCCCGGCAATCGCTCCATGTCTCCAGATAGTGAGTCATGGGCAGGTGCCAACTGCACAGCTCGCTAGTCTCGTCTTCGTGCAGGCTCAGGTGGATACGCTGTGCGGCCTTTTTCAAGCGATCTTTGAAGCCCAACTCGACCGGTGCGTTATATGCCGGGTTGCCGCCCAGAATCACCACCAGGTCCACCGTGCCCGAATCCAGATCCTTTACCAGTTCGTGCAAAGAGGCCACCTGATCCACGGGATTCGCTTCCACTGGATCGGTGTAGCTCACCGTCTTGCCCGCATTACCCAAGACTGCATTCATGGCATGCGCCAGCGCATGGACTGCGGCACTCTGTTGCTCTCCGGCGACCACCAGGCTTGCGCCGCGGTGTTGCTGCAGGTCGCGGACGATCGGCCCGATCCATTTGTCCGCCGGCGTGGACGCGCCCTTGCGCCCGCCCGTGTCCGCGCCGAGCGCCGCCGCCAAGCTCCATGCGAACTGTTCGACGTCGGCCGCGCGTAAGGGCATGCGGTGGTCCGCCTTGGTGCCGGTGGGCGTGGGCATCGGTTCCACCATGTACAGGCGGTTCATGCCGGTCTGTTCCCCACGGACGCGCCGCCGCGCCGCGAACTGCCGCGCATACCGTAGGCTACCCGGCCCGGAGTTCAGGAAATCCGCATCCAGCGAAACGATCACGTCGGCGCCGCTGAAATCGTAAACCGTGTTCCATGGCTGTCCGAACGCCAGCCGGGAACCCGCCGCCCGGGAGTGCGCGCCGGCCGGCTCCCATTGATGCCACTTGGCAGCCGGATAAGCCGCCAGCAAGCCCTTGATCTGATCCGCCAGTGTGGGCGAAGTCACCGTCTCGGTCAGGATGCGCAACCCCGCGCCCTGCTTGACCTTCTGCTCCGCCATCAAGGACTGCATCGCGCCCAAAAATGAGCCCCAGGAGCGGATTTCACCGTCCAGTGTCAAGGCCTGCGAACGGTCGGGATCGTAAAGCCCGAGCACGGATGCCTGGGAATACACATCGCATGCGCCCTGGCTCGGGTGCATGGCATTGCCTTCTACTTTGGTGGGACGGCCTTCGTGGCTCTCCACCAGCAAGCCCGTCGAACTGGAACCCAATGGCATGGCCGTGGCGAAGATCATCGGCCGGCCTGGCACCAGTTCTTCCGGCTGCCGCACATACGGCGTAATCAGTTCCGTCGGCTGTCTCGTGCACGCCGTAAGTCCGGCCAGCGCCAGCGACGCGCCCATCAGCTTGATGAAGTTGCGCCGGCCGTCGACATCCTCCCATTCCGACGCGTAGCGCGGAAACTCCCGATGCATCAGGTCCTGGAATGCATCCGTCTGGGCCAAGTCCTCGAGGCTGCGCCAATACTCGCGCCCATGGGATTTCCCGAGCAGCGCCTTGACGGCTGCCAGGTCCAGCTTCTTCGGGTCGCTCGGATTTGTATTCTCACTCATCGGTGGCAAGTTGAACAACTGGTCAGCGTGCGTGCATCTTGAATCTTGTATTCTTTTACCAGCCGCCGGCCCAGAGTCTCCTGGTCCTCCGCCGGTTGGTATCCCATCTTGAACACTTCCGAACGCGGACGCACATTCCGCTCCGGATTGCGATGGCAGTCCAGGCACCATTGCATCTGCAACGAGTGCGCCTGATACATCAGCGGCATCTGGTCGACACGTCCATGGCAGGTTTCGCAGCCGACGCCTTTATTCACATGAATACTGTGATTGAAATAAACATAATCCGGCAAATCGTGCACCCGGGTCCATTCGATGGACGTCCCCGTTCGAAAACTCTCGCGTACCGGTTCCAACATGGGACTCGTGTTCCAGATCTGCGAATGACAATTCATGCAGATCTTAGTCGGCGGAATATTGGCGGTGTTCGAGGTCTCGACTGTGGTGTGGCAGTACCGGCAGTCGATCCCGTCATCCGCCACGTGATGCACATGGCTGAAAGGGATCGGTTGATCGCGCACTTCGCCTTCGCGCGTCTCAAAACCCGACCGGTCCAAAGTGGCAAAACACCACGTCAGAAACGCCAGGACGAACACCGCGCCATAGATCGTGATGCGCGAAAACGTATTAGTGCTGTGATGAAAGATCTGGGCCATTCGTCAAATCCCGTTGAGGCGCAGTCGAAGGTACGCTCTCCCACTCACGGGTTTTTGCGTTCTAATAAAAATGCGCTGGTCTCCAGCCGGCTGGCGCCGCCGCCGTCGTTGACCGCGAAACGCGCAGGGCTAAGCTTGCCCCCGCGATACTCTCCGTTCCACAGCGATGCGCTGGCATACTCCCCGTCTTTGCGCAGCGCATAAAAATGTAAGTCTATCTTGTCCAGCCGCATCAGGTCGCTATCGAAATTCCGCGCCACCCGCTTCAGCGCGTCCAGACAAGCCTCTCGCGGCGACATCCCGTGCCGCATATTTTCGATGACGGTATGCCCGCCCGCGATGCGAATATTTTCCTCCCCGCGGCCGGTCGATCCGGCCCCGCCAATATCCTGGTCCAGGTACAGCCCGGCGCCGATGATCGGCGAGTCCCCCACGCGTCCCGCGATCTTCCAAGCCATGCCACTGGTCGTTGTAACACCCGACATCTCGCCTTTGGCATTCCGGGCCAGGCAATTGATCGTTCCGTGTGTCGGATGCCCCGCCATCTCCCAAGCCCAAGCCAACGTCTCGTCATCGGCATGCGGAAACATCTGCCGCAGCATGGACATGGTGTTCGGTTTGGGCGCATCCACACCCGGCCCCCAATTGCTATGGCCTTCCGGATCGCGCAGCGAGGCTTTCCAGGTCAGCCAAGCCAGCCGCGACTTCTCCGTAAGCAGATCCTCTTCGGGAAACCCCATTTCCTTTGCAAATTTTGTGGCCCCCAAGCCCACCAGCATCATGTGATCGGTCTGCTCCATCACCAGCTTGGCGATTTTGGATGGCGTTTTGATACCGCGAATGGCGGCCACCGACCCGCCACGCCGGGACGGTCCGTGCATGACGGAGGCATCCAACTCCACAATTCCTTCTTCGTTGGGCAGGCCCCCATATCCGACCGAAGTATCCTCTGGATCCTCTTCGTTGATATTGACCCCGGCAACCACGGCATCCAGGGTGTCGCCGCCTCCTTTGAGCACTTCCATGGCGCGCGCACACGCGCGCTCGCCGTTGGCGCTCGAAATCACCAGATTCCCGCTGCTCTGGGCGCGAACCACTCCCAGGGCCGGCAACAACGCCGGTCCGAGCATCAAGGCCCTACGGCTGATCCCTTTGTTCTCGATCATTTGCGAATGAGACATTATGCCACAGGTCCATCGGGAGGATGTACTCCGTTTTTTAGAGGTCCAGCCCCTGCGCGCCCGCAATTGGCCGGTTTACACCTTTTACAAAACTTTTACAAGACCAAAACCACCCCTTGGCCGGGCGCTCCGTAGCATCAGTATAGGCCAAAAAGTTGGAAGGAGACTTTATCAATGGGACCGCTTCAGATTTCCGTGCCGTGTGAAAAAGGCTATCATGACCAGCACCTGGACCTGGATTTCGAGCACAAGACCGCTTTGCTCGACTCCCGGCCCATGACTCTTACGCGTAAGGAGTTCGACCTGCTGGCGCTGCTGATTCAGAATGCGGGTGACGTGGTGACGCGCGAAATGTTGCTGCTGCGCGTGTGGGGCTATAACAATCAGATTCGCACGCGTACCCTCGACGTGCACATCCGCCGCCTGCGCAAAAAACTCGGCGAGCATAGCGGCACATATATCGAGACCATCTTCAGCGTGGGCTATCGCTTTCAGCCGTTGCGCACCCGCGTGGCGCCGCGTCTGGCTCCCCTGATGGCCCTGGGCGCCTAGGGCGCGGGGCCATCGTTGCCTAACCATGTCAGGCGGCCGGGTGGCCTTGCGCCGCGATCCATAATTCTGTCTGCCTTCCTGCCTTGACCCCAATTCCCTCGGGGCCTTCCGATCTGTATAGCAAAATCGCTCCGTCCCACCAGCGCGAAGAAGCGCGCGGCCGCGGTCGGCTTCGTGTGCTTGAAAACAGAAAAAAACACCGATTGCGGCACCGTGTTGTATACTGAGCGGAGTCCGGATTTCAAACAATGAGGAATCCCTTGCTGTCGGGGCAATTTTTGGGCGTCGGTCAGGAATTTTCCTGATCCAGCAATTTGCCGATTCGAGCGAACTTCCCGGTGCCGGACCAAAGGACAAAATCATGATTCGAAGACTAAGCACGTTTCTGCTGACCATGGTCGCGCTTGTGCCGGTCGAAAGCATTGTTTGCTCGGCGCAGTCACGAACCCCGTTGACACGTCATGTGCGTGACGTGACTCTCAACGGGCAGGCGAAGCTCGTCGGACGCCTGCCCGCCAACCAATCGATGCGCATTGTCCTGGTGCTGCCGCTCCGCAATCAGGCCGCCCTGGATAGTCTGCTCCGCGACCTCTACGATCCCACCAGCCCCTCTTTCCGCCGGTTCCTTACGGTCGAGGAGTTCACCTCGCGGTTTGGTCCTACGCAGGCGGATTATGACGCGGTCATCAACTTCGCGCAGAACAAGGGCCTGCAAGTGGCTGCGACCTCCCGCAATCGGCTGAATCTGGATGTCACCGGCCCGGTGGCTAGCATCGAGCAAGCCCTGCATGTGGCCATGGACGTTTACCAGCATCCCACCGAGAACCGCACGTTTTATGCACCGGACCGCGAGCCTACACCGGATCTTTCGGTGCCCCTGTGGCACATCGCTGGATTGGACAATTATTCGATTCCGAAGCCCGCTTACGTTCGTAGCAACGTGGTCGCAAACAGCGGCGCGCACCCCAACGCCACTACCGGCTCTTGTCCCGAGGCTTCTTTCTGCGGCAGCGACATGCGCGCGGCTTATTACGGTCAAACCACCCTCACCGGCGCCGAGCAGTCGCTGGGTTTGCTGGAGTACGTCGGCACGGATTTGGCTGACCTAACCACGTACTACACGAACGCCGGTCAAACGCTCAGTGTGCCCATCACCCTCATCTCCACGGACGGCACCAGCACGAGTTGCCTCGCCGCGGACGGTTGTGATGACACCGAACAGACAATAGATATGACCCAGGCCCTCGGCATGGCCCCCGGCTTGTCCGGCTTATACATGTACGTGGGTTCGTCGGACACCGCCATCTTCAACTCGATGGCCACGAATACTCCATTGAACGCCCAACTGAGCTCTTCGTGGACCTGGTATCCGGCCGATCCCACGCAACTGGATCCGTACTTCCTCGAATTCGAAGCGCAGGGCCAGAATTATTTCCAAGCCAGCGGCGACGGTGGCAAATGGACTGCCGGAGCCGAGATCTGGCCCGCGGATAATCAGTACGCCACGGCCGTCGGCGGAACGGATCTGAACACTGCCAGCGCGGGCGGCCCCTGGGCCTCGGAGACTGCTTGGTCGGATGGCGGCGGCGGCATTTCGCCCAATCGAATACCGATCCCTGACTGGCAACTGGGCGCGGCGGCTGGCTGCACCGGCTGCTCCCAAACCTATCGCAACGGCCCCGACGTTTCCGCGAATGCCAACTTTACCTTCTACGTCTGCGCCGACCAAACCACTTGCTCCGCGAACCTCTACGGCGGAACCAGTTTTGCCGCTCCCATGTGGGCCGGCTTCCTGGCGCTCGCCAACGAGGTATCGGTTCATAGGACAGGACAAACGCTAGGCTTCATCAATCCGACTTTGTACGCCATCGGCTTGAGCCCGAGCTACGACTCTGACTTCCACGACATCACTAGCGGCGGCAATGGTTATTCAGCCACTACCGGCTACGATTTGGCTACCGGCTGGGGCAGCCCCAACGGACCGAACCTGATCAGCGCGATCGTGACAGGCTCGACCGCCCCGGGCTTCATGGTCTATCCCTCGCCGAATGCCGTCAAGGTCGTGCGCGGCAATTCGGGAACCACCACGATAGCGAGCCTGGTGTCGAACGGTTTTGATTCCTCTATTACCTTGACCGCCAGCGGCCAACCCGCCGGTGTGACCGTCGGCTTCAGCCCAGGCACCATTACGGGAACCGGCACATCGATCATGTCGATCACTGTCGCCTCATCAACGGCCATCGGAACTTTTCCCATCACGGTGACTGGGACTTCCGGCAGCACCATCGAAAGCACCACGGTCATCCTCACCGTTGACGGAACCGGCACGTTCACCTTGAGCGCCTCGCCCGCGTCGATCACCGTGGCCAAGGGCAGCTCCGGAACTTCCAAGATCACCGCGGCGATCTCGGGCGGCTTCGATTCGCCGATTAGCCTGTCGGCTTCCGGCGAAGGAAGTATCGGCGTCTCTTTCGCCCCCGGCACCATCGCGGCGCCCGGCGCGGGATCTTCTACCATGACCGTGAAAGCGAACTCTCTCGCGCAACTCGGGACCCACACGGTTACCATCACGGGCACTGGCGGCGGCGTGACCCAGACCACCACGGTCACGGTTACCGTCACGAAGTAAAAGTTAGTTCCCTTCTAAGCCCGGACCGCCATCGGTCCGGGCTTTTTTTTGTATCCGGCCATCCGAGATCGGCCCTCTCCGGGATCGATCGATCCGTGCGCTATTCTGATTACTGTCGATGCCGGTTCCCACCCCGGGGCGCGAGGACGACGCCCCATCGCTGGTTCTCCAGGAACTGTCCACACCGTCCGATCTGGCCGCGTCAGCAGGCGTGCCGCCGCCGCAAAAACCCGGTCTGCGGCAGGCCTTTCGGGCGCTGCACCATCGCAACTTCCGGCTCTTCGTCACAGGCCAGATCGTCTCCCTGGTGGGCACCTGGATGCAGAATGTGGCGCAAGCCTGGCTGGTCTACCGGCTGACGCATTCGGAATGGTTGCTGGGCGCCGCCTGGTTCTGCACGCAGATTCCGGTATTCGCGCTGGGACCGGTGGGCGGGCTGGCGGCCGACCGCTATTCGCGGCACCGCCTGGTAGTGCTGACGCAGACCTTGTCCATGTGCCAGGCCTTCGCTCTCGCCGCCCTGACGCTGAGCGGCAGGGTACAAGTCTGGCACATTCTGGCGCTCGCGCTGCTGCTGGGCGCCATCAATGCTTTCGACATGCCCGCCCGGCAATCGCTGATCGTCGAAATGACCAGCAAGCGCGATCTGCTCTATGCCATTTCGCTGAATTCGGCGATTTTCAATGGCGCGCGCGTGGTGGGTCCGGCACTAGCCGGAATCCTGGTCGCGGCGTTTGGCGAGGGAGTCTGTTTTCTGCTGAACGGCATTAGTTTTCTGGCGGTGATCGCCTGCCTGCTGGCGATGCGGCTGCCCAGATTTTCGCGGGTATCGCAGGATTCGCCTTGGGCGCACCTGGTGCAGGGATTCAGATATGTGCACGGCCACCGGCCCGTCCGTACGCTGCTGGGCATGATGGGCGCCGTCACCATCTCGGGCATGCCGGCTCTCGTGCTGATGCCATTTTTCGCGCAGGACATCTTTCATCGCGGCTCCCGCGGCCTGGGAATCCTGCTGGGCGCGATGGGCGCCGGAGCGGTCGGCGGCACGCTGGTGCTGGCCTGGCGGTCACGAATCTCCAGCTTGCCCAAAGTGATTTTTTGGAGCGCATTGACCTTGGGCCTAAGCTTTTGCGTGTTTTCTTCGTCCAACTTCTTCTACCTGTCGCTGGCAATTATGCCTCTCATCGGATTTAGCGTGATGCGCCAGATGGCCTCCGCCAATACCCTGATCCAGACCTTGATTCCCGACGAATTCCGGGGACGCACCATGGCTTTCTATTCCATGACGGTGGTGGGGTTGGGACCGTTCGGCAGTTTGATGGCGGGCGCCCTGGCGCGAACTTACGGCGCGCGGATCACGGTATTCACCGGCGGGCTGCTGGCGATCGCGGCGGCGTGCATTTTCAGAATGAAGCTCCACATATTTCGGGAGGTGATTTAGCTTGGCCTATCGATTCAGACATCTGGCGTTGGCGCTCTTATTGGCTGCAGCAGCCGCGGCGCAATCGGGCGTGGATGCCGGGCAGGCGCGCGAGATCTTTGACGAGATCGGCGGTATTCTGCGCGAGCTCCACGACATCACCGGCTTCAAGATCAAGCATCGCGTGCCGGCCGAAATCATCACCCGCGATAAGGTGAAGGACTTTCTGGAAAAACGCATGAAGGAGGCTACCTCGCCCGAAGAAATTCGCGCCGAGGAACTGACCCTGAAGAAATTCGGCTTAGTGCCTCAGGATTTCGATCTGGCCAAGAATACCGTGGACCTGCTCACCGAACAGGCGGCGGCATTTTACGACTTTCATAAGAAGAGCCTGTGCATCACGGACTGGACTCCCTCGGCCACCCGCGAGCCCGCCCTGGTGCACGAATTAGGACATGCGCTGGCAGACCAGAATGTCAATCTGGAAAAATTCATCAAACAGGGCCGCAAGAGCGACGACGGTTCCATGGCGCGCTTGGCGGTGATGGAGGGACAGGCTTCCTGGCTGATGGCCGAGTACCTGGCGCGCAAAGCCGGCGACACGCTGGCCAGTTCTCCGGCGTTGCTGGATTCCATGGCGCAGAGCGTGGAGTCCGGAGCGGGACAGTTTCCGGTTTTTGAGAGCGAGCCGCTCTACCTGCGGGAGACTCTGGTATTTCCCTATAGTCAGGGCATGCTGTTTCAGAACGCGGTATACAAGCGGATGAAGCAGCAGGCCTTTGAAGAAGTCTTTCGCAACGCCCCCGTATCCACCCAGCAAATCATACACCCGGACAAGTATTTCTCCGACGTGAAGCCCACCACGCCGGCGCTGCCGCAACTCACCGATGCGCACGGATACAAACGCCTCGCGGACGGCACGGTTGGCGAGTTGGATTTTTCCATCCTGCTGGAACAGTATTGCGGCAAGGAAGAATCGGCCGCCGTCGCGCCCCATTGGCGGGGCGGCGTCTACGCGCTGCTGGAGCATCACTCCCCGGATCGGGTGATCCTAGTCTATGCCGTGGAGTGGGACGATGCGGAGTCCGCCAAGCGCTATCTCGCCGCGTATCGCCGCGTGCTCGAGAAGAAATGGAAGCACATGCAGGTCGACATGGAGAGCGATGCCGTGCTGGCCGGATCGGGTGACGACGGTCACTTCCGCGTGACGCTGGACGGCAAAACCGTGACCAGCCTGGAAGGCGCCGAGAATCCGGTATCGTTGCGTTAAACTGTTGGCTTATGCCAAATCAACGGGTTCTTCGCGTGCTGGCAGTTCTGTGCCTCGCCGCAACCATGGCGCAAGGCGGGGACTTGCCGCGTCCCGCTCCGGATTTTACGATCAGTTTTCCCAACGCCAAGCCGCTCCAGATCAGCCAGTACCGCGGCAAAGTGATCGCCGTGGCGTTCATCCTCACCACCTGCCCGCATTGCCAGAAGACGGTCGGCTTTCTTTCGACACTGCAAGACGAATATGGCCCGCGCGGTTTTCAGGTTGTGGCTTGCGCCATCGACGACATGGCGGCCATGCTGGTCCCCGACTTCGTCACGCGCTTCCACCCGCCGTTTCCCGTGGGTTTCGCGCCCCGACCCGGTGCTGGCGTTCCTGCAGCATCCGGCGATGCTCAAGATGTATATGCCGCAGATCGTATTCGTGGACCGCGATTTTGTCATTCGCGCGCAGCATTCCGGTGAAGATCCGTTCTTCACTAACGAAAACCAGCAGGAGAAGAACCTGCGGGATCAGATCGAGGCGCTGTTGAAGGCGGATGCGCCGGCGGCAAAGAAGCACACGGCGGCAAAGAAGTCCTCGTAGCGGGTGAGCACCAAAATCACCAACTGGTGATAAAATGGCTGCATGAGGCGAGCGACCATTACGATTGGTGGCGATTTGGAAAAGCACTCGATTCGTATGTGAATCGGCAAGACGCGCCGCCCGCGTTCACCGCATTGGTTCAAGCCGCGCTTCGGGAATATCTGGCACGGCGGGGCGCCGCGCAACCTTCCCATCCTCTGCGGATCTCCCCAGCCAAGAGGGGCAGCGGCAAGAGCGACGTCAGCAAGCGACACGACGCTTACTTCGCAGCCGATGCCTAAACCCGCCCTGGCCGACACCGGTCCGCTCTATGCTTTGGCCGACCCCTCGGGTCAATACCACAAACAGGCCTGCGCACAACTGGAAAAACTCCACAACACAGGCCATTACGTGGCCGTTACATATTTGACGCTAGCCGAGTCTTACACCCTGATTCTGCGCCGCTTGGGCGCCGCCTACGCGCACGTCTGGCTTCAAGAAGTTGTGGACGGATCGAGCTTGCTGAGCCCAGAGCCGGGAGACTATATTCAAGCCGTGGCATTGATCGCGGCATACCCGGATCAGCCGATCACCCTGTTCGACGCTGTTGCGGCGGCCGTTGGGGAGCGCCTCAAACTACCGGTCTGGACTTACGACCGGCACTTCGACCTGATGCGCTCCAAGCGTTGGCCGTAAACTTCAGTCACCGGAGACGGTCTCGTACTCGGGCGCCGCCGCGGGCTTCGAAGCGGCCAGCGCTCCCAAGCTGACGTGAATGGTCGGCATGGCGCCGGTTTCGAATGACTCGCGCACCTTGTCGCTATCGTGCAGGCGTTCGCGCATCAACTGGCGGCGGAGGCGGGCTTCGAATTCGGCCATCTGCTCGTCGATACTCTTGACCTTCTTCTTATTCGCGACCATGTCTTCGCGGTAGCGTTTCAGGAAGTAGCCGATGGTTTCGACGCGAATCTTGATGGAGCCGGTGGGCTTGTTTTCGTCGATATCCTTGAAGCAGAAGTATGGCGTACCGGAGTGCTCCACGACTTCTTCAACTACGCTATAGATAGGCGCATCGTGGCCGCATTTGAAGCTGGATAACTCCAGAGCTACCAAGTTAGGATGGCGCGCCGTGTACTTGGCGGCCCACACCTTGCGCGACGTGTTCTCGCTGTAGGAGTTCTTCCACACATCGTCGATGTTCATCGGGTGCGGGATCTCGCCCGATTCCACTTCGGGTCCGAAGAGGCGCCAGACCATATCCTCATCGATGGGAAGCGAGTCCTGCGTGAACACCGGGTAGCCGAGTTTCTGGAACTCTTCCAGAATCTCGTGATTGACCCCAGGATCGTTGTGATACGGTCGGCCCAGCACCACTACGCCGAGGCGGTCTTCGCGCTCCAGCTGCTCCAGAACCTGGCGAGCCTCGCCGCGTATGGTGACGTTGTTGTAGTAATCCAGGGCGCGGTAACCCTCCGCGACGGCGCGGGCGTTCTCTTCCGCCGACAGTCCCAAGATATCCTTGAACTGTTCGAATAACTGTCGTTCCATCACGTCGGGCTTCGAGATATTGACGAAAGTGTCCAGAAACTGGACCCCTTTTTCCTTGAATAAGTCGCCTTCCTTGACGAAAGCAGCTTTGACGGCTGCCGGAGTGGTAGCAACAGTGGGACAGGAACGGCTAGCCTGCACACCGTTTAAGTCGGTGGTCAGGCAGTCGATCATGGGGAAGAAGATGATATCGAGCGGTTTCTTGGCGTGCACCGCGAACAGCAGATTGTGCACGTGCGGAATGCCCAACTTCGAAGGGAAGCAGGGATCGATAGCGCCGCGCTTGGCGCCTTCTTTATAGAGCTGCTCGCTGGTGAAATCGGAATATACGAGGTTCTCGGCTTTGATGCCCAGCGACGCGAAATAGCCCGTGAACACCGGCGTCATGGAGTACATGTTAAGCACGCGCGGCATACCGATGCGGATTTCCGAGCGTTTCTTCATCAGCTCGATGCGCTTCTTGGCGGTCGCGGTGAAGGCGAACTTAGGCAACGGATCGGCCACTATCGGCGCGTCCTGCACGCGGAAAACAGCCTTGGCGGATACTTCGACGAAGTTGGGATTGGCCTTCTTGATTTTGTCTAGGCTGCCTTTGATCTGGCGCATGTCGTCAACGTTCTCGACGGTGCCTTTTTCGCAAGTGGCAATGATCAACCGCTGCGCGCCGAGATCCAGCGGAACCTTGGTTTTGGATGGCGGCTTGAAGTCCGGATTCAGAACGGTCGTCTTGACGTCGATAAATGTGCGGAGGCACTTATTCTTACAGAAGTAACATCGCGTCGATTCGTTACGCGTGGTCTTATAACTGATCTTCGAGATGGCATCCATCCCGATAAAGGTGCTCTGGCGGCCGTGGTCCCACAGGCGTCCGGCTTCCAGCGCCGAGCCGATTGCGCCCGCTTCGCCGCAATGTTCGTGCACGATGACGTCTGCCTGTACGTCTTTGCCCTTGAAGCGCGACTCAATAAAGTCCACCTGCGACTTCACAGCCGCGAGATTGTATTGCGTGCCGCCCTGCAGCAGGAAGCGTCGTCCAATGGCCGAGAGGTTGGGGATCTGCGAGACATACAGCCAGATGTTCTTGGGCAGCACGTTGCAGAGACCGGCCATGATCTCTTCCGGCTTCCAGCCCTGGCGCTGGAAATCCACGATATCGGATTGCATGAAGACCGCGCAGCCGTAGCCGAATTGCGGGTAACCGTTCGCGGCAAAAGCCGTGTCCGCGTATTCTTCCACGGGCACGTTGAAGCCCTGCGCGGTAGATTGCAGGAAGTAACCATTGCCCGCCGAGCATTGCGTATTCAGCTTGAAATCTTTGACGCGGCCGTCTTTGAGAATGATGATCTTGATGTCCTGGCCGCCGACGTCGCAGATTACATCCACGTCGTCGTAGAAGTGCAGGCCGGCCTGCGTATGGGCCACGGTCTCAACCAATGCGGCGTCCGCGCCGATGACGTCGCGCAGAATGTCCTTGGCGTAGCCGGTAGTGCCGACGCCCAGGATTTTGAGCGTGGCGCCTTGGTCGGAAATTTGTCTTTCCAGCTTGCCCATCACCTCGATGGTGTCCTCGATGGGATTGCCTTTCGAAAGCTGGTAAGTCTTGGCGAGGATGCGGCGCTCTTTATCTTTAGAGATCAGAACGGCCTTGGTGGAAGTAGATCCGCCATCGATACCCACGAAACCCTCGACCACCTCGCCGGGCTGGAAGGTTGTCGGCACGAACTTTTTGTGGCGGTACTTCTCTTTGAAGCGTGTCAGATCGTCGGCGTCTTTGGCTAGTCCGCCGGTGCCGCCGCGCTTGGACTTCTCTTCTTCGCGGCCCACCGTGACATACCATTCGAGCTTTTCCCAGCCTGTGTACTGGCCGACATTGGCGTCTTCGGTCTTGCCGAATTCCACCGAGCCGATGGCCGCGAAGTACTGCGCATTGTCAGGAGTGCGAATCAGATCCTCAGGAGGCACGCCGGCGGGTAGTTCGGTGCCGCGCTCTTCCCAGATTTTGGGAATGTTGTGTTTCCAGCAGTCGCGCATGCCCTTGATGTAACAGTTCGGACCGCCCAGCAGCAGGACCACGGGGAGCAGGGTGTTACCGCGAGTCAAAACCGAAAGATTCTGCATGACGATAGCTTCGAACAGCGAAGCCATCAGTTCATCCGGGGGCACACCCATCTTCTGCAAACCGTTGATATCGGTTTCGGCAAATACACCGCACTTACCAGCAACGGGATGCAGTTTCACGCCTTTGTAACCCATCTGACAAAGCTGATCGGCCGGGATGCGCAGCTTGGCGTTGATTTTATCGATCACCGCGCCGGTGCCGCCCGCGCACTTATCGTTCATCGACGGCATTTTCTTCTTGCGGCCGGTTTCGGGGTCTTTCTTGAAGATGATGATCTTGGCGTCCTGGCCGCCGAGTTCGATCACCGATCCGCATTCCGGGTAGAGTTTTTCGACGGCGAGCGAAACCGCATTGACTTCCTGGACGAATTTCGCGCCCAGCATCTTGGCCATGCCGTTGCCGCCGGAGCCAGTGATGAAGATGCGCGAGTTAGCTGCCTGAAAACCTTCGACCTCGGTTTCAAAGCGCTTCAGAAACTCAAGCACCTTCTCGGGCTGTTTGGTGTCATGACGCTGATAGTCCGACCAAAGGATCTGATCGGTGGCTTCGTCTACGACCACTGCTTTGACGGTGGTCGAACCCACGTCCATTCCGATGTAGAAGCGTTTGTCCATGGATCCCCCGGGCTATTGGACGGCCAGCGCTTCCTCGCGCTGGGGTACGACGCCTTCCGCTTTGAGTTGCTCCGCGATGTGGCACACGAAGTTAGCGGCCAGACCGATGACGCCCTTGGTATGCGGCACATGATAAAGCGGACGCTTCGATTCGGGATGGGCTTCCACCCAGGCGCGGCAATCGTCCAGCGTCAGACCGGTGCGCTCCAACACTTCGGCCATTTCCTTTTTGGCCTTGTTCTTAGCTTCGCCGAGGGCCATTTGCACGCGCGAGTGGGCATTGATCTCGCCTTCGCCGGACGTCTCGACGGGGAGGTAGATCATGTCCTTGTAATTAGAGACGACCGCCGATTGCGCGCCATCGGACTGCGTGGACGGCATGCAACCAAAGGGCTTCACGGACAGCACCATGTGGGCCAGGTCTTTGTTCGAGTAGTAGATGTTCTTGGCAACTTCCAGATGGCCTTCGCCGCCCCCTGCGCGCGAGTTATAGAACGGGTGACCCAGGCGCTGCAGCTCGTATTGATCGGCTAAGTGGTGCGCGACATCTCCCAGTGCGCCGACAATCTTGTGATACTCGTTCTTGAAAATCGCTTCGGCGAGTTTCAGCTTAGCGACTTTATTGCGGAAGCTCCATTCGATTTTGGCACGCTTGTCGAGACGCCACAGCGGCGGCAGCGTGGCGCCTTCTTCGAGGCCCTTGAAGTCCTTGTACTTCTGCACTACCTGGTGAATCATGTACATGATCCACGTGCCGATGGGTTCCACCAGCACCTGCGCGCCCTCGCGCTGGAGGAAGTTGAACATATTGAAATTGCCGTCGCCTTCGGTGGTCTGGGCCCAGAATTCGCCGGTGATTTTCACGATGGGCTTGACACGCAGGCGATCGATTTCGATCTCGTTGAACTCATCGCGGCAGCGATGCAACGCCGGGATGTAGTCGTCGCCTTTCAACTGATTGACGAATTTGCCGATGTATTCCGCAGTGTCCTTGAAGCCGCCCAGATACTTGACCAAGCTATCGCCGAGCTGCCAGGGTTGCTTCTTGCGGAAAACCTCGTGCATGTAGTCCATCATCTCGTCGAGCTTCTGGTCCGTCTCGCCGGGGACCACTTCATAGGGGCGCAGGGCGTACGCAACTTCATTGAGCACGTCGCCGCAATTGAGGGCGTTCAGAATGCCGAGGAAGAAATCCAGGTTCATCTCGAGGCCGGCTTCGGCATCGGACTGGCTCAGGCCGCCGGATTGCTGGAACAGCAGCACGCGGAAGCCATCAAAACCGGCATTGCGTAGCGCCAGGCGATACTCGGCTTCATACATGCCGAAACGGCATGGGCCGCAGGCGCCCGCAGTGAAGAAAACGTATCGATCGATAATTTCCTGTTTCGACAGCCCCTGCTCTTCCAGGCTTTGCAGATACTGGACGAGGTTGCCCACGGTGAAATAGGTGGGGTTGCACTGGCCGTTGTTGCCGTATTCTTTGCCGGTCTGAAAGGCGCGCACGTTGGGCGTCGGCACGGCTTCGGCGATGTATCCGAGGCCTTCCAGCGCGCCGTGCACCAGCTTTTCGTGTTTCCAGGTGAGACCGCCGAAGAGCAGAGTGGTTTTCGAGCGCTCTTCTTTGGTGAACGGCCGTTCGACGGGACGCTTGAAATGATGCAGTTCGCGCTGGGCCAGGCCGGCTTCGCGCTCGAGGCGCACACGCTCTTCCGCCAGGCGTTTTTGGATGACGTCTTCGATGCCGGCGTTGATCTGCACGAGGCCAGCGGATGGTGCGGGCTTGGGTTCAAACGGTTGAGTGCTCATATGCTCCTCTGAGTTTGGGATCGGCTTAGCTACACTTCTCCCGATGGAATGCATGATCGCGCTTAAGATGTTGGAAATAAAGCCATCAGCATTGAATGGCGGGTTTTGGGAGAGGAACGGCGCATATGGGGGGTGAGTGGGGGGTACGGTTTGACACGGTTGGTTAGCGGCGCTGAACCAGGAGCTGGAGGAGGTAGTCTTGGGCGATCTTTTCGTCTTTGATGTACTGCCATGCCTCGAACGCGGCGCTGGCCAGTTCGACCGCCTTCAGCGCGGCTGTCCTGGACCATTTCACGTCGTTATCGTAGTCGGCAAGGTGGCGCAACTCTTGTAGTCGATAGAAGGCGTCTGCGACTCGTTTTAGATGTGCGACCGCCGGTGCGGGCGGTCCTTCGAATTTGCGGCTTACTACCTGCTGCGATGCGTTCTTCATTCGGCTGTGATCGAATGCCCGAGCCAAGATCGTCCGCTGGTAAGGCTTCTTCCAATTGTCCACGGCTTCGCTGACGAGCAAGTGGAACAGTGAGTAGTATGCGGTTGATATGGCTCGCCGGCGGCTCGCCTGCTTCGGTTTGGTTCTGTCCCGGCGGGCAAGATGTTGCGCTTGCTCAAGCAAGTCCTCAGCGAAAGGCATGGCTCAGGCCCAAGATGGCTCTTTCATCTCCGCCTGTTCGGACCGGTTGCGATAGAGAAAATACAGGTAGAGACCGAAATCGTCGAACGGGATCGCCTTTTCCAACCGAGCCTCAATACGCTCGGTGACCTCTCGCAGCCGGCTCTCACGGCTAGCGTCGTCAGACAATACGATGCGGAAGAAAATAGATTCCTGATCAGTCGAGTTCAGAGTGACGTCGTGTCGGATGCGAACCACGTCAGGCTTCAGCTTGCGTTCTACGGCTTTGACACGCCGGGCGATTTCGGCTTCGTTCACGACGGCTGGACGCATGATTCGCATGGCGGCTCCCTCTATAAGATAGCGCGCCGTTTGCATTTGCGCCTCCTCTCCAAATACGGTAGCCTCACTATTTCATGGCGGATGTCGCGATCGTGGGAGCGGGCATTTTGGGGGTTGCGCACGCTTATGCGCTGGCGCGGCGGGGACGATCCGTGGTGGTGTTCGAGCGCAGTCCGCAGGCAGCGGGCGCTTCGGTGCGGAACTTCGGCATGATCTGGCCCATCGGGCAGCCGGGCGGCCGGATGCACGAGATGGCGCTGCGCAGCCGCGAGTTGTGGATGGAGGCGTTGGAGGCAGCCCGGCTGCCGTATTCTCCAACCGGCTCGCTGCATGTGGTTTATCGCGATGACGAGGCTATGGTGGCCCGGGAATTTTGCGAAGTGGCGCCGCGGCTCGGCTACGAGTGCGCGTGGCTTGACGCGGCGGAAGTTCTGGCGCGCAGTCAGGCGGTGCGGGCGGACGGACTGGTGGGCGCGATCTGGAGTCCCACGGAGATCACGGTGGATCCGCGCGTGGCGCTGGCGCAGCTTCCCTGGTTTTTGTGGGAAAAATATGGAGTCGAGTTCCGCTGGGGCACGGCGGTCACGTCCGTCGAACCGGCGGCGTACGACGCCACCATCGTCTGCAATGGTCATGATTTTGAGACGCTGTATCCCGAGGCGTTTCGCGCCAGCGGCGCCACCCGATGCAAGCTGCAAATGATGCGCACGCGCCCCCAGCCCGAAGGCTGGCAGCTCGGGCCGGCTTTGGCGGCCGGGCTTACATTACGCTTCTATGAATCGTTCCGCGTGTGCAAAACGCTGCGCGCGCTGGAGGAACGGATTGGGGCGGAAACGCCGGAGTACGATCGCTTCGGCATACACGTTCTGGTATCGCAAACCTCCGGGCGCGAGTTGACCATCGGCGATTCGCATGAATACGGGGATGCCGTGGACCCGTTCGATCGCGCCGAGATCGACGATCTGATCCTGGGTTATGCGCGCGGTTTTTTGTGCGCGCCCGACCTCCGTATCGCGCAGCATTGGCATGGCGTCTACGCCAAACACCCGAATCAACCGTACCTTTCGTTTTCCCCGGAGCCGAACGTGCGGGTGGTCACGGCGACGGGTGGCTCCGGCATGACGCTCTCATTTGGTCTCGCCGAGCAAACCATCCAGGAGATGGGATTCTGATGGGACATGTCACGGCCGTCATCTTCGATTGGGCCGGCACCACGGTGGACTATGGGAGCGTGGCGCCGGTGCGCACGCTGCAGAAGCTGTTCGCCGCGCGAGGGATCGAGGTCAGCGAGGCGGAAGCGCGGCGCGACATGGGCATTCACAAAAAGGACCATATACGGGCGCTGCTGGGGGCAAAGATCGGCGGCCCGCCTGAGGAAGCGCTAGTCTTGGAGTTCTTCGCCGAGTTCATCCCCATGCAAATGGATTGCCTGGTGAGCTACTCGGATGTTATTGGGGGCGTTGTTGAGACTGTGACGAAGCTGCGGGCACAGGGCATCAAGATTGGCAGCACTACCGGCTATACGCGGCCCATGCTGGACCTGCTGGTGGAGCACGCTTCCAAGCAGGGCTACGTCCCCGATTGCGCGCTATGTCCGGATGACACGATTGGCGGGAGGCCACTGCCATGGATGTGCTACCTTAACGCGATCCGTTTGGGAACTTACCCGATGCATACGATGGTGAAGGTTGGCGATACGGTCAGCGACATAGAAGAAGGGCAGAACGCCGGCATGTGGACGGTGGGGGTGACCGAGACCGGCAACATGATGGGGCAGCGCGGGCCGCTGCGCGAAGCCGGCGCGCACTATGTGATCGATCGCGTGAGTGACTTGAATCTGGATGCGATCGAGAAACGGCTGGCGCGGGGCGAGCGCCCATGAATCGCCGCAGGCTGGCCGTTTGGCAGGGACTGACTGTCGCGCTGCTGTTCATCGGTTATGCGGGTTACTATCTGTGCCGTTCGGATTTCTCGGTCAGCCTGCCGCTGCTGATCGATGAGTTGGCGGCGCACGGAATGACTCCGGACCAGGCCAAGATCCGGCTGGGCGCGATCGCGTCGTTTGGCGTAATGGCTTATGCGATCGGCAAGTTCTTCCTGGGCAGCATGGCGGATTTCCTGGGCGGGAGGCGCAACTTCCTGATCGGGATGGGCGGATCGATTCTGTTCACGGTGCTGTTTTCGCTGGGCGGCGGCATGCCGATTTTTACGATGGCTTGGATCGGCAACCGGCTGGTGCAATCGACGGGCTGGGCCGGCATGGTGAAGATCACGTCGCGGTGGTTTTCGTATTCGTCGTACGGCGCGGCCATGGGCGTGATCAGCCTGAGCTACCTGGTGGGCGACGCGGCGGCGCGGCAGTTCATGGGCGCGATCATTCGGCACGGGTACGGTTGGCGCATCGTTTTTCAAATAGCGGCAGGGACGCTCGCGGCGATCTTCATTGCGAACCTGCTGCTGCTTAAGGAATCTCGCGCGCAGATCGGGCTGGGCGAGCCCGAGGTGAATCCGCTGAATCTGTTTGGCGCGGAGGGCCACGATCCGAAACCGGCGGGCCTGCGCGATCTACTGGGGCCGCTGTTCCGGAGCCCGGCATTTTGGGTGGTGTGCGCGCTGTCGCTGGGGACCACGCTGGTGCGCGAAACGTTCAATACCTGGACGCCTACTTATTTCAACCAGGTGGTCGGATACAGCAAAGCGGATGCCGCCAGCACCAGCGCGGTATTTCCGCTTTTCGGCGGGCTGGCCGTCTTTCTCTCGGGATTTTTGAGTGATCGGCTGGGCCGCACGGGGCGGTCGGCGATCATGTTTTATAGCCTGCTGGCAAGTTCGGTGGCGCTGTTCGCGTTGGGGTCGCTGCGGGCCGGCGGCGGGCGCGAACTGCCCACTCTTCTGGTGGGGCTGGTGGGCTTCCTGGTGATCGGGCCGTACGCGTACCTGGCGGGCGCCATCGCACTGGATTTCGGCGGCAAGCATGGCAGCGCGACTTCGTCGGGGATCATCGACGGCGTTGGGTATTTGGGCGGCATCCTCGCGGGAGACAGCATGGCGCGCATTTCGGTGAGCTTCGGATGGACGGGAGCATTTATGACGCTGGCGGCGACGGCGCTGCTTTCGAGCGGGGCGGCGGCGGTGCTGTTTTTCAAGCAACGGCGGGAGGCTTGAGGGATGCAGGTAGCCGATCAGATTATGGAGTTGTTCGCGGCGAAAGGCGGTAGCGCATATTTTGGAGAACCGGTCTCGCAACTCGAGCACGCGCTGCAAGCGGCGCATTATGCCGAGCGCGAGAAAGCGCCCGGCTGGCTGGTGGTAGCCGCGCTGGTCCATGACGTCGGGCATCTGCTGCATGACATGTCCGAGAACGTGGCGGACGAGGGGATCGACACGCGGCATGAGGATCTGGGGCATGCGTGGCTGGCGCAATATTTTGGACCGGAGGTGACGGCGCCGGTGCGGATGCATGTGGACGCCAAACGATACCTTTGCGCGACGGATGCGGAATATCTGAGCCGGCTGTCGCCGGCGTCGGTGGAGAGCCTGGCATTGCAGGGCGGAGCGTTCGACGCGGCCGGGGTGCAGGAGTTCGAACAAAGGCCGTTTGCGCGGGAGGCGGTGCGACTGCGGCGGTGGGACGACCGGGCCAAGGTACCAGGGATGGCGGTGCGAGGTTTGGAGCACTACCGGGCGATGATCGAGGCGGCTGAACTTCGAGCGTAAATTGGGCGCTTTTGGGCGGTTTTGGGCTTGTCCGAGCGGCCTTTTCGAGATGAAAAAGCAAACCCAATTTCGAGCATATCGTCATGTTTTGTTACGATTGCCGCATCCGGGCTGCCCCGTGACCCACTTCCCACCATTTATGGCAGCACATGGTCGCCCGCACGCGATCCCGCGAAAGCTGCAAATCATTGAATTGGAAACAGAAAAATGATGATGGCAGGGCTGTGATTACGGCTTGGCCCAATCCACCTGCTCGATGCGCCCGATTACAAACATATAGCAGATTGCCCCGGCGATTACGACTCCGGTGGCCACGACGAAGGCCCAGAAGAACTCGCCGGTACGGGCGAGAACCAGGCCGGTGACGGCGGGGGCCACGACTCCAGCAAGGTTGCCGATGCCGTTTTGGATACCGGTCCATTGGCCGGCGGCGGGCGGTCCGGCGAGGGTCTGGATCAAGGCCCAGTGATTGGAACTCCACATCCCGAAGAAGATGCAGGTGAGGAACAGCAGGGCCATGGAGAGGTCGCGGTCGCCGACCATCACCACGGCCAGAATGATGCTGGAGAGCGTGAGGCCACCCACGGTGAAGGTCTTGCGGACGCGGGTGGGGGTGGCACCGTGGGCGATCCAGAGGTCGGACAACCATCCGCAGAGGGCGGCGGAGACGCCGATGGCCAGATAAGCGAGGGCGCTCATGGTGGTCATGCGGCTGCTTGAGAAATGGCGCTCGCGGACCATGTAGGAAGGCAGCCAGGTGAGCAGAAAATACCAGAAGTAGTTGCCGCAGAAGAGGCCGCCGAAGGATCCCCAGGCGGAGCGCTGCGCGAGGATGCGGAGCGCGCCGGGCGGTTTGGCGAGTTTCTCACCCGTGAGGCCGTGGCCGCGGGGCATCCATTTCATCCAGGGGATGAGCCAGATCAGGCTGGCCGCGCCGAGGACGACGAAGAACGGCCGCCAGCCGAAGCGAGCCATCAACAGGCCGCCGACTAACATGCCGAGGGCCGGGCCAAACTTCGAGCCGGCATCGATGACAGCGTTGGCGAGGCCGCGGTGGTGCTCGGGGAAATGGGTGGCGAAGATTTTGGAATACGACGGGTAGGCGGCGGATTCGCCCATTCCAAGAATCAGCCGCAGGGAGAACAACAAAACGAAGCCACTGGCCGCGCCGGTGAGGGCCGTAGCCACCGACCAAACCAGGAAGGCGGCGGCGTAGACTTTACCGACTTCGAAGCGGCCGAGAACGGCGCCTACGATGCCGAACAGTTGGAACAGAGCGTAAGTCCAGAAGAAGGCCGACAGCAGGTAGCCCTGGCGGGCGGGGTCGAGGCTCAGGCCTTTGGGCGCGGGCAGAGCCACGGCGATGGAGAGATTGCTGCGGTCGATGTAATTAATAAAGATAGAAACAAACAAAAGCGCCAGCACGCTCCATTGGGCGCCCGACAACTTACTGCGGACGGCCACGACACGGGAGGACATAGGATTAATTGGTTGGCTTGGAACGCGGCGGCGCCACGCCGGCAAAGTCCTCGCGGACGCGGGCGACGTATTGATCGAGCAACTCGGCGACGCGCTCGCGGCGCTGGGACTTCACGATCATGCCCACATGGTGCGGCCTCTGCATGCGCCATACGATCTCCGGGTCGGCATAGGCGGAAGTGTCCGGATGCTCCTGGCGGGCGAGCGACACCAGGAGCGCAGCATAATCCTGGGTGGGCAGCTGCGGGGCGTAGGGCGTCTTGCCACCGGCGATTTCGACTTTAGCCCATTCGCGCCAGAGATTCAGTCCGGAGGCGGCTTCCACCAGTTCCGCGATGTGCGCGCCACCCACACGCGCGGAAGTCTCCAGAAAATAGAGCACGCCATCCTGGCCCTTGATGAACTCGGTATGCGATACGCCGCGCAAGAGGCCCATGGCAGGAAGCACCAGACGGTTTTGCGCCAGGAGCGCCTCGGCATCGGGCGAACCGCGCTCCAGCAATCGGGTGGTGAAAATGCCGCCGCGATGGGAGACATCGAGCGGGGGATAACCGTACTGGCTGGCTACGGCGAAAAGGATCTGGTTTTCGTAGACGATGGAATCCACGTGGCAGACATCGCCCGGGACGTAGCGTTCCACGAGGAAGAAGGACCGCTGATCGCCCAGAGCGTGGTCGGCGGCGCGCAGTTCGTCGAGCGAATTGACGATCTGGATGCCGATGGCGCCGGCCATCATGCGCGGCTTCAGGACCCAGGGCGGGGGCACTTTTTCGGTGAACTCGCGCACCTTGTCGTCGTTGAGCAGGTGCACGAATTCGGGCACGCGCAAACCGGCCTCCATGGCGCGCATGCGCATAGCCAGCTTGTCGCGGAAATATCGCGTGGTGGTTTCGCCCATGCCGGGGATGCGGAGATGTTCGCGGAGTGACGCGGCCATTTCCAGATCAAAATCGTCGAGCGGCACCACGCGGTCGATCACCTGGGACCGCGCCAGGTGGCTGATGGCCAGCAGGGTATCGTTGCGATTCCAGGTTTTGTCCTGGTCGGGCATGTAGAAGATGTCATCGATACTTTCGCGAGGCCACTGGGCGGAGTCTTGCAGGCTGAGCGAAGTAATCAGGAAGACGCGAGCGCCCTGGGCTTTGGCTTCGCGCATGAAGTCGTGGCCTTTTTCGTAGCTGGCCAGGCAGAGGAAAGTCAACGGGTCCATGGCAGCATGGTGTTCTATTCGGGAGGTCGCGCAAAACGGGGCACGGCCCCTTTGCGCTCTTGCGAAGCGACGATCAAAACCATGCAGCCGCGTACAGTGTGGCTATCGCGATGGTTGGTGCCGGCCAGGGCGCATTGATAATCGCCCGGATGCAGGACAAGGTCTCCAAAATGCAGGTCGCCCTCCAGGACGTAGCAGTGTTCGATATCGGCATGCGAGTGGGGCGGGTAGGTGGCGCCGGGATCCATACGGACGAGCAGGGTCACATGGCCGGTATGAGAATCTTGATAGAGAGGCTTGGCTGTCACGCCCGGCAGCAGGGTCTTCCAGTCGCCTTCTGCCGCACGCACGACCTGTATGCCAGGCGGCAAGGCGCGCGCATGAATACGGGCGAGGATCTCATCGCGCAGTCCGGATGGCGGCGCTACGCCCGCCTCGGCGAAGGGCAGCCAACTCGCGGTCGTTTGGAGGGTGCGGGCCTCCTGGGCACACACACCGCAGATCTTCAGGTGTTCCCGAAATCCAGCCTCTTCCGCGGGGGTGAGCGCGCCGACAGCGAAGAGACTGGCGCGTTTGCGGATTTCGTCGTTGGCGGCGCGATGCGCGGTCATGACAAGGCCTCAAGCTGTGAGCGTAATCTCATCATACCCGTTCGAATGCGGGTTTTGACGGCGCCGGACGGCTGGCCCAATCGGGCCGCCAGCTCAGCGTGACTATAACCATACCAGTAAGCCAACTCGATCGGCTCCCGCTCTTCGGCGGGCAGCGATGCCAGAGCGGCCCGGACTTCGCGTGCCGCACCTGACAACGCCTTGGCGGCGCCCGCAACGGGCGCGTCAGTTTCCGGCAAAGGCGTCACGGGGCGTACGCCCGCGCCGGAGCGCAGACGGTCGATGGCGCGATTGCGCGTTATGGTGGTCAGCCAGGCGATCGCCGATCCATCCGGATCGCGGAAGCCGGCAGCGCCGCGCCAGACTTGGGTGTAGATATCGAGGGTGACTGCCTCGGCGTCGGCAGTGTTGCCGAGAATTCGGAGGGCCATGCCGTAGACCAGGTGGTTGGTGGCATCATACAGCGCGGCCAAAGCGCTTTCGTCGGCGGCGGCGATGCGGCGGATGAGAGCGCTCCAGGCCCATTCCAGGTCGGCGCGCGAAGCACCAGCGGGTTCGGAAGCCGGCATGACAGAAGGCAGTATAACAGGGATCGAATCACTCATAAGGATGTAATAAAGATCACTAAGCGAAGCGGGAACCAAACGGAGTCGCTCAGTCATGTTTGATTCGTTCGGCTTGCAGCAGGGCCGGGCGGCGCGCCGCATGGTTTACGCCGCCGGCCGGGGGAGGACTCTCTGTCTGCCGAGCGCGTCTTCGGCAACCGACAGATCATATTTTGTTAGCAGGTTCATCCACATTTGGGCAGACGTGCCGAAGTAGCGTGCCAGCCGTAAGGCGGTGTCGCCAGTGATGCCGCGCTGGCCTTGAGGATGCCTCCGATCCGATTGGCGGGGACGCGCAGGGCCAAGGCGAGAGAGTCCCCGTGCAGGCCTGCCTCGTTCAAGACATCTTGTAAGATGTCGCCGGGATGGATGGGCGGCAACTTTGGGCGTGTTGTTTTCTTGGGCAATTTAAGCCTATCCGGGGCTATCTGAGCCGATCTTATTAGTATAGCCATATGGAAGAAAACAGTTGTTTCGGCACAGCAGTTTCAGTGAAAATTGTGCGATTCGGCCGCCGCGCCCGCACGCAGTGCTTCCACCCGCCCCACTTTCACTGAAATGACTCCATCCTGATTCTGCAGCACGCCATCGATCAATAGAAACGATTCGCCAACCACTACTAACTTATAACGTTCATAAGTGGCGGGCGTGATGATGGCATTCATCACTCCAGTCTCATCTTCCATGCTCAGAAACACGAAACCCTTGGCCGTGCCGGGACGCTGTCGCACGATCACCGAGCCTGCGATCCGCACCAGACGGCCATGCGGGACGCGCGCCAGGTGCATGGCCGGAGTTACGCCCAGAGCCTGCATCTCGCTGCGCCGGTAAGCCATGGGATGGCGTCCGATGGTCACGCCCGTGCCGCGGAAATCCGACGCCAGGCGTTCTTCGTTGGTCATACGCACGAGCGGCGAGACGCCTTCCAGGGCCTCCAGCCGGTCCAGCAGGGGGCCTACCGGACGGGCGGCCCGCTCGGCGATCCATAACGCGTCTCGCCGGTGAATCTGTTCCAGCGGATTCAACGCGCCGACTTCGGCCAGCATCTTCATCTCATCCTTGCGCAGTTCGGGGACGCGCAGTGCCAGGTCGTCCACGCTGCTGAAAGGCCGCGCGGCCCGTGTGCGCACGATGGCTTCGGCAGTCTGCTGGCGGAGACCGCGCACGTATCGGAACCCCAGCCGCAGACAATGAGACGCGGAGACCTCTATCGTGCATAGCCACGCCGACTTAGTAACATCTACTGGTAAGACCCGGAGACCGTGGCGCTGGGCGTCCTTAATCAGAATCGACGGGTGGTAGAAGCCCATTGGCTGGTTATTTAATAGCGCGGCGGTGAAGGCGGCCAGGTAATGGCACTTCAAGTACGCGCTGGCGTAGGCGATCATGGCGAAGCTCGCGGCATGTGATTCCGGAAATCCGTACAGCGCGAACGAGGTGATCGATAGCACGATCTGGTTCTGCACCGCGCCGCGAATGCCGTTCTGGTCCATGCCCTTGCGCAGCTTCGTCTCGATTTCTTTCATGCGCTTCTCGGAGCGTTTGAACCCCATGGCGCGCCGCAACTCCTCCGCCTGTCCGCCGGTGAACCCCGCGGCGATCATGGCTACGCGCAGCAACTGCTCCTGAAACAGCGGCACGCCCAGGGTCCGCTGGAGGACGGGTTCGAGCGACGGGTGCAAACAATCGGCGCGCTCCCGCCCTTGCCGACGCCGCAGATACGGATGCACCATCTTGCCCACGATCGGCCCTGGCCGGATAATGGCCACCTGCACCACGATGTCGTAAAAGCGCGCCGGCTTCAGACGCGGCAGACAGGACATCTGGGCGCGGCTCTCCACTTGGAACATGCCGATGGTGTCGGCTTTCTGCAACGCGCCGTACACGGCCGGATCGTCCGCCGGCAGATGCGCCAGGTCCACTTCCTCTCCGTACGATTCGCGTATATGGACCAGACATTCTTCGATGGCGGCCAGCATACCCAAGCCCAGGAGATCCACCTTGATAATGCCCATGTCGGCGCAATCTTCCTTGTCCCACTGCACAACAATACGGCCGGGCATAGTGGCGGGCTCGAGCGGCACCACGGAATCGAGCTGACCCTGGCAGATCACCATACCGCCGGAATGCTGGCCCAGATGCCGCGGCAGATCCTGCACGGACTGGTATAGCTCCAGGAACTTGCGCACGCGCGGATTCGAAATATCGAATTCCGCATCGCGAAAATACTTTTCGGGCGTGTCGTTGGGGTCCTTCCATTCCCAGGCCCGCACCAGGCTGGACAGCCGGTCAAGCGATGTCAGTTCGAATCCCAGTGCCTTGCCCACCTCGCGCGCCGCCGATCGGCCACGGTAGGTGATGACGTTGGCCGTCATGGCGGCGCCCAGCTTGCCGTAGCGCTCGTAGACATACTGTATGGCGCGCTCGCGCTGATCGCCGCTGGGCAGGTCCAGATCGATATCGGGCCACTCGCCGCGCTCCTCGGAAAGGAAGCGTTCGAACAGCAGATCCATGCCCACCGGGTCGACTGCCGTGATCCCCAGCGCATAACACACCGCGCTATTGGCCGCCGATCCGCGGCCCTGCGCCAGGATGCCGCGGTCGCGGCAGAAATTCACTATGTCCCACACGATCAGGAAATAGCCGGCCAGTTGCAGCTTTTCAATCAGCGCCAGCTCGCGCTCGATCTGCAGGCGGGCTTTGTCGTGATAGGGCTGGTAACGGCGACGCGCGCCTTCATCCGCGCGTTTGCGCAGGAACGACGCCATGGTTTCGCCTTCAGGCACCGGATAGCGGGGGAATTCGTAGCCGAGGTCCGAAAGCGTGAATTCGAGACGGGATGAAATCTCGCCGGTGTGCGCGATGGCTTCCGGCAGGTCCGCGAACAGGCGCGCCATCTCCGCTCCGGATTTCACGTAGCGCTCCGCGTTGGGCGCCAGCAACCGGCCAGCGGTTTTGAGCGTCACCTTTTCGCGCACGCAGGTGAGCACGTCCAGCACTTCCCGCTGCCGCGCCTGCGCATAGCAGACGCCATTGGTGGCCACCAACGGAATACCCATGCGGCTCGCTTTTTCGACGATGGCCTGGTTGCGGGCTTCCTCGTGCCGATCCATGTGGCGCTGCAATTCAGCATAAAGATGATGTTTGCCGAAGATGGCGGCCAGGGTTTCGTCGATATCCGGCGTGATCGAGATCAGCCCTGGCGAAAACTCCGCAATCTCATCCATGGTGGCCGCGCCTTCGCCTTTTTTGGCGCGCAATTTCATGCGCGTCACCAGGCGGCACAGATTGCGGTAGCCTTCGCGCGTCTCGCACAGCAACGGATAGCGTTTGCCGTTGGTGCAGGTGATTTCCGAGCCGATGTGCGCGCGCATGCCGGTCCTTTTCGCAGCCATGTGGAAGCGCGGAGAGCCGTAGACGCCGTCGCGGTCGAGCAGCGCCATGGCGGGGATGCCCAGATCGTGGCAGGCGGATACCAGGTCTTCGGGCGTGGAAGCGCCTTGCAGAAAGCTAAAGGCGGAGCGGGCGTGGAGTTCAACATATGATTCAGTCATAACTACCCTCCACAAACCAGCGGCCCTGCTCGGTGTAAATCCGGTAGAGCGCGCCGTCGCTCAGCGCGACATCCCATTCGTCGCGCGCCCATGGATCCGCAGTCCACCAATCGCCGGAAGTGCGCCAGGGTCCCGCAGCAGCCGTCACATGCCCGCGCACACCGTCCGCATGGACGTGCACCGGCTGGCCGGCAGCCATCTGCACGCGGGCGGAGCGCGGGGGACGGAGGGCGCGTAAGGGGAGAGACGCGGAGACGGGGAGACACGGAGACGCGGAGACGCGCTGCCTGGGCAACATTTGGAATGCTCCGGGGCGGTGGGTGTCCCGCAACTCCGGCGAGCCTACGTTTGGATCGCCTACCAACGCGCGCAAGCGGGCCAGGGTTATTTCCAATTTTTCCGGTTCGGGGGCTAGGGGAATGAAGAGGCCGGTTTGCGCGGCGCGCGGCTTGGCTGGTTCGGCTTCCAACCAGATCCGGACCACCGGCGCAGGCGGCGGATGAGCGCTCAGATCCAACTGCAGAAGCTTCAAGAATGACTGGATGTCCAGCATGGGGACCGGGAAGCGCAACGTGCGCGCGTGTTCGCCATCTCTTTCCAGCTTCAATCGCAGAAGCAATGCGTTGGTGGCCAGACCGTGCGAGGTGAGGCGCGCGCACAAGCCGTGCAGCATACGCGATAACACGAACAGCAGCGGCTCGAGCAGTTCCACGGCATATTCCAGGTCCGCCTCTTCCCCGAAGTGCAGGGGTTCGGTAACCGGCGCCAGCGGCCGGCCGCCCTCACCGCGCGCCAGCTTGTACAGACGCAAACCTTCCGGACCCAGCCGCTCCGCCAACCCCAACTCCGGCAACGCCGCCAGATCGCGAAACCGGCGTATGCCCCAGCGTTCCAGCGTCTCGAGCATCTCCGGCGTGGGACTCAGCAGCGCCAGCGGCAGACTGCCCAAAAATTTGGCTTCATCGCCGTACGGGATCACATTTACGCCGGAAAAGCCGCGCGCCGCGTGCACGGCCGCATCCGGATTTGACGCGATCGCAACACTTGCCTGTAGATCGCGATCAGCCGCACGCCGCGCCAGCGCCGCCGCGATCTGCTGCGGCAAACCGTATAGGCGCTCCAACCCTTCGACATCCAGCGCGACTGTGCCGGGGGTGGTCTGCTCGACCCGCGGCGAGAACTCCTGCGCCAGCAGCATCAGCTTCCCGGCCTCGCCTGGCGCGGCATGCATGGCAGCGAACATAGCGGTCACCAGCGCGATACAAATGACGCCGACAGCGCCGGCACGGGTTTGCGGCGCTCCGTCCGTACTGTGATGCCGCGCAGCAATCGCGAACAACCCGGCGCACCGGACCAGGCCACCCGCTCCCGCCGCATCTCCAACACCAGCGAAGCGCAGGTCTTAGCGAGCGGCTGCCGATCGACCACGAGTAATACCGCAGGAGTGTGCTCTACAGCACGCCGCAACCGGAACCAGGAAGTCAGCGAAATACGGCGCGCGATGGCTAAAGGCGTATCGGCCAGATCCATTACCACCAGGCCGAATCCCCCGCCCTGCACCAGCAGATCCGCAGCCTTGAGCGCGTGCTCGGCGTTACCACCGCAGCGCACCCACAACAGCCGCTCCAGCCGCACACCCGCCGCCACCGCCGATACCGGATCGAATGCATCGCCGGCATCCACCAATGCGCAGACGCTGCCGCGGCCGCCGGCCGACGCCATGGCCGCAAACATCAGACTGGTCCGTCCGGAGGATGCGGGTCCGCATATTTCGGTCAGACAACCCTGCGGAAGGCCGCCGGTGAGCGCATCCACTTCCGCCACACCGGCCGGACATACCTCCGCTGCGTTCACTTTGAATGCAAAATCCCGGCCCAGC
>JBEKYC010000020.1:0-96880 GCA_049511415.1 Bryobacteraceae bacterium | reverse complement strand
GAAGCTGGTCTGGCCCCAGACCTTGATCTTCACTTACCCCCGTTGGACCATCGACCCGACCGAGTGGCAGCAATGGCTCCATCCGGTCGTGGTGCTGTGCATCGCGGCAGTCCTGTTCTTGACTCGGGCGCTCCGCCCGCTCCTGGTTGCCTTCCTTTATTTCGCAGGCACACTGTTCCCGGTGCTCGGCTTCTTCCATGTCTACCCGTTCGTTTTTTCCTGGGTAGCCGATCACTTCCAATACCTGGCAAGCCTGGGAATCATCGTGCCGCTCGGTTGTATGCTGGCGATCGCGGCCGACCGCCTCGGCCAGCCCGCCAAGACCGCTCTTCCCGCCGTCCTGCTGATCATGCTCGCTCTTCTCACCCTTCGGCAGACCGGGATGTACCGCGACCGGGAAACTCTCTACCGCGCCACCATCGCCCGCAACCCGGATAGCTGGATGGCGCACAATAATCTCGCCGCGGCGCTCATGAGCAAGCCCGGCCAGTTGCGTAGCGCCATTATGGAATGCCAGGAGGCACTGCGCATCTACCCGGAGAACGCCGCCGCGCACAACAATCTGGGGGATGGCTTGGCGCGTCTACCGGGTGGGATCCCGCGCGCTATCGCCGAATTCCAAAGTGCGATCCGCCTGCAGCCGACGCTGGCCCAGGCGCACCAGAACCTCGGCAACGCCCTGATGCGCATCCCGGGGCGCGCTCCGGAAGCCATCGCCGAACTTCAGGCTGCGGTTAAACTCAGGCCATACATGGCGAACATACATAATGATTTAGGCGTCGTATACATGCAGTTACCGGACCACGTGCAGGATGCGGTAAGTGAGTTTGAAGCGGCTCTGCGGATCGATTCAGGAGACGCCCAGGCGCACGCCAACCTGGGCAGCGTCCTGGCGCGCATCCCGGAGCGGCGCGATCAGGCCATGGCCGAGTTCCGGGCCGCTATGGAAATCGATCCGCGCGATCCCTACGTGCACGACAGCCTGGGAGTCGCCTTGGCACAGATGCCCGGACATCTGCCGGATGCGGTGAAGGAATTCCGGACAGCGGCCGAACTCAAGCCCGATGACGCGGAAGCGCACAACAACCTGGGGCGTGCTCTTTCCCAAATGCCCGGCCGCATGCCGGACGCACTCGCCGAATATCGCGCGGCTTTGCGCCTGCGGCCGGATTACACCCAGGCTCAAATTAATCTGGAGGCAGCTTTACACAACCAATGACCCGAAAGAAACTCTTAGCTTTCTCTCTCTCAGGCGCCGGAGTGGCCATCAGCGTGGCATTATTCGCGCCTTTATTCGGCCAATTCTCCCGCGTCCTGATCACCGATGCCATCGATGAGTCCAGACTGGTCACGCTGGCTGGAAACACCCGTCCCGAGGTGAACGCTCAAAGCGACCGCGGGATCGTGCCCGATTCCACCCCGGTCGAACACATGTTCCTGCAATTGCGGCGTCCGCCAGTGCTGGAAGCCGAGTTCGTGCACCGCATCAATGAAATGCACGATAAGAACTCGCCCAACTTCCGGCAATGGTTGACACCCCGGCAGATCGGCGAGCAATACGGCCTGGCGCAACAAGACCTTGACACTATCAAGAGCTGGCTCGAATCCAAAGGCTTCACGGTCCACTACGTTTATCCCACGCGCATGGTGATGGACTTTTCGGGCACCGCCGGAGTCATTCGGGAGGCCTTCCACACCGAAATCCACAAGCTGGAAGTCAACGGCCAGGATCATTGGGCCAATGTGACCAATCCCAAGATTCCCGAGGCGCTGGCGCCGGCTATCGTGGGGGTGGTCTCCATGCACGATTTTCGTCCGCACTCCATGGTGAAGAGAGCCATCCCCAACTACACCTCTGGCTCCGACTACCTGCTGGTCCCCGCCGATTTCCAGACCATCTACAATATCGATCCGCTGTTGCGGCAGGGCATCAACGGCACGGGCCAGACGGTGGTGGTGATCGAAGATTCGAACATCTCCTCCACCACGGACATTAATAAGTACCGCAGCACGTTCCTGAGCAAGTGGGCCACGCCGACACTGGTACAGTCGCATCCCACCGAGACCGGCAACACCTGCACCAACCCCAATGTCAACAGCGATGACGTGGAAGTCGATCTCGACGCCGAAATTGTCTCCGCCGCTGCGCCCATGGCTACCGTCAACGTGGCCTCTTGCGCGGACGGCGCCACGGTCGCCACTTTCGGCGGCCTGATCGCCCTGGAAAACCTTGTCAGCGCCGGCAGTCCGCCGGCCATCATCAGCATGAGCTACGGCCAATGCGAGGCGGCCAACGGGTCGGCGGGGAATGCGGCATTCTACAACGCGTTTCAGTCCGCCGCCGCGGCGGGAGTCTCCGTTTTCGCCTCCTCAGGGGACGAAAGCTCCACAAGTTGCTCCGCGGACGCCAGCAGTTCCACTACCGGCATCGGTGTCAGTGGCTGGACCTCCACGCCATATAATGTCTCGGTGGGCGGCACCGATTTCGAGGACACTTACAACGCGAGTAAAGGCTCGCCCGCGATTCCGGTCAGCACCTACTGGAGCTCCACCAACCTAGCCACTGACGGATCCGCAAAGTCCTACATTCCCGAGATTCCGTGGAACGATTCCTGCGCCGGTTTCCTTCTTTACAACTACGAGGGCGCCAGTGCCGGCTACGGCTCGAGCGGCTTCTGCAACTCCGGAGGCACTGGCGACCGCACCACCGGTTCCGGTAGTGGCGGCCCCAGCGGCTGCGCGACCGGTTCGCCTTCTACCTCCGACATCGTCAGCGGGACCTGCGCCGGATGGCCCAAACCTTCCTGGCAGCAGGGCATCCTCGGCAACCCCGCGGACGGGGTGCGCGATATTCCCGACGTTTCCCTGTTCGCCTCCAACGGCATCTGGGGTCACTACATCATCATTTGCGATTCCGACACCCACAACGGAGGCGCTTCCTGCAACGGCGCTCCCAGCACCTGGACCGGTTTGGGCGGTACGTCCGCTTCCTCGCCTTTGATGGCCGGTATTCAGGCGCTCGTGAATCAGAAATGGAATATCCGCGCCGGCAATCCGAACCCAACTTATTACAAAATTGCTAATGCCGAGTTCGGCGCCAGCGGCAACAGCGCCTGTTACTCCATCAATCAGCCGGACCGTAGGGGCGTTGGAACGGCCTGCGCATTCTACGACATCACCCAAGGCGACATCGAAGTGAACTGCACCGGCACGCACGTGAATTGTTACCTGCCCTCCGGCACGGATGGCGTCACGAGCACGCAGGTGCTCACTGGAGTGACCGTGCTGACGGGTGGATCCGGCTACACCAGCGCGCCGACCTGCACCATCGCCGCGCCCAGTAACCTATATAAGTACTTGAATCCTTCCGGCGGAACGCTGTGGGGTGGTGGCACACAAGCGACCTGCACAGCCACGATTTCGGGTGGCGCGGTTACTTCCATCGCCCTCAACAACGCGGGCCAAGGCTACAATGACGGCGGCGGCTGCACATTGACGGGAGGCGGCGGGTCGGGCGCAACATGCGTGCCCACGATCACCGCGACCACGCTTGCGCCAGCCTATCAGCCGGCTTACGGCACTACCCCAGGCTGGGATTTCGCCACCGGCATCGGCAGTGTCAACGCTTATAACCTGGTGATGAACACCAATTGGTAGAAGCCCTCAAACTCGACCTGGCCGCCGAAGTCCTCACTTCCTGCGGCCAGGCGCGCCTGCCGGTCACCGGCAGCAGCATGCTGCCCGCTCTCTGGCCCGGCGATTTGCTCGACGTGCAGCGCTCTGCGGAGATCCGGCCCGGCGACGTGGTGGTCTATCAACGCCACGGCCGCCTGGTAGTCCACCGCGTAGCGAGCCGCTCTGGGGATCAAATCACCACCCACGGCGATCGCCTGAAGCATCCCGATCTGCCTGTGCCCGCCGCCGAGATTCTCGGCCGGGTCGTAGGCGTGGAGCGACGGGGCCGTTCCGTCCAGCCACATCGGCGGCCTATGTTATCCTGGCTGCTCAGCCGCTCGGAATTCTGTACCCGGGTCGCCTTGCGGCTCCATCGCGCATGACTATCGATATCGGCGGTATGCCCATCGCAGTCCAAACCGATAGCCCGGAGTTCGCCGCGCTATTGCAGGATCGCTACGGCAGCTTCGCCAGCGCCAATGGCCCGCAGCCGATGTTCTCGCTGGACGTGGATCTGATTCCGGGACGCATCGTCGAGGAAGACGAAGACGTCAGCGTACGTCTGGAATCGGGACGCTGGATCATGACCCGCGGCGACTTCCGCGCCGAATGGGACCCCTCGACCGGCCACGGTTGGGTCCGCCAAAGCATCAACCCGTATTCCATCGACGGCGTGCTGCGTATTCTGCATTCACTCTTGCTGGCCAGCCAGGGCGGCTTTCTGGTGCACGCCGCGAGCGCGGTCCGCCACGGCCGCGCCTTTCTGTTTGCCGGCGTTTCCGGGGCGGGGAAGACCACCCTCTCGCGACTGGCGCCGCCGGACGCCGAAGTCCTTACCGACGAGATCTCGTACGTGCGTCCCGGCGGCAAGGGCTACGAAGCCTTCGGCACGCCCTTCGCCGGCGAGTTGGCGCGTATCGGCGCGAACCTGCGCGCGCCGCTGGCCGCGCTCTATCTGCTGGTGCAAGGTCCCGAAAACCGCATCGAACCGGTTGAAGCCGCCGAAGCCGCGCGGGCCGTCCTGCGCAACATCCTGTTCTTCGCGCATGACCAGGAGTTAGTCGGCCGCGTCTTTCAGTCCGTTTTTGATTTTGTAAGTCGTGTGCCCGTGCGGCGGCTGATATTTACACCTGACGCGCGCGCCTGGGAGTTAATCCGATAGCCCACTTGGTGCCATACTACAATGATGGACGCCGTATATCCCGCCCGCAGCAAACAAGTCGCCGCGCGCATGCTGGGCGGTGAAATGATGATCATGTCGGCGCAGAACGCCAGCCTGTTCAACCTCAACGATGTCGGCTCGCTGATCTGGAACGCCGCCGACGGCCGCACTTCGCTCGACGAGATTATCGCGCGGCTCTGCGCTGAGTTTGACGTCACCCCCGAAGTTGCGCGCCACGATGCCGAAACCTTCATTCACGAGCTGGCCGAACACGGCATTCTGCTCCTCAACGAACAGCCCGTCCCGGAGACTAAATGAGCGTCTTGATGGAAGAGATGAATCGCCGCGCCCTGGCGCTGGGGGTGCCTCTGGGCGCTCAACTGGACGTCACTTACCGGTGCAACGAACGCTGCGTGCATTGCTATCTGGATCACGACGATCACGGCGAAATGACCACCGCCGAGATGTTCGACGTGCTCGATCAGTTGGCCGCCGCAGGCACGCTTTTCCTCACCTTGAGCGGCGGCGAGGTCTTCATGCGCATGGATTTCCTGCGCATCCTGGAATATGCGCGCGAGCTTTCCTTTTGCGTCAAGCTGAAGACCAATGCTTTCATGATCGGCGAGCGGGAAGCCGATAGCATTCGCGATCTCGGGGTGCAGTCCGTGCAGGTCAGCATCTATTCGCACCGGCCCGAAGTGCATGATGCCATCACGCTGCTGCCGCGCTCGCTGGAGCGCTCCATCGCCGGTATCCGCTTCATGCAATCGCGCGGGCTTAAGGTGATCATCGCCAACGTTCTGATGCGCCAGAATTTCGGCGACTATGAAGGCGTGCGCGCGCTGGCCCAGGAGTTAGGCGTCGAAAGCACCATCGATCCCACCGTAACTCCCATGATGGACGGCGACCGCGGCATCCTCAGCCTCGGCGTGGGCCACGACGAGTTACATGAAGTCATGCGCAATCCCGGACTGGTCGGCAACGTAGATGAATTCTGCGCGGCTCCTGGCGAGACCACCGACGAAATGCTGGACGAAGTGCCCTGCAGCGCCAGCCACACCTACTGCTACATTTCGCCCTACGGCGACGTGTTCCCCTGCGTACAGTTTCCCTTGCCCACGGGCAATTTACGCAAACAAAAATTTATCGACATCTGGCATTATTCGCCGCAGATGAACGACGTGCGCTCCATCCGCCCGCGCGACCTGCCGGTCTGTTCGAGCTGTTCGCATGTGGGTACCTGCACGCGCTGCCCCGGCCTGGCGTACATGGAAGGCAACATGCGCGGGCCGTCCTCGCAGGATTGCGAAAAATCGTTCGCGCGCACCGGCATTCCCTCGGCGAATATGCATCTGAAGGCCGCCCGCTTGAAGCTGGTGCAGATTCAGCCCGCATTGGAAAGCCTTGCCGTTCAGTGACCTCCGAGCGCATCAAATGGAGCCTGCGCCTTTCGGCGGAACTGCTGCGCCTATTGGATCTGTTCGAGCGCCATGCGATCCCGGCGCTGCCGTTCAAGGGTCCGGCGCTGGCATTCGCGCTTTATGGCGATGTGGCCGCGCGCGAGTATTGCGATCTGGATGTGCTGTTGCGCGCCGAAGATTTGGCGGCGGCCAAGCGCGTCCTGCTGGCGGAAGGCTACACCTCCGATCTGCCCGAAGACGCCGCGCGCGAGGCCGCGTATCTGCGCGCCCGCTACGAACTGCACTTCACCACGCCCGATGGCGCCGTCCCCATCGAGGTTCACCAGGCGTTCCTGCCGCCGTCGTATGGTCTGCCGTTCGACTATGCAGCGCTTTGGCCGCGCTTGGAGCGCCAGCCATTCTTGGGCCGCGAGATCCTGGCCCTGCCCCCCGCCGATCTGCTCCTGACCCTCTCCGCGCACGGCGCCAAGCATTCCTGGCTGGAACGGAAGGGGATTACCGACATCGCCCGCCTGCTGGTTGTCTATGGGAGCCGCATCAACTGGCCGGTGCTCATGCAACGGGCGCGCGGTTTGGGCGCGTATCGCATTCTGCTGCTGGCGCTGCGCCTGGCGGCCGACTTGGCGCAGGCGCCGCTGCCCGACACGATTCTGGCAGAGGCTGCCGCCGACCGGGCGATCGCCGGACTGACCGCGCGGGTCCGTGCGGCTCTCGATCGGGAATCGGATAGCAGCGGTAGCTTTCCGTTTTACCTGCGCACGCGCGAACGCCTGCGCGATAAGCTCACCTGCTGCGCGCGTCTGGCCCTGATGCCCAACGAAGAGGATTACTCCTGGGTTTCCCTGCCTGCGGCGCTTTCGCCTTTGTATTATCCATTGCACGCGCTGCGGGTGGCGGGAAAATATGGGCGGGTTTCCTTGCGGAGCGGCGCGTGAAGTGGCGGCGTGGATGGGTTGCGGTTATCGCGTCACTATTGGCTATCGCAGCCGGTGCTTTGCTGCTTCGCGGTTTGGGCGCTTGGTTAATTGTCGAAGATCCTTTGCAGCCGGCCCGCGCCGCGGTGGTGCTGCCCGGCCAGCTTCCGTTCCGCGCCATGGAAGCGGCCGCCATTTACCGGCAGGGATGGGTGGGCGAAGTCTGGCTCACGCAAGGCGGCTTTCACGCCGAGGAAGCGGCGCTGGAGCGGCTGGGAGTGGAACATCCCACCGAGGATTTTTACAGCCGCCAGGTGCTGCGGAAGCTGGGGGTGCCGGACCAGGCCATTCGCACTTTGTCCGGCTACACGCAGAATACGGCGGATGATATTCGCGCTTCCGCCCGCCAATTACGCGCCGCTGGTAATGGGCGGGTGATCCTGATCACCTCCAAGTTTCATGCCCGGCGCGTGCGCGTGGTCTGGCAGGCTCTGGCCGGCGGTCTACCAGCCATCGTGCGTTACGCCTCCGACGATCCGTTTGACGCCGGCCGCTGGTGGCTGAATACCGGAGACGCCATGGCGGTTTCGCGCGAGTACTTCGGATTGATGAACGCCTGGGCAGGATTTCCAGTAAGGTCAGAACGATGGTGACAAACGGCTAAGTAATCGCGGTCAAACATCTGTCTGACATAAACTCTCTTCAAAATAGTAACCTCACCTATTGATTAATTAACTGGGAACACAGTAACATAAGCTTGTTACGCTGCTCCCGGGCACGGAAAGGAACCAACAAGTGCAATCGCTATTTGATGATGTTGCTCGCCTCCTCGCAAAGCCTGCACCGCGGCGCCAGGCTCTCAAGCTTGCCGGTGGAGTCCTGGCTGGTGGCATCCTAGGCGCGCTGGGGGTGCGGAAGGCGGCTGCCCAAGACGCGCAGCCTGCGGCGTGTAAGTCCGGGACCACGGCTTGCGGCACGGGCGGGCTCTGCTGCGCAAATACCAAGAAATGCTGCATCACGGGTTCGCGCGGTCCATTCTGCGCGCCCAGCGTGAATGACATCTGCTGCGCCAACACGGCCTGTGGACCGAAGTCGGTCTGCTGCAAGGGATTCTGCTGCGCTCCCGGCGTGAAGTGCGTCAGTGGCCGTTGCGCGTCATCCGGCGCATCCAATTAGGTCGTTCGAGTCGTGGGCGGATAGCGCGCCATTGCGTCGTATAATGGTGCTATCCGGCCGCGACTTTACCTACTTCTTCTCTCGCTCGTTCTAGGCTACGCCGTTTATCAGTATGGCGGCGTGGCTTCCACCCCGTGGAACATCTGCCTGTTCGGGCTTGGCGTTACGGCGGCCGCCTACTGGTATAGCGCCCGCCAGAACCCCGAGCCGCCGCGGGCGCCCTGGCTGCTCCTCTTCCCCTGCTACGTAGTTCTTCAACTCCTCCCCCTTCCGCTTTTCCTCCTTCGGCTGCTTTCCCCAGTACGCGCGAGCGACCTCGATAGTCTGGCCCGCCTGATGCCGGCGGTCCGCCTCGCGGCACTTGCGGTTGTTCCCGCTCTAACTATCACTCATTGGCTCCGGATTATTGCCTATGTCATGACTTTTGGCGTGGTAAGTGGAGTCACTGGCCAGTTACGCGGGCATCGCCGCTGGATCATGGCAGCGCCACTTACCGCCGTGGCCGCCGCCGAAGCGATCTGGGGGATATCCCAGCACTGGCTGTCCACCGATGTACAAGGCACTTATGCCAACAAGAATCACTTCGCGGGATTGCTCGAAATGGTTCTGCCGATGACTGCCGCGCATGGCCTGGCTTTGTGGGGCCGCGGCCTTTACCTGAAGGCGGTTGGGGTATGGACGATGGCTCTGCTGATTGTCGCCGGGATCGTCGCATCGCTTTCCAAGATGGGCTTTGTAGCCGGACTGGCGGGATTATTCGTCCTTGGTACGTTAGTTGTAGTCGCGAGGGTTCCGGGTAAGAGGAAAGGTTTGGTGATTGCCGGTCTGGCGGCGGTGATGCTCTTCTGCTTCGTGTTCCTGCCTTCCGACCAGTTCGTTGCCAACTATGGAAGTATCGCCGGGCACGAAGAGGCTGCGCTCGAGGGGCGCGCTCCAATTTGGCGCGATACTCTGCACCTGATCGCCGCGTACCCCCTGTTTGGATGCGGTCTGGGCAACTACGAAACCGCCTTCTTCAGATATCAGACCAGCGTGGTGGATCGTGTCTTTACTTATGCGCACAACGACTATCTTCAGGCGGCCGCGGAACTCGGTTTGATGGGAGTGGTTATCGCCGCGGCGATGTTGCTTCCCATGATAGGAGGCATCGCACGAGGGGCCTGGCGCGAAGCGGACCCGAACCGCCGTTATCTGGCGCAGGGTTGCGCGGGAGCTCTGGCGGCCATGGGTCTGCACAGCCTGACCGATTTCAATATGTACGTGCCGGCGAATGCCATGGTGTTGGCCTGGATTTGCGGGATCGGCGCCGCCGTGTCGTACGGCGCCAGCAAGGGGAGATGGAAGCGCCGGCGGAAACTCCTTGTTCGGCTCGCGCTGGCGATGGCCGTAGTGCTGATCGTCTATGCGGCGGCGCGCCTCGTGTTTGATTCGCAATTCAGTAGCAACGCGGATGCCGAGAGCCGGTTCTGCAGCTTTGGCATCTGCGATACCGACGCGGTGATGACGGCCGCCGCGCTGAGCCACGGAGGGCGAGTCGATCGTGTGCCTGCCGCCCAAGTACTCCAGGCACTCGCGCGTGATCCCGCGAATCCGAATCGCTGGTGCGATACGGGCGCCCGCATGGTAACCCTGGGGAGGCTGGCGGATGCCGGCTATGGCTATTCCCGGGCGGTGACGCTCGGTCCGCATATACCGCCGATTCTGATACAGGCCGCCGATTTTGATTTCGCGGGCGGCCGACTTCCCGCGGCGTTCGGGCGCATGCGCACCATACTGGCCGATACCAGCGAATTTGACGCGACGGTCTTCGCCTGGTACAGCCAGCACAATCTGCCCGCCGCCGAGATCCTGCGGCAAGGCTTGCCGGCCGGTCCCCGTGCGGCGCGATCCTACTTGCGGGAACTGTTGGCGGACGATGATGCCGCGCGCGCCAAGCAAGTCTGGAATTGGATCGCAGCGCGCGGACTGGGTGACGCCCAATTGGCGCGGGAGTATCTGGATTACCTGTTCCGCAAACACGACTATGAGACGGCGGCCTACGCCTGGGCTGAGTATCTCGGTCCCCGGCGCAACGGTTATCTGGAATCGAATTTCGTCTATAACGGAGGGTTCGAAATCCCGCCTACGGATTCCGAATTCGACTGGCATGTGACAGAGCGCGACGGCGTGGAGGCGGCCGTGGACCCACGGGTGGCGCATGCTGGCTCGCGTGCCCTGCGCATCCATTTTGGGGGCAAGGAGAATCTGGACTACAACGGCGTGGCGCAGGCGGTTTTCGTGAAGCCCGGACGTTACCGCTTTGAGGCGTGGGTCCGCACGCAAGAGATCACTACCGACAAGGGCTCCGGCTTTCATATTTACGACCGCGAGGCGTCCGGGCGTATCGATGTACGGACTGAGCAACTGACCGGCACGCACGACTGGACCAAGATCGAACAGGTGATCTCCGTTCCCAAAGAATCCAGGTTGATCGAGATCGAGGTAGCCCGGCAGCCATCCCAGCGGTTTGATAACCAGATTGCGGGCACGGTGTGGATCGACGATGTAACGCTCGGCCCGCTGTAGGAAATCTCGCTGCTCAACACGGGTTGCGGAGTTAGTCTACGTCTAACCCAGTTCCGCCCGGGACATCGGTAGTCTCACGCCCGGGTCTCTCTCGCGCTGCACATACTTACGGCGACTTCTGCCCTGCGCTGAGCGACGATTCCGTGCCCGGACGTAAGCCAGCCAGTTTCCGTAGATTTGCGCCGAGGCCGATCTCCAGGTGTGCGAGATTCTTTCCACTGCCGGCCCGGCCGGAAAATCGGCCAGCATCTCCGGACACCGGTTGGTCAGCAATCGATCCCGTAGCCCCGCGAACAGATCCGCCGTTTGCGCATCGAAATAGCCCTCCGGCATCGCCGGATACGTATCTCTCTCGCCCTTCAGGTACCGTGCGATGTCTCGGCGGTACTCGAGGAGTAGGGTGTTGGCCTCGTACTCTGGATGGCCCTGGAAAAATACGAACAGGCTCTTTCTCGTCCGAGCGAAGGAATCGACTCCGCCATCCCTGGAGCGCGTCAGGATATCATAGCCGCAATCGGCCAGTTCGGATTCGGCGATATCGTTCCACCTGGAGTGGGGCGTGCGCAGCGGCGCGGAAAGCCCGGTGGTCAAGGGGTGCTCCGAGGCTCGCCCACCGTCAAAGACGCCGAAGCGTTTCTCGGGGAGGCGGCGCCGGCCGATGCCATCGCAGTGCAGCACAGCCGCGTGCGCGGCCAGGCAGGACCACACCGTCGAGTGAGTATTCTGCCCGGCCCAGTCGATCACCTTGGCCACGCTGTTCCAGTATGGCTCGTCCCGCAAGCTCTGCGCCCGCGGCTCGGTCCCCGTCACGATCAGGCCATCGAGTCGGCCATCCCACAATTGCTCAATACCAGAATAGAAGCGCTTGATATGTTCTTTGGCCGATGCGGATCGAGGCACTTCCGGCAAGGCGTAGAGCGATATGCGTACTATGACGCCTTCCGCTACGGAATCGAGGAGAGACAGAAACTGGCGCTCGGTCGCCTTTAGCGCGCCATCCGGCATGTTATTGATCAATCCGATATTGATGGCCGGCGCCGAATCGTGGATCCCGCCGTTCGGGTTGCCTCTCGCGCGCACCATGAATTCGTGGCTGGACGCGTCACCAACCAGATGGACGGGCATTAGAGTTCCTCCGCGGGGTGGGGTTTTCGTGCGGCTGCGTCCAGCGCCTGATCCAGGTCGGCCAGGATGTCGTCAATATGTTCGATGCCGATGCTGAGGCGGATGGTTTCCGGATTCACTCCGGCTTTGCGCTGCTCCTCCGCGGACATCTGCCGGTGGGTGGTGGAGGCCGGGTGACAGGACAACGATTTGGCATCACCTAGATTCACCAGGCGCTTGACCAGGGCGAGAGCGTCATAGAAGCGCACGGCCGCTTCAAACCCTCCCTTAATCCCGAAAGTCATCAAAGAACAAGCCCGTCCGCCGAGGTACCTTTGCGCCAGTGCATAATGGGGGTTCTCGGGGAATCCGGCGTAGTTGACCCACTCAACCCGGAAATCCTTGCGCAGGAAATCGGCTACTTTTCTGCCGTTTTCAAGATGGCGTTCCATGCGCAGCGGCAGCGTCTCAATTCCCTGCAGCAGCAGGAATGCGCTCAGGGCCGGCAGCACGGACCCGGTGGTCCGCTGGTACACGCTGCGGCAACGCGCTATGTAGGCGGCATTTCCGTAATGCTCGGTGTAGATCAGGCCGTGATAGGAAGCATCCGGCTGGCTGAACATCGGGAAGCGCCGGGCGTGTTCCTTCCAGGGAAACTTGCCGCTGTCGACGATGATTCCGCCGAGGGTGGTGCCGTGGCCCCCCATAAACTTAGTCAGGGAATGCACCACGATGTCCGCGCCATACTCGATGGGGCACAGCAGGATCGGCGTGGCCACCGTATTGTCGACAATCAGGGGAACGCCGTGGTTATGGGCTACCCGGGCCAACGCCTCGATATCGCAAACGTTTCCGGCCGGATTACCGACCGTTTCGCAAAATACGGCCCGCGTCTGATCATCCATCAGTCTTTCGACATCGTCCGGATGATCCGACGCCGCGAAGCGGACAGTGACTCCCTGGCTGGGCAGGAGATAGGCGAACAGCGTATGGGTGGTGCCGTAAAGCTGCGGAACCGAGATGACATTGCTGCCCAGCTCCGTCACGTTTAGAACGGCGTAATAGGTGGCGGCTTGCCCCGTGCTCACGCACATGGCCTCCAGTCCGCCCTCCAGTTCTGCCACCCGCCGCTCCAGAACTGCCGTGGTCGGGTTGGAGATGCGGCTGTACCGGAAACCTTCGGCTTCCAGATTAAACAACGCTGCTGCATGATCGGCGCTGTCGAACTCATACGCAACCGTCTGATAGATGGGGACAGCCACCGCATGGGTGGTGGGATCGGTCTGGTAGCCGCCATGAATCGCGATGGTGTCCTTTTTCATGGCTTCATTGCTCGATCCGGCTCATTTCTCTGACGACGTGCGCAATATCCGCCTCGGTGGTGCGAAAGCTGGTGATGCAGGCCCGCAGAACCGGTGCGCCGCCGCCGAGCCGGCACTCAGCCATCAGCGCGATTTGCCGGGTGTGCAGGGCAGTCAGAAACTTCGCGGTGTCCAGTCCGTCGCGAGTGAAGCAGACCAACGGCAGCGGCGTCTTATTAACGATCCGCCACCCCGCATTCCGCAGCTCTTCGCGCAGAACGTCGCCCATGCGAGTTTGGTGCTCGATCATTTCCCGATGTCCCGATTCGCCATTCTGGGCCAGCGACAGGAAAAGTTTCAGGCCGATAAAGCGGCGCGACCACTGTACGGAAGTCGTGTAAGGATCGCTAATCGCGCCGGCTGTCTTCCTTGGCATGTAGGAATTATCCGCGTGAAACGTGGCGGCCACCGAGTCGGCATGGCGGCAGAAGAACATGCCAGCGCCAATCGGCACCGAGAACCATTTATGGGCATCGCAACCGATTGAATCGGCGGTTTCGATTCCGGCCAGGTGATGTTTCAGCAGCGGCGAGATCACCGCGGCTCCGCCCCAGGCGGCGTCCGCATGCAGCCAGAGGCGCTCGCAGCGGCAAAAATCCGCCAGTTGGCTCAAAGGATCGATGATGCCGCCCGCTGTAGTGCCCGCCGTGCCAATCACTATGAGCGGCGCAAAGCCGTTCTTCCGGTCCTGCTCCACTTGGGCCGCGAGATCCGCCACGTCCATCTTCAGGTCCTGGTCCGTCGCCACCAGACGGAGGGCCTGCCGTCCGAGTCCAGTCATGTGCGCGATTTTGTTGTACGAATGGTGAGACTCGCCCGTTAGATACATGGTAGGCTGGGCCGCAAGGCCGCGTAAGCCGCGTTCGCCATACTCGGGGAAAGCGCGTGTCAGCGCCACGCCTACCGCCGAGAGATTGGCCTCCGCCCCGCCCGTAGTGAAGTTCGCATGCGCATCCGCGGGTAAGCCGAACTTAGCCGCCAGCCATGCCAGAGTATACCGTTCGATCTCGTTGGCCGCGGGCGATGTCCGCCAAGCCGCCAGTTGCGGGTTATACATGGCGGTCAGCGTGTCCGCCACGATGGATGCCAGAGTCACGCTTGGGTTGAAGAGCCCAAAATAGCGGGGATGCGTAACATGCACCTGCCATTTGCGTAACATCTGTTCGATATCGGCCACCACTTCGGCGAGCGGCGTCCTCTTCCTAAAGTCATAATGGGAAGTCAGATAATCCCGGATCGCTTCCGGTGCGACCTGCGGGATAATCGGGCCGCCGGCAATATCCGACTGCAATTGAGCGACTGCATCTGAAATGACGTCAAGAACCATCGGTCCCAGGCTCGCGCCCGTGGGATCGAAGGTAGACTCCGTCATCTCCAATTCGTCCAAGTGTTCCATCATAGGCGGATCTCGCCGCATTGAATGCGGTCGAAGAGCGCGCGGTCCAGCCGCACGAACGCCTGCCGCTCCGGATCGTTGAAATAGACAACATCGCTCGTTATCGTGGGGTCGTATCCCTGCCGTACGAGTTCCGTCTTCGTGTATTTGAACGTGCCGGTGATTTCCATCTCGTTCCGCATGCGCAAAAATAAAGGGCGAGCGTACTGCGGGAGGCGGCCGGCCAGATGCGCCCGCAGCGCCGCCAGGTCGATATCCGGCTCGGCGACGAGAGCGGCCATGCCCGCTCGTCCATCTGCGCCGGGGATGGCGACGCCGTAGACATTGGCGTGCCGGACCCCGGGAAACGCGCAAATCGCTTCCAAGACTTCGCCTGTCGCCACGTTTTCACCCTTCCAGCGGAAGGTATCGCCGATACGGTCCACAAAATAGAAAAAACCCTTCCCGTCCTTTCGCATCAGATCGCCGGTGCGCGCCCACCGATCTCCCTGCTGGAAGACGTTGCGAAGGATCCTCTTCTCCGTAGCCTCCTGGCTGGTATAGCCTTCGAATCCGCTGCCTGCCTGCGACGCATCCTCCCGGATCGGGCCGATGGCTTCTCCGATTTCGTCCGCAGCGCAACGCACGCAGAAGCCTTCGGCGTTCCGAACCGGCTCTTCTGTCTCGGCATCGAAACGGATCAATGCCGGTGCGAATCGATGCGCGAGGTATGCGGGGACGCGGCCGACCGACCCGCACTTGCCTTCCACATTGAACAACGAGAGGCCCCCTTCGGTGGCCGCGTAAAACTCGACAATCCGCGGAATTTGGAAACGGCTCTGGAACTTTTCCCACACGTCCGGCCGCAATCCGTTGCCGCAAGCGATCCGGATCCGGTGAGCGTTTTCGTCCGGGGAGGGCGCGGTTTGAAGCAGGTAGCGGCACAACTCGCCGATATATTGGAACAGCGTGCAATCCCAGCGGACGACTTCGTGCCAGAAGCGGCTGGCCGAGAAGCTTTCCCGGATGAAGACCGACGCTCCGGAGGCCAGCATCGCTCCGGGCGCGAGCATGCCGCCGACGCTATGATACATCGGCAGGCAATTGTAGATCCGGTCCGACGGCCGGACATCCAGCATGCCGGCAAACCACCCGCTCCATTGCAGCAGCCGCGCATGACTGACGTTGGCGGCTTTGGGCAATCCGGTAGTTCCGGAAGTGTAGATGTGCAGCGCCCGGTCTTCAACCATCACGGCCCGGCATTCACTGCCGCTCAGATTTCGCCCCGATAGGCGTTCTACATCGCTATCCATGCGGCGGAACGAGCTATCGCCGTCGCCGTGAACCCAGGTCGTCGGCGCCGTGAGCGATTGCGGAAGCTCAGGCAGCGCCTTCGCGAGCGCGCCAGCAAGATCCGCGGCCACAATAATATGCTTGGGCGCCACCGTTGCGATCGAGTGTGCCATCGAAGAACCGGTCAGATTGGTATTGAGGAGGGCAACCACACCACCGATCTTGGTAATGCCCAGCCATATCGCCAGGAATTCGGGCCGGTTCTGCATCATCAGGCAAACGACTTCGCCCTTGGCGAGTCCCTGGTCGAGCGCCCAACGGGCATACTGGTTGGAACGTTCGGCGAGCGCGCGATAGGTCAAACATTCCCGCCCGGATAGCAGGGCCGGCGCCTCTCCAAATTGCGCGGCGCGCTCGTCGATCACGGCGGGAAGAATGCGATCCGGTTTGCGTGCCATGGACGCCGTCAGCTCAAGCGCGCGTAACCATGCCTTGGCTGTGGAGTCACTGCCAGTTTCTTGTCTCCGCGGCAGGCTGGCCGTCACGCGGTGCTCCCGGCGTCGACCGTAATGGTCGTGCCTGTGATGTTTTTCGATTTCGATCCCAGCAGGAATTCGACCGCGTGGGCGACATCTTCGATTTCGGTCAGGCGCCGCAGTGCGCTGCGTCTGATGATCTGCTGCCGCTGCTCTTCCTTCAACTCCTGCGTCATTTCTGTATCGACGAATCCGGGCGCTATCGCATTCACGTTTACACCCATGCGGCCGACCTCTCGCGCCAGAGACCGTGTGAAACCGATCAGAGAGGATTTAGTGGCGGCATAAACGGAAAGACCACTGTAACCGGTGAAGCCAATAATCGAAGCGATATTTACGATCCGGCCGCCGCCATCAGCCAGCATGCAACGCACGATGTACTTGCTCAGAATTATCGGGGCGATCGTATTCAGACGCACCAATTGTTCGATCCGCGAGTTGGGCATCAGCGCCAGGGTGCCTTCGAAACTCATACCCGCGTTGTTGACGAGCCCGTAGATGGGTCCGAACTTCTTTCGCAGCGTTTTGACGAAGCCGGGAATTTCTTCGGTTTTGGCCAGATCGAAGGGGACAAAATCGAATGATCCGGGGCTATTGCTTTCGGCTTCCCGCCTCGCCGAATTGAGCAGATTGGTTTCGTTCCGTGCCAGCGCGATGACGTGGTAGCCCCCGGCGGCGAGTTGGCTGGCGATTGCCAAGCCCAGACCCCGGCTGCCACCGGTTACGAGGATATTTCGCATGGCTGGCGCACCATTTTCCCGGTTGCGGCTACCGGCAAATTGCCGACAAAGCGGATCGCCGCCGGCACCTTATGCCGGGGAAGCGCTCCGCGGCAGAACTGCAGGATGTCGCGCTCCAGTTCGCCGGCGCGTCCGTTGCCGTTGGCCGGCGCGGCAGCCAGAACCACATCCGCCACTACCAGCGCGCCTGTAACGGGATTTTTTCTGGCCCTGACCAGGGACATACGAACCTGCGGGTGGCGATTGATGACCGCTTCCACTTCCTCCGGATGTACCTTGAAGCCACCTACGTTGATGACCCCATCCCGCCGGCCTACGAAGTAATAACGATCGCCGCGCAATTCGAGCATGTCGCCCGTGTCCACGAAGCCGTCCGCGCCGGCTATGGGCTTGGCCTGGCCGCCTAAGTAGCGCTCCGCGACGCGCGTCGAGCGGATCCGCAGCGAGCCATCTGCAACCTTCATCTCCACAGCGGCATTCCGCTCAATGAGGCTCGCCGGAAAGCCCGCCAGTCCATCGCTGACGTTGAACGCAACGCCGGCCTCCGTCGAGGCGAAGGCGTGCGAGATGCGGGCCTGCGGGTAAAACGAATGGAGGTGGTCCAGGATTGCCTGGTCGGCAATCTCTCCCGATAAGCGCACATACTGGGGTGAGAGCAGGTGTGCCGAAGGGTTCATCAGCGCGCGCCGCCAGTGGGAAGGAGTTCCGGAGATATGCGTTACCTGGCAGGCGGCCGCCCGGCGCAGAAAATCCGCCGAGGATGCCTCCGTGCTTGACAGGACCAGGGAAGCTCCGGTGAGCATGGCGCGCAGTAAAATCTGGAGACCGCCATAGCGGCGAATGTCGTAGAAAGTGCTCCAGACCGCCAGTTTCGGCGAAGAGCCGTGGGTTTCAATCGCTCCCGCCAGACTTGCCAGTGTATGTACGACGAGCTTGGGCTGTCCAGTTGTACCGGAAGTCAGGAGTATCCACTCGGTCTGGCAGCGTATCCCGCGGTCGAAGTTTGCCGGGGCGACTTCCGCGTCGCAGTTGACGAACGATGCGACGCCAGGGATGCCAGGCGCCGCGAGGGTCCGATCCGATACGACGGCATCCACAGATGCCGAACCGAGGATGTAGGGAAGATCTTCGAACGAAACATCGGAAGGGCAAACGACCATGCGGCGCGCCACACCGTCGAGCTCGATCAGCGCTAATGCCGCGCTGAGTTGGCTGCTGGTCCAGATGAGCACCGATCGGCCACGCAACTCCTCGATTCGACCGCCCAGGCAAGATCCGCCCACCAAGCTGCTGCAGTTGACGGTGCACTCGGCTGCGGAAAGAAAACGATCCGGCAGATTTCCGGACTCGCTGATCCCGTCCAAAATCGTCCGCGCGTCACTTCGGGGCATTTTCGTAAAACTCGATGAATTCGCCCAAGGTTACCGGGAAGCCCGCGATTTCGGCGGCCGTGAACGGGTCTACACCCAACGAATCCTCGAGCCGGGCTACCACAATTGCCATGCACAGCGAATCCAGCCCCGAATCGACCAGTTGCAGCTCGTCGGTCAGGGGCGCCAGACTCTTGTCTTGCTCCCTAGCGACTTCGGTAAACTGTGCGAGGATCTCCGAACGAACAGACATAATAATGTGAATCCTGCCGCGAACCGGAGTCCGCCGTCAATTCCACCGGGAGTCGGGGCATCCGTTGACGATAGTTTCTATCAGTTTCCGCAGCAAGCCCATTCCCTCGAAGATATCCGTCTCCGGTTCGACCGGGCTAATCGCCATCTCCGTGGCCAGCGCACGGAAGAGTTCCTGCGTGTGGGTTATATCGCAAACCCCGTGTACATCTGTGTATTCCATCTCGGTCGAGCCTTGCCGTTCCGCAAGATCCGCCAAATACGGCATGAAACGCTGAATGAAGCCTTCAAAGAAAGCCATCGTCAGGACGATCGGCACCGCGGCGAGACGACCGATGAATAGCCGGACATTCGTCAGATCCCGATATACCGCGGCGGCATCTGTCTCGGTAGGCACGGCGTCCGCTGCCAGGGCAAACTTTCGCATCATGTTCGGATGAGAATCGCGCACTTCTTCGTGGAGATTTTCCAGAATTTTCGACCGGGCTTCTTCGGATCCAACAGCAAGATAAGCGCCGGTCATCCAGTATATGAAATTGCCTTCCAGCACTGCCGTGTACCGTGCGATGATCCCGCGGCGCTGGCTAGCCGAGAGCTGCGCAGGGTTTGGTAAAGAAGCCAATAGTTCGTCAATGGCGCGTTCGATCTGCTCTTGAATTGACGCGACGGACATGTGGTCCAAACTTTGAACGGAGACTGCAGTCATAGTTTCATCCTAATAAGCTAACTTCTTGCCGAGATCATTTCACCAGGCTGCTCCACGGAATTCCTCAGGTATGTGGCGACAAGCTCCAGTAACTATTCGCCTACAGTACCAATTTTTCTTGAATCGTTCAAGGGAATACTGAGTAATGATGGTTGGAACCTGCGTTTAGCCTGAATCACCTTGTCTACCCGCAACCGGTTGAAGATTCACGGAGAAACCCCCAGCAGTACTAGGAGTACGTAGCATTTACTCGGAGAAATCCGGGATCTCGAAGCCGTGCGGGATGCCGCCACCGTATAATAGTGAGCACCGCTACTCATGAGGCCTATTCTCATCACGACGACAAGCTTGTTGATTCTCATGAGTCCATTCTGTCTGAGGGTGGACGCGTTGCGCGCCGGTTCACCTTCCAAGACGCAGGTTCTTAGCTCGTGGAATCCGCGCGCCGCGGCCGCTTACCTCGATCGCAGAGAAAGCTGGTGGATGGCGTGGCCGCCGGCCCAGCGCGATCACGGCACCTTTTGCGTCTCTTGCCATACCGCGTTGCCCTACGCACTGGCGCGTCCGGCTCTGCGCGCCAAGCTTGGGGAAGCTTCTGCCTCGCCCATCGAGCGCAGTCTGCTGGAGAGCGTTGGCAGACGGGTGCGTTTGTGGAACGAGGCCAAGCCGTTCTACGCCGAATCGAGCGGCGAACACAAGACCATCCAGTCCCGCGCGACGGAATCGGTTCTCAACGCGTTGATCCTGGCGAATGCGGATGCCGGCAGTGGCGTACTCGGCGAGGATACACGCACAGCGTTCGACAACATGTGGGCGCTACAGCGCAAGACAGGCGATCTGGAGGGCGCGTGGCCATGGCTTGATTTTGGAAACGAGCCTTTCGAGGCTTCCGACTCAGCGTACTATGGAGCTTGTCTCGCTGCTGTCGCGGTGGGCCGGGCTTCACAGAATTATCGCGCCACCCCCGGGATTCAGAACAATCTCAAATTGCTCGCCGGCTACATTCGACGCGAATCCGCCCATCAGGCCCTGATTCACCAGGTGGTGGCGTTGTGGGCGGCGGCCCAATGGCCCGGCCTGCTTTCTTCCGCGCGGCAACGATCGATTATCGAAGACGTTCTCCGCGCGCAGCAGTCCGATGGCGGCTGGGGACTGTCCACCTTGGCCTGGACTTGGCGCGGGACGAGTCCACATACTCTGGTCAATCTTTGGGTTCGATCCAATGACACGCCCTTCGCCCGCAAGAGCGACGGCTACGCCACCGGCCTGATCGTTTTTGCACTCGGACAGGCGGGCGTCCCTCTTGATGACGCCAGTTTACAGCGTGGCCGCTTCTGGTTGGTGCGTAACCAGAACCGAGCGCAAGGCCAGTGGCCCGGCTACTCTTTGGTGAACCGGCGGGATGCATCGTCGGCGACGGGCCTGTTCATGAACGATGCGGCCACGGCTTACGCCGTGCTCGCCCTGACCGCCGGCGATCATTGGCAATAGCAGGTTAGAACTTCCATGCGACGTAGTCGCTGTCATCGTAATCCAGCGAGTCCAGTGGAAAGCGTGGCGCACCTTTGGCAATGCTTGCGTAGGCTCGTGGCGCCTTCAATCGATGCGGGATCACCCAACGGCTGTATTGGTTGTAGGCCAGCCCAGGTTGCCACCGGAAGTATATCGCGTCGGCCGAGTCCGCGGCTACGCGAAGGATTTCTCTGAAGAGGCGCTTTGGATCCATCTTTTCCCGAGGCCATATCGCTTCCAACAGAATGGATTCGCGGAACTGCCCGGTTTCGACGGGCGCTATGTTGCCCAGGCAGAACCAACCCTCGTTGCCAGCTTCGTCGCGCAGCAAATATAAGCGGCAGGGATAGGCGGGCGAAGCTGGTCCGTAGCGCCAGTTCAGCAGCGCTGCCGATCGGTCGCTGGTGATGCATGCCGGCGGGCGGTGACGCCTGGCAAGCTCCGCGAGCTTCTCCCAGTCCTGACAAGGCTCAATCGCAAGTCTCGTCGGACGGCGGGTGAGGTATGCTAAAACCGGGTTGGCGCCTCGGCTGCATATTCGAGCAATTCTGGCGGCGGCATCGCTTGAGGTCCTGGCTGCCACTAGCGTTGGAATCACAACGTCAAGCCGCAGCGGGAGAATATACTCCATATCGGAGTTCGGGACCGGATGCCCGCCCATGATCTTCCATAGCTCGCCTGAACTCGCGTTGCAGGTGGAGGCAAAGTAGAAGGAATAGCCTGGTGTGCCCAAGTACTTCTTAAAAACAAAGAAGCCCGTCGAACGGGCCGGCGGCTCCACAAAAAAGCTTCCCGAACACAGTCCGAGAAGTGGTTTTTCACCGAACCGGTAGGCCACCGGGAAGAAAAGGTTGATGCCTCTTATGACGCCCTCCGCATCACGCACGCAATAGCCGAGCTTGTGGTCAGGGGCCGCGGAAGGATTATCGATCAGCAGCCATCTGAGACGCCGTTCAATACTTGCCGCCGGTTCATTCAGGGGACTGAGCGCCGCGGGACCTTCAGTTCCGCTGTGGCGCCATCGGTCGATAAACGCGGCCACATCGGGTACTGCCGCGCGCTCCAGAGGTTGTAGCTCAAAACGTGTCATCGCGCTCGCACCCGGGTTGGCAACGTGCAGGCCGTGAAGGCTGGAACATTTACAGTGTCGCGCGCCTTTAGTGCCGCTGGCAAGCTCCTCGTTGATAACACGCGATACATTCGCGACAGGTTAAAGGTCCACCGGATTGCTAACCATCAGGCAGTGGTCGGTGGCAACCTGATAACAGCGTAGAATGAAAACAGAATAGCGGTGTTATTGGTGCGTGCTATCTTCATATGACGGTCATATCTTCCATGAACCATACTGTCCGGGAGGGGCAATTTTGATGGCTTCACTCCTCTGCGCGCCAACGGAGAGCCAAGTCGCTGTTTCGGCGACCAAGCTGCTAATCAACAATCGCTGGATGGCCAGCGAATCCGGCCAGACCTTCGCGACCGTCAATCCCGCCACGGCGGAAGAAATCTGCCAGGTTGCCGAGGCAGGGGGGGCCGACGTTGAAAAAGCAGTAAAGGCCGCCCGTGCGGCTTTCGAACACGGACCCTGGCGGAAAATGGCAGCATCCAAGCGGGGGGAGTTGCTCCACCGTCTGGCGGGCCTCATCGAGGAGCATGGCGACGAACTCGCCCGGCTCGAATCCCTCGACAACGGGAAGCCATTCTCGATTGCGCGGGCGGCGGACGTAGCCAAAACAGTTGCCTGTTATCGCTACTTCGCGGGATGGGCCGACAAGATTCAGGGCAAAACCATCCCCATCGCGGGCGATTTCTTCTGCTATACCAGGCACGAGCCCGTGGGCGTAGTCGGGCAGATTATTCCCTGGAATTTTCCCATGCTGATGCAGGCTTGGAAGCTCGCGCCTGCGCTGGCCACCGGAAACACGGTCGTGATGAAGCCGGCCGAACAAACACCTCTGACCGCGCTCCGCATCGGGCAGTTGATCGTGCAGGCCGGCTTCCCGGAAGGGGTGGTCAACCTGTTGCCTGGATTTGGCCCGACTGCGGGGGCCGCGATAGCGAGCCATATGGATGTGGACAAGGTGGCTTTTACCGGTTCCACCGAGGTCGGCCACCTCATCATGGAGGCCGCCGCGAAATCCAATTTGAAGCGAGTGACCTTGGAACTCGGCGGAAAGAGCCCGAACATTGTTTTCGCCGACGCTAACCTGGATGAAGCGGTGGAAGGGGCCCACTCCGGCCTTTTCTTTAATCAGGGCCAATGCTGTTGCGCTGGATCGAGAGTGTTCGTCGAAAAGAGCATCTACGACAGGTTTGTGGAGAAAAGCGCCGTCCGCGCACGCAAACGCGTCGTCGGCGATCCCTTCGATCCTAAAACGGACCAAGGTCCTCAGGTGGATCAAACGCAGTTCAATAGGGTGATGGGCTACATCGAATCCGGACAGCGCGAAGGGGCCAAGCTGGTGTGCGGCGGCCAGCGCGTCGGCGACCGCGGCTATTTCATCCAGCCCACCGTCTTTTCCGATGTTCAGGACGGAATGCGGATTGCCCGGGAGGAGATCTTCGGCCCGGTAATGAGCATCATTCCTTTCCGCGATCTCGACGAGGTTGTCGCGCGGGCCAACCGCACCGAGTATGGACTGGCGGCGGCCGTTTGGACGCGCGATATAGGCAAAGCACATGCCATCGCCAATAGCGTCCGCGCCGGAACTGTTTGGGTCAACTGCTACAATGTTCTCGACCCCAGGGCGCCCTTCGGCGGGTTCAAGCAGTCCGGTATCGGGCGTGAATTAGGCGAGTACGGGCTGCAGCAGTATTCCGAAGTGAAAACGGTCATCGTCAAACTCTGAGCAACCACAATCAACTGCCGGATTCCACGAAAGACCACGATCGCAACGCACAGCCGGTACCCGCATCACTGAGTGATCTGGACGCATCCCATGCTGTGTTGCTAAAGTACGAGGCGAAGATCAATTGAAGGCAAAAACGCGCGGCATACCCAGCACGAAACCGGAGCTGGTCTTCGATATCGGCCTGAACAATGGCGACGACGCTGCGTATTATCTGCACCTTGGGTATCGCGTGCTCGGAGTCGAGGCCAATCCCGTACTTGCCGCTCAATGTTCTCGGCGCTTCGCGCACGAGATCCGCGCGGGCCGGATCACCGTGGTGAATGCAGGCGTGTTGAGGCAGCCCGGAGAGTTTACGTTTTATCGCAGCCTTCAGGAAGACGGCTGGTCCACTTTCGCACCGGATGTTCATCATAAGTCCAGCGAATGGGAAGAACTGACGGTTCGCTGCACCACCGCGCGGGAACTGATCGCGGAGCATGGGCAGCCTGTATTCATTAAGGTCGACATTGAGGGGGCCGACTTTCAGGTCCTCGAGACACTCACTCCGTCCATTGCGCCCGCCTATATCAGTCTCGAGCTCAACTCCATTGACCCGTTCGTCGAGCGCTTGATAACCCTCGGATACACTGCCTTTAAGTTCGTCGACGGGCTGAACTTTCATCCCACGCCGCCGATATTTAATCATCAGATCGGCTGGCGCCTTCTCCGGCGCGCCGGGCGGGCTGTCCCGGTCTTCCATGGCGTGATGCGCAGACTTCCGCATCCCCTGCGCCCCAAACGAGAATGGAACGCCCCAGGTAGATACAGCCCCGACGGCTATGCGTTCGCAAAGCAGAGTTCGGGTCCATTCGGGGAGCGGGCGGGTGGTTCATGGTTGGCGCCTGATGCGGCCCGCGAGTGGCTCGCGCGGTTAAAAAGCGACTACGAAAAAGCGGGCAAACTGAACGAACTCTGGTGGGATGTGCATGCGCGCCATTCATCCGCACCCAAGAGGCGATCGTAATCTGAGCGTGCTCCGCTGGGGCTCTCGGACCGTGTGCCGTGCGCCAATTCTGTCGCACCAGTGGCCACGATTGTCACATTTCAACTCCCTTTCGAATTCGCATGTTTTTTAGTTTCAGCAACTTCCGGCTCGTGAAAGAACTTCCGGCGGTGGCTTAAGGCGTGCTATCCCCACACCACGAGGGGAAGTAATGAAACGTCTGGTGCCTGTCAAGCTCCTGTCCCGCTGTATTGCCGCGGCGATTTTTCTGATCGCCTCCAGCGCCCTGTTGGCCGGTAATTCAAAAATCTCTCCGGACCTTCTGCCGCTCCTGTCGAACCCATCCGGAAGCGTGCAAGTGATCATTCAATACAGCGCGCCACAAGCCTGTTCCGGCTTCCTTGGGCAGCTTCTATGCCCCGTCGTCAACGTTCTCGGCGGCGTCATCAACACCACCTTCAGCCTGCTCAACGCCGTCTCCGCGACGGTTCCGGTGGGCAACCTGGCCGCGATTTCCAATCAGCCCAACGTCACCTATATTTCTCCCAACCGCTCCCTGATCGCCGCGCTCGACTACACCAGCCAGGCGGTAAGCGCTCCGCAGGCTTGGAGTCAAGGCTACAAAGGAGCAGGCATCGGTATCGCTCTCATCGATAGCGGCATTTACCATCATCCCGATCTCAACATCGCAGGCGCCAGCCAGACCCGCGTGGTCTACCGCCAAAGCTTCGTGCCCGCCGTGCTGAACGATGACTACGGCCACGGCACCCATGTGGCCGGCATTCTGGCCGGTAATGGCAGTTCTTCGCAGCAGCCAGGATCGTTCCGCCTGTTGAGCGGCATCGCGCCCCAGGCCAACCTGATCGATCTTCGCGTCCTGGACGAGAATGGCGCGGGCACCGACAGCAACGTCATTGCCGCTATCCAGCAAGCCCTGGCGCTGCGCAATACCTACAACATCCGCGTCATCAACTTGTCCATCGGCCGCCAGATTTTCGAAAGCTGCACCATGGATCCGCTCTGCCAGGCAGTCGAAGCCGCCTGGAAACAAGGCATGGTCGTGGTGGTGGCCGCCGGCAATCTCGGCCGTAACGGCTATTCCTCCATCACCTCCCCGGGCAACAGTCCGCACGCCATCACCGTGGGTTGCATGAAAACGAACGGAACCTATGCAACTAGCGACGACACCATCGCGAGTTACAGTTCCAAGGGCCCGACCTACATCGATCTTACGGCCAAGCCTGATGTGGTGGCGCCCGGCAATCTGGTCGTGTCCCTGCTCGATCCCGGTTCCACGCTCGAAGCCCAGTTCCCGCAGGACGTGATGCCGCCCTCGTACTACATCCCCAACGGCGCCGGACCCGCGGTCTATTTTCAGCTCAGCGGCACCAGCATGGCGACGCCCGTGGTGTCGGCCTCCGCGGCTCTCATGCTCGAGCAGAATCCCAGCCTCACACCCGACACCATCAAGGCGCGCTTGATGGCCACCGCGTCCAAGAATTTCCCGCTGATGAGCACCGCCACCGACCCCACCACCGGCATCACTTATGTGGATACCTACGATATCTTCACGGTGGGGGCCGGATACGTGAACGTGGATGCCGCGCTGGCCAGCACCGAAATCGCGACCTCCAGCGCCCAGTCTCCGTCCCTGCTTTACAGCCCGCTGCTGGGTGTTATGAATCTCACCACGGCCGCCGGCTCCGTCTGGGGCGTTAACGCGGTCTTCGGCCTGAATGCGGTCTGGGGCAACCAGGTATTGGTCGCCGGAACCAACGCCGTCTGGGGAAGCAACGCAGTTTGGGGAACCAATGCGGTTTGGGGCACCAATGCCGTCTGGGGCACCAATGCAGTCTGGGGAACCAATGCGGTCTGGGGCACCACCACGGGATACGGCGACGAGAATTAGCGCGCCGCGGCAATCATTCGATGAATGCCAAATCGAAGATCTATGTTTTCGCTGTCAGCCTGATCGGACTGAGTTCCTGCGTCTGGGGTCTGGCCCACTGGAGTTCGCAGGATCTCTCGCGGTTCCTGTGCTATCTGGTGATCTCGGCTTTGGCCGCCGGTATGAAGGTCAATCTTCCCGGTATTCCCGGTACGATGTCCGTCGGCTTCCTTTTCGTCCTGATCGGCATCACTGACCTCGGCAGCGCCGAAACATTGGTTATCGGATGCACCGGCACCCTGATTCAATGTCTCTGGAAGCCTAAACGCCGTCCCGCGATCTATCAGATCGTTTTCAGCGTCGCCTCTACCGGCATGGCCATCCTGGCGGCGTATTCTTTCCATCATGCGCGCTGGGTGCAGCGTCTCGACCACGGCAGTCCTCTGCTGCTGATCGTGACCGGCCTGCTCTATTTCGCGGTCAACACGGCGCCCGTCGCCGGAGCCATTTCGCTGTCCGAAACCAAGAAATTCGCCCGCACCTGGTACGACTGCTATTTCTGGTCGTTCCCGTTCTACATGCTGGGTGCTTCCGTCGCCTGGATGATGAGCACCATCAGCCGCCAGTTGGACTGGCGCAGCTCGATCATGCTCCTGCCCGTCATTTACCTGATCTTCCGTTCCTACCGCCTGTATCTCGGCCGCCTGGAAGATCAGAAGCGCCATGTGGAGTCGCTGGCCGCCTTGCATTTGCGCACCATTGAAGCACTGGCGCTGGCGATCGAAGCCAAAGACCAAAAAACCCACGAGCATCTCCGCCGCGTGCGCACCTACGCCGTCGAGCTCGGCAAAGACATGGGGCTCACCGGCGGCGATCTGGAAGCCCTCAAAGCCGCCGCCCTCCTGCACGATATCGGCAAGCTGGCCGTGCCCGAACACATCATCTCCAAGCCCGGCCGCCTTACGCCCGAAGAGTTCGAAAAAATGAAGATCCATCCGGTGGTGGGAGCCGAAATCCTGGATCGCGTGTCGTTCCCTTATGGCGCCGCCGATATCGTGCGCGCCCATCACGAAAAGTGGGATGGCTCCGGGTATCCGTACGGCCTCTCGCGCCTTGAAATACCTCTGGGCGCCCGTATCCTCTCCGCGGTCGACTGCCTCGATGCTCTGGCTTCCGAGCGCCAGTACCGCCGCGCCCTGCCGCTCGCTGAGGCCATGGCCGAAGTCGAATCCCTGGCCGGGCGCGCGTACGATCCCAAGGTTGTGGCTGCCCTCAAACGCCGCTACGTCGAACTGGAGCGCCTCACGCAGGCGCAGCCCCTCGAATCCGCCAAGCGCCCGAACGACGTTAAAATCGAAACGGCCGCCGCGCCAGCCGCCGGATTCCAGCGCGTCCAGTCCACCCCGGATTCCGCCAGCGAGGGCGACTTCCTTACGTCCATCGCGGCGGCTCGCCAGGAAGTGCAGCTTCTCTTCGAACTGGTGCAGGAACTCGGCAACTCACTCAGCCTCGATGAGACGCTTTCCGTGGTGGCCGTCCGCCTGCGCAAAATCGTGCCCTACGATGCCGCTGCTATTTATGTCCGTGATCAGGATAAACTTATCCCCCGCTACGTCAATGGCGACGATTTCCGCTTCTTCTCGTCGCTCGAAATTCCCGTGGGCGAAGGTCTTTCCGGTTGGGTTGCCGATAATCGCAAGCCCATCGTCAACGGCAATCCTGCGGTCGAATCGAGCTACCTGTCGGACCCGCGAAAGGTCAGCACACTCCGCTCCGCGCTCTCCGTTCCGCTGGAAGGTCCGGCCGGAGTGATCGGCGTCATGACGCTCTACCGCGCCGAACCGGACGCCTTCTCGCGCGATCATCTTCGCATCGTGCAAGCGATCAGCAGCAAGGTCTCCATCGCCATTGAAAATGCGCTCATCTTCCGCCAGTTGGAGGACTCCGCCACCACCGATTACCTTTCCGGCCTGCCCAACGCCCGCTCGCTGTTCCTGCGCCTGGATGACGAACTCTCGCGCTGCAGCCGCTCCGCGGAGCCGCTCTCCGTGGTGGTCTGCGATCTCGACGGTTTTAAACAGATCAACGATCACTTCGGCCATCTGGAAGGCAATCGCCTGCTGAAACAGGTTGCGGAAACCCTGCGCGTGCAATGCCGCGAATACGATTATGTGGCGCGTATGGGGGGCGACGAGTTCGTTCTCATCTTGGCGGGCAGTGGTGGCTCCGATCTGCCAGCGCGGATCGCGGAGATGCGCCAGATCAGCATTCCCACGGGCAGATCCGGCCAGACCGTTTCCATGAGCATCGGTGAAGCTTTCTATCCCGAAGACGGGCTCCATGCGGAAGAACTGCTGGCCGCCGCCGATAAGCGCATGTACGCCGCCAAGCAGGCCCGCCGCGGCCGAACCAACGTGGTTGAATTTCCCGCGCCCGCCCTCGAACGTCCTTATCGGCCGGTGGCCCGCGCCGCCAATTAGACGACCCGCCGCGCGACCGGCCGCCCGCACACGATCGCAGCTACCGGTATACGATGACGTTGCTTATTGTCAGCACTACGGAGCAGCGTCGGAGTAGGCCTTGTCTTCACGCAGGCTCTCGCCGGCCAAGTGGCTTGGCAGATGGATTCCCGTTCGATCACAATCAGTGGATTTCGAACGCGGCAACCGCATATGCCGTCATGGCTCTCGTGCCGATCAAATGACCAAAGACACTAAATTCAAAGACGGGTAATCCGGGGATACGGCAACCAGATTCACGCCGGGAAATCAACACCGCTGGCAAGCCGGGCAGTCTGGCAATCCGGCCGGCATCGCCCGAAGCCGACGGCAGCCGGCCATGTACCTACCACGCCGCCTAAAAAACTAATCCAGGCCGGTTGCATATCGGCAGGCGCTCGAACCGGCTATGAGCTTACCTCACCTACGCCGGCCTACAACAATCTTTTGACTCAACGAAGCAGGATTGCAGGGTCCGCACGTTGTCGTCGCTTCAGCCAGCGGCAACAGGCTGATCAGACTAGCAGTCGGCGGCCGTCGGCCACTACCTCAGATCGAAACACGCCAGCGTCCGCTCATTCCGCACGTAGAGTTTTCCATTGGCTAGGGCTGGATAGGACCGCACCGTAGCGGGCAACAGTTGGGCGCGTGAAATCGGCCGGAACTCCTTGGGAGTCGCAAGCGCCACGATCAGTTCGCCGTCTTCTCGCATTAACAAAAGCTTGTCACCGGCCAGACTGACCGTGCCAGCACCGAAGTGGTCGAAGTTCCACTGCACCTTCCCGGTTTTCAGCTCGATCGCCCGCAAGCTCTGGCCGAATTCCTGGCGGCCGTGATACCCGTAGACGTAGCCATCGCGGTACACGCTGCTTGCATAATGGTTCGAGAGCGCATCATCGGAATCCCAAAGCTGCTTCACCGAGCCGCCATCGATTTGTAACAATGTTGCGCCGGTACCATAACTGGCGGAAAGAAACACCAAGTTGCCGACCACAAGAGGCGCCGCCGCGTTAACCGAAGCGTGGCTGCGCGAGCGCCGGGGGAACTGGAACCGGACTTTCCCGATTGCAGGATCGACGTCCACCAGACCGGCCCGTGTCCAAAACAACGCGTGGCGCGCTCCGTCGATGGTGGCTACCACGGGTGCGGAGTAACCGGCCTCGTCGTTGGTGGCCGTCCAGAGTACCTTGCCGGTGGCCGCATCGAACGCCCCAATACCTGCGCCATTTGGGCCGCCGATATTCATGAGCACACGGCCTTCATCCACCAGCGGCGAACAGGCGGCTCCGAAGAAGCCTTTCGGCGTATCGAACTTCTGCCGCGTATCCACGCTCCAGAGGCGCTTGCCGGTGGAGAAATCGAGAGCTTGCAAAACGCCCTCCGCTCCGAACGTGTAAATTCTTTCGCCTGCGACGGCCGGCGCGGCGCGCGGTCCCTCGTCGAAGCCAAAATCATCGCGATAGTCGGTCGGGTACGCCGCCGACCAGACGCGTTTTCCGGTGTCCTCCTCCAGCGACTCCACGATCGCCTGCTTCTCGCGTCGATGGAACAGAATGACCCGCCCGCGCGCCACGACGGGTGCGCTAAAACCCTGGCCCACGTCTACCTTCCACAGCACTTCAATCCCCGGTTTCGGCCACGCTGCCGGCAACTGGCCGGCATAGACGCCGTTGCGTCCCGGTCCCAGGAATTGGGGCCAATCCTGACCGTGAGCGGGCGGGCAGGTCAGTCGGAGAAGTATCAAGATCGCCGTAATGCGATGCGCGCCTAGCCCAACAGGACGGAACTTTCCTCCGACTGTCGTTTCGACAACGCGAGGAGCAATCACAGTGAAGTCATGTTGGAACACGATAAACGAATCATTGCACAAGTGACCGACCTCTGCTTGAACCCTTACCCAATGGTCTCCGCGTGTGCTCAATCATGATGCAGCCAACCTCGACAGATCTAAGGCTGTTCATGTTCGGGTCTAGCGGGCGCTGGGCCTGGATATCCACGGTTATCGTTAGCGGTCCCCCTCGAGTTTGTGGACTTCGCGAAGAGGAATCGTAGATCGCGCATTGGCCTGCCAGGCGCCAAGAACTCAAATACCGCGTCGCTTTGCGAAACAGTAGAGTGTGTCGCTGGTGCGGACGTAGATCCGTCCATCGAGAATCGCCGGCGTGGCAAAGGTGTCCTCGTCGAGGCTGTTGACGGCGAGGATCTCCCATTCCGGGGCGGCACGCAGGACAACGACTTTCCCGTCTTCGCTTGCCAGAAAGATCTTGCCATCGGCGGCGACCGGCGAAGACCAATAACGCCCGAGTGCGCCTACGAGACGCGCCTGCTTGTACACTTCACCATTCTGCGGGTTCAAGCTCGTAAAGACTCCATCGCGCACTAGATAGATCACGCCTTGATATAACAGCGGCGACGATGTATTCGGCAAAGCCTTGCGATATCTCCAGAGCACGTGGCTCCCTGTAACATCCCCGTGGCCGCCGGCGCGAATTGCGGCCAGACAGTTCTCCGAGGCAGTCCGTGCCCGGTATAGCTGCCACTCGGCTGCGTCGATGAAACCGTCGCGGTTCAAATCGTTATCGGCAAACCATTCCGCGGTATTGCTCGCGGCCATCTCGTCGCGCGACAGCTTTCCGTCGTGGTTCTTGTCATATCTTGCGAGAATCTGAGGAAATTCAGGGACTTCGCGGCGTTGCGGCCGATCGCCATCGGTTTCCCAACCGTTTACAAAAATGCGGTCGCGGTCGATGAGAGGAACGGACTTGAGTTGCCACGCCATGCCGCGCACCCACCACAGTTTCTCTCCCGTCTCCAGGGCGTAGGAGGCCACCTCGAAGGACCCGGGGACGATCAACTCCGCCGGGCCTTTTTTGGGGCGGTAGACCGCAGGGGTGGCGTAACCGCGCGTATATTCCGGCCGCATCGTCTTCCAGAGCACCCGCCCAGCGGTGGGATCGACCGCAATCAAGTACGACCCGGTGTCCTGATCGCAGATGAGCGCCAGCTTTCCATCCGCGAGAATTGGCGAGGAGCCGTGGCCGTTTGGATTGTTGAAAGGACCTAGCGGCAAACGCCAACGCTCGTTGCCATCCGGTCCGTAGGACAATAAGCCGAAGTCACCAAAGAACACGTAAACATTAGCTCCATCTGTGACGGGAGATGGAGAGGCGGGTCCGTTTGTCGGCTGGAAACTCTCTACGCGTTCGCGCGGCGCCTCCCGCCGCCATAGCATTTTACCTGTGTCACGGTCGAGGCAGATCGTGAGCAGCTTGTTGCCTTCGAATGCGGTGACAAAGATGTGGTCCACGGTGAAGACCGGCGAGGAGTGTCCGCGTGGCAACGCCGTCCTCCAGACGACGTTCTTTTGCGGGCCGAAGTGCTCTGGAAGGCCCTTGGAGGGAGAGACGCCAGAGCCGTTCGGTCCGCGAAATTGCGTCCAATCGGCCGCTACGAGAACGAGTTGAATCAGCAGACAGGCGAGCCAACGCACCAGCGATTAGTGTACACCTGTCGGCAGCCCGTAAGCCCGAGTTCTGAAGAAGTCCTGGTTCGACCAGGAGACCATCCATTCCCAAACCGCGTGTCCGGCTGAGTCCTGACGAGATTGCCCGCATCCTCGACCGGACCATCAACTTGAGACATTGGACGATCATCGCCACCTATATTCATGCAGTTCTTTGGTATGCCAACTTTGCCGCGAACGCGAACCCATGGCGCCTGTAATCGAAAGCTCAGAGGCGAAGCCGCAATCCCTGTCCGAATGCACGAACGATCTGGTTGCTATGATGGTGCCTTGACGCCTCGCCGCCTTGTGTTTTGCGCCTGCGCTCTGATCCCGCTCAGCCTGTTGATAACCGGTTGCAAGCCGCCGGACCAACCGGCTGTTGTGTCGATTATAGGCGCGATCCTGATAGATGGCACCGGCGGTCCGCCGATCTCCGATTCCGTGGTGACGCTGGAGAGCGGACGCATCCGGGCAGCGGGTCCGCGCGACAGTTTGCCGGTTCCACCGGAGGCGGAGAAGATCGATGGCCGTGGCAAGTTTCTGGCGCCGGCGCCAATTAATGTGGCCCAAGAAGCCCTGAAGGTGAATTTGGCGATTCCCAAGGTTGCCTCTTTGCGAGACGTTCGCGCGGCGGTGGATGCCGGCGCCACGGCTTGCCTGCACATGATCCGCGACACCGACGCGATCGATTCCGGGTTCATTGTGCGCCTGCGCGATTTACGAATCGTCTTTATCCCAATGCTTTCCGATGAACAGGACGCCGCCCGCCTGGCAATGGCGAAACGCAATACCAAACGACTGGCAGATAACGGTGTTCTCATCGCGGTGGGCGCGTCCGGCGATATCTACCGCGAAATGGAGATGCTGGTGGCGGCCGGGATCTCGCCCATGGATGTGCTGGTGGCAGCCACACGTAACGGCGCTATAGCTCTGCACACTCTGGATCAGGCGGGGACCATAGAGCCTGGCAAGCAGGCGGATTTGCTGCTGCTGTTCGCCAATCCGGCCGAGGATATCGGGAACTTTCGCCATGTGGAGAGGGCCATGGCCCAGGGGCAATGGCTGCGGCGCTAGTCTGGTTCATGGGAACAATCCCATCGCTATGCTCGTATCTAGCCCTGTGAGGTGCTCTATGCGAAGCCACATGCTGATTCTGCCGGTAGCCGCCGGCCTGCTCGCGTGCGTGGGATGCGATATCGAGGATCTGGACATCGGCGGCTCGGAACGCTACACCCAGGACTTTCATTACAGCTATCCGTTACAACCCGGCGGGCGTTTAGCGGTCGACAATTCGAATGGTTCCGTGGAGATTTCGGGATGGGATCAAGACACGGTGGATATCAGCGGCACCAAGTACGCGCGCACGCCGGAATTGCGGGACGCGCTGAAGATCGAAATCGACCATTCGACGAATGCCGTCAGCATTCGAACGGTGAGACCGTCGGAACGGCGCGGCAACATGGGCGCCAAGTATATTATCAAGGTCCCGCGGCGGACCGAGTTGGAGCGCATCGTCAGCTCCAATGGGTCCATTCATGCGGTGGATGTGGAAGGGCAGGCTCGGCTGAAAACTTCCAACGGCGGCGTCCGCGCGGAAAACCTGCGCGGGAGCCTCGACGTACAGACTTCCAATGGCGGGATCGAAGTGCAAAACCTGGATGGCAGCGCGGCATTGCATACCACCAATGGACGCGTGCGTGCCGAGGATGTACATGGTTCGATTGAGGCCGACACTTCCAACGGCGGCATCCAAGTGCGGCTGGCGAAGCCCGAAGGCGGCCGGCCGATCAAACTGGAAACCTCCAACGGCCCGATCGAATTGACCATGGAGTCTTACGACCAGAACGAGATTCACGCTTCCACTTCGAATGGCGGCATCACCCTCCACCTGCCCGAGCACGTGGCAGCGAACGTAAATGCGCATGCCAGCAACTCGTCGATCTCAACCGAGTTTGACGTCAGTGCCCAAGGCACGTTCGACAAGCATCGCTTGGAGGGCAAAATCGGTTCGGGCGGCCCAGCGATCGAATTAAGCACGTCGAACGGCAGCATCCGGCTGATGAAACTTTAATGCGGCTTTAGCCGCGCGGCTGGTCCATAATGCGGTGCGCGGTTTCGTCCCAATAGACCGGCTTGTTTCGGAAGTGAGATTCATTGGCCATGTGGCAGGCTATGGCTGCGTGATTGCCGAACACGGCGTCCTCGGCCACTGGTTTGCGGCTCTTCACCGCTTGAAAGAAATTCCACAGGTGCGGCCGCACGTCGTCCCAATCGTTTCCGCGGTAGACCGTCTCATCCATTAACGGCTCATGGCCGGGTGTTATCTGATGCTCAGCCTCCCACTGTTGCACGTATTCCGCGCGCATCTTAGAAGGGAAGCCGCTCGAGTAATAACTCGGCGAGGTATCCACCCCGCGCTGCGGCGAGTGCCGTAATTCTCCGCCGTTGGCGTCCAGGATGCCCTTGGGACCCATGAAGCGCGCCAGTTCGGGTGTCTCCGTGCCCAAGCCCAGCCGCACATAGACTGGGGTGCCATGGTAGTCGAACAGCACGGCGTGCAGGTCCGGCATGTTGCGGCCGTCTTTCCAGCGGAAGACCCCGCCCAAGGCCTGCGCCGAGCGCGGCGCTTCGTTCCAGCCGAGCGTGAACAGCATGCCGCTGATCAGGTGGACCATCAGGTCGCCGCCTACGCCTGTGCCATACTCCTTCCAGCAGCGCCAGCGGGCGAAGCGAAATTTATCGAAGGCGATCTTGGGCGCGTCGTTCAGCCAGGTGTCCCAATCCAGATTGGCGGGCGAAAGATCCAGCGGCGGCGGATATTCCCAGGCGCCGGTCGGATCATTGCGTCCCAAGGTCAGCTCCACCATCTCCACCACGCCGATGGCGCCCTCATGATAGAGTTGGCGCGCTTTGGCGCAGAGGACGGAGCTGACCCGCTGCGACCCGATCTGCACGATGCGGCGGTTGGTCTGGGCGGCCGCCACCATTTCGAAACCCTGCTCGGCGGCATGCGACATGGGTTTCTCGCAATAGATATCCTTGCCCGCGTTGCAGGCGTCCACTACGACTCGCTTATGCCAATGATCGGGCACTGCGGCGACGATGCAGTCGATATCCTTGCGTTCCAGCAGCTCCTGGTAGCGGCGGGTAGTGGGCAGATTCGCGTTCCCCGTGATCTCCCGGGCCAGCGTGTGGCGCCCATCGTAAAGATCCGCGGCCGCCACACACTCGACACCGGGAAGGGTAACGGCGGCGCCGAGCAAACCGGAGCCTTGCATGCCGATGCCGATCATGCCGAAACGGACGTGGTCGCTGGCGGCGGGGCGGGCCGCACGGATGGCTTGGGGAGCCAGCAGGATGGCACCGCTGGCGCCGCCGGTTTGTAGAAATTGGCGGCGGGAAAATGGTGTGCGCATTTCGAATGCTCTCCGCTGTTCAGAATATCGCGTGGCGCAGGCGGTGTTGGTAACGTCGTGAAAGCGAACAGCCGGTCCCACAAGCGGACACCGCCGTCAGCGCAAATAGTGTGGCCTCTCCAATAATCAATGGAAGCGCAATTGCCCATGCCTTGCCTACACAATGAACCGCTTCAGGAATGCATCGGCCCTGCTGTGGGCCTGTTTGAGTTCGAGCGCCCTCGCACAGACATCGGAAGTCTCCATTGAGGCCCCCAAGCCGCCGCCGGTAATCGGCCCGATTTTGCGTCCGTTTCACCTGGAAAAGCGCGTGGTATCGCCGGCGCGGCTGTCGAACACGCCGCGCTTGGAGTCGCTGGTTCGCGCCGGGAATCTCTACTTGTCGGTGCAGGACGTGATTGCATTGGTCTTGGAAAACAACCTCGATATCGCGGTGCAACGCTATAGCCCCCTCCTGGCGCGTGAAGTATTGCGCCGGACCGAGGGTGGCGGTCTTCTGCGCTCCGTGGATACACCGATTGCCGCCGGGCCGACCAGCGTTAGCACCGCCGGAATCAGCGTCAATGCCAATGGACTGGCCGGCGGCGGCGGTTTGAGTTCGGGCGGCGGCATTGTCACTCAGATCGGTCCGGTGCCTCCCAATCTGGACCCGCAACTCTATGTGGGCGAGTTTGCGGGGCACAATACCACGCCGCTGACGAATCAGTTGCTGGATGAAACCGCGGCCTTGACGACCGACTACCGGCAGACCGTTTTTCAATACTATCAGCAGTTCATCACCGGCACATCCGCGCAGCTCACCTTTTCCGATACCCACAGTCTGCAGAACAGTCCGGCCAATCTCTTTAACCCCTCCATTACCGGCTTTCTCGATTTGCAAATCAATCAGCCGCTTCTGCAGGGATTCCGCATCGGCGTCAATAACCGGGATATTCGAATCGCCAAGAACAATATGAAAGTGGGCAACCTGCAACTGAAGCTGCAAGTTGCCACCACGGTTTCTGCGGCGCTCAATCTGTATTGGGATCTGGTCAGTTTCGTCGACGCCGTGCGAATCAAGGAACGCGCGCTGGCGACGTCGCAGAAGCTCTATGACGATGATCAGAAGATGGTCAAGATCGGCTCGTTGCCGGCAGTGGAGGTGACCCGCGCGGCGGCTCAGGTTTCCGTCAGCAAGCAGGATCTGCTCTTCTCCCAAACGAACGTGCAGCAGCAGGAGATTGTTCTGAAGAATGCGTTGAGCCGCAATGCCATGGCCAGCACCTGGCTGGACGAGGTGCATATCGTGCCGCTGAACGCCATCGAAGTGCCCGCATCCGACGACCTGAAACCGCTCGTGGAATTGCTTCCGGAGGCCATGGGGAACCGGGTGGAGATCGAGCAGGACCGCATCAATATCGATAGCCAGAAGATCGCCATCCGGGGCACGCGCAACGCCTTGCTGCCTAGTTTGCAGGCTTTCATGGAACTTACGAATAACGGCCTGAGCGGTCCCGCGAACCCGCTTTATAACAATTGTTGCGGCATTCCGGATCCGTACTTTGTGGGCGGAACGGGTAATGCTCTGGCGCAGGTTTTCCGCCGCGACTTTCCGAATTACTCGGCGGGATTCACGTTGAATATTCCATTCCGCAACCGGCAGGCACAAGCTGACTATGTAACCGATCAACTGCAACTGCGGCAGGCCGAGCTCAAACTGCAACGCGCCGCGAACCAGGTGACCGTCGACGTGAAGACCGCGATCATCGGCGTGCAGCAGGCGCGCGCGCGCTACGAAACCGCCGTCGACACCCGCAGGCTGGCGGAACAAAGTCTCAAGGACGAAGAGAACCGGTTTCAGCACGGCGTCTCCAGCGTCACGCTCGTGATCCAGACGCAAAGAGATCTGGCCAATGACGAGGACGCCGAGGTACAGGCCATGGCCAACTACACGCACGCCAGAATTACTTTCGACATGGCCATGGGGCGGACTCTGGACGTGAATCATATCTCCATGCAGGAGGCCGTTGCCGGACGTGTCAGCCGCGATTCGGTGATACCGGATTCAGCGTCCGAGCCGGCCAAGCGGGAGGTGCCCAAATGAGGGCTCGGCGCCGCTCCAGGAACTGTTTGATCCTTCTTAGCGCGGTATCCGTGTGCTCCGCGCAGGACTCCCAGTATGCCATCGAAAAGCCGCACTTGATAGCTCCTATACGCTCTTATGCGCCGCCGACAGTGGCCGGTATCCGCCTGAGGAATTCGCAGCGGCTGCATGATCTGCTGCGGGCCGGCAGGTTATACCTGACTGTGCAGGATACACTGGCGCTGGCCATCGAAAACAATCTCAATCTGGAGATCGATCGCTACGGACCGCTGCTGGCGCAATCCGCACTCGAACGGCAAAAGGCAGGCGGCCCGCTACGCGGTGTTCCTAACGCCGCCGCGCAGGTGGCCAGCGTCGACAACGGGCTGGGCGTCAACGGCAGTATCGCGGCCGCGGGCCTGTCCACCAGCGGAGGCGGATCCAGCAGCGGCAACTCAGGGGGAGCCACCATCCAACAGATTGGCGTAGTGACGCCGAACCTGGATCCCGTTTTGCAGAACTCCACCACCTTCGAGCACTTGAGCCAGCCGCAATCCAATGCGGTAGTCAGCCAGACGCCCGCTCTCATCCAGACCATCCGCGCTTATAGCACCTTTGTGCAGGAGGGGCTCTTGAGCGGCGGCTATGTCAGGGTCACGGATTATGAACAATACCTGAACGAAAATGCCCCGTCCGACAGCCTGGAGCCGCAAAGGGGTCCTTATATGAGCGTCGCGATCCGGCACAATCTGCTACAGGGCTTTGGCGTCAAACTGAACGACCGCTTCATCCGCATCGCGCAAGTCAATACCATGGCGTCTCGCGAGGACTTCCGTTCCCAATTGCTTAACCTGACCGCCAGCGTCCTGTTTCTTTACTGGGACTTGGTAAATGCCAACGACGAACTGAAGATCAGGCAGCGTGCGCTGGAAATGACGCAAAAATTCCTGGATGACACACGTAAAGAGATCGCCGCGGGCGCCATGCCGCGCGTGGAACTGCCGCGCGCGGAGGCCGAGGCTGCCAGCCGCGCGCATGATCTGGTGGTGGCACAGTACGGTGTGAGCCAACGAGAAGGCATGCTGAAGGATGCCATCACGCGCACGATGGATCCCGAGATAGAAGCCGCGGGCATCGTGACCCTCGACCGCTTCGAAGTCCCAGCGGCGGACGATCTGCCGCCCTTGCGCGAGCTGGTCGCGACTGCCATGAAGAAACGGCCGGACGTGGCGGTCTCAAACTTTCGGAATCAAACACAAAGGATGTCTCTCGCCGGGACGGAGAATCCGCTCTTGCCGACCTTGACGGTGCAGGCGCAGGCCTATAATCGCGGCGCGTCGGGTGCGGCCCAATTCGAGGCCAATCCGTACTTCGTGGGAGGATATGGCACGGCGCTCAAACAGATCTTCCGGCGCGACTTTCCCAATGAGGCCGGCTCCCTGGGCCTCTCCATTCCTCTCAAGAACCGGCAGGCGCAAGGCGACTACGGTATCGATCAATTGGAATTCCGCCAGTCGGAAGTCAGCAGCCAGCGCGACACAAACCAGATCGTGGTGGATATTTCGAATCAGTTGAGCGCGTTGCGGCAGTCGCGCGCACGTTACTCCGCGACCCGCGATACGCGGGCTTTGCAAGATGAGATCCTCGCCGAAGATCGCAAGAAATTCTCCTACGGCATTTCCACTTTCAACGACATCATCATCGATCAGCGGGCTTCCGTGACCGCGCAACTTGCCGAACTCACCAGCCTTTCAGCTTATGCGCACGCGCGCGTGTCGATGGACCAGGTGCTGGGCGAGACTCTCGAGAAGAACAATATCTCTCTCGACGAGGCACTTACCGGCGTAGTCTCTGCGCCTACACATCCCTGACTAACTCGTAGACCGTAATCTCCGGGGGTGCGCCAACGCGCATGGGGACGCCGATAGTCCCGATGCCGCGATTGACGTACAGTTGGCCTCCCGGCTTTTGAAACCAACCCGCGACATATGGCGTTACTAGGCGGCTGGGAGCAATCTGCGGGCTGACAAACTCCAGCGCGAGTTGGCCGCCGTGCGTATGGCCCGCCAGGCTCAGGTCGATGCCCATCTCTGCCGCCCGGTCGAACGTGTCCGGATTGTGGCTCATCAGAATATTGACCGCATCCCGTGCCACCAGACTTTCCACGCCTTCCAGATAGCGATGGACAAACTTGTCATTGGCCGGGCCCATGTGACGATGCGTCTCGAAATCAACCCCGATCAGGTTCAGGCTGTTACCCCCAACCGCGACGGGTACGCGTTCGCGCCGGAGGATGCGGACCCCGGCCTGTTGAAACAATCGGGTGATGGAATCTTCGGTGCCCGACCAGGCTTCGTGGTTCCCCAAACAACCAAAAAGGCCAAAGGGTGCATGCAGTCCGGCCATTGCATTAACGACGGCTTGTTGTGTGGACGGGTCCCAGGTGACAAAGTCGCCCGTGAGCGCAAACAGATCGGGTTTCAGGCCGTTAGCGATCTGGACGATCTTCCGGATCTCGCTTTCGCTCATAAACGGCCCGATATGAATATCGGAAAGTTGTGCGATGCGAAATCCGGCGAATGATTTGGGTAACCGCGCCAGCCGGATGGGCTGACGCGTGATTTGCAGATTGAGCCGGCCGTAGAAGAGGCCGTAAGCGCCCGCCACGAACGGCGCCGCGACCGCCGCCGTTGCGGTCCGTTCCAGAAACTGCCGCCGGCCCGGTGAGCCGGGCGCGCTCCTTCGCGCCAACCGCCGCACGGGCCAAACCAGGATTGCGATCAGAAAGGCCAGCAGCGAACTGGTGACCCACCAGGCGAAGGGCGCCGAAACCAGCGCGTCGTACCAGGTGAGCCGCGTGGGACTGTAACGCCGCGCGAAGACGCCGAAATTAAGCAGAAGCACTGCAATGTACACCGCCGCGACCGCGGCCGTCACCAGCCACCGGGTGCGCCGGTTAGTTGTCAGAAGCCCCAACCGATGTCGCGCCCGTGTGAACCAGTAGATCTGGCTTGCAAGAAAGAGAGCGAACATGCTGCCGAGAATCAACGCGAAGGACATGCAGACCCCTATGCGCGTTATTATGCCACATGGGGGAACGCGGAATGGAAAAAGCTCAATGAACAACCGCCTTGGTACACGGGCGCGCACGCTCCTGTATTTGGCCCTGTTCATATTTCTCAGACCCGCCGGCAACCTGTCACTGGCCTGGGGCACCAAGCATTTTCCGGAAAAGTTATCGCTGAATCCGGCCGCGTATCTTACTGCCATGCTCCATCCCTTCGTGGCCTTAGGCATCGCCATGCTGATCCTGTCGTTACTGACTCGCATGGCCCTTCTCAGTCTCGCCGACTTGAGCTACATTTTGCCGGTAACATCCATCGGCTATGTTCTGGCTGCGCTGTTCGGCACGGTGTTCCTGCATGAGACGGTCACGCTACAGCAGTGGCTGGGAACCATTCTGATCTTCCTCGGAACCGGGGTAGTCGGGTCAACCTCCCAGAATACGACGCGCCCATGAAGTGGCTCTTGTTAAGCCTGGTCGTGACAGCCACCGCGCTCGGCGACCTCCTGCAAAGCTACGAAATGAAGCGGGCCGGCGAGCAGTCCGTGGATGCCAGTGGATTGGCCCGCATGCTCAAGCTGATGGTGATGCGCGTACCGTTGATTTTGTCGATCGCCTGCCTGGCGGTTTCGTTCTTCGCGTTTATGGCGTTGGTCCAAGCCACGCCGCTGAGCTTCGCCGTACCGGCGTCCGCGGCCAGTTTCATTCTGGAGACAGTGCTGGCGAAGCTGTGGCTCAAAGAACGTGTGGGGATGCGCCGCGCGGCGGGCGCGCTATTGGTTCTTGGCGGCATCGTTCTGCTGGCGCGTTAGCCTGGGCAGATATAATAGAAGAAATGGCCGAAACGTTGAACACTCGCGTGACCCGTTTGGAGACGCTGGTCGGCGCACTGGCGGAGAACCAAGCCCAACTGGACGGTGTCTTAGTCCTGCTGACTGAGGCCCAAATCAAGACCGAAGAACGCTTTCAGGAGGTCGCCCGGCGCTTCCAGGAGACGGATGAGCGCTTCCGGCAGACCGATGCGCGCATCGCAGGACTCGTCAGTGCCATCGGTGAGTTGCTGCGGAGCCAGAAAACCAGCTAAGTCCGGCTTTTATTCTTGGCCCGGCCCCGGTACCACTGGCACTAGCTGGCCATCCCGTAGCCGGTAATCGCTCCCGCGCCAACGGATGCTGCGCCGTCCGAAGCTGGCCAGCCAGATGCAAAACGCCAAAGCATCCCACGCCGGTATGGCCCACATCTTGCGCCACAGCCCCGATTGTTTCAGCCCCGACGTGCCTATCATCCAGGTCATCGCAAAACGCAATGCCAGATACGTGCTCAGGTAACCGATCGCCACAGCCGCCGAAGGATGCACGGCGATCGCCGCCAGTGACCATGGCAGCCCTTGCGTCAGCAGCAGCCCGAGGTGGCCCCATGGACGCATGTGCCGCATCACCACGATCCACCGCAGCCGCTTATGAAACAGGTCGCTCATGGACTCATAGTCCGCGACGGCCAGCACCTTGTAGCACAGCAGTTCCACCCGGTGGCCCTGTTCGGCGATCAGCCGCCCCACCAGCAGATCGTCCGCCGGACGGTTTTCCAGTGACTCGTATCCGCCGAATTCCCTGAGGCGCGAGCGGGTTGTCGCGATGGTCGGGCCTAAAGCGAATTTCACGCCGTCCAACTGCCAGGCCACCAGAATGCCGGCGTAGAAGTCCGAGAACATGCCCATTGACTGCAAGCTGTCGGCGAACGTATACCCCTCGGCGGGTATGTAGAAGCAAGTCACCGCACCCACATTGGCATCCGCTAACGGAGCAACCACACGCCGCAGATAGTCAGGCTCGACACGCACATCGCTGTCGCTGATCACCACCACTTCGTGCTCGGCCTCGCTGACCATGCGCGCCAGCTTCGCCACCTTGTCGTTCGTGGCGACCCGCCCCGAACCGAACAATACCCGAATGCGCCGATCCGGAAAATCGCAGATCAGTTTGTCGATCACAGGCAGCACCGGATCGTCGTGGTCACCCACGCAGAAGACTATCTCGTATTCCGGATAATCCTGCCGGCAGAAACTGGCGAAATTCTCGTACGCGCCGGGATCCAGGCCGCGTATAGGTTTCAGGTTGCTCACCGGCGGCAGAAATTCGCCTGCCGGCCTCGCGGCCAGCCGCGCCTGGCGAAAGTACGCGCCGCTGCTATAGAGGGCGATCAGATAGTAAATGAAGGGGATAGCCGCCGCGGCCAGGAACAGGACGGTCACAGTCAGCTTCATCATACACCAGCGCGCCATATGTTACATTCAGAACTTGTGCGGCATCGCCGGATTCACCAAGCTTAGATTCTCTCCCGGGCCTGAGCGCATCCGCAGCGCCATTCATACCCTCGTTCACCGCGGCCCCGATCAGCAAGGAGTTTTCGAATCCAACTTAGCCGCGCTGGGCGCCGCCCGTCTGAAAATCATCGACCTCGCTTCCGGCGACCAGCCCATCATTTCTGAAGATGGCGACACGGTGATTGCGTTTAATGGCGAGATCTACAACCACCTGGAAGTGCGCGCCGAACTCGAGCGTCGCGGCCACCGTTTCCGCACCCGCAGCGACACCGAGACCGTCCTGGAAGCATTTCGCGAATGGGATACGGCCTGCTTTTCCAGCCTACGCGGCATGTTTGCCGTCGCGCTATGGAGCGAATCGCGCAAACGCCTGGTACTGGCCCGCGATCGCACAGGGATCAAGCCACTCTACATCGCCCGCCACGGCGCGGACCTGTTGTTTGGTTCGGAGCTGAAAACCATCTTCGCGCATCCTGAGTTTGCGCGCCGCCTGAGCCTCGCGGGTCTCGATTGCTACTTGTCGCTTAATTACGTGCCCTGCCCCTGGACGCTGGTCGAAGGCATCGAGAAGCTCACGCCCGGTTATTGGTTGGAGTGGCAAGCGGGAGCCGTGCGCGCTGAACCATATTGGCGGCTGCCGGTCGCGGCGCCTGTGAATCGTCCCAAGAAGGAAGCGCTCGCAGAACTCGACCGCCTCTTGAGCGCGTCGGTGCGCGAGCATCTGCTCTCGGATGTTCCCTTAGGCATCTGGCTGAGTGGCGGCATCGATTCTTCCACCGTGCTGCACTACGCCGCCAGCGCGTCCAGCCAACGGCTCAAGACCTTTTCCATCTCCTTCCATGGCCGCACGTTCGACGAAACCGAGTACATCCGTGCGGCGGCCACCCAATACCAAACCGATCACGAGGAATTCGACGTCAACCCCGAGGCCGGTCTCACCGATGCCATCGAAGAGTTCGCTTACTACTTCGATGAGCCCAATGCGGATGCCGGTGCGCTGCCGGTCTGGTATCTGTCCAAGATGACGCGCCAAAAGGTTACGGTCGCGCTGAGCGGTGAAGGCGCTGATGAGTTGTTCGGCGGCTACCTGACCTACCGTGCCGACGCCTACGCCCGCCGTATGCGGCACTTGCCGCCCGGAACGCTGCCCATGGCTCGTGCGGCCGCCAGCCTGTGGCCGGTATCCGACGACAAGATCAGTTTCGAATACATGCTGAAGCGGTTTCTGGAAGGCAGCCGCATGTCTCCCGAGCGCGCGCACATCTACTGGAACGGCACGTTCTCGGATGCGGGCAAACGCAAATTACTGCGCACCGCCAATCCAGGTACGCTCGAACGCATCCTGGCCGACCTGGCACGTGCCGGCGAGCATCTCCCGGCCTATTTGTGGTTCGATCAGCGCTACTACCTGCCCGACGACATTCTGATGAAGGTGGACCGCATGAGCATGGCCCACTCCATCGAAGTGCGGCCGCCCTTCCTCGATCACCGCATCGTGGAATTCGCCGCCACCCTACCCGCGGCGCTCAAGATCCGCGGCTCGCGGCAAAAGGTGATTCTGAAAGATCTCATGCGCGGCAAGCTTCCGCCCTGCATCTTGCGGCGTAAAAAGACCGGCTTCGATATTCCCGCGCACCATTGGTTACGCGGACCGCTCCGGCAGTTGATGACCGAGACCCTTAGAAAAGGCGCCGCGGAACATGCCCACGTCTTCCGTCCGGAAGCCATCGAATCCTGCATCGACCGGCACCTCGCACGCCGCGAGAATCTCGGTTACCATCTGTGGGGGTTAATGATCCTGTTCCTTTGGATGAGGAAATGGCAAATTCAGACGGCCCCGGCCGTGGCGCCGGATCAGCACGCCGCCAACATATTTATTTCTACGTAGCGGTTCTGCTGCTCGCCGCCGCCGTTTATTTGGGCTGTATCGTTTCACCGCCCTCATTGATGGATGATGTCGACGCCGTGCAGGCGCAGATCGCGCGCACCATGCTCACATCCGGCGACTGGGTGACGGCGCGGCTCGACGGCGTTGCCTACCTGGAGAAAGCCCCGCTCATCTACTGGTCGATTGCGGCAACTTACCAGGTCTTCGGCGTGCACGACTGGGCCGCACGCATTCCCGTAGCGCTTTCCGCTATCGCCCTCTGCTGGCTGACGGCCGCATTCGGCATCTGGGCATTCGGACGCAAGGCCGGATTCTACGCGGGCATGATTCTGGCCACCTGCGTCGGGTTGTATCTTTTCACCCGCGTGTTGATCCCCGACGTGATGCTGACGTTTACAGTCGCGCTGGCCATGTGGGCATTTCTGCGTGTGCTGGATTACGACGAGCGCCGCCCGCGCTTCTGGGCGTTTGTACTGGCTGCCAGCCTCGGCGTGGGTCTGCTTTTAAAGAGCACGGTTGCCGTGCTGTTTCCGGTCGCGGCCGGCGTGATCTATTTGTTTCTCACTCGGCAGTTGTTCCAGGCCAAGACCTGGAAGCGCCTGCGCCCGTTCAGCGGCGCGCTGATCATACTGCTGATCGCGGCGCCCTGGCATATCCTGGCGATGCTGCGCAATCCGCCGTATTTCGATTTCAGCCTGCACAGCGTGCGTGGCGAATATCACGGGTTCCTCTGGTTCTACTTCATGAACGAGCAGGTGCTGCGCTTCCTGAATCTGCGCTACCCGCGCGATTACAACACCGTGCCCCGCGTCTATTTCTGGCTGTTCCATCTGCTCTGGCTGTTTCCGTGGAGCGTCTATTTTCCGGCGGTCGCCAGGCTCGAATTCAAGCCGGTGGATCGGGCTGGGCGCGCGCGCTTGCTGGCGCTTTGCTGGACCGGTTTCATGCTCGTGTTTTTTACTTTCTCCACCACGCAGGAATACTACACTATGCCCTGCTATCCGGCGCTGGCCCTGTTGCTTGGCTCCGCCATGGCGACCGATAGCGGTTGGGTGCGGGGCGGAACGCGCACGATCGGGGTGATCGCTGCATGCGCGGCGGTCGTGCTCGTGGCCATCTTCATCCTGGTGCGCAATGTGCCGGCCCCCGGCGACATATCGATGGCCCTGTCGCAGCGTCCCGGTACCTACACCTTGTCACTCAGTCACATGGAAGATCTGACGCTGGCTTCATTCGCCTACCTCCGGCTGCCGCTCGCAGTGGCGGCCGTGGCGTTTCTGGCCGGCGCTTTCGGAACCCTGCGCTACTCCGGCCAGCGCGCTTTTCTGGCCGCGGCATGTATGATGGTGTTGTTTTTCCACGCGGCCCGCCTGGCGATGGTCACCTTCGATCCGTATCTGTCTTCACGGCCGCTGGCGGAAGCGCTGCTGCACTCGCCCGAGGGCAAGCTGATCGTGGATCACCATTACTACACCTTCTCGTCTGTCTTCTTTTACACCAACCGCGACGCGCTGCTGTTGAACGGCCGCTTCAATAATCTGGTGTACGGCTCCTACGCGCCGGATGCGCCGGACGTCTTCATTGACGACGCGCAGTGGAAGAACCTTTGGATGAGCCCGCGACGATACTATCTCGTGGCCAGCGATCCGGCAGTGCCGCGCTTCGAGAACCTGGTAGGCAAAACAGCGCTACGCCAGGTCAAGGCCAGCGGCGGCAAAGTTCTCATGACGAACAAGTAGACTTAAGGTACGGTGACCATCCGCCGCGCATTCCGTTTGCGTTCATTGCGCGCGTTCCGCCAGTTCACCTGTGGCGGGAATAACGACTCGTCAATCCGGTCGCGGTACTTCACGGCGATATTCATCAGCGAATCCAGCAGCGATTCGGAGAGGAAGTGCGGTTGCAAGCCCAGATCGATCAGCTTGGAATGCTTGGCGTTGTAATAGTGCTGCTCCGCCTCCACGCGTGGCGGCGGCAGATGCTCGATCTCGACGGTCAGTCCTAAGTGTTGTCCCGCGGTCTTCACCATGTGCGCCAGGTCCATCACCGAGAACTGCTCGGTGAACTGATTGAAGACCCGGCACTCGCCCGGTTTGGCTGGTGTCAGGCAGGCCAGCTCCACGCAGCGCACCGTATCGCGCAGATCGAGATAACCGCGCGTCTGGCCGCCCTTGCCGTACACCGTCAGCGGATAACCCACCGCGGCTTGCACGCAGAAGCGGTTCAGCACCGTGCCGAATACCTCGTCGTAGTCGAAACGGTTGATCAGAGCCTCGTCGATGGCTACTTCATCGGTCAGAGTGCCATACACCACGCCCTGGTTCAGATCCGTGGCGCGCAGTCCCCAGATGCGGCAGCAGAACATGATGTTGTGGCTGTCATGCACCTTCGACAAGTGATAAAACGAGCCGGGCTGCTTCGGAAACGGCAGCTTATCGCTGCGGCCGTTGTGTTCGATTTCGATGTAGCCTTCTTCAATGTCGATATTCGGTGTGCCGTATTCGCCCATCGTGCCGAGCTTCACCAGGTGGCACTCCGGCTGGTATTCCCGGATCGCGAACAGCAGATTCAGCGTGCCCACCACATTGTTCACCTGCGTAAACACCGCGTGCTTGCGGTCGATCATCGAGTAAGGCGCCGCGCGCTGTTCCGCGAAGTGAATCACGGCTTCGGGCTCGATGGATTGAATGGCCGACGAGAGGAAATCGTAGTCGGTCACGTCGCCCGTAAACAACTCGATGCTTCTGCCGCTATGCTGCTGCCAGACCTTCAGACGTTCGGCAAGGGGGCGTATGGGAGTCAGAGTCTCAACGCCCAGTTCGTGATCCCACAGGCGACGCGAAAAATTATCGATGATGGCGACATCGTGACCTTTTGCCGACAGATACAGGGCGGTAGCCCAACCGCAATAACCGTCACCACCCAAAACGCCAATCTTCATTTGTGTGCTGGTTCTCCTATCCTTCCGGAGGGATCTGTGGCCTTAAGCCTCAGTCTTGTGGAACGAATGATCGCTCATGGTAACACGGGTGACGACCGCTTTACTCGTACCGCAGGGCCTCGGTGGGATTGAGCCGGGCCGCGCGGTTGGCGGGCAGAATACCGAATATCAGCCCTACCACCATGGAAACGCCAAACGCTATGACGATCGCCAGTGTCGAAATGGGCACATTCACGTTGTCCACGAAAAGCCTCACGGTCAGCGGGATCGCCACCCCCACCAGTATCCCGATGATCCCGCCCGAAAGACTCACCAGCACCGCCTCCGTAAGGAACTGGATCAGAATTTCCCGCCGCGACGCGCCCACCGCCATCCGCAGCCCGATTTCGCGCGTCCGCTCGGTCACCGTGACCAGCATAATGTTCATGATCCCGATGCCGGAAATCACCAGAGCGATCGCCGAAACCAGCACCAATACCAAACTCAAAATCAAAGCGACACTCTTGGCCGCATTCAGAATCGCCGTCAGATTCTCCACATGATAGTTCGCGCCCGGCCGGTGGCGCGCCTCCAGAATCTGATGAACCGACTCGGTCACCGCCTCCACCTCGTCCGGCGACCGCACCTCCACATACATCGGGTCGATACGCTCTACCGGCGTGAAGTAGCGCAGCACCGTAAACGGGATGAGCACGGTGTCCTGCGATAGCTCCGACTGGCCAAAACTCTCCACGCGTTCTTTAAACGTGCCGGCCACCGTAAATTGCAAACCGTGCAGCTTAATGATCTGGCCGATCGCCCCGGCCCGAGTTCCAAAAAGCCGCTCGGCGAGTTTGTCCGTGAGCAAGGCAACCTTCTGCCGTAGCGTGACATCGCTCGCATCCAGAAAACGTCCGGAAGTCACCATAAGGTTGCGCACCGTTTTGTAATCCTGGTCGGAGCCGTTGATGCGCACGTCGCGCTCCTTGCCGGCGATGCGCATGCGGTCAAAGCTGGTGGTAATGCCCGTAGCGGCCACGATGCGGCTGCCCAACCGCTCCCGCACCGCGTCCACGTCGGACATCTTCACGAAGTCGGCATCCGCCTGCGTCTCATTCTGGTTGCCCGCCTCGTAGTAGGCAAAGATGATGTTGGAGCCGACGCCCTCAATCTGTTCCAGGATGTAGTCCCGGCTGGTCAGCGAAATGGTCACCACCAGAATCACCGACGCCGTGCCGATCATCATGCCAAGGCCGGTCAGCAGTGATCGAACGGGATTGGCCTTCAGCGCCTTGATACTGAAATCGAGAGCTTCGCCGAGAAACATCGGCTAGCCGCCGGAGGCTTTCTTCAGGAGCCTCTCGGCATCTGCGCGGGATGGATCGTCGGGCGTCAACTGCGCCCGCAGATATCGCTGTAGAAGCTTGCGGGCGGTCTCCAGATTGCGCCCCTGCTGGATGTAAGTGTCGGCTCGCGCGTAGATCAGCCGTGGGCTGTTGGGCGCGATTTTTTCCGCGTTCTTGAAATTCTGATCGCTCTCTTGCAAGCGGCCTTGTTTGGAGAGAAACCGGGCCAGATCGATCAGCCGGCCGACTTCTTCGGGCGCCATGCTGGCCGCCACCCGCAGATGATGTTCGGCGGTGTCGAACTCTTTGTGCCTCTCGGCCAGACGCGCCTGCGCCCAATGTCCTTCCACCGGGCTCACGGAAGCCATTTGAACCGCCACGCCCGCGGCCTTCTCCATGCCGCCGCCCATGAATCCCGGCGCCTCGAGGTAATACTCGAACAGATCGCTCAACGCCTCCAGGTTACGCGGGTTCAACTGCACGGCCTTCTCGAAATGCTGGCGGGCGCGGTTGGCATGTGGCGCGGCCGTAAACGGACTGGCGGTCTCGGCGCGACGCCCGAAGGCCCGGCCCAGCCATAGCTCGTAATCGGAATTTGCGGGGTCCGCCACGACCGCCTTCTCAAGGCTTTCGGTGGCTTTCTTGAAGTCCCCGCTCATGTAATGGTCTTGGCCCATGAGGAAAAAGACGGGACCATCTTTGGGCTCAATCGCCTGCAGTATCCCAAGCGAGACGTCGTAATTGGTCTCGTGGTAGAGCCTGCGGGCTTGTTCGAGATCGTTGGTGGGCGCGGCCAATACGGGCCACACCGCTAACAGAACCGTGGCGCAGAATCGCATTCCGAACGTGGTTACGCTAAATTCCATTGTATCTCTAAGTACATGGATGGCACGAGGTGGGCTCTGGTTTCAGCTTTGGCTGGCGATCGGCGGTCGTAGCGGCTCAAACGGAAGACAGCGCGGCACGCTGAACGTGTCATAGGGCTATGGCTTATCGTTGCGTTTTCCGTTGATTCCGACGCTTCGAAGTTGTCTTCGCGCGCCGTGGTAGATCCGATGGATCGTCACCACGTTGGCTTCGTGGTCCATAGTAAAGACGATGGGGTGAGATGAAATGCAGATGGCGGACCCTCGCTTCAAAGTCGGATGCTCGGGAACAACAGGGCAACGGTCGGGGTATCGGTTTGAACCCGATCCACCACCCTGCCGCTGTTGAAACGTCGATCCGGGCGGCGCCTGCGCGGCGCATTCCGCCTTCTCAGACAGGCTCCTGGAACTCGGCGAGAATCCTGTCGGGATTTGGGAAATTGTTTGATCACACTTGGTCCTGCCGAGAGCTCGCGCGACCGGCGTTGGCCGCAAAGTCCGTTTACCGGAATGTGACTGGTGGAGTGCTGGTCCAGGCGGGCAGTGTTCGAAAGTTACAACTTCACACCGCCCAGGCGCACGTGCGCCGCGTGGTGTTATACTGGCGCAACCTGAATTCGGGTGAACTCCTAATCACCGGAGAGAATAGAAATCGGAGGAAGAAGTCGTGATTCGCAAACAGAGTACATTCTGGTTGACAACGGCCGCGCTTTTGCCGGTCTTGACTACGGTTTGCCAGGCGCAGTCGCGGTCCCCGCTGACGCGCCACGTGCGCGAGGTGGTCCTCACTGGCCAGGCACAGCCGGCGGGGCATCTGCCGGCCACGCAGTCGATGCGGCTGGTCCTGGTTTTGCCGCAACGCAATCAGGCCGCATTGGACAACTTCTTAAGGGAACTGTACGATCCTTCCAGCCCGTCTTACCGCCAGTTCCTCACCGTGGAAGAGTTCACCGACAGGTTTGGTCCCAGCCAGGAAGATTATGACGCGGTGAAGAGCTTCGCGGAGACGCATGGTCTCACCGTGGTGGGCACCTCCCCCAATCGCATGAACGTGGACGTCGCAGGGCCGGTGGCGAGCATCGAAGCCGCCTTCCACGTGACGATGGGCCTCTACCAGCACCCCACCGAAGACCGGGTTTTTTACGCACCCGATCGCGAGCCTACACCGGACCTCTCGGTCCGCTTGTGGCACATCGCCGGTTTGGACAACTATTCCATCCCGCGTCCGCTTCTGCGTAGAAATCCCGGACCGATGCCTCTGGCCACCACCGGCTCATGCCCCTCGGCCTCCTTCTGCGGCAGCGATATGCGCGCGGCGTACTACGGCGGATCGCTCACCGGCACAGGCCAATCGCTCGGATTGCTGGAATATTACGGCACCGATCTGGCCGACCTGAACACCTACTACAAAAACATCGGTCAAACCAACAGCGTCCCCATAACGCTCCTGTCCACCGACGGCACCAGCACCAGTTGCCTCGAATCGAGCGGCTGCGATGACACCGAACAGACCTTGGACATGACCCAGGCGCTCGGCATGGCGCCGGGTATGTCCAGCCTGGTGATGTATGTAGGATCGACGGATTCCGCCATCTTCAACGCCATGGCGACCGCCAAGCCGCTGAACGCGCAATTGAGTTCATCGTGGACCTGGAGCCCGGCGGACCCCAATACCGACAACCCATACTTCGAGGAGTTCGCCGCGCAAGGTCAGAATCTGTTCCAGGCGGCCGGCGATAGCGGCGCCTGGAAATCGTCGTCCGAAGTTTTCCCGGCCGACGATGTGTATCTCACCACGGTCGGCGGGACGGACTTAGATACCAGCAGCGCCGCCGGACCGTGGAGTTCGGAAACCGCCTGGGTCGACGGCGGGGGCGGCATTTCGCCCGACAAATACGTGATTCCCTCCTGGCAGACGGCCGCCGCCAGCGGTTGCTCCAGTTGTTCCAAAACGTATCGCAACGGGCCGGACGTCTCCGCGAACGCGAATTTCACCTTTTACGTCTGCGCCGACCAAACTACCTGCACGGCTAACGAGTATGGCGGAACCAGTTTTGCCGCGCCCATGTGGGCCGGTTATCTGGCGCTCGCCAATCAGCAGGCGGTGGCGAACACCGGCAAGACCCTAGGCTTTGTCAATCCAACTCTGTATTCGATCGGCGGGGGATCGAGCTACACCACAGATTTCCACGACATCACCAGCGGCAGCAATGGCTACTCCGCAACTACCGGCTACGATTTGGCGACCGGCTGGGGCAGTCCCAACGGCAGCGGCCTCATCAACGCACTGGCCGGATCGGCGGCTCCCGGATTCAGCCTTTCGGCCTCGCCCACTTCGGTCTCGGTGGTGCAAGGCAGCGCGGGCACTTCCACCATCACCAGTAGCGTGACCGGCGGTTTTAGTTCGGCCATCAACCTGACCGCGTCCGGCCAGCCAACGGGCGTGACCGTTAGCTTCAGCCCAACCTCGATTACGGGCGCCGGAACCTCCACCATGAACATGACCGTAGCCTCAACTACGGCCACGGGCACATACCCCATTACGGTGTCGGGGACCTCCGGCAGCACCACCGAGACCACCACGGTCTCGTTGACCGTGACCGCCACGGCGAGTCCCAACTTCACGATTTCCGCCTCGCCCACCTCGGTTTCCGTGGTGCAGGGCAACAGCGGCACTTCGACCATCACCACCGCTGTCTCCGGCGGCTTTAACTCGGCGATAGCGCTGACCGCCACGGGTCAGCCGACGGGCGTCGCCGTCAGCTTCAACCCCACGTCCATTGCGGCGCCGGGTTCCGGCACTTCCACAATGACGATGGCGGTGGCATCCACTACCTCGACCGGCACTTACACCATCACCGTAACGGGAACCGGCGGCGGGAACACGCACACCGCAACCGTCTCGCTCACCGTGACCGCGGCGGCAACCGGTAACTTCACCATTTCCGTCTCGCCCAGCTCGGGATACCTGTATCAGGGCCAAAGCGGGTATGCGGTCGTCAGCACGACAGTCTCCGGCGGCTTTGACTCGGCGATAAGCTTGAGCGCGACCGGCGTGCCGTCGGGCGTGACCTATAGCTTTACGCCCGCCTCCATTGCCGCGCCAGGTTCCGGCTCGGCCGATTTTAACCTCACCGTATCCAGAAGCGCGCCGACCGGCACGTATCCAATCACCATAACGGGCACCGGTGGAGGCGTTACGCATACCACAACGCTGATGTTCACGATTTATCGGCGCTAGAAAACCCACCTGCGGCGCGCCAGGGCCTTGGAGTGCTTAGTCCGGGGCCCTGGCGAACCGGCAGGGTCGGAACTCGTGATTCGGATCTCGTGGCCAACGCGCGTTGGTAGCAATTGCCACCGGGCGCCTCCAAGAACAGTGTCCGACGAACGATCCCCTATTTGATTTCCATCTTGAATCCGTCGCCGTGCTCACCCCGGAGGAGTCACCAAGCATCGCTTGCAAGCGATCACGCTGGATAATCGCGATGACGGTGAGTACGGTCGCTAAACCAACGATCTTTGAACTAACCGCGGCAGCGGCGAAGAAATAGACAGAGTAAGTCCGGACAGAATGGGCCTCGCCGCGAATCATCCGCTGACTAAACAAGCTCCATTCGCAACTGCTGCCTCCAGACAACCCGCAGCGCCGACGGCGCATCCCAGTCGAGCGCATGGATATCGCTCGTCTGGACATAGTGCGCCGCGATGAGGGCGTTGCTGGGAGCCTCTGAGAACCCGTACTGGGTCGGATTCATCTTCTTCACAGCGGCGGCCCGGTCCGTCTTCCGGTCGCGGATGCGTGCCCTCCACCAAGCATCCTCGTCCCCTCCGAACATCCAGTAGAACAGCCGTTCGCCATCCTGGGACCAGTTCGGAAACGCTTGACCCGCTGGAAAGCTCGACCTGCTGCCGCGTCTGAAAATCGTAGAGCACGAGCCTTGTCCGTGACGCGGAGAGGCCCGCCATGAATCGTCCATTGGGCGACCAGCGATTTGCGAGTACCCTAAAGGATTGACATAATGAATTCTCGATGACCAAGTGTGCGACCATTCTGCTTTTCCACTCCGCGCCCCTCGTGCGTCAGGTGATCCGCGAAATCCTGGAGAAGGCAGGACACGTGGTGCGGGCTACGGGGGACCTCGGAATCGCCGTCGACATGGTACGGGAGACCCCGCCTGACCTGCTCCTCATCGACGTTTATGTCGCCAATATCAACGGTCACGATGCAGCGCTGTATTTGCGCCAGAAGTGCCCGTCTCTGCGCGTGCTCATGGTGGCCGGCGTGCCCTCCGATCAACGGATCGATGTGCGTATCACCAACGAAGGCTTCCTGATTTTTCCACAGCCATTTGCGCCCTCTGAATTGGTCGCGCGCGTGAATGAAATACTCGATAACGCGAACGCGGAGAAGTGAGAGGCGAGATTGACCGGCGCGTTTCCGCGCCACTGCCAAAAGATCATTGCTTCCTCTGCAACAACTGATGCACCTGCTCGCCCAACGCAAATGCGATCTTGTCTTTTGCCACCGAGATGCGGAACGTGCCCGGCGCCAGGCCCTTTGGCGTCATCCGGCCGTGGAAATGCTGCAATCCGGTCACCCGACCCACGGGCCGCTTGTTCACCGGATCCACGGCGCGGGTGAAGATGCACTCGAACCCGTCATGTACCTGGGTGAAGTAAATGCGTCCGCCGCCCGGGGACCAGCGCGGATAATCGCCTACTCCGAGGTCCACCCAGTTCGCGGGCGGAACATCCTGCAAGCCGCGAAACGGCGCGGCCCACATGTGCGGCGGCCCAGCGCCCTCCTCGGACGTGAAGACCGCCCAGCGCCCGTCGTTCGAGAAGCTGGCCAGGTACAGGTTCGCGCTGGGATGCGAGTAGATCGGCTTGTGCTCGGAGGTTCTAGTATCCCAGGCCACGATCGTGCGGTGTCCCTCTATGCTTGTCTTGAGTAACCATTGGCCGCCGCGCGAGAGATCCCATTCCACGCCGCCGCCCTGCATCGATCCCCAAGAGCCGCCCGTTTTCAGATTCCGAACTCTTGAGATCGGAGGAGCCGTGCCGGCACTCCGGGCGCTCACCTCGAGGACAAAGAGACCGTCGGAGCTGAGGATACTCGCTCCCGGCAATTCTCTACCCTTTCCGGTCCGGTAATCCCGCAGGAGACTCGCCGCGCCTTGCACCTCAAGGAGGAACGCCGCGCCATCCGAGGTGAAATGCACGCCACATCCTCCGTGCGCCCGTTCCCTCAAGGAGACGAGCGGTCCGCGTATGGCGCCGCTCTCCGCGTCGATCGGCAGCGCCCAGGCGCTCGACTGATTGTCCACTGCATCGGCCAGGATCGTGTCCGCGCTGGATGCGGTGCAACCGGACATCAGCAACTGTGCATGGGATTGCGCACTGGAGTACCGGCGGGCACGGAAGGTCGGCTTGAGCAGGAATTCGCCCAGCGCCGCTGCCATTTCCTTACCATCCGTGTAGGAGTAAAGAAACCGCTCTCCGGCCACTGCACAAGCGCGCGCGTACAAAGCGACCGCTTCGCTGAAGTCGGGCACCAGCGCGGCGGGTCCGCCATCCAGTGGAGCGCTCCACAGCCGGGGCGCAGCGCCCTCGTCGAGCAACAGGAAGAGCACGTTCCGGCTGTCGGCGCTCCAGGCGAATCCCTGGAACGACGATGCGTTCCTGGCCAGCCGCACGGGCTCGCCTCCCTGTGCCGGCACTATATATAGCATGCGCGTATTGAAAGCCTGGACGTCCCCGCCGTTCTCGGCCGTGTTCAGATACGCGACCCACTTGCCATCCGGCGAAAAGCGCGGGCTCCGGCCGCCCTCCATGAGCAACCGGGCCGCGGCGCCCGAATCGGAGGGTACTACCGGCTGCAGGTAGATCCCGGCAGGTGCGCGCGTGGAATGAAACGCCAGCCATCGGCCGTCGGGCGAGAGCGAGGGTTCGTCGTTCGCGGTGTCGCCCGCGGTAACGCGTCGGGCCGCGCCGTCCGGCATGGTTTTGACCCAGATGTCCGGATGCGTCCCGTTTTTTCCGGGCGAGGCGAAGGCCAGCCGCTTGCCGTCGCTGGAAAGCGCGGGCTGCATGGCGTTCGGGACGCCGGTATCAAAAGGAATGAGCTGGTGAGACGGAACGCGCAGCCCACGCCACCCCAAGATCCCGGCGCCGGCAATGGCCAGCACAACCGCCATAGCCGTCCAGAGCTTCTTGCGCGGTTTCCGCGCGCGCACCCGCTGCCCTTCCAGATAGCGCGCCAAGTCCGCATCCATCTCGGCGGCGGACTGGTAGCGAGCGTTTGCATCCTTGCTCAGCGCCTTCGAAACAATGGCGTCGAGCGGCGCGTCCAACTTGGACGCATCCGGCTGCGCGCTGGCGATGACTTTGGCCACACCGGCGGGCGATACGTCGGTGATCCGGTATGGCAAGCGGCCAGTCAGCAGACGATAGAGCAGCACGCCGGCCGAGTAGAGATCCGATGCCACGGCAACGGGCTCACCACGCACCTGTTCCGGGCTGGCATAGTCCGGCGTGAAGGCGAAGACGCCCGTCTTGGTGAGCGCCGTTTCGACAGTGACGTCCACCACGCGCGCGGTGCCGAAATCCAGCAACTTGACGTTGCCCGCGTCATCCACCAGGATGTTGGACGGCTTCACATCGCGATGGATCACCTGGCGGCCATGCACGTAAGCCAGCGCGTCCAGAACCTGGCGCATCAGGGCGATGCGGCCGCGCGTGTCGAGCTGGTGGGCGTCGCAGAAGCGGTCGATGGTCAGGCCGCCGACGAATTCCATCACCAAATAAGGGAGGCCGGTCTCCGTGACGCCGCCATCGATCAGGCGGGCGACTTTCGGATGATCGAAGCCGGCGAGGAACTGGCGCTCGCGCCGGAAGCGTTCTTCGATCTCGTGGGAGGCCAGGGCCATCGGCACAACCTTGACGGCCGCGGACATGCGGAATGCGCCGTCCGCGCGTTCGGCCAGATAGACGGTGCCCATGCCGCCGCGCCCCAGCAGCTTCACGGCTTGCCACGCGCTGAACCGCGGCAACGGTCGCGCGGGGGCGGGCGCCGCGGCGCGGATGTGCTCGCAATGTGCGAGCAGGAGAGCGACTCGAGCGTAGAGGTTCTCATCGGCGCCGCACTCTTGGGCGATCAGCGCATCGCGCTCGGCGCCAGGCGGCAGCTCCAGCGCGGCGTAGAAGATTTCTTCGACTTCGTGAAAGCGCTCGAGTTCAGCAGGGTTCATACCAAGTCCTGCCCCACAACATCAGGCCAGGCGCTCGCGCAGCCAGGACAGCGAGAAAAGCAGGCTGCGCGCCACCGTCCGGCTGGAAACCCCCAGGATATCGGCGGTTTCATCCACGGTGCAGCCCAGAAAGTAGTGCAGCTCGACCATGCGCGTCTTAATGGGATCGAATTCGGCCAGATCGTTGAGCGCTTGCGAGAGATCCAGCGACTCGGCCGTCTCGCCCCCCAGCCAAGCCAGTTCGGCGTCCAGCGGCGCGCGCTGCCAGCCCATGCCGCGCTTTTCCGATTTGGCCTTGCGCGCGGAATCGATGAGGACGCGGCGGGTAAGCTGCGCGGCGAAGGTAAAAAAGTGCGCGCGGTCCTTGAGCGACAGCCGGCGCATGCGCAGCAGGTCGACGAAGACTTCATTGACCACCGCCGTGGGCTGCAACGTATGGTCGGGCCGCTCGTTGCGCAGGTAGCCCTCCGCGATGGCATGCAGGTGATCGTAGACCAGAGGGGCCAAAGCTTCGACCGCGCCGGATTCTCCCTGCTCCCAGCGCGCCAGGAGCTGGGTGATCTCCCCTTGCGCGGATTCCGCCACACTTCATCATACGGCGTTGTGCACCAGCCTAGCCGGTGGGAGCGGGTACTGCACGGTTCAGTACGGTACAAGCCCCCACACAAGAGACGGCGCAAATCGGGGAGAAAAAGTGCCACGATCCGCAAATGAAAATCGCGTGTCAGCTTTTGGCGGCTTCTTGCGCGGTCTTAGCTGAACGGTCGGTCGGGCACTCAGCCAGCCGGGACTTGCACCAGTAGGGAGAGGACATATGAATACGAATCGCTTTGGTTTTTGCATGCGGCTGACCGCCGCCTGCGCATCTCGAAAACTCGTAGAACCCAGGAGACATTCAAAGAAACAAATGAAGCACCTTCGGCAGCAAAAAGCAATTCGCATCGTCGCGACACTCGCGCTCACTCTGGCCTTGGCCGGGATCGCAATTCCGGCGCAGGCTCAAACCTTCACCTCGCTGTACAGCTTCGCAGGGTACCCCACAGACGGCAGTTACCCCACCGGGCTGGTGCAGGGCGCCAACGGATATTTGTACGGGACCACGGTGTCGGGCGGGCTCCCGCCCTGGGACCTCTCCGGCATTGTGTTCAAAATCAGCACCACGGGGACGGAAACGATCCTCGATAACCTGTACAACGAGGACCTAATAACCGGAAGCTCGGCGGGGCTGGCTTTGGCCACCAACGGGGATTTCTACGGGGTATCAAATTCGAGCATGGGCGGGACGGTCTACAAAGTCACTCCGGGCGGCGCTTTCACTAACCTCTACACAATTTGTCCCGCTGGCGGACCAGACTGCCCGAATGGCTTCAATCCCGAAGCGACGATGATGCAGGCCAGCAACGGGGACCTCTATGGGACAACGCAATTGGGTGGAGCTGGAGTATACGGTGGTCAGGGCACGATTTTCAAGATTACCCTGGCAGGCGCGCAGACCACGCTGCACTCCTTTTGCGAAACCCTGAACCCGGAAGGTGACTGCGTGGATGGAGAGCCGCCCATTACGGCGCTGGTGCAGGGCACGAACGGAGACCTCTACGGCGCCACGCATAATGGCGGGGCCTACGGCGGCGGCACGATCTTCAAAATCACCATGGCAGGCGACTTTACGACGCTTTACAACTTTTGCAGCTTGGCAGGTTGCGCCGACGGCGTACAACCCTACGCCGCGCTGGTTCAGGGCGCCGACGGGAACTTCTACGGGGTAACCGGCTCCGGCGGCATGGCCAGCGGCGGCGGCACCTTCTTTACCATGACCCCCGGCGGCGCGCTGACGACGCTCTACAGCTTTTGCAGCTTGGCAGATTGCGCCGACGGCGCCTACCCCCTGGCGCTGATGCTGGCAACCGACGCGAACTTCTACGGGATGACCGGAAGCGGCGGGACGGACAACATGGGCACCATCTTCCAGATCACACCCAGCGGCTCACTGACCACGGAGCACCGCTTCGACGGCACCGACGGCTCCGTCGGAGAAGATCAACCCGGACCGTACCTCATCCAGGACACCAGTGGGACGTTCTACGGGGTGACTGCATTGGGAGGGGCCAACTATCAAACCTGCGCCACTTGCAACGGTACCGTCTTCAGCTTGTCCATGGGTCTGGGCCCATTTGTGAAAACATTGCCGACCTCCGGCAGAGTCGGCTCGAACGTCAAGATTCTGGGAAACAGGCTGACGGGCGCGACCAGCGTCACTTTTAACGGTGTCGCGGCTACGTTCACGGTGGCCTCGAGTACCGAAATCACCACCACCGTACCCACCGGCGCCACCACCGGCGTAGTGCAGGTGGTAACGTCCCGAGGGACCACGCTCACGAGCAACCTGGTTTTCACCATTCCCTAGCGGCAGGGCTTCATACCGGGGAGGGTTGGCCGGGCGCCCCATTTCTCGCGGCCTATGCAAGAAGTGGGGCTTTTGCATTCGGAGTGTTCAGACGCAGCCGCGAGTGACATGGCCGCCGCTGAGACAAAGGTGACGGAATAGCGACGAGTCCATGCATTACCCAGGAGAAAATCCATGAAGAACATCGATCGCTTTTGTTTTTGCATGCGGCTCATCGCCGCGCCTCTATACCCATTTTCTGCTTCGCCGCTGCAAGCTTGCGGTTCGCGCGGCGAGACCGTGCCTAACCCCCGTCATCTCGATAACTCGTAGAACCCAGGAGACTTTCAATGAAGCACCTTCGGCAGCAAAAAGCAATTCGCATCGGCGCGACACTCGCGCTCACTCTCGCTTTGGCCGGGATCGCGATTCCGGCGCAGGCTCAACCCATTACCTCACTGCACAGCTTCGCAGGGTACAACACAGACGGCGCCTACCCCAACGGGCTGGTGCAGGGCGCCAACGGATACTTGTACGGCACCACGTTCGGTGGCGGGACGAACTTCTACGGCACAGTGTTCAAAATCAACACTAGCGGGACGGAGACGATCCTTCAGAACTTTAGCTCTGCCCCTACATCGGAAACCAGGCGGCGCTGGTGCAGGTAAGCAGATTTCTACGGGACAACGTATTCGAACGGGGTCCTCTACAAAATCACTCCCAGCGGTGCCATCACTAACCTCTACACGTTTTGTTCCTTACCAAACTGCGCGGATGGCGCCAGTCCTGAAGCGACGCTGGTGCAGGCCAGCAACGGGGACCTCTATGGGACAACGCAGAATGGCGGGGCCTACGGAGACCTCTACGGCGCTACGCATACGAACGGGGCCTATGGCGCTAGTACGATCTTCAGAATCACCCTGGCAGGCGACTTTACGACGCTTTACGCCTTTTGCAGCGTCCCGGGTTGCCCTGACGGCGAATACTCCGCCGCCGCGCTGGTTCAGGGCGCCGACGGGAACTTCTACGGGGTAATCAGCACCGGCGGCGTGGGCAACGGCGGCGGCACTTTCTTCACCATGACCCAAGCGGCGCGCCGACCACGCTTTACGAGTTCTGCCCCGGGTGGATTAACTTTCGCGGGGCAAGCGCTATACCTTGCTTCCTACGCGCGATCAAGCCCTGCTTCGCCTCAAGAGTGACGCGCTCCTACGCATGAAACTGCTGGGCGCGAGCGGCCACGCCGCGGCATCCGGTCTGGACCAGTTGCCAGGAGTGGCGAATTACTTCCGCGGCCACGATCCGTCCCAGTGGCATACCGGCATCCCGACCTGTCAGAAGGTGAAGTACGCCGGCGTGTATTCCGGCGTGGATCTGGTCTATTAAGGCAATCAGGGCCGGCTGGAGCACGATTTCACCGTTGCTCCGGGAGCGGATCAGGCGAAGGGCGACCTGTGCCTGACGGTAGGCGGCAGCGAACTGCGGTTCCAAAAGCCGGTAGTGTACCAGCGGCCCTGCGACCGTAATCTTGACCGTCAAAGTGACCGCGGCGCAGGGTAATGAATCTGAAAGACTGCGGGACGGAATCTCTGGCGAAACAATCGAATGGCAAAAGGCGTTATCTTTTCCCCGGCTCGGCCTTCTCAACAATCGAGTTTTCGCATTCCTTAATGTGGGCATGATGAGCTTGCTTTCTGTTTTCGATGTTAATTAGTACCGCCGTGGCGCTCGCCGTCCACGTGTTGTGCGGTTCAAACTTGATCTCCATAGCTTCAGGGCTAACCACTGTTGCGGTTGAGATGTCCGATGACGGATCGTAAACGCAGAAGTCCCGCGATGTGTCGATTTGTGAGGCGTGAGTCCACGCAGTGGATCGGCACCGGCTAGGGACGGTCGGGGCTGAATTCTGGCAAGTCCACGGGAAACCCAATCCACCGGCACGCAAGAGCGGCCCCGGCTGGCTCGGCGATTGCTATCACCTTAAGACATATACCGTCGTGGCCTACACCGCATCGGTACCACCCGCCATAAAAAGCGCTAGAATGGCATCCAGACGACCCCAGCAAAGGAGGGCCCTGGATGTTCCGTCTGGATTCCGACAAACCCGTCGAGTTCTGCGATGGCTTGCGCCGCCGCGATTTCCTGCATGCGGGCGCGCTGTCCATGCTGGGCCTGGGCCTCAACGACCTGTTCGCCATGAAGGCGATGGGCGCGGTCGACGCCAAAAAAGACACCAATTGCATCATGCTGTTCCTGGTGGGCGGCCCTTCGCAGCTGGACACCTGGGACATGAAGCCCGACGCGCCGATCGAAATCCGCGGGCCGTACAAGCCCATCAAGACGAACGTCCCCGGCGTCGAAATCTCCGAAAACTTCCCGCGCATGGCGAAGCATGCTGACAAGTACGCCATCATCCGCAGCGTCTATCACACCGCCGCCGCGGTGCACGATACCGGCCACCAGATGATGCAGACCGGCCGCCTCTTCCAGGGCGGCGTCGAGTATCCGCACATCGGCTGCGTGCTGTCGAAGCTCAAAGGCCCGAACGGTGACGTGCCGCCGCACGTGCTCCTGCCTCGCCCCATCGGCAACACCGGCGGCAACATGCCGCATGGCCAGAACGCCGGCTTCCTTGGCAAAACTTACGATCCGTTCGTGCTAAACGCCGACCCCTCCGATCCGAATTTCAAAGTCCCGGACATGCTGCCGCCGGACTATCTCAGCGCGCTGCGCGTGGACCGCCGCAAGAACTGGCGCGAGATGGTGGATCACACAGTGAGCAAATTCGAAACCTCGCAGGATGCGCGGCTGTTCGACGCCACCTTCCACCAGGCCTACACGCTGATGTCGTCGCAGAAGGCCCGTGAAGCCTTCGAGTTGTCGCGCGAACCGGACGAAGTGCGCCAGAAATATGGCGAGAACCGCTTCGGCCAAAGCTGCCTGCTGGCCCGTCGGCTGATCGAGGCGGGCGTGCGCTTCGTCACTATTAATATGTTCGAAACGGTCTTCGATGAAATCACCTGGGACATTCACGGATCGAAGCCCTTCAGCCCCATCAGTTGCTATCGCGACCTGGTCGGCCCCATGTTCGACATGGCCTACAGCTCGCTGCTACAGGACCTGCAGGATCGCCGCCTCCTCACCAACACGATGGTCCTCGCCATGGGCGAATTCGGACGCACGCCCAAAGTGAATCCTGCCGGCGGCCGCGACCACTGGCCGCAATGCTGGAGCATACTGATGGCTGGCGGCGGCGTCAAAGGCGGACAAGTGATCGGGGCATCGGACGACATCGGCGCCACGCCGAAAGATCGGCCCACCAGCCCCGCGGAAGTTGCCGCCACTATCTATGACGGCCTGGGCATCCAGCTCGATCTTGAACTGCCCGGCGCGCAAGGCCGCCCCATCCCGCTGGTGGAGCGCGGTGTCGAGCCCATCAAGGAGCTGTTCGCATGAGGGCGCCAGCCCTACTCCTGCTGCCCTTCATCGCGCAAGCTGCAACTCTAAGGATACTGCCGCCGTCCGCAACTCTGGAAGGACCCGAATCCTACCAACAACTGCTGGCGCAATCCCAACAAGACGACACCCCCGCCGCGCACTGGACCTCGTCCAACCCATCCGTGGCCACCGTCGACAAAGCCGGGGTAGTCCGCCCCGTAGCCGATGGCGAGGCCACCATCACTGCCGCCTCCGAAGGCCAAACCGCCAGCATTACGGTGCATGTGAACAACGCGCACGCCCCGCACACCTGGAGCTTCCGCAACGACGTCATCCCCGTCATGAGCAAAGTCGGCTGCAACTCCGGCGCCTGCCACGGCGCGGCCGCTGGCAAGAACGGCTTCAAGCTCACGCTGCGCGGCTACGATCCCGACGAAGACTACGCCACTCTCACCCGCCAATCCGACGGGCGCCGCGTCTCGCTCTCCGATCCCGCCCACAGCCTGATGCTGCTGAAGCCAACCTTCGCCGTCCCGCATGGCGGCGGTAAACGCTTCGCCACCGATTCGCTCGAATACCGCGTGATCGCCGAATGGATCGCGGCCGGAGCGCCGCGCCCGCAGGATGGCGACCCCACCGTAACCGCGCTCGAAGTCTTCCCCGCCTCCATCACTTTGCAAGCCGGCGCCGAGCAGCAACTCGTCGTGCGCGCCAAATACTCCGACGGTCGCCTGCGCGACGTCACCCGCTGGGTCCGCTTTGGCTCCAGCGACGAAAGCGTCGCCTCGGTCGATGACAATGGTCACGTCAAAATGAACGGCAGCGGCGAGGCCGCCATCACGCTGTGGTATGCCAGCCGCGTGCTTTACGCGCGCCTCGGCGTTCCCTACGCCAACAAAGTCGATCCGGAAGTCTATACGAAATTCCAACGCCACAATTACATCGACGATCTGGTCCTCGCCAAGCTGAAAGCCCTGAATATCGCGCCCTCCGGACCGGCTGCGGATTCCAGCTTCATCCGCCGCGCCTATCTCGACGCCGCCGGCATCCTGCCCACTTCCGAAGAGGTCGAGGATTTCCTGGCCGACCAGTCCGCCGACAAGCGCTCCAAACTCATCGACCGCCTGCTGGAACGCGACGAATACGTGGATTACTGGGCCTATAAATGGTCCGACCTGATGCTGATCTCCAGCCGCAAACTGCGCGCCAATGCCATGTGGGCGTTTTACGACTGGATTCGCGACAGCGTCAAGGATAACAAGCCCTGGAATAAGTTCGCCTACGAGATTTTCACTTCATCCGGAGACACGCGGCAGAACGGCGCGCTGAATTACTACGTTCTGCACAAAGACCCCATCGATCTCACCGAAACCGCCACCGAAGCGTTCATGGGCAATCGAGTGACTTGCGCACGCTGCCACAATCATCCGCTCGAAAAGTGGACCCAGAAGCAATATTACGAGCTGGTGAACCTGTTCGCCCGCGTGGGCCTGAAGAACGGCAACGAGCCAGGCGACATCGTGGTCTATGCGAAGGACACCGGCGACGTGTTGCATCCCAAGCTGCTGAAGCCCCTGCCGCCGACGCCGCTCGATGGCACGCCCATGTCCCTCGATTCCACCGAAGACCGCCGCGTGCATTTCGCCGACTGGCTGGTCAGCCCGAAAAACACCTACTTCTCTCGGGCGCTGGTGAATCGCGTGTGGGCCAATTTCATGGGCCGCGGCCTGGTGGAATCCGTGGACGACGTGCGCGCCACCAATCCGGCATCGAACGAAGAGTTGTTCGCCGCCCTCAGCGACGATTTCGTGAAGAGCGGTTACGACGTGAAGCGCCTGATCCGCGCCATCATGAATTCGGGCGTGTACCAGCTTTCCGCCGATTCCAACGCCGAAAATCAGATGGACACGAAATACTACTCGCGCTATTTCGTAAAGCGCCTGCCGGCCGAAGTGCTGCTGGACGCCATGTCGCAAGTCACCGGCGTGCCCACCAAGTTCGGCGGCTACCCCGTGGGAACGCGCGCGTTGCAATTGCCGGACGTGCAGGTGCAGTCGCAATTTCTGAGCGCCTTCGGGCGGCCCAAGCGCATCATCTGCGACGCCGGCGAGCGGTCGGGCGAGCCGAACATCGCGCAGGCGCTGCACGTCATCAACGGCGACACGCTCAACAAGAAGTTGAGCGACTCCGAAGGTTACGCCGCACTGGCCGTGAAGTTGGGCTTGTCCGATTCACGTATCCTCGACCACCTGTATCTTTCCGCCTTCAGCCGCTATCCCGGCGAAGCCGAAAAGCAGCCGCTGCTTGAGGCGCTGCGCAAAGCCCGCGCCTCCACCGGCTCCCCCGATGTGCAGCGTGAAGCCCATCGCCAGGCGTTGGAGGACATGATGTGGGCCATGCTCACCAGCAAAGAGTTCTTGTTTAACTACTGAAGGCGGCAACCTTGCAAATCATCCACGGCGTGGATAATATGCAAGGATCATCGAGCTCCGTCCGACACAGCGAGTTCATTTTTGCCCTCCAATCATAATCTTCGTAACTTTTTCCCCTTTGCTCAGTACAACAAACATGGGCAATCTCGCACACGACCTGCGTTTCGCCTTGCGAACGTTCAAAAAATCACCGGTCTTTGTCGCCGTCGCCGTCCTCTCCCTGGCACTCGGCATCGGCGCCAACACCGCCATTTTTACGCTGGTGGATCAGGTCCTCCTCCGCCTCCTGCCCGTCAAAGATCCCCAGCAGCTCGTTCTGTTCTGGGGCCGCGGCCCGCACTACGGCAGCAACAACGGCTATCACAAGCTCTCCTATCCCATGTATGAAGACTTCCGCGACCACAACCAGGTCTTCAGCGGCATGTTCTGCCGGGACGATATGTCCTTCAGCATCAGCTCCGATGGCAAGACCGAGCGCGTTGACGGCGAACTCGTCTCCGGCACCTATTTTCAGGTCTTAGGCGTCGGCGCCGCCCTGGGCCGCGTCTTCAACCCCGGCGACGACAAGACGCCCGGCGGCCATCCCTACGCCGTCATCAGCTATCGCTATTGGCTGAGCCGCTTCGCCGGCAGCCCCGACGTCATCGGCAAAAAGCTGCTGGTGGACGGCTACCCGATCACCATCGTGGGCGTCAGCCAGGCAGGCTTTGACGGCACCGATCCCGGCTCCGCCCCGCAAATTCGCGTCCCAGTCATGATGGAAGCGGAGTTGAACCCCACCATGGGGCAGTTCTACAACTTGAAGAATCGTCGCGGCCGCTGGGTGAATGTCTTCGGAAGAATGAAGCCCGGCGTCAGCATCATGCAGGCCAAAGCCGGGCTGCAGCCGTTCTTCCATCAAATGCTCGAAATGGAGGTTCAGCAGAAGGAATTCGCGCAAACCGCTCCCGAGACCAAGAAGGCCTTCCTGACCATGTGGATGGAACTTCTGCCCGCCGCCAAAGGCGATTCCGGCCTGCGGCGGCAGTTTGCCAGCCCCCTGCTGGTCCTTAGCGCCCTGGTCGGCTTGGTCCTCCTGATTGCCTGCGCCAATGTTGCCAATTTACAAGTCGCCCGCGCCACTGCCCGCCAGAAGGAGGTCGCCATCCGCTTGGCCCTCGGGGCCGGCCGTTCGCGCATTATGTCGCAATTGCTGGTGGAAAGCCTGCTCCTCTCGCTCGCAGGAGGCGTGGGGGGCCTGGCGCTGGCCGTCTCCATGGACCGCGCGCTGCTGCATTTTCTTCCCGCGGGCGATTCGCCTTTAACCATCTCCACCACGCCTGATTGGCGCATCCTGGCCTTCACTCTCGGCATATCCTTGCTCACCGGAATTATATTCGGCCTGGCGCCCGCCCTGCAATCCACGCGCCCTGATATGGCAGGCACGCTGAAGGATCAGGTCGGCTCCATCGCGGGTGGCACTTCCGTGGGACTGCGCAAAACCCTGGTCGCCGCGCAAGTCTCCCTGTCTCTCCTGCTCTTGATCGGCGCGGGCCTGTTCATCCGCAGCCTCAGTAATCTGAAAGATCTCGACCCCGGATTCCACACCGCCAACCTGATCGGTTTTGCCCTCGATCCACCCATGAATGGCTACAAGCCGGAGCGCAGCCTGGATTTGTTTCGCCGCCTGCGTGACAACTTGGATGCCCTCCCCGGCGTAGAGTCCGCCAGCCTGGCGATTATGCCGGTCCTCAGCGGCGACGAGTGGGACAGCAGCATGGCAGTCGAAGGCTTCCAGCACAAACCCAACGAAACCCCGGACCCGCACATGCAGTTCATCTCCCCGGATTACTTCAAGACCATGCAAATCCCCATCCTGCTGGGCCGCGATTTCCGCATGACCGACGGCCGCAACGCGCCCAAAGTCTGCATCGTCAACGAGAAATTCGCGCGCCGCTTCTTCAAGGACGGCATGGCCGTCGGCCGGCACATCGGCATGGGCGGCGATCCGGGCACCAAGCTGGATATCGAAATCGTCGGCGTCGTGCGCGACACCAAGTACGAAAGCATGCGCGACGAAGTGCCCCTCGAAGTCTACCAGCCATACCACCAGATGGAGTTTGTGCTGGGCATGTACGTCTACATCCGCACGACCCGCCGCCCCGAGCAGGCTTTTTCAAGCGTGCGCCAGGTGGTCCGCAATATCGATCCGAATCTGCCCATCTTCCAGATGAAGACCCTCGAAACGCAGATGGAAGAATCGCTCATCACCGAACGCCTGGTGGCGACTCTCTCTTCCGGATTCGGCATACTGGCCACGCTGCTGGCCGCCATCGGCCTCTACGGCGTGATGGCCTACATCGTGGCGCAACGCACGCGCGAGATCGGCGTCCGCATCGCGCTAGGAGCTTCCGGCCGCAACGTCATCATGCTGGTGATGCGTGACGTCTTCCTGCTGACTGGAATCGGCATCGCCATCGGCCTGCCCGCCGCCTGGGGGCTGACCCGCATGGTCCGCTCGCAGCTTTACGGCATTCAGCCTAACGACACTTTGACAGTGGCCGCCGCCACCGTCGGTATCGCCTTGGTCGCCCTGCTGGCCGGCTATCTCCCGGCGCAACGCGCCACCCGCGTCGACCCCATGCGCGCTCTCCGCTGCGACTAACCGGGAGGGCCGCTACAGCCCGCCCCCCAGAAGATCTTCCACAAACCCGCGCTCGATCGGCCAGCTTCCCAACACTCGCATGCCAAGGTGATTAAACGTCCCCGAAGTGAGCACCCCGCTCAGATCCCGCGGACTCGGCGTCAGGTGCTCGCGCTCGATCATGCTGCGCAACAGCGCCGTAGTATTCGAAAGTTCCACCGCCAGCGCCGCGGCCTGCTGCGCGTCGCGGCACTCCACATTCAGCCGCGCCTCGAAGCGATTGCCCGCGGGCGCCAGCGCGACGTTGACGTCGGCGGCGCTTTCCATGCTGTGCGCGAACATGCGCGTGCCCGGGGGCAAATCCGCGCCGCTCTTCAGCAGCGCCGGTGGCACCGAAACCCATACCGGCGCTTCCGGCATGTCCAGGGTGCGCCGCAGCTTGGCTGCGGACTCCATCTCCGCCGCTGCCCATTCGTCCGGACTCACCGCCAGACCCATCAGGTTCGGACGCAGGGGAAAAAACGAGATCTTGCGCTCGGGCGTGCTGCCGTTCATCCGGCAGAGCATGTCACGGCACGTGCCGCCCTGATCCCGCGCGTATCCTTGCAGGCTGTTCCAGTCGAACCGCCCCTTCACCACCATGTACTTGCCGCGCGGCGTGAAACACGCCATCACCGCGTCCAGATCGCGCGTGTAGTCGAACTCGGTCTTCATCACGAAGACCTTGTATTCCGGCTCTTCGGCCACCTTCGAACCGGCCAGCATCTTCAGCACGCCGGCCTGTCGGAGCGCCGCGAAATCCACGTACAGCACCGCCGCGTCCTGGCTGGGCAAACGCTCCAGCCACTGCGCGGGCGTGCGTAACGAACGATAGCGGTAGCGCGCCACACCCCACACCGCCACGCCGCACACCGACGCAATCAGAATGATGAGCAGCGCCGCCCTTTGTTTGTAGTTCACGAACGCAGTATCACACAGCCGCGGCGGTTTCCGCGACCCGCGCTTCCTTCCACAGTTCCAGATAGGGCCGTAGATTTTGCATCATGGCGCGGAAATCGGCCAGGGTCAGCGACTGCGCGCCGTCGCTGATGGCTTTCTCCGGATTCGGATGCACTTCCACGATCAGCCCGTCGGCGCCGATGGCCACCCCCGCCCGCGCCAGAGCCGGCACCAGGCTTCGTTTGCCCGCCGCGTGGCTGGGATCCAGGATCACCGGCAAGTGGGTCAGTTCGTTCAGCACCGGGATCGCCGAGATGTCGCAGGTGTTGCGCGTGGCGGTTTCGAACGTGCGGATGCCCCGCTCGCACAACAGGACATTCGGATTGCCGTGCGCCACCACGTATTCCGCCGACATCAGCAGCTCCTTGATGGTGGAGCTCATGCCGCGCTTCAACAGCACCGGACGCCCGCAGCCGCCCAGCGATTTCAGCAGTGCAAAGTTCTGCATGTTGCGCGCCCCCACCTGCATAACGTCCGTGTACTCCGCCACCATGCCCACGTGCGCATCGGTCATCACTTCGGTGATGATCGCCAGGCCCGTAGCTTCCTTGGCCTTGCGCAGCAGCTTCAGCCCCTCCAACTCCATGCCCTGGAAATCGTATGGTGAAGTGCGCGGCTTGAATGCGCCGCCGCGCAGCATGCGCGCGCCCGCTGCAGCCACGCCTTCGGCCGTCTCCATGATCTGCCGCTCCGACTCGACCGAGCACGGTCCCGCCATCACAATAAACTCGTCGCCGCCTATCTCCAGTCCGTTGACGCGCAGCACGCTGTGCTCCGGTTTGAATTCCCGGCTGACGAACTTATAGGGCGCCGAGATGCGCACCGCGCTCTCCACGCCGGGCGTGGCCTCCAGCGATTCCAGGCAGGCCGTCACATCGCCCACCCCCACCACGCCGATCACTACGCGCGCCTCGCCTTCGATCGAATGGACTTTATATCCGAACTCCTGAATCCGTTCGCAGACGTGGTCGATCTCCTCGCGTGTGGCGTGCGGCCGCATCGAAATGATCATGTTTATGCCCTCCTGAATGCCAATAAAAAACCCACTCTCGCGAGTGGGTTGGTTTCGTCAAAAACTAAGCTCTCTCCAACGCCACTCTACCGATTCCGGGAAAACCAGAATCGGAAGCTAAACGAGTTGGCGTGAAAGAAAGACATCGTAAAGGGCCAGTATATGGCAATTCGTCATGCCATAGCAACCGGCGTATCGCGCGGCGGTCGTGAAAACGGCGGTGCCAATAATCCTCGATCCTTTGCGGATCCGTATCTTTGGAATGCAGAACCCTGCAGGCTTCGCGTTCACGGCGTCAACAGGAACCCATGCGCCACATAGCTGCTGTCGCCATAATACCCAATCAGGACGCCGGCATTGCTGATGTCCACCGCCGTGGTTCCTATAAACGGAAACAGGTTCGCGCCCGGAACCTCGAAGCTGTTCATCGTGCCGCCCGGAAGCCGTACAAAGCCGTGCGGTATCCACTCCTCGTCCATGAGGTACCCCACGACGATCCCCTCGCCGTTAATGCTGTCAGCCAGCGTCCCTCGACCGTTATCCGGGCTCGCATCCGGCGCGTCGAACTCGGATATTGTCCCATCGGACGCGCGCACGAAGCCGTGGTATACCTTCTGTCTGTCGATGAACCATCCAGCGACGGCTCCCGCCGCGTTGATGCTGACCCCGAAGGTCCCCTGCCCCGAACTGCTACCCGCGCCCGATGCACGGAAAGTACTGATCGCTCCTCCGGCCGAGCGCACAAATCCGAACGCAGCTCCGCTCGCATCGACACACCGCCCCACGATCGTCCCCGAATCGTTGATCGCCGACGGCAAAGTGTCCGTCGCACCCGAAACCTCAAACGTGGTGATCACCCCGTCCGCGGAGCGCACGAATCCGCGATCGGCTCCGTTCGAATCGGCATAGTATCCCGCGATCACCCCCGCCGCGTTGATGCTCTGCGGCACAGTTCCCCCCTCGAGTTCTCCCGTGCCCGCGCCCGGAACGGTAAAGGAAGTCATCACGCCATCCGCGCTACGCACGAACCCGTAAGGAACTATGTTCGGGTAAGCGAAGTAGCTTCCCGTGACCGTCCCGGCCGCGTTAATACTCGCGGGGTTGGTGGTGTGTAGCGACGTGCCGGGTCCGTCAAAGGTGACGAACGTGCCATCCTTCGCGCGCACGTACCCGCTTTCCACCGGATCTTCCAGGGTCGTATCGAAGAAACCGGTAATATATCCCGCCGAATTAATGCTGCTGGCGTAGGTGCCGTAGTCCTGGCCGGTGCTCGCGCCCGGAGCGCTGAACGCTGTGAAAGTGACGGCTCCTGGCTGTTGCGCCAGTGCTCCGGATGCAAAAAGGCAGCACACCCAAGCGAATGTGCTCGTCATTTTGGCGCCCCCCCCGAGCCCGGCCCCCCGCCCAGATAATGCATCAGGAACGCGTCGATATCCGTCCACAGCGACACCTCTTCGTCCACCGACGACCCGATCCCGTGCCCCGCCGTGCTGCTGGTCCGCAACAAAACCGGTTGCTTGGTTCCGCTCGCCTGTAAACGCGCCACCATCTTGCGCGACTGCATGGGATCCACCCGCGGATCGTTATCCCCCGTGGTCATCAGAACCGGAGGATACTGCGTGCCGTCCTTCACGTGGTGATACGGCGAATACGCGTACAGCGCCGGGAATTGATCGGGGAACACTACCGTGCCGAACTCGGTGATATTGAAAAGCCCGTTCGGCGAAAGCTCTACGCGCAGCATATCGTAAATCCCCACCATCGACACCACTGCGTGAAACATCTCCGGATGCTGGGTAAGCTCCGCGCCCATCAGCAATCCGCCGTTACTGCCGCCGATGATCGCGAGCTTCGATGTCTGCGTGTACTTATGCGCCACCAGGTACTTGGCACAGGCCGCGAAATCGTCAAACACGTTCTGCTTTTTCAGCGCTTTGCCCTGCTCATGCCAGGTCTCGCCGAACTCCCCGCCGCCGCGCAGATTCGCTTCCACAAAAACCACGCCGCGCTCCAGCAGCGGCACATACTCTGCCTGATAGCTAGGAGTCAGACTGACGTTATAACCTCCGTAACCGGTCAGCAGCGTTGGATTGTCGCCCTTCAGCGCGATCCCTTTCCGGTGGATGATATTCAGCGGCACCTTTGTGCCGTCTTTGGAGATCGCGAATCGCCGCGTCACTACGAAGCCATCCAACGGCACGGGCGTCGCAGTACGCAGCGCCGTGGGCGTGAGCTTGTTCGTGTGCGGAGCGAAATGAAAATAGCCGCCGGTCTCCAGGTAACTCCCCACATAACAGATCGGTCCGGCGCCGTCCAGATTCTGGCATTCCGCGCTGGAGTTGGCCGGCACATGCACCGTTTCCGGCATTCCGTCACCCGGCAGGAACTGCACCTCGGCGGGTCCCCCCACGAGTTCGTTCACCAGCGGTCCGTCGGGTGTGGGCGCCACCGACACGATCACCGTGGGCGATTCGGCCACCAGGGTACTGGCTTGATCCAGCGTCTCCGCCACATCCATGTGCAAGAGCTTTCCGTGCGGTGCGGCCGACTTGGAGACCAGGTAAATGTCTTTGTGATAGCCGAACACCATCTGCTTCACCTGATCGCCGCCGCTGGCCAACTTGCGCCACGAATGCCCCGGCACTAAGGTCCAGAATTCAAAGTCGCCGCCATCCCCGTTAGCCACGCTCGCGCCGATATACAGGCTGTCGCGCGATCCCATCAAAACGATCTCCGCGATCTTCGGAAAGTCCTTACCCAACTCGTACCGGTCGTTCTCGGGCTTGTCTCCCAGTTTGTGAAAGTATATCTGCTGAAAAAACTCCAGGTCCGCAGCCGGACGCTCGCCCTCGCGCGGATAGCGGGTGTAGTAGAAGCCGGAGCCGTCGGTATTCCAGACCACGCTGCCGCCGGCCGTGCCGAAATTCACATGCGGGATCACATCCGCGAGCGCATTGCCGGTCGCCGTTTCGTAAATGTGCAGGTCGCCGGCCTCGCTCCCGCCGCTCGAAAGCGAGACCGCCAGATAGCGCCCATCCACCGAGGGCACCGCGAAATCGATCTCCGTCAGATGCTTCGGATCGAGCGCGTCCGGATCGAGCACCGTGCGCTCCCCGCTCAGGCTGTCCACGGAATCGAGCGTCACCAGCATCTGGTGTTGATGTTCCGGCTGGCTCTTCATCGCAAAGACCAGCTTGCCACGCTGCACGAAAGGAGAGTAGCGCGCTTGCGCGGGCTGCAGCAGTTTGCGCAGTTCCGCGGATAGCGCCTCGCGCTCCGGCAGAGCATCCAGAAAAGCGCGCGCATGACTGTTTTGCGCAGACGCCCACTGCTTCACCGCCGGATCTTCAAAGTTCTCGAGCCAACGGTAATCGTCGGTGACGGAGACCTTGCCGTATGTATCCGTGACCGGTTTCTTAGCAGCGGGCGGAGGTCCCTGAGCCCAAAGCCCAGCCGCCGCAAAAATCAATGCGAAGCACAAGAGTTTCTTATCCGTGTTCATCTGTGTTCATCTGTGGCCGAACTCGTGTTTGTGATGACACTAACTCCGTCCGCGCTGCCCACTAATATCACCAGGTCCGGCTTGCCGTCATTATTAAAATCGCCCAGCGCCACCATTTGCGGCGAGGAGCCGCCCGGTTCGTAGTAAACCGCCGGCAGAAACAGGTTGGATCCTTCTCCCAAAAGGATCGCGACGTTAGAGGTGGAATCGACCACCGCCATATCGGCGATGCCATCCCCGTTAAAGTCCGCCGCCACTACCGATACCGGACCGCAGCAGACCGGAAAGCTCACCGGCGCGCTGAGTGTGCCCGTGGCATTGCCCCACAGCACTGAAACCGTGTTAGCGGAATTCCAGTTGGTCACTGCGATGTCCTGGTATCCGTCCCCATTCAGGTCCGCAACCGTAATCCAATTCGGCGCGGCGCCCGCCGGATAACTGGCCGGAAGCTCGAACGTGCCGTCGCCCTTGCCTAGCAGCAGATAAACATTATCCCCGCCGAAGTTATTCACTGCCAGATCCGGAATGCCGTCATGATTCAGGTCCCCCACCGCAGCCATGCTGCCTGCCGACCCGAGGGGATAGTAATGCGCTGCCTGGAACGTGCCATCGCCGTTGCCCAACAGCACGGCGATAGCCGGTTGATCGAGGAGCGTGATCGCCAGGTCCAGCTTCCCGTCGCCGTTGAAGTCCGCCGCGATCACAAAAAAAGGCTCCGGCATGGTCGTCAATATCGGAGCCTGGAAGGTGCCATCCCCATTGCCCAACAGAATCGCCAGCGCGCCGCCTTCGCTGGCCACCGCCAGATCCAATTTTCCGTCCCCGTTAAAATCACCGGCCGCAACACAGGACGGGCTGGAATGTGACGGCCCCACGGAGTAGTTCTTTGCCGCCGCAAACATACTATGGCCGTCGCCGAGCAGGATTGAGACCAGATTCGTGCCGCTGTCAGTCACGGCTAGATCCTCGTTTCCGTCCCCGTTAAAGTCGCCCACCGCGACGAAGGTTGCACGCGAGCCGTCGGCCCGATAATCATGCGGCGCTGCGAATTTGCCGCTCCTACTGCCCAACATGACGACCACGTTCGTGCCACCGGAAAGCACCAGATCGGCGATTCCGTCGTGCCGCAGATCCCCGGCAGCCAGCGATGTATTTCCGTTTGTCGCATAGCCCTGGGCCGCCTGGAACGTGCCATCCCCATTGCCCAGCAGAATCTGCGCGGAACCCGTGGCAATATCCTGGATTCCGTCCCCGTTGAAGTCTCCCACCGCAACCGAAAGATTTTCGGTACCGGTAGTGTAAGACACGCCTGTTTGAAAAGTGCCGTCGCCGTTGCCGATGTAGACGATGACACTTACTGACCAAAAGGTCGACACCACCAGGTCCGGTATCCCATCTCCGTTGAAGTCTCCCAAGGCGACGGACTCGCCCACATTACCGGCGCCATAGGCCACCGGCGCCTGGAAGGCGCCATTGCCATCGCCAAACAGAATGAGGAGCTGTCCCGGCTCTCCCGGATAGTTCACCATCGCCAGATCTAGATTCCCGTCCCCGTTGAAATCCGCCGTGACCATGGAAATCGGACCCGTCGGCACCGCAAATGTCATCGGCCGCCGGAACGTGCCGTCGCCGTTGCCCAGAAAGACCGACAGCGTGCTCGACTGATTATTGGCCACCGCGAAATCCGGCCGGCCATCGTTGTTGAAATCGCCCACCACCACCGCGATCGGATCCGTTCCCGCCGCATAGTTCACCGCCGGCTGAAAAGTGCCGTCGCCATTCCCGAGCAAAATCGATACGTTGTTGGATCCGCTATTGACCACCGCCAAATCCAGTTTGCCGTCGCGATTGAAATCCCCCACCGCCGCCGCGGCGCATGCCCCGACCCCGACCGCATAACTCACCGGCGGCCCGAATGTGCCGTCACCATTACCCAGCAGAATCGAAATGGTGTCCGCACCGCTGCTAACCGCCAGATCCGGCTTGCCATCCCGATTGAAGTCCGCAATGGTTGAGGCGCCGGCGCCTGCCGTAACAGGAAAGACTCGTGGAGCGTTGAACGACAGTATGTCCAGGCCTAGCAGGGGCACCGCCGCCACGGCCGCGAGGAAAACCGGGACGAAACAAATGTAACGCCGCATAGCAATGCCAACCCTCTTTCGCGCGCAAGTATAGCATGCTCATCCAATGCGCGTTTTTGAAAAAACCCTATTCGGATGTATGCTTGGGAAAGCCCGGAGGAGGGTTCCATGCGACCGTTACCACTTGTGTCCATCTTCTGCGCATTCGCGTTAGCGTTCCCCCTATGCGCCGCGCCGCGGCCCGTGCTTCTGAAAGCCCCCCTGTCCTTCAGTGCCGCCGGCGATGCCGACTCCGTCGTAGTAGCCGATTATAACGGCGATGGATTGCCGGATCTGGCAGCCGTGGACGGCTATTGTTGCAGCACCAGCACGGTTGCCATACTACTGAATAACGGCAAGGGCGGCTTCATCCAGGCCGGCACTCTTACCGTGGGCAGCGAGGCCGGCGGAATCGTCGCCGGCGATTTCAACCGCGATGGCCACATGGATCTCGCCGTCGCCAATTATGGAGCCAATACCGTTTCCGTCCTCCTGGGCAATGGCGACGGCACCTTCGCCGCGCCCGTCAACTACGTAGTGGGAACCCAGCCGGACGGGCTGACCACGGGGGACTTCAATGGCGATGGCAGCCTCGATCTCGCCGTCGTCAACTTCGGCTCCGGCAACGTCTCCATCCTGCTAGGACTCGGCAACGGCACCTTCGGCGCATTCGTGAACTACCCCACGGGCGGCAACCCCTATGCCGTGGCAACCGGCGATTTCAATGGCGACGGCAAACTCGACCTGGCCATAGCGAACCGCGGCTCCAACTCCGTTTCGATTCTCCTCGGCAACGGCAACGGCACGTTTCAGCCCCAGCTCATGGATGCCACTGGTTCCGGGCCCGTCGGAGTTGCCGTCGGCGATTTCAACAAAGACGGCATGCTGGACGTGGCGGTGGCTTACGACGGCTCCGGTGTTTCGATTCTATTGGGCAACGGCGACGGCACGTTCCAACCCGCTGTGAACTACCCGCTGGGCGTCACTCTAACCGGCTTGGCAGTCGGCGACCTGAACGGTGACGGCAATCTGGATGTCGCGGTTTCAGACGGCGGCGGTAACACGGTCATCGCGCTGCTCGGCAACGGCAATGGCACGTTTACGCCGTCCCTGACGCAGTTCTGCGGCATCAATCCGCAGGCAGTGGCGTTGGGCGATCTCGACAACGATGGAACCACCGACATCGTCGCCGCCAACAAGTATTCCGAAAATCTTACGGTTCTTTTGAACGATGGCGACTCGAACGAAGGCATGATCGCGGTTGGAAACGAACCCGATTCGGTGGCCGCCGCCGACTTTAATAAAGATGGCAATATCGACCTGGCTGTGGCAGCCTACGATTCGAATGAATTATCCATCCTGCTCGGCAACGGCGACGGCACATTCCAACCACCCGTCAACTATGCGGTCCCGAATCCCACTTCCGTCGTCGCCGGCGACTTCAATCGTGACGGCCGGCCCGATCTCGCCGTGACCCTCGCTTCTGGAGTGGTCCAGATCTACCTGGGCACCGGCAAAGGCACCTTCATATTGGCGGAACAATACGCCGTGGGAGGCCAGCCGCAAAGTCTGGTCGTCGATGACTTCAATCACGATGGAAAGCTCGACTTGGCCGTGGTTAACGAATCTTCGAACTCCCTCTCGATCCTGCTCGGCAATGGGAACGGCACATTTCAGTCGCCGGTCACCTACGACCTCGCCGTGAAGCAGCCCTACGCCATCGCGGTGGGCGACTTCAACGGCGACGGAAATCCCGATCTCGTCGTCGCCTATCTCACCGATGCCATTTCAGTCCTGCTGGGTAACGGCGACGGCACCTTTCAGCCACCGTCCTACCGCGGCATCGGCAACGCGCCGCAAAGCGTGGCCGTGGGCGATTTCAATGGCGACGGAAAAGCCGACCTGGCGCTGGCCAACAACGGTTCCGGCACCGTCGGAATCCTGCTCGGCAACGGGGATGGCACATTCGGCGCGCCGCGGGACTATGCCACCAACGGCGGCGCGCGATTTGTGGCCGTCGCCGATCTCAATCACGACGGCAAGCTGGATATCGCGGTGGCCAACGGCTGTTTCAGCAGCGAGTCGCTCTATTGCACCAATACGCTGATCGTCATGGAAGGCCTCGGCAACGGCCAATTCGTGCTGCCGCCGCCCTATGCAGTGGCCTCCAACCCCTTTACCGTCGCGATCGCCGACTTCAACGGCGACGGCAGGCCGGACTTAGCCGTGGCCAACTACGATTCCGCCAGTGTCTCCATCCTCATGAACCTAACGCCCCGCTAGTTCTCCGAAGGGCGGTCGATGCTTAAGATCACGATGGTCTCCACTGGGGCGCGCTGTGGCTCCAGTTTGAGCCCCAGCTTGTCGAAAATCTGAAACAGCGTGGGACGTGCCGGATCGGCGATCGCCCGGTCCTCCGCGCTCGGCTCTTGCCCTGGAGCGTGCGGCGGCCGCGGATGCATCGGCAGCCACCCGTCGGTTTGGATGTTGTACAGTCCGTCCAGTCCCGTTTCGTCCACCACCGGCCGGTCGCTCCAATTCGATACCGCCAGCGCCAGATCGGCAATGGTCACGGCCTGTGCGTGCAGTCCGCGTCCCATGCCGCCCCCAAAACTATGGCACGAATCAGAAAACCCTAAACCCGTCGGACTGTTCCCGCAATCTGCTTCCGACCGGGCGGACTTCTGCAATTTAGGCCCGCCCTTCCGCGCTACCACCGCGTACACCGGCCGCTGCTGGACGTCGCGCCGCACGGTTATCCTGAAGCGTTCGGCGAGCAGTCTTCTCAGCATCGCGCGCATCGTGTCGTCGCGCACTTTTCCCGTGGCGCCCGCCGGGATTACGCCTTCCTCGGCCACCGCTTCGATATCATACCGGTCTTCGCGAACCCACTCCGGACCTCCCGCCAGCCGGTCGGATTGGAACGGCGGAAGGTCATAGGCACTGGCAATCACCATGTCAAGAGGCACATTCTTGGCGGCAAATCTTCCGCCCGGACGGAATTGCAGCCCGCTGTTCCGATAATCCTCCGACTTGTTTTGCTTGATGGAAGCCACCGCGAATGCCCGCTCCGGGTCCGCCTGCGATTGCGCGCGCACCGGCGCGGAGTCCATCATTCCCACTACGACCGGCGCAGCCACCGCCGCCAGGCCCGCGGCCGCCAGCAACAGCTTCCTGCCGGCATCCAGGTTCCGGGCCGTGCGACGCGCCATAATCTCCTCGATGCGTCTCTTCAGATTCGACCCGGTAACGCCGGCCATCGCCACCAGCGGCGACTCCAGATAGAACTTGCACACACGCAGAATCGCCTCGGCGTAGACTTGCGCATCGCACCCGGCCGCCACCACGGCTTCGTCGCAGGCCCGTTCGCGCTCCGCGATCAGGCGCGTCCGGATCCACCACACCAAAGGATGGAACCAAAAGACGGTTTCCACCAGCATGTGGATGGCGCCGGTGAGGTTGTCGCGCCGGTGCACATGGCACAATTCGTGTGCCAGTACGGCTTCGAGTTGCGCGGGCGTCAGGCGCTCCTGAATCCCCTCCGGCAACAGCAGGACGGGTCTCCAAATGCCGAATACGCCCGGTTCGATACGCGTGGCCGAAGACATCACCGGAACGCCCGAGCCAACTCGCAGTGGAGTCGCGCTATGGCGCGCCACGCGGATGCTTCCCCACCACCGCAGCCAATGAACTGCGCCGATGGCGAAGCCACCCAGCCAGACGCCAAACAGGACAAACTCCGGAAACTCGCCCGCCGGCGGCGCCGCCGTAGCGCGGGGTCGAAGCGCAGACGAGACGAAGGGCCCGCCAATTTCGTGGATGACCACCGGAACCTGCCGACCGGGCATCACCGGAGCCGTAGGCCACCCCAGTTGATTGCCGGCGCCGACCAGCAGCGAGAACGGAATGAGGAATTTCACCGAGGCCGCGGTCCAGACTCCATAACGGATCGCCGCGCGGTTCTTCTTCATTCCCAACGTCAGTGCCCACGCTGCCAGGACGCAAAGCGTCGACTGCCAGAGATGGTTCGCCAGCGGCGAAAGATCCGCGTGTATCATTTTGATTTACCCCTTCCGGAGGCCTTACGCAGCGCCTTTTCCGCCTCCTTCACGTCATCCAGGGTCAGTTCGCCGGAGTCCACCAGGTGCGCCATCAGCAGCCTGGCCCGCCCGCCGAACAGCGACAATAGTTCATCCACCACGCGCCGCTGCGCGTCGTTCCGCGACAGGACCGCTTCGAAGATATTCGCATTGCTGATGCGCTTGACGCAGCGCAGCGCCTTCTTGCGCTCCAGGCGGTAGACCACGGTCTGCACCGTGGTGTACGCCGGTCGCCCGTCTGCCGCGAACGTCTCCTGAATTTCCCGCACGGAGCAGGCCCCTTTCTGCCAGAGCGCTTCCAGCACCTGCATTTCGAGTTTGGTGAGACGTGGCTTGGACATCGACTATGAACACGTCTAGTCTACTATAGCCATAGTTGGATGGCAAGTGGTTCGTTTGCACGCGCCGCGGTGCCGGATCCGGCCGGTACCCGGCCGGACCAAAGCCCCACCCTTATAATGAAGCCATGAGCTTCCGTCTGGCCGTCAACTACACTCCCAAGGGCGATCAGGTTGCCGCCATCTCCGAACTCGTGCGCGGCATCCGCGACGGCGAAGCCCACCAGGTCCTGCTCGGCGTCACCGGCTCCGGCAAAACCTTCACCATGGCCAAGGTCATTGAAGCCATCGCCCGCCCCGCCCTCATCCTGGCCCACAACAAGACCCTCGCCGCGCAATTGTTTCACGAATTCAAATCCTTTTTCCCCGATAACGCCGTCGAATACTTTGTCAGTTACTACGATTACTACCAGCCGGAAGCTTACATCCCGTCGAGCGACGTCTATATCGAAAAAGAAGCCACCATCAACGACGAGCTCGATAAGCTCCGCCTCTCTGCTACCCGTTCCCTGTTCGAGCGCCGCGACTGCGTCATCGTCGCCAGCGTAAGCTGCATCTACGGTCTGGGATCTCCCGAAGCCTACTACGGCATGCTGCTCATGCTCGAAAAAGGCCAGAAGATTTCGCGCAACCAGATCGTCTCTCGCCTGGTCGACATCCTCTACGACCGCAACGACATGGATTTCCGCCGGGGCACATTCCGCGTGCGCGGCGATGTCATCGAGGTCTATCCGACTTACGACGACTACGCCTATCGCATCGAGCTATGGGGCGACGAAATCGAAAGTCTCTCCCAAATCGATCCCCTGCTCGGCCAGGTGCGCCAGACTTACATGCGCCTGCCCATCTATCCCAAGACGCACTACGTCATGTCCGAGGAAACCAGAAACTCGGCCATGGCCAGCATCGTCACCGAACTGGATTGGTGGCACAAAGAACTCGAAAAGCAAGGCAAGCTCATCGAAGCCCAGCGCCTTTGGCAGCGCACCATGTTCGATCTCGAAATGATGAAGGAGATCGGCTATTGCCACGGCATCGAAAACTACTCGCGTCACTTCTCCGGACGCCTGCCTGGCGAGGCGCCCCCCACCCTGCTCGATTACCTGCCCCACGATTCGCTGATCCTGATCGATGAAAGCCATCAGACCATCCCGCAGTTACACGGTATGTATCATGGCGACCGCTCCCGCAAAGAGATACTCGTCTCCCATGGATTCCGCCTGCCCAGCGCCCTCGACAACCGTCCGCTCACCTTCGAAGAATTCGAGCATCGTGTCACGCAGTTGGTCTATGTGAGCGCCACGCCCGGTCCCTATGAGCTCACTAAGTCCGCCGGCGTGGTGGTCGAACAGATCATCCGACCCACCGGGCTGCTCGATCCGGAAGTCGAAGTGCGCCCCGTCAAGGGCCAGGTCGACGATCTGCTGGGTGAGATTCGCAAGCGCGTCGAGAACAACCAGCGCGTGCTTGTGACCACGCTGACCAAGCGCATGTCCGAAGACCTGGCGGAATATTACTCCGAAGTGGGCGTCCGCTGCCGCTACCTGCACTCCGAAGTCAGCACCCTCGACCGCATCAAGATCCTGCGCGATCTGCGCCGCGGCGAATTCGACGCCCTCATCGGCATCAACCTGCTGCGCGAAGGGCTGGACCTGCCGGAAGTTTCCCTGGTGGCCATCCTGGACGCCGACAAGGAAGGCTTCCTGCGATCCGCCGGATCGCTGATTCAGACCATGGGCCGCGCCGCGCGTCATGTCGAAGGCCGCGCCATCCTCTACGCCGATGTGATGACCGACAGCATGCGCCACGCCATCGAGGAAACCACCCGCCGCCGCCGCACGCAGCAGGAATATAACGAGCGCCACGGCATCACCCCGCAGTCCATCATCAAGCCTATCGACATGAGCCTGGTGGCCATCGCCGAGGGCGATTATGTGACTGTGCCGCTCGAATCCGACGACGAAGTCGAGAAGATGACCCCCGAGCAGCGCGCCCGCTTCCTCGCCGAACTCGAGGAGCGCATGCGCGAAGCCGCCCGCAAATTCGAATTCGAAAAAGCCGCCCAGCTCCGCGATAAACTCAAGGCCCTGGGAGCCGGCCTCTAGCCCGCACGGCGTTTCCGCTCCACCTTGCCGTACCCTGCAAGGGCTCATCCCTCGGCCATTCGCCATTCTGGCGGCAGATAGCCCGCTCTTGGCCTACCTGCAGCGATACAGCTTTAATTGTCGAGTCCTGATTTAGAGGGGTGCGCGTGGATTCCGATCTGAGCCGCGACCGTCAGGGAGCCTCCTGCCGCCTACGTCCGGCTAGACTTCTTACGCCTCGAATACGCTCCTGGCATCACCCTGCTCGGCAACGACTATTGGATGGCCGCCACGATATGCTTCCACAGCCATCGTGTGCTGCCATGGCGCGCCCATCGTTTCCGGCCCGGTCCCTCCAAACCCATCCGATTCAGATGGCGGCTGGCGTAAGCCTTGAAATCGTTCATGATGCGCTCCGGCGGAACCTCCGCCTCCACCACTGTATGCATGTGATTGCTTCGTACGGTATCGCGGCGCATACGGTCCAGATGATAAGCAGGCTGGTCCATGCCTTGCTGCTCGAACGCGGCACGTGCCAGATCCTCGTCCAAAACCGGCGTTCCAGGCACATTGTGTGCACCATCCACAGAGCCGGCTGCGTCGCCGTGCACGTGGCAGCCATAGCAAGCAAAGGTGATCCGATAAATCACGGGATGTCACCCAATTCTGACGCTCTGTCGAAAGTCATGCCCTTGCCCGACTTTCATGCCTTTCGGCGCGCCAGCGGCTCATGACCACTCCCTGATGGTCGCGGCTCTGCCTGAAGTACCCCTACGCCAGGAATAGCTCGAATCGGCCGGTGTTTCAGTAAATCCCTCACTTTCATGTCGCGCACCCCCAGACGACCCCGCTCTGTCGCGCCACTTTGATAATGTCCCCATATGGCCTCGTTAGAAATGTCCCCTAAGCTAAAGATCTCCTGAGGAGGTTTTAGCTGGGAAGGACATGGATGAGCAAGAGAGAACTGCGTCGGGTGGGAGTGCTGGCTCGCGTGGCGAGCGAAGAGCTGAAGCTGGTGGATGCAGCCAAGATGCTGAGTCTGAGCTATAGGCAGGCGAAGCGGATTTGGCAACGATACGAAAAAGAAGGTGCGAAGGGACTAAAGCATCGCGGCGCCGGGAAGGGCTCGAATCGGGCGAAGTTCCGAAGAAGTTTCGCGTGCAGGTCCTGCGCCTGGTGCGGAAGAAGTACAGCGGCGTGGTGGGGGAAAGATTCGGTCCGACCCTGGCCAGCGAGCACCTGGCGAGCGAGGACCAGATCGAGGTGCATGCGGAGACGCTGCGGCGATGGATGCTGGCCGAAGGTTTGTGGAGCCGCGCGCGGAAACGGAAGGAACATCGAGAGCGACGGCAGGCGCGGGAGCATTTCGGTGAGTTGGTGCAGATGGACGGCAGCTTCCATCGATGGTTTGAACAGCGAGGACCGGAAGGCTGTCTGATGAACTTGGTGGATGATGCCACGGCCACCACGCAGGCGCGGTTGGGCGCGCAGGAGACGATCTGGGCCGCGACCGGGGTGTTGCGAAGGTGGATTGAGAAGTATGGCGTGCCGATGGCGCTGTACACGGATTGGAAGAATGTCTATGTGCGCGAGGCGACCGAGAAGGAGTTGCTGCGGGGCGAGGTACCGGTCACCCATTTGGGCGGATGTGTGAGCGGCTGGGAATCCACATCATAGCCGCCAATTCGCCCCAAGCGAAAGGGCGGGTGGAACGGAATCACGGGACGCATCAGGACCGGTTGGTGAAGAAGCTACGGCGCAAGAAAATCCAAAGCTATGAGGCCGCCAACGAGTATCTGGAGGCCGAGTACCTGGCTGAACACAATCAGCGCTTCGCGCGGGTGGCGGCAGCCAAGCAAGACTATCATCGCCGTCGGCCGAGCCAGACGGAACTAGATGAGGCGTTTCGGCTGGAGACCGGACGCATCCTCGGCAACGACTGGGTGGTGCGACATGGGAATCGCTACTTCCAAGTAAAACGGCAAAGCCGATATGCACCAACCAAGAGCCAGGTAGTGGTATGCGAATGGGAGAATGGCAAGCTGGAAATCCGTTACGGCGGCCGCAGCTTAAGTCACGCGGAAATCGCGGCGCGGCCAGCCCGCCCTCCGCCGGCGCCTAGACCACGGTAGCCGCAGCGGATGCCGGCGCCACCCCCGGCGAGCCACCCATGGCGAAAGGGCTATCGACAGATGCAGGCACGTAGCGGGACAGGGAAATGAAGAGAGCTGTGGAAATGACGGAGTGGCGCAAAGCGTGGAAATCCCTGAAGTGAACCCCTGGGGTGAGACACAAAGTTAAGGGGGTAATCGCCGTTCGCTGTAGAATTATTGCACGGCGAAGTTGCGGTCGTCCACACTGGGATTACCCGGGCGGAGGATAGGGCTATGCGGGACGCAACCCGAGCGCCGACCCGGCAGCCGGAATGGCGCGGAGGCGGCTTGAGCCGCCTCCGATAGAATGAGACATTCTGGCCGGAAGGCGGTAAATCCCGGGGGTTTGGGGGCAGCGCCCCCAATACAGTCGGGCGTGCAGTGATCGGATCATGCACCGCCTCCGTGTTGCTCGAATTCCGCTGGTGGCACGTAGCCGAGAGCGGAGTGCAGCCGCTTTTCGTTATAAACCTGTTCCAGGAACTGGCCGATAGACGCGCGCGCCTCCGGCAGGTCGCGGTACTCGTTACGATAGACCTCCTCGTATTTCAACGTCTTCATAAACGACTCACAGGCGGCGTTGTCGTAGGGTTCCCTTTGCGACTCATGCTGATCATCGCATGGTATGGCAAGAGCGTCGCGACATACTCGCCGGAGGCGTACGGCACGCCCCGATCGGAATGATGCATCCAGCCAGGCGGCGGGCAGCGTTCGCGCAAAGCCATCCGCAGGGCCGCCAGGGCGAGTTCAGCTTCCAGCGTTTGGCCCAGGGCCCAGCCGATCACGCGGCGCGAGAAGGCATCCAGCACTACGGCCAGATACACAAACTCGGCTCGCACACGAATGTAGGTGATGTCGGCGACCCAAAGCTGGTGGATGGCCGTCGGTATGAAATCGCGGGCCCGGTTCGGGTAAACCGGCAGATGGTGTCGCGAGTCGGTCGTCGTGATCACGAAGGCGCGCCGGCGTACGCACAGCAAATTGTCTTCCCGCATCATCCGCCACACGCTTGTGGTTGACCTCGAAACCCTGACGCTGCAGTTCCGCCGTAATTCTGCGGTATCCGTACGCCGGCGATTCCAAAGCGGTTTTTTGCATTCGATCGCGCAGTTCCATTTCCACCGGAGTAGCCTGGCACGGCACCCGCCAGCGATAGAAACCAGCCCGGCTCACGCCGGTCATCTGACACCGCGCATTCACGGCTTGGCCTTTCGCCGCGGCTTGCTCAATTTCTTCAAACAGGCATCCGCGCCACTGACGACCGCCGGCGGGTGATGATCCTTGAAATGCTGCAACGTTTTTTTTTAAAAATCATTCTCCATCGTCAGCTGGCCGATTTTGCGCTCCAACTCGGCGATCCTCCGGGCATCGTCAGAGAGCCGGCAGATGGTCACTCCGCCGCCCGACGCCTGGAAACGCTGCCTCGCCCTTCGCACGCCATTCTCCGCGCCAGCGCTCCAGCAGTTTAGGGCTCAGTTGATATTTCCGCGCCAGTTCGCCGGCGCTAGAGCCGGCGTCCAAGGCGCGCATCGTGGTGATCTTCAGATCGCGACTGTAAACAGCTCGGGACAAATCCATTCCTCACTCCATTCAATGTATTTTGTCCCTTAACTCGCTGTCTCACTTTTGGGGTTCACTCCACACAGAGCGGATTTCCCCTCTTTCCACCGCTCCTTGGAAATCTCGCAAAAGCCGCGAGATTCCCACATTCCCACCGCTCCGGCGACGAGGCGATGGAAAAGTGGAAAACCAAAAGCGGGTTTCCCACTTTCCCACCGCCTTCTCTTGGGTCAGAATACACAAACCAAAACTGCAGGGTGCGTCGGCGGGAAAAGGGGACACTTCTATCGAGGTAAGGAAGGGGACATTTCTAATGAGGCTTGACACCCCAGACGACCCCGCTCTTGACGCGGACGCCCTTCCCGTTGTACTCTTCTGTAGTCTACCAAAAGGAGTGGGAATGCCCCCGGACAAACCCGACGTCCTGCGCGGCTCGCTGGTGCTGATGGTGCTGCGCACGCTCGACAGCATGGGTCCGCAACACGGCTGGGGCATAGCCCGCCGCATCGAGCAGACCAGCGGAGATTCGCTGGACTTGAACCAGGGTTCGCTCTACCCCGCGCTGCTGCGTCTCGAACAGTTGGGCTGGATCGCCTCCAAGTGGGGCACTTCGGAAAACAACCGGCGGGCCAAATTCTACTCCATCACCCGCGCGGGCAAGAAACAACTGGCCGCGGAAACCGAAAATTGGGAGCGCATCTCCGGTATAATCGGCCGCTTTCTCCGGCCTGGCGGCGCGTCGTCATGAGGCGTCTGCGGGTTCTATGGCGCCGGTTTGCCGGCATGCTTTCGAAAAACCGTCTGGAGCGCGACCTGGAGGACGAACTCGCCTTCCATCTCCAAATGGAGACCGCCGAATGGATGCGCCGCGGCCTGCCGCCGGAAGAAGCGCGCTTCTCGGCCCTACGCCAGTTCGGAGGTATCGCGCGCACCAAAGAAACCTATCGCGAAACCAGGGGACTTCCCATGATCGAGATGTTTTGGCAGGATGCGCGGTTTGCTTTAAGGACGTTGCGGCGCAATCCGGGCTTCTCTTTGTTGGCGATTCTTTGCCTCACGTTGGGCATCGGCGCCAATGCCACGGTCTTCAGTTGGATCGAAGGCATTCTCTTGCGTCCGTTTCCTCTGGTCGCCCACCAGGAGCGCATGATGGCAGTCACGGGCACGAGCCGCGGCGAGCGTGGTCGCGACGATGTCTCATGGCCCGATTACCAGGATTTCGCGAAAAATTGCACGCTCTTCGACGCATTCATCGTGGACCGCATCACCGGCATCACGCTCAGTGTCGGCGACCGCGCCGAGCGTGCGCCCGCCAGCATTGTCTCATCGAATTACTTCGACGCGTTGGGTGTCCATCCGATTCTGGGCCGCGGCTTCGCACCGGCCGATGACGTCGGACGCAATGCGCATCCCGTGACGGTGATCAGCTACCAGGTGTGGCGGGAGCGGTACCGCGGCGACCCCGGCATCATCGGGAAGGCCCAGATGCTGAACGGCCTGCCGCACACCATCATCGGGGTGGCTCCGGAGAATTTTCACGGCACCTTCGTCGGTTGGGCCATGCAATACTGGCTGCCGCTCTCCATGCAGGAACTTTTCGACCCGGGCGGGTACAAGCTCGAAGACCGCGGCGCCCGCTGGATCGAGGGTTTTGTGCGCCTCAAGCCCGGCGTCAGTCCCGGGCAGGCGCAGTCCGAAATCTCCGCCGTGGCGAAGCGCCTGGAGGACGCTTATCCGGCCACCAACCGCGGCCGCGGCATTCGGCTTTATTCCCTCTGGGAAACACCGTTCAACAATGCCGGCGCGCTGCTCCCGACACTCAAAATCTCGCTGGCCGTCGCCATCGCGGTGCTGCTGATCGCCTGCGCCAACGTCAGTAACCTCCTGCTGCTCCGGTCTTTTCGACGCCGGCATGAAATGACCGTGCGTCTGGCCATCGGTTCCGCGCGCCGCCGTCTCTTCGCTCAGCTTCTCACCGAAGGATTGATTCTGGCGGCTTTCGCCGCGGCCGGCGGATGCGCTCTTGCATACGCGTGCCGTAACCTCCTGGTGCTGCTCCTTCCACCCCGCGGCGGCGTCTCCATGTATCTGCCCGGCGGTTTGGACTGGCGCGTGTTGGCGCTCAGCGCCGGAGTTTGTGCCGTCTCCACGTTGCTGTTCGCTCTGGTCCCCGCCATTCAGGCGAGCGATATCGATCTGGCCGGCGCCATGCGGGCCGAATCCGGCGCCGTGGTCGGCGGTAGCCGGAGGGCGCTGGTGCGGTCCATTCTAGTACAGGTGCAGGTAGCGCTCAGCTTCGTGCTGCTCGTGGGAGCCGGCCTTCTGATGCGAAGTCTTCGCGCTGTCGAGGCCACCAGCCCCGGCTTCTCCACTGCCAACGTGCTGGCCACCACCATCGACTTTGCCGGGGCGGGGTACAACCGTGATCGCACTCGGAACTTCCAGGCGCTGCTCATCGATCGCCTGCAATCGCTGGCAGGAGTGCAATCGGCGGCCTTCACCAGTCTCGCGCCCTTCACCGTGCGCAGCTATCCGTCCGCCACCATTGCGGTGGAGGGCTACGAGGCGCCGCCGGATCAGCAGATCACCGTCGATTACGTCGGCGTGGGCCTCTCCTACTTCGCCGCCATGAGAATCCCGTTGGTCGAGGGCCGGGAGTTCGCCCGCACCGATACGGACACCGCTCCCCCCGTGGCGATCGTCAATGAGTTGATGGCGTCGCAGTACTGGAAGCGACTCGATCCGGTCGGCCGCCGCTTTCAGGCCAAGGGCCAATGGCTGCAGGTGGTAGGAATTGCGAAGATGTCGAAGTACCGCAACCTCACCGAAATCCCTCGGCCGTTCTACTACACCCCGCTTCTCCAGACCGGCGGGGGGTCGGGATTGCAAGTGCGTACGGCTCTTCCGCCAGAGATCTTGACGAAGGCGTTGCGCCGCGAGATCCAAAAAATCGATTCCAATCTGATTCTCGGTGAAGTCATCACCATGCGCGATCAAGTGGGTCGCACCACCGCGGTCCAGAGGACTGCGCTCGGCATGCTCGCCCTGTTCGGTGGATTGGCTCTTCTGCTGGCTGCCATCGGCCTATACGGCGTGATGTCCTACACGGTTTCGCAGCGTATGCGCGAGTTCGGACTGCGCATGGCGTTGGGCGCCGACACCGCGGACCTCCTGCGCGGCGTCATCCGGCACGGACTGACGCTCACCGCCGCGGGCATCCTCGTGGGCATCGCCGTCGCGATGGTGCTCACAAAGCTCGTCGCCAATCTCCTCTACCAGGTAAGCCCGCGGGATCCGTTAACCTTTGGAGCGGCGGGCCTGGTCATGGCGATCGCCTCCCTGGCGGCGTGTCTTGTGCCCGCTTGGCGTGCCTCGCGAACCGACCCGGTTCGCGCGCTCCGCTCATAATCGGGTCTTGGGCATAAGCGCCGAACCCATCACTTCGGCCCGACTCCCTGAAACAACGAAATCCCCGCAATGCCCGCCGCACCCGCCTCCAGACACAAGCCCGTATTCTCCGCCGTCACGCCGCCCAATGCCAGCACCGGCATGCGCACCGCGCCCGTCGCCTCCCGTAATCGCTCCAGACCCACCGGCGCGCCATATCCCGCCTTCGACGCCGTAAAAAACACCGGCCCGAACACCGCAAAATCCGCGCCTGCCCCCTCCGCCCGCCGCACTTCCTCCACCGAATGGCACGACACCCCGATCAAAAAACCGCGCGGCACAATTGCCCGCCACTCCCCCGCCGCGATCGCATCCGCCGGCAGATGCACGCCCTGCGCGCCACACGCCAGCGCCACGTCCACACGCGAATTCACCAGCATCGCCGCGCCATGCGGATTCGGCAGGCTCAATGCAGACCGCACCAGAATCGCCAACTCGCGCGCCGGCAGATCCTTCTCCCGGATCTGTACGCGCTCCACCCCCGCCGCCAGCGCCCGCGCCATGGATTCCAGCAGCCCGTCGCATCCGCCCAACGCCCGCCGGTCCGTGATGTAATATCGCAGCATCTACAGCGGCGTGTAGTAGCGCTCGCCCGCGCACGCCTTGCACAGTACGCGCCCGTCGCGCGTCACTTCGCGCTTGAAGTTGATCCCCTCGCCGCACGCCGCGCAGACCACCCGCGCCGCCTTGTAACCCGGAAACTCCTCCGGACCGAGTTTCACCCGCACCCACTCCGTGCTGAACAGATCCGCATCCGCCAGTTCGCGGTACGCGCGCATCTGCTGCACGTTCTTGTCCGTAATCTCCGGAAACATCGCCTGCGCTTTGTGTTTGGAATCTTCCAGCGCCACCACCCGCACCGCGCGATCCGCCTCCAGATCGCAGAACGTGGCGGCCACCTTGCCGAAATCCCGGAACTTCAGCGCGCGCTTGCCCAGCCGGCATCCCGTCACCACCGGGATCGCATCCGTCGCGCAGCGGTCGATCTCGATGAAAGTGACCAGCCGCTTGCGGTGCCTGCCCAATGGATCGTCCAGCTCCAGCAGCGTCAATCCGTAGATCGCCATGCGCAGTCCCAGGATCTGCCCGGCGCAGATGTGCCCGTGCGCCTGCTCCGCCAGCGCCACATATTCATCGAAGGTTTTCAGCCCCATCAGAGCACTCGCAGCGCGGCCGGCGGAAACTCCACCAGCCAATCCTTATTATCCTTCTGCCGCTCGAACTCGGGCCGCGGCACCTCCGCCACAATCCCGCCCGCGAATTCCAGCCGCACCGCCCGCGGCATCTCCGCCGCGCGCTCCAGCCTCGCCGGCACCTGGTTCGCCTGCGGCTTCGACCCGTTCTGCGCCGTCGCCCGCAACTGCCCCGGCTCCACGCACAGCCACACGCGATCCCCCCGCAGCCGCCCCGGAAAGTACGCGCCCGTCAATTCGAAATCCTCCAGACGCAGCCGGCTGGTGTTGCGCCCCGGATCGAGCGCCACGATCTCCGCCCGAAACAGATTCCGTATGCCCAACAGACGCGCTGCCTCCACGCTCGCCGGCTGATCCAGCACCTGCCGCGGCGTGCCGCTCTGCAGAATGCGCCCCGCGTCCAGCAGCAGCATGCTGCCCGCCAGTTCGAAGCACGTTTCCAGATCCCGCGTCGCCACCAGCACCGGCAAATACGTCTCGTCGCGCACCAGCCGCAGCGCTTTGTGCCACTCCGCCCGCAACTCGCTGTCGAACCCCGCGGCGGGCTCATCCACCAACAACACCTTGGGCTCGCCGATCAGCGCCCGCGCAAACGCCGCCCGCAACTGCTCGCGCGCCGGAACCTCGCCCGGACGCCGCGCCGCCGCGTCCCCCAAGCCAAACCGGTCGATGGTCTCCTTCACCCGCCGGTGCCGTTCCAGCCGCGCGAACCCCGCCAGCGGAAACAGCAGATTATCGTGTACGCTCATGTGCGGAAACAGCGCCCATTGCCGCGCGACGTATCCGCAATGCCGCCGGCGCGCAGGCAGACTCACACCCGACGCGCCATCGAACAGAATCTCATCGTCCAGAATGATGCGCCCGCTCGCGGGCTTGACAAATCCCGCAATCGCATCCAGCGTCAGCGTCTTGCCCGCGCCGCTCGCACCGAACAGCGCCGTCACGCCGGACGCCGCCTGGAATTCGATCTCCGCGCCCCGCGCCGCGAACCGCACCTGGATCATGCCGCCACCCACTCGCGCCGCAGCCGCTTGCCGCCATAAAGCGCCGCCAGCGCCATCCCGCCGATGGGTAGCAGCAGCCACCCGCTGGACCCCTGGCCGGCTACCATCACCGTCAGACCGAAATCCGCCGCCGCCCGCGCGAACCCGGCCACCACTGCGCCCAGCAACCCACGCCACGCCAACGGCAGCGTGATCCGCCACAAGATCCGCCACTCCCCCGCTCCCAGCGCCCGCGCCGCATTTTCAAACCGGCCATCATCCGGCCATCGCAGCAGCAAAGGAAGCGTGTAGACCGCCGACACCGCCACCGCCGCGCGCCAGTGAAACACCAGATGCCACCGCCCCAACGCCGCCAGCAGGTAATACGCGAGCACTGTCGGCGGCATCAGCAGCGGCAGATTCGCGCATGCCTCCAGCAGATCGCGCCCCGGATATTCCCGCCGCGCCAGCAGCCACGCCAGCGGCCAAGCCACGATCAGTGAGAACAGCGTGGCCCAACCGGCATAGCGCAAGCTAAGCCATAGCGGTGACCAGTCGAGTGGCATGGGCGGCAGGGTATCTCATTATAGCGACATGCGCCCGCCACAGATCGGGTTAGAATCAGTGAAAGCTTTATGACCCTTTCCCCCGGAGTTCGCCTCGGCCCCTACGAGGTGATCTCCCCATTAGGCGCGGGCGGAATGGGCGAAGTCTACCAGGCGCGGGACACGCGGCTCGACCGCCTGGTGGCTCTGAAGACGCTGCCCGCGGAGCAGATGGCGGGCGCCGATCGCCAGCGCCGCTTCCTGTCCGAAGCCCAGGCCGCATCCCGGCTCAATCATCCCAACATCGTCACCATCTACGACATCCTGGAACAAGACGGCGCTTACTCTATCGTGATGGAGTATGTTGCCGGCAGCACGCTCCAGCAACTCATCGCCGCCGGCCCCCTGCCCCTCCAGGATGCCATGAAATATGCCGCCGAGATCGCGGATGCGCTCGCCGCGGCCCACGCCGCCGGCATCCTGCATCGCGACCTGAAACCGGCCAACATCATGATCGCCGCAACCGGCCGCGTCAAGCTGCTCGATTTCGGACTGGCCCGCCTGATCCAGCCGCTATCCGATGCCACGCAAACCATCGCCGGCGCGGTCATGGGCACTCCCGCCTACATGTCGCCGGAGCAGGCCGAAGGCCGCCCGCTCGACCCACGCTCCGACATCTTTTCGTTCGGCTTGGTTTGCTATGAGATGTTCACTGGGCAGCGTGCCTTTTGGCGCGACGAAACCAGCCGGCTACGAAATCTCAACCCCGCTGTTCCGTCGCTCATCGAGCAACACATCAACCGCTGTCTGCGCATAGATCCCACCTTACGCTTTCAGACGATGGCGGACGTCCTGCAGGCCTTGAACGTGCCAACCGGCGAAGAGGCTCCATCTATAGCTGTCCTCCCCTTCGTGAACCTGAGCGCCGACGTGGAAAACGAGTATTTCGGCGATGGCCTTGCCGAAGAAATTATCGACGCACTGACTAAGGTGTCCGGTTTGCGAGTCATCGCCCGCACTTCGGCCTTCGCCTTCCGCGGCCGGGAAAGAGACCTGCGCGTGATCGGCCAGAGGCTGAACGTCGGAACCGTCCTCGAAGGCAGCGTGCGCCGCGCGGGCGGCCGCATTCGAGTTACCGCGCAGCTCATCCGTATATCGGACGAGTCACACCTCTGGTCGGAACGTTTTGACCGCGAGTTGACCGATATCTTCGCCATACAAGATGACATCTCGCAAGCCATTGCCGCCGCCCTGAAGTTGAAGCTCTCGGCCACCCGCCGCGGCACAACCAACGTGGGAGCTTTTCAGAGCTACTTGAAGGGATTGTATTGGTATCAGCGCTACACTCCGGACAGTCTGGCGAAAGCCAAAGAGTCATTCGAGCGGGCGCTGCTGCTCGATCCCGGTTATGCGTCGGCATACGCCGGATTGGCCGTGTTCTATTGTGGTCTGGGCGCGCTCGGCATCCGTCGCATGACGGACATGGCGCCGCTGGCAAAATCCGCCGCCGAAAAAGCATTGGCCATTGATGAGCCGCTCAGCGAGGCGCATAGTGCGCTCGGCTGGATCGCCGGCGCCGTGGAATTCGATTGGCCCTCCGCAGAGCGCCACTTTCGTGCCGCCATGTCCGCCGACCCCGTGCCGCCCCTGGTGCGCGTCCGCTACGCGCTCTATTTCCTGACTCCGCTGCGCCGCTTCGAAGAGGCCCTGGCTCAGTATCGGCGCGCCCTCGAAACCGACCCGCTCAACATGATGGTTCACTACGGCCTGGCCTTCACCTTTTATTGCCGGCGACGCTACGACGATGCCGTCGCCTACGCCACCCAAGCCGTGGATCTCTACCCCGATTATTGGCTGCTCCACTTCGGCCTCGGCCTCGCGCTCTACCAAAAAGGATGCGTCCCCCAGTCGATCGAAAGCCTGGAAACCACCGTGCGCCTCGCGCCCGCCTTCACCCTGGCCGCGGGATTCCTGGCAGCCCTGCACGCCCGATCCGGCAACCCGGCGCGAGCCGCCGAGCTGATCGACGAGCGATGCGCGCCCGCCGCCCAGGCCGTTTACCACGCCGCCCTGAATCAAGTGGACGCCATGTTCGATTGCCTCGCAGCCGCCCTCGCCGAGCGCGATCCCTACCTGACCCGCATCGATGCCGAGCCGCTCTTTGATCCGTACCGCAACGACCCGCGCTATCAAGCCCTGCTGGCCCAAATGCGCCTGGACTGACCTTACTTCCAGGCCCCCAACAACCGCCGCGTCAGCACCAACTGCCCCAGGTGATAAGCATTATGATCCGCCACCAGCAGCGCCTCCCGCAAAATCGTCTGCCCCGTGCCGTGCGGGATCCGCGCATGCAGATTCATCTTCGGATTCTTCACCATCCGCCGGATCGTCGCCATGTCCGCGCGGAACGCTTTCACGCTCCGATCCCACGCGCCGTCGTCGGGCGGCGCGGCCGTCGCCGGCCAGTAACCCTCCGGCCACTTCGGCGATACGTGCTTCGCCTTCCGGCAAAATTCCAATATGTCCCACTGCGCGATGCGCATGTGCTCAACCAACTGCCACGGCGTATGCGGCAACCCGCTCGGCCGCACGCCCCGCAGCGCCGCCGGCAACCCCGTCACCGCCGCGTCGAAATCAATGTGAGCGCCACCCCCATCCAGCAGGTACACCAAATGTTCACGCAACGACTGATCCTGCGTCATATTCTTATTGTTGCTGCCATCTGGCTCTCAAAACAAGTCTCCCTCTCCCGCCCGCGACCGAGTGGCCCGAACCTCCCAAAATTCTCCACTCAATTTAAACCATCCGTAACCTATAGCACTGTATATAGATAAAATTCTTGACGAAGCACCATATGTTGGGCCATCATTACGAGTGCGCGACAATAGAAAGAGGGGATGCCCATGGGACAGATTATCGTAGACCTCACCGCTAAAATGGAAATGTTGAAAACAAAAGATCAAACCGCCAGCCAGACGGGGGTCGCCTTCCCCCGCTACTTCACCGCCCACCAGGACGCCGCCAAAACGCCCTACGACGAAGTCCAGTGGGAAACCCGCACCGCCTCCATCGGTAACGACAAAGGCAGCGTCATCTTTGAACAGCGCGATATCGAAGTCCCCGTGGATTGGTCCCAAACCGCCACCAACATCGTCGCCAGCAAGTACTTCCACGGCAAACTGGGCTCCCCCGACCGCGAAACCAGCGTCGCCCAGCTCGTCCAGCGCGTGGTCGATACCATCGCCGGCTGGGGTATCCAAGACGGCTACTTCGCCACTCCCCAGGACGGCGAAAACTTCCGCGGCGAACTCGCCCACCTCATGCTCACCCAGAAAGCCTGCTTCAACTCGCCCGTCTGGTTCAACGTCGGCGTGAAGGAAGCCCGCGGCTATGGCTGGGTCTACGATCAGTCCGCTGGCAGCATCGCCAAGCTCGAACAGGGCGCCACCCGCCCGCAATGCTCCGCCTGCTTCATCGTCTCCGTCAAGGATTCCCTCGAATCCATCCTCGACCTCGCCAAAACCGAAGGCATGCTCTTCAAATGGGGCTCCGGCACCGGCTCCAACCTCTCCAGCCTCCGCGAAGAGGACGCTATCCTCTCCGGCGGCGGCCGCGCCTCCGGCCCTCTGTCATTCATGAAAGGCTTCGACGCCTTTGCCGGCGTCATCAAATCCGGCGGCAAGACCCGTCGCGCCGCCAAAATGGTCATCCTCAATTGCGACCATCCCGACATCAAGTCCTTCATCTGGTGCAAGGCCAAGGAAGAAAAGAAAGCCCACACCCTCGTCGAAGCCGGCTACGATTCCTCCCTCGACGGCGAAGCGTACAGCTCCATCTTCTTCCAGAACGCCAACAACTCCGTCCGCGTCACCGACGAGTTCATGGAAGCCGTCACCCAGGACCGCGAGTGGTGGACCAAGTCCGTCACCAGCGCCCAGCCCAAAGA